>JBCDLT010000054.1:0-45843 GCA_038745065.1 Pseudomonadota bacterium | reverse complement strand
GCCGCGCCATGAGAGCCTCGGCATTGGCTTCGTATTTCGCGGCGTTTGCCGGGTCATGCGCGGCCAGCGCCTCTTCGATCTCGTGCACGAGCGCTTTTGCGTTTTGCGGGTCGAGCCATACGTGTGCGTCGACTGCGCCGTGACCGTGCGCATGGTCCCCGTGACCGTGGCCTTCGTGGGCGTGGTCGTCATGCTTTTCAGCGTGATCGTGGCCGGCGTGGTCATGATCGTCATGCTTTGCAGCATGGTCATGTCCTTCGTGGGCGTGGTCGTCATGCTTTTCAGCATGATCGTGGCCGGCGTGGTCATGATCGTCGTGCTTTTCAGCGTGATCGTGGCCGGCGTGGTCATGATCGTCGTGCTTTTCAGCGTGGTCATGTCCTTCGTGGGCATGGTCGTCATGCTTTTCAGCATGATCATGGCCTTCGTGGCCGGCCTCTTCATGGCCGTGTGCGCCGTGACCGTGATCGCCGTGGTCATGGCCCTCAAACGTGCCGCCCTCTCGGAGGTCCAGCCGTACGAGGTCATGCGACTTCATCAATTCCACAGCAACAGCCTTGGATCCGATCGTCTCGATCGGCTTTTCCAAGAACGCTTCCAAATTAGGACCGACCCAAAAGACGAGTCCGGCCTTTTCAAGGTCCGCGGCCTGCGACGGTTTGAGCGCATAGGTATGCGGCGATCCCGCGCCGTCGATGATCAGCTCCGGTTCGCCGACGCCTTCCATAACGGCTGCGACCAGCGAATGCACCGGTTTGATCGAAGCGATTACATCGGAGTGCGCATTGGCGGAGGCGGGAACGAGCATGAGGGCGGAGGCGGCGAGGAGGAATCCACGCATCGACTTCATCGAAAAGCTCCATCTGAATACGGTTGCCGTTATGGTATAACGTGTTGCATAAATGTCGGCAAGCGGAGATACTCGCGGCCCGGCGAGATCCTGATGGAATCGCAAACGGAAAGCCGATCGTGCTCCACAATACAGATCCCCTTGTCTCACTTTCCGGTGCCGGCATCCAGCGCGACGGCAATTGGCTGGTGCGCGGTGTCAACCTTGCAATTGTGCCTGGGGAGATCGTTACGCTAATCGGTCCTAACGGATCCGGCAAGTCGACGACGGCCAAGATCGCGCTTGGTCTCTTAAAGCCGGACGAAGGGCGGGCTGCCCGGCGCGACGGGCTCGTGGTCGGCTATGTGCCCCAGAAGGTGCTGATCGACTGGACGCTTCCGCTTTCGGTTGACCGCTTCATGCGCCTGACCGGCCGGCCGGGTTCGCATGATGTGGAGGCGGCCATGCAGGCCACCGGTGTCGCCCATCTGGGCCGCGCCGAGGTCCGGACGCTTTCCGGCGGTGAATTCCAGAGGGTTCTTCTCGCTCGTGCCATGGCCCGCCGGCCGGACCTGCTGGTCCTCGATGAACCGGTTCAGGGCGTCGATTTCAGTGGCGAGATCGCACTCTATGACCTTATCGGGCAGATTCGCGACGATCTCGGATGCGGTATCATGATGATCTCCCACGATCTGCACGTTGTCATGGCTGCCACGGACCGGGTGATCTGCCTGAACGGCCATGTCTGCTGCGAAGGGTCGCCGAAGACGGTGGCGTCAAGCGAGGAATACCGCCGCCTGTTCGGGTCCCGCGCCACCGCGACCTTGGCCGTCTACCAACACCAACATGACCATACGCATCTGCCGGACGGTCGTGTGCGCCACGCTGACGGCACGATAACGGACCATTGCCATCCGGACGACGGTCATCACGATCACGCAGCCTACGATCCGGTTCGGACGGAGGGCGATGATGTTCGATGATTTTTTCACCCGCGCCCTGGTCGCCGGCATCGGCGTGGCGCTGGTCGCCGGGCCGCTCGGCTGTTTCATTGTCTGGCGTCGGCTGGCCTATTTCGGGGACACGCTGTCGCATGCGGCGCTGCTCGGCGTCGCGATGGCGTTTCTGCTCGAGGTCGACATCACCCTTTCCGTCTTCGTCGTGTCGGCCCTGGTGTCGGTCGCGCTCTTGCTCTTGCAGCAGCGGGCCAGCCTGTCGTCCGATGCGCTGCTCGGTCTCCTGGCGCACTCCGCTTTGGCCCTTGGGCTCGTCGTCCTCGCCTTCATGACCTGGATTCGCATGGATCTGATGGGTTTCCTGTTCGGCGATATCCTGGCCGTCTCGCATCGGGATCTTGCGGTGATCTGGGGCGGCGGCACCATCGTGATCGTCGTATTGGCCATGGTCTGGCAGCCCTTGTTCGCAGCCACGGTGAATCCAGACATGGCCGAAGCGGAGGGCATGAATCCGGACCGCGCCAATTTTGTCTTCATGCTGTTGATGGCGACGGTCATTGCAATTTCCATGAAGATCGTTGGCGTGTTATTGATCACCGCCATGCTGATCATTCCCGTGGCAACGGCCCGCACATTCGCGTCCGGGCCGGAGCAGATGGCCGGGCTGGCGGCCCTTATCGGAGTGTTGTCCGTTGTGTCCGGGCTGTTCGCGTCGCTTGAATGGGACACGCCTTCCGGCCCGACGATTGTGGTGGCGGCCATGGCACTCTTCATTCTTAGTCTCACACCGATCGCAAGCCTTGTGACACGACGGCGTGGCGAACCGGCTACCCTTGGCGAAGGAAGGACGTTGCAATGACGGTAAGCCTGCACGGCCAAACCGACCTGACGAAAAACCAGACATTGGTATTCGGCGCGCTTTCCGAAGCCGACGGGCCGCTCAGCGCCTACACGATCCTGGACCGCCTGCGCGACAAGGGATTTCGCGCGCCGCTACAGGTTTATCGGGCGCTCGATAAACTCGTCGAATTCGGTCTCGTGCACCGCCTCGAAAGCCTCAACGCCTTCGTGGCTTGTCGGCATCCGCAATGCGACAGCCACGAGACCATCGCCTTCACGATCTGCGACCGGTGCAACCAGGTCGAAGAAATCACCGATCCGTCGCTCGCCAAACGCCTCAAGCAACTGGCCGATCGGTCCGGTTTCATCTTACAGAAATCGACGATCGAGCTGCGCGGCACCTGCCAGGGCTGCGCCGTTGCTTGACTGTGCCCGACGCCGGTGACCCCGATCCGAGATCAGTCCCCGACCGTTGTTCGGCGGCGCCGTAAATACGATTTGCGGCAAGGGGCAGCTAACCCGGAACCGCTCTAAGCAACGAGTGGATGAACTTCGACGGTGATGTGTGAAAGCTCGTCGATTTTGTGCATGCGGTTTTTGTAAACGCCGGGGGGCTTGGGTGCCACTGACGCTATGGAAACGATCGCCGCGCAATGGCCGGGGCCAATGCGCCAGACGTGGAGATCGGTGATCTGGTCTCCATTCACTTCGATCACTTCCCGTATCCTCTCCTCCAGGTGTGTGTGCGGCGGCACCGTGTCCAGGAGAACCCCGCCCGCATCGCGGATGAGTCCCCACGACCAGCGGGAAATGACGACAGCCCCGACAACGCCCATGACCGGGTCGGCCCAATACCATCCGAAGCTGCGTCCGAGCAGCAGCGCGACAATCGCCAAGACGGAAGTCAGGGCATCGGCAAGCACGTGAAGGTAGGCCGCCCGGAGATTATTGTCCCGGCCATGATCGTGGCTGTGCGAAGGGCCGTGCCCGTGATGGTGGTGGGACTGATCGTCCCGTAACAGCCATGCGCTGAGTAAATTCACCACCAGGCCGATGACCGCGACCATGATTGCCTGCTCGAAACTGATCGGGATGGGTTCGACAAGGCGGACAAGACTTTCCCAGCCGATAAGCAAGGCGACGAGCATGAGGGCGACAGCGCTTGCAAAGCCTGCAAGGTCGCCAAGTTTTCCGGTCCCGAAACTGAAGCGTGGGTTCCTGGCGTAAAGCCGCGCATATCGGTAGGCGAGCACGGCGATGAGCATCGCGCCAGCGTGGGTGGACATGTGCCATCCATCTGCAATCAACGCCATCGACCCGTAGATATGCCCGGCGACAATCTCGACGACCATCATGGTCGCGGTCAAAGCGATGACCAACCAGACCTTGCGCTCGTTGCGGTCCTGGTTCGCACCGAGAAAGACGTGCTCGTGGGTAAGCGCGGATAGATCCCGGTTGTTCACAGCAATCCCCGTCGGTTCGGCAGCGCGCCTCATTTCAAGTAGGATTTCAGGATCTGGATCATGTCCTCTGCACCGCTTTCGCGCTCTGCCGCTGTCGGGGCGGCGACCACGTGCGCGCGCAGATGGTCTTCGAGAACCTCGCCGGTAAGACCGGTCATGGCGCCGCGAATTGAAGCGAGCTGACGCAGGACCTCGCCACATTCCGCTCCGGAGTCGATGGCGCGCTCGACAGCCTCCACCTGGCCCTTGATTCGCCTGAGCCGGGCGATCAGCTTCGGCTTGTCTCGACTGAGATGGGACACACTCCGCTCCTGATCGATATATAGTATAGTGGGGTATACTATAAAAAGGTCGCGGGACACCACACAAAACCAATGTTGCCAACCGATCCGTTCCCCTGTCGACCGCATGATCTGTCCGGAACACGATCTGAAAGGTCGAGCGGAGCCCTGGCCGAACACCCCTCTTTCCGGCAGGCGCGTCAATCCGGCTGCCGACGCCCCGGCGGGCTGAACCCGTTTCCGCACCGGACGCGATGTGATCACCGACGATTGCCGAACCGGCGCCCAGTTTTGGAATGTCTTTGTCGTCCTTCGTGGACGCAGATCTGCGCCGCACCAGGCAGCATTGAGGCTTCCCGCGACAGGCACACTCGTGCCTGTTGACCGGTGTTCCAAGCAAACGCAGTCGCGTGGCGGATCACCGATTGTTTCCACAGAGCAGCGACTGTGCGACCCGACCGCACGCAAAAAGGTGGATCATGTGCAAATCGCCATGTCTGCTGATTGCGTCCCCGAAGGCATGCCGAAAGACTGGCTTCCAAATCCGACACAAACGGTCGCGGATTGACTTGCCGGGCGCGCGCTGGCAGTGCAACGAAGCGGCGTTCGCGCTCATATTTTGGAGGCTGGGGTGCAGGATTTCGAAATGGGCCGGGTGCCCTCGCTGAGTTTTGGGGTCGGCCGCGTTGCGGAACTGCCGTCAATTGTCGGGCGTCTCGCCAACGGGCCGGTCCTGGTGGTGGCCGACGCCATACTGAGGGATCTTGGCGTCACCGAACGTATCGCGCACGCCTTGAAAACGGCCGGGATCGCGAGTGAGATCGCCGCCGACATCGCCGGTGAGCCGAAAGAGGCGTTGATCGACACGCTTTGCGCCCGGTTGCGCGCAACGGATGCGCAGGCCGTTATCGGCATCGGGGGCGGCGCTGCGATGGATGCAGCCAAGCTTGTGGCCGCGATTGCGCGCGCCGGTCATCCCGCCGCCGCTTATGCGCTTGGCGCTCGCGCCCTGCCGTCGACCGGCGTGCCGGCCATAGCGGTGCCCACGACGGCCGGCACCGGATCCGAGGTGACGCGCACCTCCATCGTCTCGACGCGGTCCGGCACCAAGAATTGGTATTGGGGTGAAGAGTTGATGTTCGCGCACGCCGTCCTCGACCCCGAGCTGACAGTGAGCCTGCCGCCGCATCTCACCGCCTGGACCGGGATCGATGCCGTTGCCCATGCGCTCGAGGCCTCGACAGCGCGCAGGACCAATGCCACGGGGCTGTTGTTCGGCCTTCAGGCGCTTGCCATCCTGGCCGAAGCCTTGCCTCGCGCGGTTGCTGACGGACAGGATATCGAGGCGCGCGGCCGGGTTCTTTGGGGCAGCACGGTTGCGGGCCTCGCGCTGCACAATTGCAATACCCATATGGGCCACAATGTCAGTCACGCCCTTGGGTCCCTGTCGCGCATCCACCACGGTCTGGCAACCGGATTGGCGCTGGAGGTCACGCTGCCCTGGCTGGTCAAGCGCCCGGAGGGGACAGCGAATTATGCACAGGCCGCGCACGCTCTTGGCGGCGCTGCGGCGGCTGAAGCATTGCCGGAAGTCTTTGCCGCCCTGCTGCGGTCCTGCAAGATCGCTGCTCAATTGCCGGATGTCTGCGCCGGGGTATCCACCGCAGCGCTTGCCGCCGCAATGAAGAGCGACGCAAACCACGGGATATCACAAAACGCCGCCTGCCCGGTCAGCTTCGACGATTTGGACGAGATGGCCGGGATGATGATGGCGCTGCCGCTGGCCCGTGCCGCATAATCCTTTGCTCGGCAGCAACACGGGAATGGCCGCGCATTGGTGGTGCGGGGTGATGATGACTGCCTGCATTTCCCCCGTCGCGACCGAAAATGAAACCGCCAATCCGGAGGTGCTCGCAGTGAGTAATCCAGTCTTTCATTTTGAGATCCCCGTGACCGACATGGACCGTGCTGTCGCTTTTTATAAGGACGTACTCGGTCTTGAATTGCACCGGCAGACCGTGGACGACTACGAAATGGCGTTTTTTCCGCGCGACGATCTTCGGCCGGGCGCCAGCGGCGCTCTTGCCAAAGGAGACGTCTATAAGCCGTCGCATGACGGATCGCTCATCTACTTCGATGTGACCGACATCGACGCGGTTCTCGCGCGCGCCACAGCGCGCGGTTCGCGGATACTCTATGAAAAGAAGGACATAGGTGAGGCGGGCTATGTCGCGGAATTCGAGGATAGCGAGGGCAATCGGATTGCTCTGACACAAGCACCGGACTGAATCCCGGCCTCTCCGGTTTTTGAGGGCCGCGGTTAGGAGGAATCACCCTCGTTCCGTCGCCACGAACGCGGCGCGGCGCGGTGATAGCCGGCAAAAAGTCGGCCACCGTCTTCTTGCAATAGCTCGTCGACCAGTCGTTCAACCGGCGAACCGTCACCCGTGACGAAGGCAGTGTCGAAAGCTTCCAGGAACGTGCGGGCAAACACGGGATCATCGGCCATCAATGCCCGAGCTATGGTTTTCCCCTTGGCCGCCCATCGGTTGCGCCGCCGGAAGAAGTGGGTCGCCAAGGCCGGGTACAGATCGATCAAGGTCGCGCACTGCTCCTCCCCGGACCGGGGCGCGTGAAGGTCGTCGACGAGGTTGGTCAACGCGTAGCGCGAGGCATCGATGTCGGCGTCGGACCAGCGCGGAGGTCCATCCTCTATCACGCTGTTGGCCAGGACCTTGAGGCTGTTTCCGAACGCTGTCTCGCGCGGCACTTCAACACCCTCCGCGACCATCGTCATGAGGGTCGGAACACCGCTTGGACGGTCCACATCTCGAAAGAAGTACTCAAGCGTCATTGGATCGTGCACGAACGCCTCGACCGGCCACGCAGCAAAGGTGAACGATTCTCGATAGGCGGCCTCCAGACGGTCGAACACCACAATAAGGTCAATGTCGGACGTGCTCGTCCCGTCACCGCGAACGAGTGAGCCGGCCGCTAAAACCGACAGCGCCTTCGGATACTTTTCGTCGCGGATTTGGGTGGCAGCCTGCAAGACGGCTGTGCGGTCCATTGTTATGTCGCTCTTCGTTCGGCGCAGTCAGTATCGGCGCGATATGAAACCGGCATCGTCCATTCGGTACTCCACCCGGCGCTTGCGATCGGCCGTTGGAACCTTCGATCTTTGCCAGCTGTTTCGCGGTTGCCTCTATAAGCCACACCTAGGGATCATTGCAGTACGATTGCGCAAAAGGAAACGCGGCGGATCGACCGCCGCGTCCAGGACAGGAGCCTATCCCTTGGGGGAGTGGGAACGGGGTGGGAGAGGAACCCGTCCTTGGGCGGCATCCGGTCATCTGGTGGGGATCCGGTGTCGCCCGAGGATCCGCCCCGGAGGGGAAGGCGGATCCTCTGTCTTTGAAGCTCAGGGCGCTTTCGGGGCGCCGGTCGGCGCGAGCGCTGTTTCCAGCGCTACGACGGCCGCGAGAAACCGGTCACGGTCCCGCGGATCGCCGAACCCGATGACCTGGCCCCGGTATCGCATCAACGCGTCCTCCGCGACCGGCCTGCCGGTCCACGGACAAACGTCGTTGGCGCAGGATTCCAAGGCGAGACCTGCCATCCTACACCCCCGCCAGATGCGGCGCGCGTCCTGGTTTGCGGCGGCTCCGGTTCAGCCGGTCCGCCGCAAGGGCGCGTGCCGTGGCGCGTTTTTCCACGGCAATGAGCCGTAGCCGCTCTAGGGGAGGAATCGTGCCGGCGGTACGTAGGGCCGCGCGAACATCCCCCCTTGTCAGACCGATGTCCGACAGCATGCGGTCGTCCATTTCGAGCAGGAGCCTCGTCTGGCGTCGATTCGTGTACCAGCGCGCGACAGCCTTCACCAGCGTCACGATGGCGTTGCCGAGTACGCGGAATGCGCTGGCGGATGCGGGGCCGGTCGGAACAAATCTGGTCAAGGTTGCCATGGGTCATCTCCACACTTTGGCAGGCGTAAAAACACCCCGTCGCATGGGCGGCCGGGTGCTGATTCAGTCTGCTGTTACGGAACCACGCCGAATTTGGGGATTTTTATTGATTAGTCCAGTGAATGTTTCTAATCCTAACCATCAAGAAATTTGATCTGACCAAACGGAAGCCTAAGTGTCATGGCGGGAACACTCGACCTCGACCAGTTACGAACCTTCATTGCCATCGCGGAAAGCGGCTCGTTTACCCGGGCAGCCAATGTGGTTCACAAGACGCAATCGGCGGTGTCCATGCAGATGCGGCGCCTGGAGGATCGGCTCGGGCGTCCGATCTTCGTGCGCGACGGACGGCAGTCGAAGCTTTCCGAGGACGGCGAGCGGCTGCTGCATTACGCCCGCCGCATGGTGCGCTTGAACGACGAAACCCTGTCCGCCTTCGACGAGGATGAGCTGACCGGCCGTGTGCGGCTCGGTACGCCCGACGATTATGCCGACCGTTTCTTGCCGGAAATTCTCGCGCGCTTCGCCCGCTCCAATCCGCGTGCCGAAGTGACCGTCGTTTGCGCGCCGACACCGAACCTGGTCGACGGCCTGAGGGCCAACGATCTGGACATCTCCATCATCACCCATGTCGACACGCCGGAACATTTCGCGGCGGAAGTTGTCCGGCGCGAACCGCTGCTCTGGGTGTCGTCGGTGCGCCACGACGTGCAGGACGAGGATCCGCTGCCGCTGGCGCTGGGGCGCCCCACCTGCGATTGGCGGGCCGCAGGCCTGGCGGAACTGGACAGGATGGGCCGCGAATACCGGATCCTTTATGCAAGCTGGAATTCGGCGGCCGTCGGCGCCACGGTCCTGGCCGGCCTTGCCGTCTCCATCCTGCCGGAATCCGCCTTGAGGCCGGGCATGCGGATCCTGACCGAACGCGACGGCTTCCCGCCCTTGCCGCTCTGCGAGATCGCGATCATGCGATCCTGGGATCATTCCTCGCCGCTGGTCGACGCGCTGGAAGCCCACATCCTGTCTTCGCTCGACAACCTGTCCATGCCAACGGCGGCGGAATAGTCCGGCGGTATTCCTGCTGATCCGTCAGCCGCCGGGCCGCTTCAGCACAAGCAGGTTGCCGCTGAGCGCCAACAAGACGCCAAGGCCGCCGACGAGCGTCCATTGATAACCCTCAAGTACCGTTGAGATGGCCAGCGCAATGACGGGAAACATCACCGTCGCATAGCCAGCGCGACCGGGGCCGATGCGGCGCAGCAGCGACAGGTAGGCGGCAAACGCGATCACGGTCGAAAAGAAGGCGAGCCAAAGCAGCGACCCCAGATAGCTCACGCTGGTATCGATGATGAACGGGTCGCCGGACAGAGCGGCAACCACAGCCATCCAGGCAGTGCCGTAGACCATGCCCCAAAGGTTGGCTGCCACCAGCGGGACGTCGGCATTCTGCAGCGACCGGGCCACCATGCCGCCGGCACAGAAACAGATCACCGCAACACCGCCCATGGCGAGTGCGAACAGGGCTTTGCCGTCGAAGACCGTGCCGAGGATTTCCGGCAGGAACAGACACAGCACGCCGGCAAAGCCGAGAACGGCGCCCGCGATCATACGCCCGCTGAGGGCATCTCTGTAGACCAGCGCGGCGAACAGCATGTTGCCGATCGACGCCGTGGAAAAAATGACGGCAAGCAGCCCGGAGGGCACGTAGAGGCCGGCATAATAGAACAGCGCGAAGTTTGTCGAGAACATCAGAACGCCGATGGCGGCGAACCGGGCATGAATGTCGGCCGCAAAGCGCAATTGCACGCCGCTGACAAGCGCCCAAAGCGCCATCAGAAGCGTCGCAAGGCCAAACCGCCAGACCAGCGAGACCTCCGGAGCGACCACTCCCAATTGTAGCTTGATCGCGTACCAGCTCGTGCCCCACACGAAGAGCGTAACGCCGTACAGTCCGAAATCACCGGCCGTGAACGGTTTCTCGCCCGGCCGCTGCGGTGCGGCAGCCGGCGGAGCGGCTTCGGCGGTCGACAGCGTCATGAGGGGAGGAACCGGCGGATCATGGCGGCATGCTGACAGAGGCGGCAAGGGGCGTCCAATGAGACTTTGTGATCGCTTCCATCACCGCTCTCTGGGGCGAGCGGCTGGATCGCCGAGGGCCTCAGCGTCGCGCGCCGAAAAACGCTTTGAGGAGCGCCGCAGCCTCCTGCTCACCGATTCCGGCATAGATATCCGGTGCATGGTGACAGGTCGGCTGGTTGAAGAACCGCGGGCCGGATTCGACCGCGCCGCCCTTCGGGTCCCGTGCACCGTAATAGAGCCGGCGAATGCGGGCGAAGGAAATCGCGGCTGCGCACATGGCGCAGGGCTCGAGCGTCACGTAAAGGTCGCAGGCCTCAAGGCGCTCCGACTGCAAAAGGTCGGCTGCCGCCCGGATCGCCAGAATTTCCGCATGCGCGGTCGGATCGTTGAGCGCCCGCGGCGCGTTATGCGCGGACGCAATAATTCTGTTTTCCCGGACAATGACGGCCCCGACCGGCACTTCGCCGGCCTCTGCCCCAAGGCGCGCCAGCCTGAGGGCTTCGTCCATAGGCGACCGGTTCGCCGGTTCGCCGTGCTGGTCGTCCTGCACCGACGGGTCGGGCGGGGATAGTTCAATGTCCATTCCAGACCCGCGGAGTTAACCCGCCTGGCGCCCCACAACCACAACCGAGGGATCGGCGTTTTCGAGAAGCCTGCGGGCCATGGCCTTGACGTCGTCGAGCGTAAGCGCCCGGATTTCGTCGTTGCGGGTATTGATATACTCCGCCGGCAGGTCGTTCAATTGCAGGCCGAGCAATTGCCCGGCGATCTTGTTCGATGTGTCGAACCTCAGCGCATAGCTGCCGGTCAGGAAGTCTTTGGCCTTTTGCAGTTCTTCCGGCGTCGGACCTTCCTCGCCCATCCGGCGAATTTGCTCAAGGATCAGGTCAACGGTCTGGCCCGCAGTTTCATCGCGGCTGCCGGCTCCGACGAAGAAGACGGCCGCACTGTCGAGCGGAAGCATGTGCGAATAGACCGAATAGGCCAGCCCGCGCTTCTCCCGCACTTCGGAAAAAAGACGCGAGGTAAACGTGCCGCCGCCGAGGATGTGGTTCATGACATAGGCCGCCAGATAGTCCGGATCGGCGCGTTTGATCGAGGGGAGCGCCAGCCGGATGGCCGATTGCGGCACGTCGAGCGCGGGCGAGACCCGGGCACCCGTGGTCGGAACGATTTTCGGAATGGCGACCACGCCGCTCTCTGCTGGCAGATCACCGAACACCCGGTCAAGCAGCGGGCCGAGATCCTCCGGGCTGATCGCGCCGACAACGCCGATTTTCAACGTGTCCCGCGTAAAGACCGATTTGTGGAACGCGACAAGGTCGTCGCGGGTCAGGCTTTGTACGCTTTCCAAGGTGCCACTGGAACGCCGGCCGTAAGGATGGTCGGGAAACAATGTCTCGAACAGGGTTTTGTTGGCGATCGAATCCGGATCGGTTTCGCTGCGTTTGATCCCGGTGAGCACCTGGCGTCGGATCCGCTCCGTCGGCTCGGCATCGAAGCGCGGGGCGTTGATGGCTTTTTTGAGAAGCACGAAGCTTTCCGGCGCCTGGAATGAGAGCGTGCGGACTTCACCGTAGAAGTTGTCGCGCCCGGCGCTGAACCGGATACGTGCCTGGGTTTCCTCCAGCGCCCGCTGGAAGGCCTGGCTGTCGAGATCATCAGCTCCCTCGTCGAGCAGCGAGGAGACCATGTTGGCGACGCCGCTCTTGTCGGACGGATCCTGTGCACTGCCGCCGAGAAACGCAAAATTCATCGCGATGATCGGAACGGTATGCTCTTCCACGAGCCAGGCTTCAATGCCGCCCGGGCTGACCACCTTTTGCACATCAACCGCGCCTGCCGGCCTCACCATGATGAAAAGGCCGGTCAGGGCAAGCAGGAGGAAGGCGACGGTCAGACTGTTGAGGCGGATCTGAATTGCATGAATCATGTACGGTCCATTCGGTTCAGCAGGCACGACGGTATCGGTCGTGAACACGCAGTTTAATCAGTGTCGGGTATGGCGCGGACCGGAAATCCCGGTCCGCCAGGCGGCAAGCCGCAAGCTTGCCCTTACGATTTCTCGTCGACCGGGCTCGGCAGCAGATAGCCGGTGACGGTCTGGTCCGACAGAAGATATTTCCGGGCGACCGCCACGACATCTTCCTTGGTTACGGCTTCGATCCGCGACGGCCAATTCTGTACGCTTTCCACGGTCGATTCGATGACCAGCGCCGATCCGAAAATGCGCGCCAGCGAACTTTGGCTGTCCTGGGCAAAAAAGGCGCCGGAAATGAGTGACTTCTTGGCAAGGCGCATTTCCTGGTCGGTGACGCCGCCCTCGATCAGTTTCTCGATTTCTGCATCGATGGCCGTCAGGATTTCCTCATTCGTCCGGCCGTTGACCGGCGATCCATAGACCATGAACCGGGTATCCCCGAGTGCCGTGCCGCCATACCAGCCGCCGGCATAGGTCGCCATTTTCTGATCCACGACCAGCGACCGGTAGATCCGGCTGGTCGAGCCGGCGCCGAGGATCGAGGACAGCACGTCAAGCGCCTCGGATTCACCTTCGGGAGCCGTCTGGCTGCTCGGAACCACCCAGGCGCGGCGCACCGAAGGCTCGCGCACGCGCGGATTGGGGAACGTCACGACCCGGTCGCCGTGATAGACGGGCAGCGCCTGGCGCACGCGTTTCGGCGGCTCGGCCCGGCGCGGGACCTTTGCCCAGGTATCGGCGATCATGGCCTTGACCTCGTCGGTCGCAACATCGCCGGCAATCACGAGGATCGCATTGTTGGGGGTATAAAACTCGTCGTAGAAGGCAAGCGCGTCTTCAACACGAAGGCTGCGGATCTCGTTTTCCCAACCGATGATCGGCACGCCGTAATTGTTGTGCGAGAACAGCATGGCGTTCATGGTTTCGCTGAGCTGCGCGCTAGGGTCGTTGTCGGTGCGCTCCGCACGCTCCTCCAGCACGACCTGCAATTCCGCGTCAATGGCCTCTTGGGTCAGGATGAGGTTGCTCATCCGGTCCGCCTCGTAGGTCATCATCGTTTTCAGATGTTCCTTGGAGACGCGCTGGAAATAGGCGGTGTAATCGTAGGACGTAAAGGCGTTTTCGCGCCCGCCGACCGCGGCGATGACTTTCGAGAACTCACCGTCCGGATAGGTCTTGGTGCCCTTGAACATCAGGTGTTCGAGATAATGGGCGATACCGGACTTGCCGGGCGGTTCATCGGCCGAACCGGCCTTGTACCAGATCATGTGCGTGACAACCGGAGCCCGGCGGTCCGGGATGACGACGACTTGAAGGCCGTTGTCGAGCGTGAACGTGTCCAGGTTGCCGCCGATCTTGACGTCGGGAAAAACGCGCTTGTTGTCGGCGTCCTCGGCGATAGCCGCTCCGGCTATAAACAACACGAGGACAAACACGATAAAGTGTTTAACGGGATCGATATTTCCAAAAGAACCGGGCCAAGCACTGGCGGAACCGGAAGGGGTCATGCACCGCACCTCTCGAATCGTTTGAACGAATATAGGCCGCTTCGAGGCAAATCGAAGCGACCCGGTATAAAGAATCTGTGTATTGCTACGACGCGGTCACGTCCGGCGGATCAATAGCCGCCCGGATTTTCCCAATCGTCGGCCTTGCTCTCGGACTTGACCTTGACCTTGGAAGGCAGTTTCGAGCCCGCATCCGGTGTCCGGTAGGACGACGGCGGTTCGATCAGGTATTGCCGGCGGGGCACCCCGTCGATTTCCGCCGACCGGAATTCCTTCACGTCCTCGGAGAATTGTTCGGCTTGTTCCCGGGTCATGACCGGAGCCTGATCGCCCTGGTCGTTGTCGGCTTCATTGCCTTGGCGGCCGCCGCCGATCACCCGATACCGCGCCATTTCGCGGCCCGGAATGACCGGGTTTTCCCAATCATCACGCGTGCGTTCGCGATGCGTCTTGGCTTCTTCGAGACTGGCGATATAGGCGTCGGCCTCGTTAGACTCCTTCGGCCAGTTCGGCATCTCGGCCGTGACCTGTTGGGCGTCTTCGGGTTCTTTCAGTTCCATGGCCGGCGGCACGGCCAGGGGCCCGCGCGGCGCATAGCTGATGTTCTTTTGCGTCCCGCTGCTCTGGCCGCCGAATCCGGTCACGATCTTCCGCGACAGCGAATAGCTCAGAGAATCCTTTTCGCCGGTTTCGGCGAGATCTTCCGAGTAGGGGTCACCGCTCAGCATGCTGCCGCAACCGGCCAGCGACAGAGCCAGGCCGGCGGCACATGCACCGCGAATCAATCCGGAAAACCGTGTCATGGACAAACTCTCTCCATCGTCGCCCGATCGCCATCCCCACTGGACCGCTAATCGCGGTTTGTGGCTTTTTCCGGGCTGGTCGTAAACGCGTCGTACAGCAATCCTGCAACGCCTGCAACGATCCATACGTCGGCCAAGTTAAAGATATACCACGAAAAGCTGCCGATGTGAAAATGCGCGAAATCGAATACGGCACCATAAGCGGCGCGGTCGATGCCGTTGCCGATCGCCCCGCCGATGACCAGGCCGAGACTTATCGCCGCGATCCGGGATCCGGCCTGCCACAGCCAATAGATCAGAAACACCAGGGCGACCACCGTAATGCCAAGCAGCACAGCGCGCCCGAAATCCGATTCCTGCTGAAACAGGCCGTAGCTTATGCCGTAATTCCATACGGCAACGACATCGAAAACCGGCAGCAACTCGATCGGCGGCCGGTTCTGCATGTCGAGGCCGAACAAAAGCCATAGCTTGACCGCCTGATCGCTCACCAGTCCGACGGCGGCGACAATCAAACCGAGGCGGCGCAGGGCCTTCTGGTCTTGGCCCGCTGCGCTCATGCCGCCGCCGTGCCGCGCGCCTCGTATTCCCGCATGGCGTCGGCATCGCGCGGTGAAATATCGGGCCAGTCCGGATCCGATCCGACCTCGGGCAACACCTTCCACGAGCGGGCGCATTTCCGCCCCTCGGCAAGGCCCGGAACCACCGCCACGCCGCCCACGTCGTCGAGCCGGAACGCGTCGGCCGGTCCGTCGCCCTCGATGAGGTTGGCCTGGCTGGTGATTGCGATCTCCGCCAGATCGATGCCCTGCATCGCGTTCAGAATCTCGGCATTGCCGACATAGACCGTCGGGTGGGCTTCGAGCGAGGAGCCGATGCGTTTTTCACGGCGCTCGATCTCGAGTGCGCCGGTCACGACCCGGCGCAGATCGCGGATCCGTGCCCATTTGGCCGCAAGCGCATCGTCGCGCCAGGCTTCGGGCAGATCCGGGAACACTTCCAGGTGCACCGATCCGTCCTGCGACCCGCGCCTTTCCTGCCAGGCTTCTTCCATGGTGAAGCACAGCATCGGTGCAAGCCAGACCGTGAGCGTGTCGAACACCCGGTCGATCACCTGCAGACAGGCCCGTCGCGTTGCGCTGGAATAGGGATCGCAATAGAGCGCATCCTTGCGGATATCGAAATAGAATGCCGACAGATCCACTGTCATGAACGTGAAAAGCGCCGAAAAGACACGCTTGTAGTCGAAGTCGCGATATCCCTGGCGGACGACGGCGTCGAGCGCATGCAGGCGGTGCAGGATCAGCCGCTCCAGTTCCGGCATGTCCGTATGCGCCACGGTCTGGCCCTCGAAATGCGCCAGCGATCCGAGCATCCAGCGCAGCGTATTCCGCAGCTTGCGATAGGCATCGACATTGGTCTTCAGGATTTCCGGCCCGATGCGCAGGTCATCCCAGTAATCCGACGACATGGCCCAAAGCCGCAGGATGTCGGCGCCGGACTGCTTGATGACATCCTGGGGCGTCACCGTATTGCCGAGCGATTTCGACATCTTGCGGCCTTCCTCATCGAGCACGAAGCCGTGCGTCAACACGATGTCGTAGGGCGCCCGCCCGCGCGTTCCGCAGCTTTCCAGGAGCGAGGAATGGAACCAGCCGCGGTGCTGGTCGGAGCCCTCCAGATAGATCGAGGCCGGCCACTTGAGGTCCGGCCGCTGTTCCAGGCAGAAGGCGTGGGTGGAACCGGAATCGAACCAGACGTCGAGAATGTCGTCGACCTTGTCCCACTCAGAAGGATCGTCCACCAGCCCGGACAGAAAGCGGTCCCGGGCGCCGTCTTCGAACCAGGCGTCCGCGCCTTCTGCAGTGAACGCGTCGAAGATCCGGTCGCGTAACGCATCGTTGCCGGCGAAATTGGCGCCGGGGATCGTCTGACCGGTTTCTTTATGGACAAAGACCGTGATCGGCACGCCCCAGGCGCGTTGTCGGGACAGCACCCAGTCCGGCCGGTTCTCGATCATCGCCCGCAGGCGATTCTGTCCCGGTGCCGGCACGAAGCGCGTCGCGTCGATGGCGGAAAGCGCCGTGTCGCGCAAAGTCTTGCCGCCGCCCTCAAGCGGCACGGCATCGGAAATGTCGCGGTCCATATAGACGAACCATTGCGGCGTGTTGCGGAAGATCACCGGCTTCTTGGAGCGCCAGGAATGCGGGTATTGGTGTTTCAGCCGACCCGTTGCGACCAGCATGCCGGCCTCGCGCAACGCGTCGGTTACGACCCGGTTCGCCTTGCCCTTTTCGCCCTTGTGGGTGATCACCTGTTCGCCGGTGAAGCCCGGCGCATCTTCGGTAAAGGCGCCGTCGGCATCGACCGTGTAGGGAATCGCCGTCTCGATGCCGCGCTCGGCCAGAAGGCGGCCGTTCTCCATCCAGATCTCGAAGTCCTCGCGGCCGTGGCCGGGCGCGGTGTGCACGAAACCGGTTCCCTGGTCGTCGGTCACGTGGGCGCCGTTGAACAGCGGTACGGCGAACTGGTATCCGCCAAGGCCGGCGTCGCGCAAAGGATGGGCGCAGACCAGAGTGCCGAGCGCTTCTGCCGACACGGTCTCGACTTTTCGAAAGGCTTCGACCCGTGCTTGCCGGAACACGTCCTCCGCGAGCGCATCGGCAAGGATCATTTGATCGCCCGGCACCGCCCAATTGTCCTCAGGCGCTTCGGTCACTTCGTAGACGCCGTAGGCGATCTTGTCCGAATAACAGATCGCCCGGTTGCCGGGGATCGTCCAGGGCGTCGTGGTCCAGATAACGACCGGAACGCCGACCAGCGTCTCGGGGCCGGAAACGACCGGGAAACGCGTCCAGATCATGTCCGACTGGTAGTCGTGATACTCGACCTCGGCTTCGGCAAGCGCGGTCTTTTCGACGACCGACCACATCACCGGCTTGGAGCCGCGATACAATTGGCCGGAGACCGCGAACTTGATGAGTTCGGCGGCAATGTGGGCTTCGGCGGAAAACGCCATCGTCGTGTAGGGATTCTCGAAATCGCCGACCACGCCGAGCCGCTTGAACTCTTCGGCCTGCACGCCGATCCAGCCTTCGGCAAAGTCCCGGCATTCCTTGCGGAACTCGTTGACCGGCACGGCGTCCTTGTCCTTGCCCTTGGCACGGTAACGTTCCTCGATCTTCCATTCGATCGGCAGGCCGTGGCAATCCCAGCCGGGCACGTAGTTGGAATCGTATCCCTGCATCTGGAAGGAGCGGGTGACCACGTCCTTCAGGATCTTGTTGAGGCCGGTTCCGATATGGATGTTGCCGTTGGCGTAGGGCGGGCCGTCATGCAGGATGAATTTCTCGCGGCCGGCCGATGCCTCGCGCAGCTTGCGATAGAGATCGATGTCCTGCCATCGTTTCAGGATTTCCGGCTCCTTCTTCGGCAGTCCGGCCCGCATGGGAAAGTCGGTCTTCGGCAGGAACAGGGTTTCGGAATAGTCGCGGTCCTGGCGCTGGTCGGTCATCGAGGGCGTCCTAGTGTTTTGTCCGCCCGGCGCGCGGCGGTGTCATGGCGGCGCTGCACGGTGCGGTTCGGGCGTTGGCGTATCATCCCGCGCGGCGTTGTTCAAACTTCGGCGTGCGGTTTTGCGAAAATGGCGAAGGAAAAGATCCCGGTCCCCTCGCGGGCGCTTGAGACAAGCGCCTCAGGCGGAGGCCGGGCGGATAATTCGACGAATGATGAGCATCAAAGCCATGCGCGTCTTTTATGCACAATCCCGGTAAAGCACAACAGGGTGTCGGCTTCGGCAGCATCGGCCTTGTTTTAGTCGGGCGGCCGTGCTGAGACGAACGTATCTCGGAATCATCTTGGCCCGGAGACCTCCGGCGCATGAGATCCTCCCCGGTCGGTTATTATTCTGCCCATGCGCATTCTTTTTCTTCACAACAACTTTCCTGGCCAATACCGCCGGCTCGTCAACGCTCTGGTACAGGATCCGTCGGTCGACATGCTGGCTGCGACCTTGTCGAGCAATAAACAGCAGGTGCCGATCCGGCGTGTGCTGTACGAGCCGCACCGCGAGGTGACCCAGACCATCCATCCGGCCGCCGCCAGCATGGAGCGCGCGGCGATCACGGCCCAGGCCGCCTTCCGCGCCTTGGCCCCGGTCAAGGCACAGGGCTGGACGCCGGACATCATCTGCGCCCATTCCGGATGGGGCCCGTCCATGTTCCTCAAGGAATTGTGGCCGACCGCGAAGCTGCTTCCCTATTTCGAATGGTATTATCATGGCGCCGGAACCGACGCCGACTTCCTCGATCCGGGCAGCCGGACCGAAAACGATCGTGTCCGCACCCATTCCAAAAATGCCCCGATCCTGTTCGATCTGGCCGGCATGGACTGGGGCGTCTGCCCGACCCGGTGGCAGCGCAGCCAGTTTCCGGAAATCTTCCGGGATCGGATCACCGTTGCCCATGACGGCGTCGACGTCGACTATCTGGCGCCGGATCCGAACGCCGAACTGGTGCTCGAAAACGGAACGCTGACCCGCGAAGACGAGGTGGTGACCTATGTCGCCCGGGGCATGGAACCCTATCGCGGTTTCCCGACCTTCATGCAGGCGGTCGCGCTTCTTCAGGCCCGGCGGCCGAAACTGCATGTCGTCGTGATCGGCGGCGACGGGGTGGCTTACGGCGCCGCCCGCAAGGATGGCAAGACATTCAAAGAGGTCGCTTTGGAAGAGCACGACCTCGATCTGGAGCGGCTGCATTTTACCGGGCTCGTGCCGTTCAAGACCTTCCGGGCCGCGGTACAGGTATCCGGCGCCCACATCTACCTGACGGTGCCATTTGTGCTTTCCTGGTCGATGATGGAGGCGATGGCCTGCGGCACGCCGATCGTCGCATCTGATACCGCCCCGGTGCGTGAGGTGATCACCGACGGCCGCAACGGTTTTCTCGTCGATTTTTTCGACGCCGACCGTGTGGCCGAGCGTGTCGAGGACGTCCTGGAAAACCGGGTCGACACCGAGGGGGTCCGAAAGGCGGCGCGGGACACGATCGTCGAGCGCTATGCCGCGCACAACCTCGTGCGAGTGCACCGGCAACTCATCCTCGACGTCGCCGGCGGTTCGCTGCCGCCACGCCCGTTCTTTTAGGCCCTGGTCAGCATCCGCCGGCTGGGCCCGCGTCCTCGACGCAGCATTCCGAAAGCAGGAAATCGGCAAGCGACCGGATCGTGTCGTATTGGGCGCGGCAGAGCAGGGTCGTGCCCTGGCGTTCCTGGACGATGAGGTCGACGGCGACCAGTTTGCGCAGGTGATGCGACAAAGTTGACGGCGCGACGCCGACGCGCTCCTGCAGGCCGCTGACCGGCAGGCCGTTTTCGCCGACCCGTACCAGTTCGCGCACGATCCGCAGGCGTACCGGACTGCCAAGGGCCTCCAGGCGATCGGCGGCGTTGTCGAGTTCTGCGTCCGGCAGAGCGACATCTGTCATGCGCCCGCCTCCTGGGCGAACCGCCAAGCGGTGTCGGCGAGGGGACGCACCTGGCCGGCCATCGCGGCGGCGTTTTCGTTGGTCGCCGTGCCGTCCCGGACCCGCCCGACGATGCCCTGGAGGATCGCCGCCAGACGGAAGAAATTGTAGGCGAAGTAAAAGTCGGCGTGTTCGGCGACGGAAAAGCCCGTGCGCTTTTCATAGGCCTCGATATAGGCGGCCAGATGCGGCAGGCCGAGCGCATCCAGATCCTCGCCGACCAGTGAACCGACGCCGGCGCCGCTGTCGGAGCGGGGCATGTGCCATTGCATGCAATGGTATGTGAAGTCGGCGACCGGATCGCCGAGCGTCGACAATTCCCAGTCGAGCACGGCCCGAATCTCGGGCGTCTCGGCATCGAGGATGAGGTTGTCGAGGCGGAAATCGCCGTGTACGACGCGCGCCGGTCCGGCGGGCGGAACCCGCCCCGGCAGCCAATCCATCAATCGTGTCATCGCCTCGATGTCTTCGGTACATGACGCCTGGTACTGTTTCGACCAGCGGGCGATCTGGCGGGCCACGTAATTGTCCGGTTTGCCGAAACCCGACAGTCCGAGTGTGTCCGGCTCATAGGAGTGCAGACGGGCGAGCGTGGCGTTCATGGCATCGTAGATGGCCTCGCGTTCGGCAACCGACGAATCCGGCAGGTGCGGTTCCCAGAAGATCCGGCCTTCCACCTTGTCCATGACATAAAACGCCGTGCCCAAAACTGCCTCGTCCTCGCACAGGCCGAACACATGGGGCACGGGAAAGCCGACAGCCCCGAGCGCCGCCATGACCCGGTATTCCCGGTCGATCGCGTGCGCGGACGGCAGCAGCGTGCCGGGCGGCTTGCGGCGCAGCACATAGGCCGCTTCTGCTGTCTCGATCTGGTATGTCGGGTTTGATTGGCCGCCCTTGAACTGGCTGATCGTGACCGGGCCGGAAAAGTTCTCGACATGGGTCTGCATCCAGCCGATCAGGCCGTCTTCGGAAAACTTGAGGGCGTCGGCAATCGCCTTGGTGCCCGAAAAGGCTTCCTGACGGTCGATCCGATCCATTGTCTGGTTCCCTCCTTCGCGGCCCCGGCTAGCGAGCGATCGGCTCCGCGCTGTCCTCGCCCGATGCCCTGACCGCGCGCCAGCCGATATCGGTGCGATAAAAACCGTCCGGCCACCTTATGCCGCCTACCGCCCGGTAGGCCTTTTTCTGAGCGTCGGCGATATCATCCCCAAGCGCCGTCACATTCAGCACGCGCCCGCCGGTTGCGACCAAACCCGCTTCCGTTAGAGCGGTTCCGGCGTGGAAGACCTTAACGTCCGGCGAGGCACCGACGGCGTCAAGGCCGGAAATCGGCGTGTTCTTTTTGTATGAGCCCGGATAACCGGACG
The DNA here is from genome assembly GCA_038745065.1 of Pseudomonadota bacterium. GTDB lineage: Bacteria > Pseudomonadota > Alphaproteobacteria > Rhizobiales > JANQQB01 > JANQQB01. The sequence goes on along the minus strand of JBCDLT010000054.1, from coordinate 24,243 downwards.
ACGCCATCACCACGGTAAGCGCCGGATTGTCATGCCAGCGCACGCTCACCCGGTCGAGTTCGCCGTCGACGGCGGCGTTCAGGAGCACCAGCAGATCGTCCTTAAGGCGCATCATCAAGACCTGCGCTTCCGGATCGCCGAAGCGCACATTGTATTCGATCAGTTCCGGTCCTGTCGCGGTGATCATCAGGCCGGCATAGAGCACGCCCTGATAGGGCATGCCGGCCTCCGCCATTGCGGCGAGTGTCGGCCGAACGATCTCCGCCATGGTTCGCTCGACAAGGGCATCGGTCATGACCGGTGCCGGCGAATACGCGCCCATGCCGCCGGTATTGGGGCCGGTGTCGCCGTCGCCGACGCGCTTGTGGTCCTGGGCCGTTGCAAGCGGCAGGGCGGTCTGGCCGTCGCAGAGCGCAAAAAAGCTTGCTTCTTCGCCTTGCAGGAAGGCTTCCACGACAACCTCGGCGCCCGCCGCGCCGAAGGCACCGTCGAAGCAGTCCGACACCGCGGCCTCGGCCGTTGCGCGGTCTTCGGCGATGACGACGCCCTTGCCGGCGGCCAGTCCATCGGCCTTGATCACCACGGGCAGCGCATGGTCGGCCAGGTACTCAAGCGCGGCCGCCTTGTCAGCGAACCGGCCATAGGCGGCCGTCGGAATGCCCGCGCGGGTGCACAGATCCTTGGTGAATCCCTTGGATCCCTCCAATTGCGCGGCGGCGGCCGACGGTCCGAAGACGCGGATGCCTGCTGCCCTAAGGTCGTCGGCAAGCCCTGCGACCAGGGGCGCCTCCGGCCCGACGACGACAAGCTCGATCCGGTTCTGCCGGCAGAAATCGGCGACCGCTTCATGGTCGTCGACGTCGAGCGGCACGCATTCCGCTTCCTCGGCAATGCCGGCATTGCCGGGAGTGGCGTAGAGTTTTGTAAGCAGCGGCGAATTCGCCAGGGCCCAGGCCAGCGCATGTTCGCGCCCGCCGGAGCCGATCAGGAGCACATTCAAGGATCGGCCGTCTTGTTCGGGGTTATGGTTGCCGTCCGCGTCCGGCGTCGCCAAGTATCCGAATTTTGGTCGGCGCGGCAAGGGAGTTGGGACCAGCGGTTTCGGTTCGTTCACACCCGGCTGTCGTTTTGTAGGGCCAGCACTGGGTCAGACCGTGCGATAACGGAGTATGGGGTCGGGCGGTAAAACCAGTCCGGCATGCGCTGGCGCTTGAAAAGAGAACACAACCCGCACCCGACGATCCCTTCGCAGACCGGCGAGTCCTGACGATCCGGGCGCTTTCGCCCCATTGACCTTGCTGCTGTTTCACGGCACGAGAACTGTATGGAAAATCCCTCGACCCGCCGCGTTCTGGAGGCCGTCGCCGACGCCGTCGGTGGCAATTGGGTCGACACGCGGGCGCCGGACTGGCTGAAACCCTATGGCCGGCTGGCGCGATGGGACCGGCCGATCGGCTGGTGGCTGCTCCTCTGGCCGTGCTGGTGGTCCGCCGCGCTGGCCGCCGGTGCCGCCGGCAAGCCGCTGCCGGACCTCTGGCATGTCTTTCTGTTTCTTGTCGGCGCCATTGCGATGCGCGGCGCCGGATGCACCTACAACGATTTGGTCGATCGCGACATTGACGGCCTCGTGGAACGCACGCGTCTGCGCCCGATCCCGTCCGGCCAGGTCACGATCCGACAGGCCAAGGTTTTTCTCGTCCTGCAATGCCTTGTCGGCCTTCTGGTACTGTTGCAATTCAACTGGTTTGCCATAGCGCTCGGCGCGTCGTCGCTCCTCGTCGTTGCGGTCTATCCGTTCATGAAGCGCTTCACCGACTGGCCGCAGGCCGTGCTCGGCCTGGCGTTTTCCTGGGGTGCGCTGATGGGCTGGGCGGCGGAGTTCGGCCGTCTCGATTGGGCGCCGGTGCTGTTATATGTCGGCGGTGTCGCTTGGACCATCGCGTATGACACCATCTACGCGCACCAGGACAAGGAAGACGATGCGATCGTCGGCGTCCGTTCGACGGCGCTGCTGTTCGGGCCTCGGACGCGGATCTACCTGACCGGATTTTTCGGGACGGCGGTCCTGTTGTTCCTGTCGGCGATGGTTCTGGCCGGCGCCGGTCCGCTCGCCTATGCCGGGCTGGCCGGCGCGGCGTTGCATATGGCCTGGCAGGTGCGCACCATCGACGTTGCCGATCCGGACAATTGCCTGATGCTGTTTCGCGCCAATAGAACGCTGGGCTGGATCCTGTTTGCAGGATTGGTGGCCGACTCGCTGCTGCGCCATTCCCTTTAGGGACTGACCCCGATGCTCAGGTCCTGGCGATGATTTCGCGCCCTCCGACGATTGCGCGCTGGCCTTTCGGCCCGGTCTTGCGGCGTGTCAGGAAACGCGGGCGCCGTTCGGCGAATTGAGCGTGATAGCGCCGGTCGCGCTGCGGCAGGACGGCCAGTTTTCCCAGATACGTGCGGGCGGAGACCAGCCGGCCGGATTCATCCTCGACCAGAAGCGGCAGGCCGAAAAGGCGGGCCCAGCTCTGCCAGTCGACGGACAGGTTGGCCGGGTCGTCGCCGCGCGACAGCGGCAGGTGAAGCGCCGGATCCCGATGCACGAGAAACAGGTCTCCGGTGGCCGGACCGTCCCGGGTCACGTCGTATCGGATCGCGACACCGCGATACATCTTGACGGGAATCTTGATGTTCAGCGGCAGGCCGGCGATCCGACGGCGGACGATGGCCACCTGATCGTCGAGATAGACCGATGCCGTCGACGCGGTTGGGCCGGACTGTTCGGCTTCGAATCGCGCAGGCAAGGAAAAGGGGTTCAGGCGGAACCCAGGTTCCGCCTGAACTGGAGTGGTTTTGACCACTCTCATGTCTGACGCCTCTTAATTGTTATCGAGCAGTGTTGTGTTTTGTCTGCTTCCCTGATGCCGCGACCCTAACGCAGCGGGATCAGAGTCTCCTTAAGGGATGTGGTTAAGAAAACCCTCGCAATTCGAAAGGGTTATCGGAATCTCAATCGGTAAACAGAGTATCAATTCCGCAAGCCGTCCGATGACCGGTCCGACGGCCGGTGCCTTGCCGCCCCGAGGCTTTCGCGATAAAGGCTCCCGCTGGACTTCCCGAACCGTCTCATAACCCTCAAGGATGTGCCGTGAGCGACCCGCTTGATACGTCGACACTCGAAGACCGCGCGCGCCAGCTCGTCGACAAGGCCCGCGCGGCCGGCGCCGACGCTGCCGATGCTGTTGTCGTCCGGTCGGTCTCCCAGTCGGCCGATGCCCGGCTCGGCAAGATCGAGGAAATGCAGCGCTCCGAATCGGACGACCTGTCGCTCCGCGTCTTTGTCGGCAAGCAGGTGGCCAGCGTATCCGGCAACGATTTTGCCGCCATGGACCAGATCGTCGATCGGGCGCTGGCCATGGCGCGTGTGGCGCCCGAAGATCCGTTTGCCGGCCTGCTCGACGCGGCGGATCTGGTCGATGAAAAAGCGGATCTGGACCTGCTTGATCGCGATCAGCCGAGCGGAGAGGCGCTGGCCGAAAGGGCGCTTGAGACCGAGACGATCATGCTGGAGCAGAAGGGCGTCACAAACTCCGGCGGCGCCTCGGCCGGATGGGGCGTTGGCGGCATGGTGCTGGCGACGTCGGGCGGCTTTTCGGGAACCTATCTCGGATCCCGGTTCTCTTTGTCGGCAACCGCCATCGCGGGCGAGGGCACCGGGATGGAGCGCGATTACGACTTCTCCAGCGCCGTCTACGAGGCCGATCTCGATGCGCCGGAAACGATCGGCAAGCGGGCCGCTGAGCGGGCCGTCGCGCGGCTCGGCGCGCGCAAGATCGAATCGACCAGGGGCGCAGTGGTGTTCGCGCCGCGTTGCGCCCGGTCCCTGCTCGGGCATCTCGCCGGGGCGATCAACGGCGCGTCGATCGCACGCGGCACCAGTTTTTTGAAAGATCGGCTCAGCGAGCGGGTCTTTGGCGAAGGCATTTTCATCCATGACGATCCCGAACGCCGGCGCGGCCTGCGTTCCCGACCTTTTGACGGCGAGGGCGCGCGCTGCGGTGCGCTAACCCTGGTCGCGGACGGTGTGCTGCAGACCTGGCTGCTTGACGGCGCCTCGGCACGCGAACTCGGCTTGAAGACCAACGGCCGGGCCATGCGCAGCGGATCCACGTCGCGACCCGGCACAACAAACCTTTCGCTGGCGCCCGGCAGCGAATCGCCGGAAGCGCTGGTCGGTGGCGTCCAGCGCGGCCTGTATGTGACCGATCTGATCGGCCACGGCGTCAATCTGGTGACCGGCGATTACAGCCGCGGTGCCGCCGGGTTCTGGATCGAAGACGGGCAATTGCGCGAGCCCGTTGCCGAGGTCACGATTGCCGGCAACCTGACGGACATCTTTGCCCGCATGGTTCCGGCCAACGACTTCAAGTACCGGTTCGGCACCGATGCGCCGACCGTGCTTGTCGAGGATATGACCATTGCGGGACGCTGATCACTGATGACCTCCGCTCCCGTCAACACTGTCGATCTGTCGCTCGATCTCGTCGAGGATCTTGCCCGCGAGGCCGGCGACATTGCGCTCGGCTATTTCCGCAACGGTCCCGAAGTCTGGAGCAAGGGCGATTCCTCGCCGGTGTCCGAGGCCGATCTCGCCGTCGATTCGTTCCTGAAACGCACGCTCCTGAGCAACCATCCGGGCTACGGCTGGATATCCGAAGAATCCGCCTCCGGACCGGATCGCATCGCCGAGGGTCCGGTGTTCGTGGTCGACCCGATCGACGGCACCCGCGCTTTTATCAAGGGCGAGGAAGAATGGGCGATCTCGATCGGCATCGTGCACCAGTCGCGCCCGATCGCGGGCATCCTGTTCTGCCCGGCGCTCGATACGCTTTATCGCGTGCAGAAGGGCGAAGGCGCGGAGCGCGACGGCGAGGCGCTGAGCGTCAGCAACCGGGACACCTTGCATGGCGCCCGGGCGGCCGGGCCACGGACCTTGCTCAACGACAAGGAATTCTTCGACCTGTCCCTCGACTTGCAGCCGTCGATTGCCTCGCTTGCCTACCGGCTGGCCCTGGTCGCGGAAGGACGTCTGGACTTTGCCCTTGCCAAGGGCAGTGCCCATGATTGGGATCTTGCAGCAGCGGACCTTTTGGTCCAAGAAGCGGGGGGTCGCCTGACGGGGTCGGACGGCAAGGACATCCAATACAATCAGGGAACCCTTGCGCATCCCGCGCTGGTGTGCTCGCCGGCTGGACATCACGCCGATCTCTGCGACCGGGTCGCGGCGATCGTCGCGTGAAAACGGCGTCTGACGGAAGATCGGGGCCGGGATCGAAAAGCGGTCGGGTCACTCAGCATCGGTCGAGGGGGACATATGTCTGACGAAAACCAACCCAAACAATTGCTTCATCTTGTTTTCGGCGGCGAACTGACGGATTTGGAAGGTATCGAGTTTCGCGATCTTGAGAGCCTCGACGTCGTCGGTATCTACCCGAATTATGCCAAGGCCTATGATGCCTGGAAGTCGAAGGCCCAGTCGACGGTCGACAACGCCCATATGCGGTATTTCATCGTGCACATGCACCGCCTGCTGGATCCTGATACCGATCAGTAGGCCGCCTGCACCCGCGCACATCCGGTTCGGCGAGCGGTAAAGTCGATCCGGCAGCACGGTCGAAAAGAACAATGAAAACGAGGCCATGTTTCGGACCATCGGACAATCCCGGATCGTGCAGGTCGCGGTGGGAGAGACGCTTGCGGCATATTTGGCCCTCGTGCACGCCACAAGCCGTCTGCGCTGCGAACCGGCCGATTATGCCGACCGCTACCGGCCGCACGAGCCTTACATTGTTGCCATGTGGCATGGTCAGCACTTCATGACACCGTTCGTCCGCCCGAAACACCTGCCTGCAAAGGTCATGATCTCCCGTTCCCGGGACGGTGAGATCAACGCGACGATCGCCCGTCGGTTCGGCATGGGTCTGATCCGGGCATCCGGCGGCCGCACGGCGGCCCAGATCAAGCGGCGCGGCGGCGCGCGCGGGTTCCTGGAAGCGGTGCGGGCGCTGGAAGAAGGCGAAAGCCTGGCCATGACGGCTGACGTGCCCAAGGGGCCAGCCCGCCATGCCGGGCTCGGTATCGCCATGCTCGCCCGGGCGAGCGGCCGGCCGGTGGTTCCGACGGCCTATGCCTCGCGGCGGCGCTGGGACCTGAATTCCTGGGACAAGGCGAGCGTCAACCTGCCCTTCAGCGCCGCGGTCTTCGTTGCCGGCGAGGCGGTCACGGTGCCTTCCGATGCGTCCGACACGGACCTTGAAGGGTATCGCCTTGCGATCGAAGACGGCCTGAACGCCGTAACGGAACGCGCCTATGCAATGGTCGATGGTGGGCGGGAATGACCATGGCCTCCACGTCAAGGGTATTGTCGCTCTATCGCAATGCCGGATACCTGCTGGCTCCGGCGCTCGGCCTGTTGCTCGACCGCCGGACACGGCGCGGCAAGGAGGATCCGGCGCGGCGTGACGAGCGGTATGGCATTGCCTCGGTTCAGCGACCGCCGGGTCCGCTGGTCTGGGTGCATGCGGCAAGCGTCGGCGAAACCAATGCCGTGATTCCGGTCATCCAGGCCATCGCCGAGCGCGGCCTGGCAATCCTCTTGACGACCGGCACGGTTACCTCGGCTGCCATCGCGCGGGATGCCCTGCCGGCGGGCGCGATACACCAATACGTACCCTTCGATGTCGAACCCTATGTCACCCGGTTCCTCGATCATTGGTCGCCGGATCTCGCGCTGTTCGCCGAATCGGAGATCTGGCCCCTGACGCTGGCGCAATTGGGAGACCGCTCGATTCCGGTCGTGATCCTGAATGGACGCATCTCGGCGCGGTCCGCCGCGCACTGGTCGCGGTCGCCGCGGTTCTCCGGTGAGGTTTTCGGCAATATCGATCTCTGTCTTGCGCAGTCGGAACGCGATGCCACGCTCTATGCCGGCCTCGGCGTCGTATCCGCGCGGGCCGTGGGAAATCTGAAATTCGATCGCGACGCACCGCCCTTCGACGCCGAGGCACTGGCCCATCTGAAAGATGTGCTGGCAGGCCGCCGGGCCTGGATCGCCGCCAGCACGCACCAGGGAGAAGAGGCGCTCGCACTGACCGCCCATGCCGCGCTCATGCAGAGCAATCCGGATGCGCTTCTGATCCTGGTGCCGCGTCATCCCCAGCGCGGTCCCGACGTCGCCCAGCTTGTGAAAATCGAAGGGCTGACGGCCGCGATCCGGTCGGCGGGGGACGAACCGTCCCGGAATGTGTCGGTATACATCGCCGACACGATCGGCGATCTCGGCCTTTTGTACCGTTTGTCAGAGATGGCGTTTGTCGGAGGCTCTTTCGTCGAGCGCGGCGGCCAGAATCCCGTCGAACCCGCACAATTGAATGTTCCCATCCTGCACGGCCCGAACGTGCGGAATTTCAAGGACATCTATCGCGACCTCAACGAGGTCGGCGGCGCCCTGCGCTGCGACGATGCCGAGGTGTTTCGGGATGTCGTCCTGTCCTTGTGGTCCGATGTCGATCGCCGGCGCACGATTGCCGAACAGGCGGCAGCCTATGTCCGGGAACAGCGTGGCGCGCTTGCCCGCACGCTCGATGCGCTGACGCCCTTCATCGATCCGTTGACGGAGCGCGTGCCGGCGCGGACCCATCGGTGACCCTGCCCCTGTCGGCTCCGGGATTTTGGTGGTCCGGCACATCGTGGAAGGCGCGGATCCTGGCGCCGTTCGGGCTGATCTATGGCGCCATCGCCGCCGGACGCATGGAGCGTCCGCCGCAATACCGTGCGAAGCTGCCTGTAATCTGCGTTGGGAACTTCGTCGCCGGCGGTGCCGGCAAGACGCCGGTCGCGCTGGCGCTCGGTACGATGCTTGAAGCGGCCGCCGCGCGTCCTGCCTTTCTGTCGCGCGGCTACGGCGGGTCCGAGGCGGGGCCGCTGCAGGTCGACCCGGACCGGCATCGGGCAGCAGACGTCGGGGACGAACCGTTGCTGCTGGCGGCCCGGGCGCCGACAATTATTGCCCGCGACCGCGTCGCAGGCGCGCGCCTCATAGAGCAGACCGACGCGACCTGCATTGTTATGGATGACGGGTTCCAGAACCCGTCGCTGCAAAAGACGCTGTCGCTGGCGGTCGTCGATGGCGAGGTCGGCATCGGCAACGGGATGTGCCTTCCGGCCGGACCGTTGCGGGCGCCTTTATCGCGCCAGATCCGCCATGCCGATGCCGTCGTGGCTATGGGCACCGGTCCCGGCCGCGAGGCCATGCAGGCCGTCTGCCGGGAGGCCGGCATCGATCTCTTCGACGCGCGGCTGGAACTAGATGTTTCCGGCGTCCAGCCGGGCCAACGGCTGCTTGCTTTTTGCGGTCTGGGCCGGCCCAAGAAGTTCTTTCGCGCACTTCATGAGGCAAGCCTGGACGTGGTGCATACGGTCCGATTTCCGGACCATCACATACTTTCCGAAGCCGAGGCCGGCGCGATCGATGATCGGGCACGGGCCGACGGCCTCGTACCGGTCACCACGCAAAAGGATTTCATGCGCCTGAAATCCCTGACCGGGCCGGCGCAAAAGGCGCTCTTGGAGACAATCCGGGTCATTCCGGCGACTTGCCGGTTTGCCGATCCGGACGCTGTCCGCAACAAGCTTGTCACGACGGTCGTCTGAGCAACCGACGGAAAGTCGTCACGATCTAGGATTTGCGGGGATCGGGCGCTAGCGATGGCAGTTAGGGAGCGCCGAACTGCTTGTGCCGTTCCAGGGCCGTCGCCGCGTCCACATAGGCTTCCTGGCGCGAGACGCTCCAGTATTTCAGGTCTTCAAGCGGAATGATGCGCCCGGTGACGGCGCACCGCACATAGGCACCCGGAACCACGACCTGGAAGTCGCCGTCCAGATAGGAGACTTTGGCTTCGCCGCCGGCCCGTGGCCGCTCCATTCGGTTCATCATGTCGAAGGAATCCCTGTCGCTCCTTCCAAGATAGAGGCGAAAAGCCGGCTTTTCTATCCCAAATTGGCGCTTTTACCGCTGGAAAATGCCGATAGGGCGCTTTGTCCCACCGCTTCCGGGCGGGCCAGATCGGGCTTTATCTTCAGGTCAGCAACGACGCGGAAGCAGACGATCATGGCGGCCGTACCGAAAACCACGCCACCGAGCCCCTGGCCGAGCAGCGCTCCCTCGGCACCGCCGTAATGCGCGCCCGCCAGCACGAAGGGGATCGTGCCGAGGACTGCGCGGCCCCAGTTGAAGACCGTCGAATAGGTCGCAAAACCAAGATTGTTGAAGGCCGCATTGGCGACGAAGAGCGCACCGTTGAAGAGCCATGTCACGGCAACGACGGTGCAGAAGAAGCGCACAAGATCGGCCATCCGCCCGGAGGCGGAAAAAAGGTCCACGATCGCGTCCTGCAAGAGATAGAGGCCGGTCCACACACCGAGCGTATAGATCGAGGTAAAGATCAGCGCGTCGACCAGGGTCTGGCGGACCCGATCGAACCGGCGGGCGCCGAAATTCTGGCCCATGATCGGGCCGATCGCGCCTGAAAGGGCAAAGATCGTGCCGAAAGCGATCGGAATCAGACGGCCGATCACGGCCCAGGCGGCGATCACTTCGTCGCCGAAATCGGCAAGCGCCGCCGTCATGTAGGCGTTGCCCACCGGCGTTGCGACATTTGTGAGCACGGCGGGCACGGCAATGCCGAGCAGCGGTCGCATGTCTTCGGCGACATCGCCCGGCCGGGGTCGGGCGACCAGGTTGTGGATCCGGATCGCGCCGTACCATCCGGCGGCAACCAGCGCTGTGCGGGACAATACGGTCGCGATCGCCGCGCCGGTGACTTCCAGGTCGAGGCCGAAGATCAGGATCGGGTCGAGCACCGCCGAGGCGAGACCGCCCCATAGCGTGACATACATGGCCCGCTTGGCGTCGCCGACGGCACGCAACAGGCCGGACAGGCACATGCCGAGCCCCAGCAGCGGCAGCGACGGCACCACGATGTACAAAAAGCCGAGTGCGACGCTGCGGGTCTCTCCGGTCGCGCCGAGCAAACCGAGGATCGGGTCGAGCAATGGCAATTGAATTGCGACCATCAGGCCGGAGAACAGCACCATGAACACCAGGGCCGATGCGCCCATGCGGCGCGCCCGCTCTCGATCGCCGGCGCCCAGCGCGCGGGAGACCAGTGCAGCGGCGGCGATGGTGATGCCGATGCACAAGGCGGTGTTGAAGAAAAGGACTGTTCCCGCATAGCCGATCGCCGCAGCGAGCGCCGCTTTGCCGAGCAGCGAGATGTAGAACAGGTTGGCAAAATCCACGATGAAGATCGCCATCAGGCCGACCGACGCGGTTGCCGTCATCGTGATGACGTGGCGCATCGTCGAGCCTTCGACAAACTTGGCGGCGTCTTCCGTCTGCGTCATGCGTCTCACCTGTGGGAGGAGCCGGAGCGGCTAAAGAGTAAGCTCGGTTCGTGGATGTCAGCCGGTATCTTCGCGCACTTTCGGCGTACGGGCATGCAGTTTGTCCTGGCCGGCATAAAGGCCTTCCCGGATCTGGATCGCCAGCCGTTCCTCGTCGCGCACCCGCACGTCCTCTTCGATCATCGCGATCCGGTCGCTCGGAATGCCGAGGCGGCCGAGTGCGGTGCGGCCGAAGACGATGCCGGATTCAAAGGTCTCGCGGATCTGGTAGTCGACGCCGATCCGTTCCAGGTCGATGGCATGCTCGTGATCCGTCGCCCGGCAGAACAGGGCGGCATTCGGGAATTCGCGGCGGACAACGCCGATGGCCTTCTCCATCACCGATTCGTTTTCGATGCACAGCGCGATCAGCGAGGCCTGTTCGGCGCCGGCCGCGCGCAAAACGTCGGCTCGGGTGGCATCGCCGAAATACACCTTGTAGCCGTGCTTGCCGGCATAGGCGATGCGTTTCGGGGACCGGTCGATCGCGGTGATCGAAATGCCTTCCGATGTCAGCATCTGCGCGACCACCATGCCGAACCGGCCGAAACCGATGATCAGGACCTGGGCATTGGCTTCGTCGAAACTCTCCACGATCTCCGCATCGACACCCTTTTCCCGCAACAGGTTGGCAACAAAATCATAGACGGCGCCGAGCACGGGCGTAGCCGCCATGGTGACGATGACGACGGCAGTGAAGACGTTGTTTTCCACGGCCGAGATCGAACCGGCCGTCGCTGCCGTGCCGAGCAGGACAAAGGCGAATTCACCGCATTGCGGCAGCGTGACGGCGATCCGCAGGCAGTCGGCGTTCGAGGAGCCGAACAGGCGGGCAAGGCCCCAAAGGATCATCGCCTTGAGACCCAGGACCAGAACCACCAGGCCGAGCACGATCGACCAGGTCTGCATGAACATGCCGAGGTCGAGCGACATGCCGACCGCCATGAAGAAAAGGCCCATCAGCATGGACCGGAAGGGTTCGATCTCGGCCTCGAACGTGTGTCGGAACGACGATTCAGCGAGCATCACGCCGGCCAGAAAGGCGCCGAGCGCCATGGAGAGGCCGGCAGCGGCCACCAGGCCCGCGCTTCCCAGAACGATCAAGAGCGCGGTTGCGGAAAACACCTCGCGCGCGCCGAACCGGGAAAGAGTCGTCAGAACCGGCGTCAGCACATACCGTCCGATCAGGATGAGCAGCGCGATAGCGCCCAGTTCGATCGTCAGGTGGTAGGCGATATCGCCTGCACTCAGGTCTTCGATCTCGGTGGCAAACAGCGCCAGGATCGCCAGGAGCGGCACGATGGCGATGTCCTGGGCGAGCAGGATGGCCAGGGATTTCTGGCCATAGGGGCTCGACAATTGTCCGCGCTCCTGGAGGATCTGCAGCCCGAAAGCCGTGGAGGAGAGCGCGAAGCCGAACCCGGCAACGAAGGCTACCGGCGGGCTGAGACCGCCAACAAGACCGACGCCCATAAGAAGCACGCCGGTAATCACGATCTGCAGGCCGCCCAGACCGAATATGTCCTGCCGCATGGCCCAGAGCCTGGACGGCTGCAATTCGAGCCCGATGACGAACAGGAGGAAGACCACACCCAGTTCGCCGACATGCAGGATGGTTTCCGGATTGGAGACGAGGCCGATGACATGCGGGCCGATGGCCACGCCTGCGGCCAGATAGCCGAGGATGGAGCCGAACCCGATGGCCTTGAAGGCTGGAACAGCAACGACCGCCGCCCCGAGGAACACGATGGCCTCGGTTACAAACCCGGTCGAATCGGCACTTGCCATTCCGCTGTCTGTCCGGTCTCGATCAATCGGTCCGGTACGGTCCTTTCCGCAACGGAATCATCATCCTTGCAAGAGTAAAGCGCTTTCGGCCTGACGCAACGTCTTTGATGGCGTGCGTAAGCCCGCCACACAAGGCTAAGGGGCCATGTCGCGGACCTGATCGACAAGCGTCGCGACGTCGACCAGCGGCTTCGCCGTCCGCGGTTTCCCCGACACCGTCTCGCAGACCATGTGCGCGTGCCGGAACCCGTATTCTTCCGCCACGATCCGGTAGCAGGGATTGACCAGGTTGGCGTTGAAGATCTCGATGACGTCGAGCGGCGCGCCGCGCCGGAAGATCATGTTGGTGAGGCCGGCACCGTGCGGGCTGATCATGAACCGGCAACCGGCAAACAGCCGCATCTGGTCGTCCAGCGAATAGGCCTGGGGGTCCACCGTTCTGAAACCGAAAGGCTCGAGTGCCCGTTCGACCTCCGCTTCATTCTGCAACCGGCGATCGTTTTCCGCGCTTTTGCCCCGGGTCACGAACAACCGGTCGTTGACCTCGCTGTCGCCTCGGATCTGCAGGCGATCGAGCAGGACATCCCTGTAGACGGGGCCGTGCAGCGGCGGACGGATCACCAGGATCTCGTCGGCGGCGAGCACTTCGTCGTTTTCCTGGATGATCAGCGAACGCCCGCCGAAAACCCCGAGCTCGATCGTGCGCCGGATGAACGGCACGTCTGCCTGTCGCCGCGACAGAACCAGCGGAATTCCGGGATCCATTCCGTGCAGGTCGGCGATGACGGCTTTTGTCGCAACAAGCTGGAAATAGTGCCAGTAATTGGCTTCCGCTCCGTGCCGCAGCGAAATCGCGATCGGCACATGCCGGTCTTCCCGGTCGTAGACCCGACCGTAATCCGGGACGCGCTCGCGCATGAACCGGTCGGAAGATCCCTTCAGGAGAACCGCATCATCGAAGACCAGTCCGCTGGAGGGGCACAGTTTCAGTCGACCGCGATACGTCTCGACGCAATAGGGCGCATCCGCTTCTCCGGCGTCGACCGTTTCCCGGCGCGACCCGGCCTCTACGGACGCATAGAGCGTGTCGTGATAGGCGGCGCGGAGCACCCGCGAAAAGGCGTTGACGCGCAGCCGCAGCGGCGAGGCGTGATAGAGCGAGCGCACTGTCGGTCTTGGCTGTCAGGCGGCAGTGCCGCCGACGGTCAGCGCATTGATCCGCATGGTCGGCTGACCGACGCCGACCGGAACGCCCTGGCCGTTCTTGCCGCAGGTTCCGATACCCCGGTCGAGCGCCATGTCGTTGCCGATCATCGGCACCCGCGTCAGCGCATCGGGGCCGTTGCCGATCAGCATAGCGCCCTTGACCGGGGCGCCGATCTTGCCATCCTCGATGCGATAGGCCTCGGTGCAGGAAAACACGAACTTGCCGGACGTGATGTCGACCTGGCCGCCGCCGAAGGAGACTGCATAAAGGCCTGATTTGACTGATTTCAGGATTTCTTCCGGATCATGCGTTCCCGACAGCATGACCGTGTTGGTCATGCGCGGCATCGGGATGTGCGCGTAGGATTGCCGGCGGCCATTGCCGGTCGGTTGCATGCCCATCAGCCGCGCATTCTGGCGGTCCTGCATGTAACCGACAAGAATGCCGTCCTCGATCAGCACGGTCCGCGCCGTCGGCGTGCCCTCGTCGTCGATGGTCAGGGAACCGCGCCGGTCTGCGATCGTGCCGTCGTCGACGACGGTCACGCCGGGCGACGCCACACGCTCGCCCATCAGCCCGGCAAAGGCGGACGTCTTCTTGCGGTTGAAATCGCCTTCAAGGCCGTGGCCGACCGCCTCGTGCAGCAAAATGCCGGGCCAACCGGGACCAAGCACTACGTCCATTTCGCCTGCAGGTGCGTCCACGGCCTCCAGATTTACAAGAGCCTGGCGCAGCGCCTCGTCGACCCCTTCCTGCCAGCGGTCGCCGCCGAGAAACGTGTCGAGGTCCTGACGCCCGCCGGTTCCGAACGAGCCGGTCTCCTGGCGCCCGTCCTTTTCAACGACGACGGAAACGTTGTAGCGCGTCAGCGGTCGTACATCGCGCCGCCGTTCGCCGCCGAGGCGCAGGATGTCGATGGATTGCCAGTTCGAAGCGATCGAGACGGAAACCTGCTTGACGCGCTCATCCGCCTTGCGGGCATAGGCGTCGACTTCTTCCAGGATCCGGACCTTTTCTTCGAAACCCGGGCTCTCGATCGGATTGTCGTCCGAATAGAGTTTGGCGTTCGTGCCGGCCGGCGCGTCGGCGTATTCGCCGCTATAGCCCCGCGTTACCGCGGTTACGGCGTCCGCCGCCCGTTCCAGCGCGGCGACGGAAAGGTCGCCGGAATGCGCGTAGCCGGCGGCTTCGCCGGCAATGGCACGCAGCCCGAAACCCTGGTCGCTGTCGAACGACCCGGACTTCAGACGGCCGTTGTCCCAGGTCAGGCTCTCCGACTGGCGGTGCTCGACAAACAGTTCGCCGTCATCGGCGTCCGCCAGCGCGCGGGCCAGCACCTTGTCGGCATCGGCGGATGAAAGTCTTCCGAGATCGGGAAAATCCTGGCTCATGATTGGGTATCCTTGGATCGTCGGCGCGAACGATGTTGGGGCGCGATCCGCGCCGCGTTTGCGCTTCGGCTTCTGACGACAGCATGGTCGGGTTCGGCCGGATGACTGTTGCGGGCGCACTGTGCCGCTCCGGCCCGGCCCGGTCAATGGGACATGTCGATCCGGCGACTTGGGTCCTGGACCGGTCGGGTCCTGACCAGGACCTAGGGAAGCGAATCGAAGCCGTCACGGAAGCCGGAAAGCGAAATCGGGATGCCGATTCCTTCCTCCGGCGTCTGGAAGATGATGAATGTCGCCAGCGTCCGTTTGCTGAGTTTTTCCAGGAGCGCATCATCGAGAATAACTTCGGCAATGCAGCCGCTGACAGTGCAGCGCACGAAACCGGCCCGGCCGACATCCTCGTCGTCGATCCGAAGGCCGAGACCGGCCGGCAGCAAAACGCCCAGCGGTGCCAGGACCCGCAGGATCTTTGCCTGCTTGTCCGCCGTTTTCAGGGCGATGACCGACAAACCGACATTGTCGCGATCCTCGGCCGTCACGTTCTGAATCAGGGCGCATTGCTCGCTCTGGGCCCCGGGGGGCGTGTCGCACCGGATCTGCCAGTCGCCGTGGCTGGACTTGACCTCTCCCTGGGCGAAGGCGGTCGAGCCGGAAATCGATGCGAGAATCACGGCGACCAGCGCCGCGCGGAGTCGAGACATAGTGATTCGATCCCTGCACAATGGACTGAACCGTATTCAGTGATTGACGGGGCTTTGTCCAGACCTAACGGCCGGAACGGTAAGCCGGATACGACGGATTCGCGACGTTTGGTCGGTTCTTCAGGACGGCGCCGGGCGCGCGACGGTCCGCCCGCAGGGCGACGCGGCGCGGTTTCAGCGCGATTTGCCGCAACAATTCCGTGCATCAACCGTTGCGGCTCGGGGTGTGTTATGGTTTTTGTGTCATGGAGTCGGCGCTGGGGAGCGCACGGGTTTTGTGACGGCTCGGATAGATGTTCCCCGGGGCAGCGTGCGGCTCGAGACACGCGCCATCTCCGCGTCAGGGGCGGAAATATACGGAGCTGAGGATTGAAATACGACCTGCCATCGATTTGTTGGAAGGGGGGGCTGGCAGCCCTCGCGCCAACCGCATTGTTCGCCTCGCTTCCGGCGCAGGCCGCCCAGCCGGTGGACTGGCAATTGGGGCTGCAGCCCGCCGCGTCGGAGATCATGGAAAAGATCTCCTGGTTCAACACGTTCACGCTTGTGATCATCACCGTGATCACGCTGTTCGTGCTGGCGCTTCTGGCCTATTGCGTCACCAAGTTCAGCGCCGAGGCGAACCCGACGCCGTCCAAGACGACGCATAACACGACGATCGAAGTGGTCTGGACGGTCGTTCCGATCATCATCCTCGTCATTATTGCCATCCCGTCGTTCCGGCTATTGTACGACGAAGCGGTCATCCCGCCGTCCGATATGACCGTCAAGGTGACGGGTTATCAGTGGTATTGGGGCTATGAGTATACGGACGAGGCCCATAACGGGGTGTCTTTCGACAGTATCATGCTGTCCGAGCCCGATGAAATGGCGGCGAAGGCCGTCGCTCACGGTCTTTCGGAAGCCGACGTTCCGCGCCTGCTTGCCGTCGACTACGATCTCGTCGTTCCGGTCGGCAAGGTCGTGCGCGTCCAGGTGACAGCAGCCGACGTCCTGCATTCCTTCACCGTACCCGCGCTCGGCTTCAAGATGGACGCAGTGCCGGGACGTCTGAACGAGACCTGGTTCAAGGCTGACCGGGAAGGCATGTATTACGGTCAGTGTTCCGAGTTGTGCGGCAAGGACCACGCCTTCATGCCGATCGGCCTGCGCGTCGTCTCCGAAGAACAGTTCGAGACATTCATCAACGCGGCGTCAGAAGGCGACGTTGAGGACGCGTACGAGATTCTGGCCCAGAAGATCGCGACGGATCGCAAACTTGCGGCCGTTACGAACGACTAGGGCCGAAAGGCGAGTACGGCCGGCCCGCTAAAGGCGATTGACGGTACCGGCACGGATTTGATCAGAAGGACGGTTTAAATGGCAACTTCAGCGGTGCACGATGGTCACGACCATCCCCGGGGTATCCTGAGATATACAAATTCGACCAACCACAAGGACATCGGCACGATGTACCTTGTGTTTGCGATCTTTGCCGGGCTGGTCGGTAGCGCGCTGTCAGGCGCCATGCGTATCGAGCTTCACGAGCCGGGTATGCAGTTCTTCCCTTGGGTTGCCGAATACCTGATGGCCGCCGACGATCCGGTCGAGGCGGGCAAACACCTCTATAATGTGTTCACCACCGCGCACGGGCTGATCATGATCTTCTTCATGGTCATGCCGGCGCTGATCGGCGGCTTCGCCAACTGGTTCGTGCCGATCATGATCGGCGCCCCGGACATGGCGTTTCCGCGCATGAACAACATTTCGTTCTGGCTCCTGCCACCGGCTTTCCTGCTGCTGATCCTATCGATGTTCGTCGAAGGGCCGGCAGGCGCGCTCGGTGTTGGCGGTGGTTGGACGATCTATCCGCCGCTCTCCACCAGCGGACAGCCTGGACCGGCGATGGACTTCGCAATCCTTGCGCTGCACATTGCCGGCGCATCGTCGATCCTGGGCGCGATCAACTTCATCACCACGATCTTCAACATGCGCGCACCGGGCATGACGCTGCACAAGATGCCGCTGTTTGCCTGGTCTGTTCTGGTAACAGCGTTCCTTTTGCTCCTGTCGCTGCCGGTTCTCGCCGGCGCCATCACGATGCTTTTGACCGACCGCAATTTCGGTACGACATTCTTCGCGCCGGAAGGCGGTGGTGACCCGATCCTGTTCCAGCACCTGTTCTGGTTCTTCGGTCACCCGGAAGTCTACATCCTGATCCTGCCGGGCTTCGGCATCATCAGTCACATCGTGTCGACGTTCTCGCGCAAACCGATCTTCGGTTATCTCGGCATGGCTTATGCGATGGTGGCCATCGGCGTGGTCGGCTTCATCGTCTGGGCGCACCACATGTACACGGTTGGTATGGACGTCAGCGTGCAGGCCTATTTTGTGTTCGCCACCATGGTGATCGCGGTGCCGACAGGCGTGAAGATCTTTTCCTGGATCGCCACGATGTGGGGCGGATCGATCGAGATGAAGACGCCCATGCTGTGGGCCGTTGGCTTCATCTTCCTGTTCACGCTGGGCGGCGTAACTGGGGTGCAACTCGCCAATGCGGGTCTCGACCGCGCATTCCACGACACCTATTACGTGGTCGCGCATTTCCACTACGTGCTGTCGATGGGCGCGGTCTTCGCGATCTTTGCCGGGTGGTATTACTGGTTTCCGAAAATGTTCGGCTACATGTATTCCGAATTCCTCGGCAAGCTGCATTTCTGGACCACGTTTGTCGGCGTCAACGTGATCTTCTTCCCGCAGCATTTCCTGGGTCTGGCCGGCATGCCACGCCGCTATGTCGACTATCCGGACGGATTTGCCGGCTGGAACGCGGTGTCCTCCTATGGCGCCTACATCATGACGCTTTCGACGCTGATCTTCCTGTATTCGGTCTTTCAGGCCTTCTCGAAGAAGGAAAAAGCAGCGGACAATCCATGGGGCGAAGGCGCAACGACGCTTGAGTGGACATTGCCGTCCCCGCCGCCGTTCCACCAGTTTGAAACCCTGCCGCGGATCAAGTAAGCCCCGGTAAACGATAATAACCGGTCCGGCCGGCCCTTACGGGCCGCCGGACGCTTGAAAACGGACAGACATCGCGTCAATGGCAATAGCAGAACAAGAACAAACCCTGCACCTGGATGCGGTGGGAGGAAGCGTCGGCGACTATTTCGCGCTCATGAAACCGCGCGTCATGTCGCTTGTAGTGTTCACAGCCCTGGTCGGCATGGTCATGGCGCCGTTCGAGGTGCATCCCGTGATTGCGGCGATCTCGCTCCTGTGTATCGCCGTAGGGGCCGGTGCGTCCGGTGCCCTCAACATGTGGTACGACGCCGATGTCGACCGGATCATGCTGCGCACGTCCAAGCGGCCGATCCCGGCGGGACGCGTCGACGCTGACAACGCTCTGGCATTCGGCCTGACGCTATCGGCGGGCTCTGTCATCGTGTTGGGCCTTGTCGCCAATTGGCTCGCTGCGGCGCTGCTCGCGTTCACCATCTTCTTTTACGTCGCGATTTACACGATCTGGCTGAAGCGTTCGACACCGCAGAACATCGTCATCGGAGGTGCCGCCGGCGCATTCCCGCCGATCATCGGTTGGGCTGCGGTCTCCGGCGATGTCGGCATGACGAGCCTTGTGCTGTTCGCGATCATCTTCATGTGGACTCCGCCGCACTTCTGGGCGCTGTCGCTGGTCAAGGCAGAGGATTACAAGAACGCCGGTATTCCGATGATGCCCTGCGTCGCGGGCGCCGCGGCAACGCGCCGACTGATGGTGCTCTACACGCTTCCGCTCGTGATTGTGGCGATGATCCCGTGGTTCATGGGCGCGGCCTCCATCGTGTACGGGATCACCGCTCTGCTTGCCGGCCTGTTTTTCCTGGCGCTCTCCGTGGACGTCGTGCGCAAGGGGGAGACGGCGGTGGCAAACAAGTCGGCTATCCGGCTGTTTCTCTATTCGATCTTTTACCTCTTCGGTCTGTTCGCGGTTCTGCTGTTGGAACAGGTCGTCGGAGCGTTCTATGGCTGAGGGCAAGTTCAGCGGCGAAAAGGTGTCCCTGAGCGACGAGCAGGTTCGGCGCCGCCGTACGCGGTCGATCGCCATTGCCCTGTCACTGGGAGCGCTTGTCGTGATCTTTTACATAGTGACGATCGTCAAGTTCGGGCCGGCGATCCTCGACCGGCCGCTCTAACCGGGTGATTGAATGAGCGAAGCAAGCAAGGATCGGGCAGACAGTGTCGGAGACCGCAACCGCTCGGTGGCGATTTCCTGCGTTGCCTTTGTCGGATTGATGGTTGGTGCCGCCTACGCCGCGGTGCCGCTCTATGACCTTTTCTGTCGGGTTACCGGCTTTGGCGGGACGACGCAGGTCGCCGACAGCGTGCCGGATGCGCCGATCGATCGCCGCATCAAGATACGTTTCGATGCCAACGTGGCCGGCGGCCTGCCCTGGGATTTTGATTCAAAGAACCGCGAGGTCACGCTTCAGGTCGGCGAGGCCGGCGCCATGGATTACGTTGCCGTCAATCGCGGCGCGACGACGAATTGGGGCACGTCGACCTTTAACGTGACGCCCTACGAAGCAGGCGCCTATTTCAACAAGATGGAATGTTTCTGCTTCACAGAACAGAAACTCAAACAGGGCGAAACGATCGAAATGCCGGTCGTGTTTTTTGTCGATCCGGAAATCGACAATGATCCCAACCTGAAATCCATCGAGACGATCACGTTGTCTTATACGTTTTTCCCGGCCGAGGCGCCGGATCAGCCGGTTGCGGCTGCCACTGAAAACAGTGTAGACGGCAAAGAGAAGCTTTGATCACCCGGCGCGGCCACGACACAGCAGGGGCATAGGAAATGGCAGACGCACATACGAAAAACCACGATTACCATCTCGTCGACCCCAGCCCCTGGCCCATCATCGGTTCGATCGGCGCCTTCGTCATGGCGGTCGGTGCGATCGGGCTGATGCGCTGGACTGCCAATGACGAACTCGTCCTCTTCGGAGCCGATCTGACCGGGTGGCATCTGTTCGCGCTCGGCACGATCGTTGTCATTGCAACGATGATCTTCTGGTGGAAGGACACCATCCGCGAATCCCATGCCGGCGATCACACGAAGGTCGTTCAATTGCATCTGCGATACGGGATGCTTTTGTTCATCGCATCGGAGGTGATGTTCTTCGTCGCCTGGTTCTGGGCCTTCTTCGAGGTCGCCCTTTTCCCGGATCACCCCCAGCAGTTTATGCGGACCGAATTGACCGGAGGCGTCTGGCCTCCCGAGGGCATCGAGACATTCGATCCCTGGCACCTGCCGCTCCTGAACACGTTGATTCTCCTGACATCCGGCACCACGGTGACATGGGCGCACCATGCCTTGCTGCACAACGATCGCAAGGGGCTTATCAACGGTCTCGCACTGACTGTCGTGCTCGGCATCCTGTTCACGATCTGCCAGATTTATGAATACGGCCACGCCGCGTTCGGGTTCTCCGATCACATCTACGGTGCGACCTTCTACATGGCGACCGGCTTCCACGGCTTCCACGTCGTTGTCGGCACGATCTTCCTTGCCGTGTGCCTGCTCAGGGCAATGGCCGGCCATTTCACGACGGAGAAGCATTTCGGGTTCGAGGCCGCGGCCTGGTACTGGCACTTCGTCGACGTGGTGTGGTTGTTCCTGTTTGCCTGCATCTACGTGTGGGCGGCCGGGCCCGGCCACTGACGCGCTGCCGACGGCGCGGGCGGCCATGGAGAACAGGGAATTCCATCCGCCGCTCTCGCCTTTTGCGACAGGCATGCGGGCGCGCTGTCCGCGGTGCGGCGAGGGGCCCTTGTTTGACGGCTTCATCACGATTGCGCCGCGCTGCCCGTCATGCGGCCTGAACTTCGATTTCAGCGATGCGGGCGACGGACCGGCGGTTTTCATCATCCTGATCGTCGGGTTCGTGATTGTCGGTCTGGCACTGGTGACGGAACTGGCCTTCCGGCCTGCAATCTGGGTTCACATGGTGATCTGGATCCCGCTGACGATAGGTCTGGCGCTCGCCATGTTGCGGCCGCTGAAAGCGATCATGATCGCCCTGCAATTCCGTCACGACGCCCAGGAAGGCCGCCCGGAATAGCCGTCACTCGTCCAGGCCATCCATGGGCGTAGCCGCATTTGCGGTCGGCGCGGTACGGTGGAGCCTGCAGGTCCGGCAAGAGGTCCCATGACGGATAGCCTGAAGAATTATGTTTTCCCGTCGGTCTTTGCAGCCTGCGCTTTTGCGGTGCTGATATCGCTCGGCGCCTGGCAGGTCGAGCGCCTCGGTTGGAAGGAAGAACTGATCGCCAGGGCGACGGAGCGGCCGCGGTCCGAGCCCGTCCCGGCGCCTGGCCCGGCGACCTGGTCGCCGTTCGACTTCGATCGATACGACTACATGCCCGTACGCATGACCGGCCGGTTCGGTCCTGACGAAGTGCATGTCTATATGGCTCTGACGTCGCCGCGCGGACCGCGTGGCGGCCAGGGATATTGGGTGGTGGCGCCGTTCGAGACGGTCGATGGCTGGACCGTCGTCGTGAATCGCGGCTTTGTCCCGGAAAGCCACAAGGATCCGTCGACCCGACCGTCCGATGCAAGCTCCGACGGGGAGCAGACGCTTGTCGGCCTGATCCGCAGGCCCGGGCTCGGCAACCGGTTCACGCCGGAAAACGACATTGCCAAGAACGTCTGGTATGCACGCGATCCGGCCGCCATCGGTCAGCATTTCGGCATCGCTGCGGACCGTCTTGCACCCTATTCCGTGGACCTCGTCGCCGCCATGACGCCGCCTGGCGGCCTGCCCCAGGCGGGCGAGACCCGGCAGAGCTTTTCCAACAATCACCTGCAATACGCGGTGACATGGTTCGGCCTGGCCGCGACGCTTGTTGGGGTGTACGGCTTTTTCATGTTGGCCCGGTTTCGCGCCGCGCGACAAGGGCGTGGCGATAGCGACGTCACGAAACGGGACTGACCCACCGTGCGTTCGGACTAATTACACGACGTTCCGCGGTCTTTGCAGGGCTATTCCAGGTGTTCCAGAGGTGGCGTCCGATCGTCCCGTCCAGCTTGGTCCGCCGGGCGAGCCGGCGGACAACGATTAGGGAGGTGTCGTCTCCCTAATGATCACAAGCGGGTAAAAAAGAGATCCCTCTTCTGCGATCAATACCCGTTTGTCGAGGAGAGCCTACGCGGCGCTACAGCGCCGCCAGAACCGCGTCCGCGCTCGACGCGTTGGCCTGGGTCGGATTTTCCTCCAGTCCGAGCCAGGACACCGTGCCGTCGTCGACGATCATGGCATATCGGTGCGACCGGACGCCGAGTCCGAAGGCCGAGGCATCAAGGACCATGTCCACCAGGCGGACGAATTCGCCGCTGCCGTCGGCCAGGAACGTGACCGCATCGCCGGCTTTGCTATCGCGCGCCCACGCGGCCATCACGAAGGGATCATTGACGGACGTAACGGCAATCGTATCGACGCCCTTGGCTTTCAGATCGCCTGCCTTGGCGACGAAACCCGGCATGTGGTTCATGTGGCAGGTCGGCGTAAAGGCACCGGGCACGGCGAACAGCACCACTTTCTTGCCTGCGAACAGGTCCTGTGTGGACATATCGCCCGGGCCGTCTTCCGTCGGGACCTTGAATGTGAAATCCGGAATTTTGTCGCCCACCTTGATCGGCATCGTCGTCTCCTTACCAGGCTTGAGGGGCCCGGCATATGCGATCCGGGCCGTTCATGAGGGCTCCGGCCGTCCACGTGGTCGCAAGGCCGTCAGGCCGGATCGGGTTCCGGCGGCCTGATCGGATCGCGAAGGGAGGGGAGGGCGGCCGGACCTGAAAGGTCAGTCCAGACGCCAGACCTGTTCGATCGCCTGTTTTCCGTTAACCAGCGTGAACGTGACGGAGCTGCCCGGTATAATAGCGCTCTGCGGAAGATCGGCCAGCGAAAGCTCCCACTGGATTTCATCTCCTGCCGTCCCGGTCCGTTTCGGAAGCGGCAGATACCAGTCCTTCGGTCCCTCCGCGAACAATTCGGTAGGCGCATTCGGGTCAGATACCCGCGTCGCGACGCGCAACGCGGCATCGGGCAATTGGCCGGCAAGGCCAACCGCCGTGACCGCGAGCGGGGCCGACGCAGTGCCGGTGACAGGGACTGATTTTCGTGCCGAAGCGATCAGGGCGGCAGCGGCGTCGTCTTGCGGCGCGAACCGTGTGACAACCAGCGAAAACGTTTGCTCGAGCGGCACGCAGATCCGCTCGCACACGCCGTAGCGCACGGTGACATCGACAGCCAGAGGCAGGGCCTTGTTCTTGGCCACCACCCGTACCGGCAGCACGAGGTTGCCGGAATAGCCGATGGACCGGCCATAGGTGTCGTCGAAGGATTTCGGTGCGGGCCAGGCCACGTCGAAGGACTTGAGATTGCTCGATCCGGAAGTATCGAATTGCGGTGCGATACCTGTATCGCCGGGCATGCGCCAATATGTCTTCCAGCCGGGTTTCAATTCCATCTGGATCGCAAGATCGGTTGCCAGCGAAGCGGGATCAAGCGGCCCGGATGCGATCACCCGTGTCCGCCCTCCCATGCTTTCCTGCCAATCCGTCGTAAGCGCGGCGGCCGGCGTAACCGACAGGACACCCGCAAAAATCGCAATGAGCCCG
>JBCDLT010000053.1:0-46501 GCA_038745065.1 Pseudomonadota bacterium | reverse complement strand
TTCCGGCGTCAGCGAGACCCGGATCGTATCGCCGATCCCCTGTTGCAGGAGCACGCCCATGGCCGCTGACGAGGCGACAATGCCCTTTGAGCCCATGCCGGCCTCTGTCAGGCCGAGATGCAAGGTGTGGTTGGACCGCCTTGCGAGCGCGGTATAGACCGTGATCAGGTCCTGCACCTGGGACACCTTGGCCGACAGGATAATCTTTGAACGCGGCATGCCGATATTTTCGGCGAGCTCGGCCGATATCAGCGCGGACTGGATGATTGCCTCGTGCATCACTTCCGTCGCCGTCACCGGATTGGGCGACGCGGCATTCTCGTCCATGAGCCGCGTCAGGAGCGCCTGGTCGAGCGACCCCCAATTGACGCCGATCCGCACCGGCTTGTCGTGGCGGATGGCGGTCTCGATGATCGCCCCGAATTGCAGGTCTTTCTTTTCCTTGAAGCCGACATTACCGGGATTGATGCGGTACTTGGCGAGCGCTTCGGCACAGGCCGGATGATCGGCCAGAAGCTTGTGTCCGATATAGTGGAAGTCGCCGACAAGCGGCACGTCGAGGCCGAGCCGTTCCAGCCTTTCGCGGATTTTTGGTACCGCGGCCGCCGACTCGTCGCGGTCGACCGTGATACGCACAATTTCCGAACCCGCGCGGGACAATGCCGCAACCTGAGCCACCGTGGAATCGACGTCGGCCGTATCCGTATTCGTCATCGACTGCACGACCACCGGGGCGCCGCCGCCGACAGCGACCCCGCCGACATGAACGGGTTCCGAAATCCGGCGGTCGAAGGGTCTGGAAAGGTAGTCCATCTCTGTCCCGGTCGATTGCAATCGCTGGCTTCTGGATTAGGCGAGAAATCTTCGGGCTGTCAACGTGTCTCGATGCCCGGCATGGCAAACCGGTATGGCTACTGGGCCAGACGAGGGCGTCTGACACCATGATGTCAAACGGTTGTGATGCCCTTCTCTTGATTATGTGTGCAGTGCAATAAATACTCTGTTCGTCTCCCGCCAGCTGTCCCGCCCGAAAGGAACATGCCATGGTTTCCGGAAAAACCACGCTGATTACCGGCTCCACGTCCGGCATCGGCCTTGAAATGGCTCGCGAATTCGCTCGAGAAGGATCCAACATCGTCCTGAACGGTCTCGGCGATCCCGCGGAAATCGAAGCGACGCGCGCCGGGCTGGCAGAAGAGTTTTCCGTAAAGGTCGCCTATGACGGCGCCAATATGCTCAATCCCGACGATATCGCCGCCATGATTGACCGGGTTGAGGCCGAATTCGGCGGCCTCGACATCCTGATCAACAATGCCGGAATTCAGTATGTCGCGCCGATCGAGGAATTCCCGGTCGAAAAATGGGATGCGATCATCGGCATCAACCAGTCCGCGGCGTTTCACACGATCCGCGCGGCCGTGCCAGGCATGAAAAAGCGCCGATGGGGCCGCATCATCAACACGGCATCGGCACACGCATTGGTCGCCTCGCCGTTCAAATCGGCCTATGTGTCCGCGAAACATGCCATTGCCGGCCTCACCAAGACGATTGCGCTTGAAACCGCCACATTCGGCATCACGGTGAACGCGATCGCGCCGGGCTATGTCTGGACGCCGCTGGTTGAAAAACAGATTCCCGACACCGCAAAGGCCCGCGGCATGACCGAGGAGCAGGTCAAGCACGATGTGCTGCTTGAGGCCCAGCCCACCAAGGAATTTGTCACAGTGGAGGAAATCGCGGGCCTTGCCCTCTTCTTGTGCTCGGACCAGGCCCGATCGATCACCGGCGTGACGATTCCGGTGGACGGCGGCTGGACCGCTCATTGACGAGCGCATTGTTTGATCGGCCATCCGGCCATTCTCTTGACGATTGGAACCTATCGTGGCGAAAGCGGGGCGGGCGCGGCAGCGCAAAAAGATCAATCTCGGATTGCAGGGCGGCGGCGCCCATGGAGCCTATACTTGGGGCGTAATCGACCGCCTGCTTGAGGACGAACGACTGGACATCGAGGGCGTCACCGGCACCAGTGCCGGTGCCATGAACGCCGTGGTGCTTGCCGACGGCATTGCCAAAGGCGGACGCGACGGGGCCCGCGAATCCCTGACCGAATTCTGGCGTGCCGTTTCCAAGACCGCGCGCGCGAGCCCGATCCAGCGCAGCGCCCTCGATATGCTGTTCGGCAATTGGAGCCTCGATTCATCGCCGACCTATCTGTTCTTCGATGTGCTCACCCGGTTTTCTTCGCCCTACGATTTCAATCCCTTCGACATCAACCCGCTGCGCGATGTGGTCCGGGACCAGGTGGATTTCGACGCCGTACGCTCGGTCAAGGACATCAAGGTCTTCGTTGCCGCGACGAACGTGCATTCCGGCAAGATCCGCGTTTTCGACCACGACGACATCAGCCTTGACGCGGTCATGGCCTCGGCCTGTCTGCCGCATGTGTTCAAGGCGGTCGAAATCGACGGCGTACCCTATTGGGACGGCGGGTATATGGGCAATCCGCCCCTGTTTCCGCTGTTCTACAATTCCAGCGCGTCCGACACGATCATCATCCAGATCAATCCGATCGAACGGCCGGAAACCCCGAAGACCGCCCGCGACATCGTCAATCGCCTGAACGAGATCACGTTCAACGCCACGCTTTTGCGGGAACTGCGCGCGATCGACTTTGTGACGCGGCTGATCGACGACGGAAAGCTCGACAGCAAGGAATACATGCGCGTCTATCTGCACCGGATTTCAGCCGACGAGGACCTGAAGCCGCTTTCGGCCTCCTCAAAGCTCAATGCGGAATGGGCCTTTCTGACCCATCTCCGCGACATTGGCCGGCGCGCGGCGGACCATTGGCTCGCCGCGAATTTCGACCGGATCGGCAACGAATCGACCTTGGACCTGCGCGCCGAGTTCAGCTGACCCAGTGGCCTTGTCAGCGGGGAAACGTGGCGGCCTCCAGCCGGTTGCCGTCCGGATCCCGGACGAAGGCCGCGTAATAGTCGGTCATGCTGGCCGTGCGGTTTCCGGGAGGACCGTCGTCCAGTCCGCCGGCATCCAGCGCGATCTCGAAAAACAGCCGCACGGCCTCACGGTCCCGCGCCCGCAGACAGACATGACACCCGGTATCGGCATCGACCGGGCGCATGGCCGGGCGTTCGTTGATCCAGAATTCGGGATAGCGCTTGCCGAAGCCGAAGCGGTGCGGCTCCTCCACGAGGGCGGCCATGCCAAGGGGCGCAAAGACCCGACGATAGAATTCGGCCGACCGGCGCAAGTCGGAAACCGCGATGGAAACGTGATCGATCATGGGCCTGGCGCTCCGCACGGCATGTCTAGTACCTCGTCGCAGAGATTTTGATGGTTTAACCGGCTTGTCCTGGATTTTGGCTAGGCGCCGTGCGTAGATCGATGTGGGACATCATTCAAGCAGGGCAACGACGCCCAAAATCCAGGAGAAGCCGCCCTTCGGTGGCGAAGGCTCGTGCCTGGGCGTCGTTGCGCCGCTTGCCCGATGTTAAACAAATCGGATGTTTCCGATTTGTCGGGCAAAGGACAACGGCGAAACATCGCCGTTGTGATCGCGCTGCGCGACGCGCCTAGTCCAGGCACGAGTCTTCCCCATCAAATCGTCAAAATCTCTGTGACGAGGTGCTAGGGCTTCGACCGGGCCATATTAGAACCGGGAATTCAAAAAATGGATCTTGCTTTTTCAGCGACAAAATGTTCTTGTTTTGTTCTAATCCTGATATCGCCCTGTGTCTCGGTTTTAATTGGAACGCTGCCATGCTGTCCGAATCCGCTGACGAGCAATGCCATGCCGGTCCGGCCCTCACGATTGTCCCGGCAACAGCCGAGCGCTGGGCGGATTTCGAGGCGCTGATGGGACCGAGAGGCGGGGTCGGCGGCTGCTGGTGCATGTTGTGGCGGCAGAGCCAGAAAATCCAGGAGGCCCAGAAGGGCGCCGGCAATCGAAAGAAGATGAAGCGCATATTCGGTACCGGCCGTCCGCCGGGATTGCTGGCCTTTGATGGCGATACGCCCATTGCCTGGCTCTCCATCGCCCCGCGCACGGAATTCGTCCGGTTGGAAGGCTCGCGCATTCTCAAACCGGTCGACGCCGAACCGGTCTGGTCGATCTCCTGTTTCCTGATCCGCCGCGACTATCGCCGCAAGGGTGTCGCCGTCGCGTTGCTGGACGCCGCCAAACGTTTTGTCGCCGACCAGGGCGGCACGATAATCGAGGGCTATCCGGTGGAGCCGCGCAAGGACCCTTATCCCGGCACCTATGCCTGGACCGGCATTGCCGAATCCTTCCGCCGGGCCGGCTTCACCGAAGTTGCGCGGCGCTCCGAAACCCGGCCGATCATGCGCTTTTCCGTCAATGGCCGCGGTCGTTAAGCGAATCAGGATCCCGAATTCCCGGCAACCGGCGGCGGACGATAGGCGCTGTCGCCCTCGATCAGGCGCCAGGTCGCATAAAGCGTGGAATGCAGGAGGGCCGGTCTTTCCCCGAACCGGACGACGACGAGGTCTTTCTCAGGCAGCATGTAGACGGTCTGGCCATTCGCGCCGTAGAAATAGGAAAACGGACCCTGCAGCGCCTCGCCGGTCCGATCGAGAACGTTGTGATAAAGGTGCTGCCGATAGGTGCCCGACTGCCGTTCTGCCGGGTCGATATTCTTCCCGAAGAAGCGGGCGTGCAGATCGGGCCGCAGGAAGGGTGCGTCCGGCTCGCCATTGCGCATGACAAAGGCGGCAACCGCAATCCAGTCCCGGGCCGGCGCATAAATGCAGCAATAGGCGGTGACCCCGCCTTCGGGAGCATGGCGCCGCCAGACAGCGTCGCCGGCGCCGGCCGGCATCCATATAGTGCGTTCGACCAGTTCGTTCAGCCTGGTGTCGTAGACCGCCTCGAGCACGGCGGCCAGCACCGAAGAATTGATGTTCTGATAGTCGAACAGATCCGCCTTGGCCGGATCGATGCGCAGCCCGGACTGCACGGCTTGGAACCCGCGCATGTGCAGACGGGCCATCGGACCGAAGGGATTGCGCCGCATGGTCAGGAATTCATAAGCACCGGATACCGGCACCGTAGCCGACCGGAGACCGGCAAAGGCGACTCCGCTGCGCATGTCCAGGAAGGCGGCAAGCGGTACCGCGCGAAAGGCGGCGTCTCCGGCTTCAGGCAGATAACGGCCGACGGGATCGTCCAAAGACGCGATGCGTTTTTCCGTAACGGCACGAAGGATTAGCGTGCCGATAAGGCTTTTGACCAGCGAATAGGAATTGAATCGGGTCCGGGCATCGAATGCAGGCGCGTAATGCTCCAAGACGAGGCGTCCATCGCGCAACGCCAGCAAAGCCCGGCCGCCGCTTGCGGCAAACAGATCCCCCGACCAGGCGCCGAGCGCGGTGATCGGTGCCGGGTCGGCGGACGGTCCGACGCTCTGCGGCTCCGCCCCTTTTAGCACCGCGAACGATCCGCCGGCAGGCAAGATCGGTGCGGGAAACCCTTCGACCATCAATCGCGGCAGATAGGGCGCCTGCCACAATGCTCCCAGACCGGCGGCGAGAAGGCCGGCGGCCGCGATCAGCAGAACCGGTTTGAACCGCCGTCGAAGCGGGCGCTCAGGCTGGTCACCATCAGCCGGCTTGGGATCCTTCGCCAATGTTCCGGTGTTCCGCTGTTTCTGGCCCATGGGTCTGCCGCTGAGATATGGCGGCCCGTCATCGCGAAACAAGGCGGCCCATGGTAGCCTGATGCCGTCGATGTTGCCTATGCATGTCCCCGGAGCCATGAGCCGACTGTTTGAAGAACTCGATTACCGGCCGACCCCGCTCGGTCCCCTGACGCTGCGTCGGCGCCATGTTCTGGCGCTCGGCGTCGACGTCTTTGAAATCAAGCTCGGCGACGAGCACCTGATGTCGAGCCTGTTCATCGAATCCGAAATCGCTCTGGCCGACCTTGGGCTCGCCGCGCGGCCCGGGTCCGATCTGGACGTCGTGGTCGGCGGTCTCGGGCTCGGCTATACCGCCCGCGCCGTCCTGAACAGCGCGCGTGTCGGGTCGCTGCTCGTGGTCGACGCGCTCGATGCCGTGATTGAATGGCATGAAACAGGTCTTCTGCCGCTCGGCGACGATCTTGTCGCGGATCCCCGATGCCGCTTTCTGCATGGCGACTTTTTCACCCTGGCCGCCTCGTCCGACGGCTTCGACCCGGACCGGCCCGCACGCCGTTTCGACGCCATCCTGGTCGATATCGATCATTCGCCCCGCGCCCATCTGGCCGAGGGCAACGCTGATTTCTATCAGCCCGACGCCCTGCACCGGCTCACAGGCCATCTGAAACCCGGCGGCATATTCGGATTGTGGTCGGACGAGCCACCAGACCCGGATTTCACAGACCGACTGGCCGGCGTTTTCGCCGCTGCCCGCGCAGAACCCGTCACGTTCCACAATCCCTTGCAGGACCGGCCGTTCACGCAAACCGTCTACCTTGCTGAGACCGCAGAGGTTGTTGAATAGCGCCCGGGTGTTCGACAGCGTCAGTCTTCGTTGAAGCGCCGCCTGAACAGCGATGCCAGAAGCTTGACCGCAATCACGACAAGCAGGGTGAAGCCGATGGCCAACATGTCGGTGTTGGCGAACAGGCCTCGCGAATCCTGAGCCCAGATCGGCACGGATTCCGGAGCGGCGGTCTCGGCAATCGCAGTCATGGCAGCAGCGCCCTTTGCCAGGTTCGGCGACGATTATGGACAGGGCCGACCGGCAGTCAAACCGGACACTGCGCCCGCTGTCGTCACGTTTGCGTGCGTTTGGCGGTGACTTCGATTTCGATCTTCATTTCCGGCGTGTTGAGATCGCACACGATCATCGTCGCCGCCGGACGGATATCGCCGAACGCTGCCCCCAGAACCGGAAAGACTTCGGCCACATAGGCTCGGTCGGTTACATAATACCGTGCCCGGACCACGTCGCTCAGTGAGAAGTTTGCCTCAGACAGAGCCTTTTCGATGGTGGCCAGCGCGTTCTTTGTCTGGGCCACAACGTCGTCTGGCATGGTCATCGTGGTATAATCGTACCCGGTCGTCCCCGCCACGAAACACCAGTCACCGTCCGCAACGGCCCGGGAATAGCCGGCTTCCGCCTCGAACGGCGAGCCCGACGAAATCAGCTTGCGTGCCAAGGCTCAGTGGCCCCAATCGCGGATATCGACGAAGTGTCCGGCAATCGCCGCGGCCGCCGCCATGGACGGCGAGACCAGATGGGTCCGCCCCTTGAATCCCTGGCGGCCTTCAAAATTGCGGTTCGACGTCGACGCGCAGCGTTCCTCGGGCGACAGCTTGTCGGCATTCATGGCCAGGCACATGGAACAGCCCGGTTCGCGCCATTCGAAGCCGGCCGAGGTGAACACCTTGTCGAGACCTTCGGCTTCGGCCTGCTGTTTGACGAGGCCCGACCCCGGCACGATCATGGCATTCACGCTTTCCTTGACGGCCTTGCCTTCGACGACCCGGGCGGCGGCCCTTAGGTCTTCGATCCGTCCGTTCGTGCATGACCCGATGAACACACGGTCGACGGCGATGTCGGTAATCTTCGTTCCGGGTTCCAGCCCCATATAGCCGAGCGCCCGCCATTTCGACGCGCGCCGGTTTTCATCTTCGATCTCGTCCGGATTAGGCACCGCGCCGGTCACCGAGACGACGTCCTCCGGCGACGACCCCCAGGTGACGATCGGCGGCAGGCTGGCGGCATCGAGCCGGATTTCCTGGTCGAAGGCAGCGCCGTCATCGGAATGCAGATTGTCCCAATAGCGCATCGCCGCTTCCCAGTCGGCGCCTTTTGGCGTTTTCGGCCTGTCTTTCAGATAGGCGAAGGTCTTTTCGTCGGGCGCGATCAGCCCGGCGCGGGCACCGCCCTCGATCGACATGTTGCAGACCGTCATGCGGCCTTCCATCGACAGGGCGCGGATCGCCTCGCCGGCATATTCCATGACGTGCCCGGTCCCGCCGGCCGTGCCGATCTCGCCGATGATCGCCAGGATGATGTCCTTGGCCGTCACGCCGTCCGGCAGGGTGCCGTCGACGGAGATACGCATGTTCTTGGCTTTTTTCTGGATCAGCGTCTGGGTCGCGAGCACGTGTTCGACTTCGCTGGTCCCGATCCCGTGTGCCAACGCCCCGAAGGCGCCGTGCGTCGAGGTATGGGAATCGCCGCACACGATGGTGGTTCCGGGTAGCGTGAATCCCTGTTCCGGGCCGATAATGTGCACAATGCCCTGGCGGATATCGACTGCATCGTAATATTCGATGCCGAATTCCGCGGCGTTGCGGGCAAGGGTGTCGACCTGAAGCTGCGATTCCGGATCGTCGATGCCGGTCGAGCGGTCCGTCGTCGGTACGTTGTGATCGACGACCGCCAGCGTGCGGCCCGGAGCCCGCACCTTGCGACCCGCCATGCGCAAGCCTTCGAATGCCTGCGGACTGGTCACTTCATGCACGAGGTGACGGTCGATATAGAGCAGGCAGGTACCGTCCTCCTGCTCGTGCACCACATGATCGTCCCAGATCTTGTCGTAAAGGGTTTTTGGCACGAATGCTCTCCCTGACTGAACGGCCGGGGCGGCGCCTGAAGGCGCGGCGCGCCCGCCTCAACACATTTTGCCGCCATATGG
The DNA here is from genome assembly GCA_038745065.1 of Pseudomonadota bacterium. Taxonomy (GTDB): domain Bacteria; phylum Pseudomonadota; class Alphaproteobacteria; order Rhizobiales; family JANQQB01; genus JANQQB01. The sequence continues at coordinate 37,830 of JBCDLT010000053.1, read as the reverse complement.
CCGACGAAGCGTTCGGGGGTCAAGAGCGGTAGGGCTTCGAAGCCCCGCACATGACCCAGCTGCCCTGCCTCCGCCATCACTAGGAACAAATAAGGAACGAACGATCCGTTAAGGTTTTTGTGGCATTCACGCAGGTTTTTCTGCCGTTAATGAAACGGAGAGCGGAAACGGCGGCACGCTGTCAGGCAGGCGGAAGAGACGGCCCGGCGCCCGTTCCATACAGGCAAATAAAGGCCATGGAAGCCCATCGTGTTCGCGAAGCATGGTCAGCGACAAGCCGGCCTGCATCAGCGCACTCACGAGGTCCGACAGCGGATGGATCCATTCAACGGACCGTTTATGGGTCAGCGGGCCGGTGCCGGCATAGGACGTATCTTCCTCGAACGACAGGGGATCGTTGATCGGTGTCCGCCAGGCATAGGTCGGGCGAATGATGCCGTCGATCTCCTCGAAACAGGCCGCAACCGGATGGCAATCGGCGAAATAAAGATGGCCGCCCGGTTTTAGGCATCGCGCGACCACATCGGCCCAGCCGACAATGTCCGGCAGCCAGCAGATCGTGCCCCAGGTCACGTAGACGATGTCGACAGGCGCACGGATCCGTTCCGGCGCATTATAGACGTTGGCCTCGATGAAATCGGCGGCAGTTCCGGTCTCCTCGGCCAGCCGGCGCGCTTCCGCGATTGCGACGGGAGAGAAGTCGACACCTGTCACCAGGGCACCCCGCTTTGCCAGCGCCAGCGTGTCGAGGCCGAAATGGCATTGCAGATGCAGGACCGACCGACCGGACACATCGCCGATTTCTTCGCCGTCGATGGCGCTGAGCACATCGGCACCGTTGCGGAAGTCCTCGATGCCGTACATGCCGGTCGTATCGGCCCGGTGCAGCGCCGCCCGGTCCGACCAGTTCAGGCGATTGATCTCGAAATGCCGCGCATGGGTCACAGTGACGGACATGGTTTCCTCCCGGTCCGGACGAGCCGGTCCACCGGACAACAAAAAAGGCGGCCGAAGCCGCCTTGTCGCGCCGTTGCCCGCGGAATCCTATTCCGTGGGCTTTTGCTCTTCAGCGGCGGCTTGTTCAGCCTCGGCTGCGGCCTTTTCGGCTTCAGCAGCGGCCGCCTCGGCAGCCTTCGCTTCTTCGGCAGCGGCCTTGGCGGCGGCTTTTTCAGCTTCAAGCGCTGCTTTGCTTTCGGCAGCCGCAGTCCGCTCGGCTTCGTGCAGCCGCTTGGCGCGCACATTCGATGCCTCGGTAATCCGGGCCGACTTGCCGCGGCGCTCGCGCAAGTAATAGAGCTTGGCGCGCCGTACCTTACCGCGCCGCACGACATCGACAGACTCGATCATCGGCGAATAACACGGGAACACCCGTTCGACGCCCTCGCCGTAGGAGATCTTGCGGACCGTGAAGCTTTCGTTCAGCCCGCCGCCCTTGCGCGCGATGCACACGCCTTCATAGGCCTGGATCCGAGTCCGGGTTCCTTCCGTCACCCGCACGTTGACCCGCACTGTGTCGCCGGGGCTGAATTCAGGGAGCGTGCGCTTTTCGGCGATTTCCGCCATCTGCTCTTGATCGAGCTGTTCGATGATATTCATGTCAAGGACCTTGGTTCGGCACGATCCGGGGCCGCAGTGGCGGCGCCACGCGTCAAAACCCGGTAGATTAGGGAATTCGGGCGCGTATACCGGAACCCGTCCCGTTTGTCGACCGGAAAATCCCGGCCGCACCCATTTCCGGACCGGCTCGCTTGAATTCAGGTTTCCGGACCGGCGTTTTTGCGAACGACATACACCCAGGCCCTCAGATCGATGCCGGGCAGGTGGTCGCCGTATTCCTTTTCGAGGATGTCGATCGTCCCGGCTTCCGCGGCCGCATCGACGGCTTTCGGATAGGCATAGTCGTCGTTTTCATACGTATGATCGTTGAGCGAGAATGAAAAACAGTGATCCGGTTTCAGGAGCTTCAGCATGTCCGCAAACCCTGAGGGCGGCGTGTGCTGCTGGCCGAACACGCCGCAGGCATTGAGTGCGGTGTAACTTTCGTCCGCATAGGGCAGCTTCTGGGTGATGTCGGCGATTTGCAGATCGCGGTAGACCTTTTTTTCCGCTGCCTTGGCCAGCATGTCCGGCGACAGGTCGAAACCGTCGATCGTCTGGAAGCCGGCCTCGTGGAGCGCCAGACCGGACAGGCCGGTGCCGCAGCCGATATCCAGAACGACGCTTTCCGGGCGGGCCCGCCGCGCCAGTGCCTCCGCGCATCGCCGGGGCGTGACATACCCGTTGTCGTCGACGATGTTGGAATCGTAGGTCTTCGACCATTCGTCGTAGAATTCCCGAACCGCCTCCGGAGAGTCCAGATCGTAAGCCCGGTCGAGAAACTGTGTCTTGGACTGTGTCATGCTTCCTTCCCTGCGATCTGCCGGGCGCCGGACCGGCTCCGACTGCCATCGGGCTACAGACTATAGCGTCCGGAGAACCATACCAAAACGACGCGCGTTTTAGTCTGCAGGGTCGGGCTTTGAGCCGCCTGAAAGGTCCGGACGGCGCTGTCGGGTGAGCGCTTCGGCCTGCGCGCGCCGCCAGTCCGCGATCCGCTTGTGATCGCCGGACAAAAGCACCTCGGGTACCGAGCGCCCTTCGAACACCTGAGGGCGGGTGTAATGCGGCGCTTCGAGCGTGCCGTCTTCGAAGCTTTCCGCCAGTCCCGATTCCGCATTGCCCATAACGCCCGGCAAAAGGCGCACGACGGCGTCGAGCAGGACCATGGCCGCGATCTCGCCACCGGAAAGAACGTAGTCGCCGATCGAGATTTCGATGAGATCGCGCGCCTCGATCACCCGCTCGTCGACCCCTTCGAACCGACCGCAGACCAGCATCAATCCGGACCCGTGCGACAATTGCCGCGCCCGGGCTTGTGACAGCGGCGCGCCGCGCGGGCTCAACAGCAGTTTCGGGCGGTCATCCGTCGCGACATGGTCGATGGCGCGGGCCAGGATATCCGGTTTCAGCACCATGCCGGGTCCGCCACCGAACGGCGCATCGTCGACGGTCGCATGACGGTCTGTGGTAAAATCGCGAATGTTGACGGCTTCCAGCGCCCAGTCGCCACGCGCGAGAGCGGCACCGCTGAGCGATGCACCGAGCGGACCGGGAAACATGTCGGGATAAAGCGTGAGCACGGAAGCGCGAAAGGTCATGATTGCCGTTACTAGTATCTCTGAGCAGAAGTCCTAGCCTGCTTTGGCCGCCGTTGCCAGATTGCGCCAGCGCCTGGAATCCGCAGGAAAGCCGGCTGTTCGGGCCAGATCACCGAAACCAATGCGTCTAATTACTGCATTGCAAAATCGAACGTCTGTTCATAGAACGGCTCAATCGCCGAACACGCCGTTGCCGAAGGAGTCCGGACCATGAGCCTGGCTGAAGACCATTCGACGCCCGCATCGGGCGAACCGTTCCTCGCGGACATGGACAGCGCCGTCGCGGCCCTCGACACGCTCCTTGAAAAGGCAAAACGCGCCCTGCGGGTCCGGGTGATCGAAAACGGACGCATCTCCGGGCGTCTGCTCGAAGCCGAGCAGCGCGCGGCGCACGGTCTCGCCTGGCTTGCGACCTATGTCGAGAGCCTGCGGGAATTGTCCGCCTATTCGGCGCGTCTGGCTGACGCAGGCCGGTTTGGCGCCATGGAAGAACGCCTCGCACGCATCGGCATGGCGGAATACCTTGCGCAGGTCTTCGGCGGCATCCCGATGAACCAGACCGAATTCGTTCGGCTGGCCGATCTCGGGCTGAGCGCCGAGGACGCCGCCGCCGCGCGCACCGAGGCGGTCGACCGGTTGATTGATGAGGGCAGCACGCCGGAAATCCGAGCCGAATTGGTGGCTCTGATCCGCGAAGCACGCGGCGCCGCTACGATCGGCGATCCGGGTCTCGACGAGACTCTTGAGGCCATTCGCAACGAGATGCGTCGCTTCTGCGACGCTGAAGTAATGCCGCATGCCCATGAATGGCATCTGCAGAACGCCTACATTCCGATGCCCGTGATCGAGCAGATGGCGGAACTGGGAGTCTTCGGCCTGACCATCCCTGAGGAATTCGGCGGATTGGGGCTCGGCAAGGAATCCATGTGCGTTGTATCGGAGGAATTGAGCCGGGCCTATATCGGTGTCGGTTCGCTCGGTACGAGGTCGGAAATAGCCGCGGAACTGATCCTGTGCGGCGGCACGCCGGAGCAGAAGGCGGCCTGGCTGCCGCGCATCGCATCCGGCGAGATCCTGCCGACCGCGGTGTTTACCGAGCCCAATACCGGCTCCGACCTTGCATCGCTCAAGACCCGCGCTGTCCGCGACGGCGACGTCTACCGGATCTCCGGCAACAAGACCTGGATCACCCACCCGGTTCGCGCCGACCTGATGACGCTTTTGGCGCGCACCGACCCGGACGAACCGGGATATCGCGGCCTGTCCATGTTCCTGGCAGAAAAACCGCGGGGCGACGATTCCGAACCCTTCCCGGCCGACGGCATGAGCGGCGGCGAAATCGAGGTCCTCGGCTATCGCGGCATGAAGGAGTATGAAATCGCGTTCGACGGGTTCGAAGTCGCCTCAGACAACCTGCTCGGCGGCGCCGAAGGTCAGGGCTTCAAGCAATTGATGCAGACCTTCGAAGGCGCCCGCATCCAGACGGCGGCCCGCGCGGTCGGCGTGGCGCAATCGGCCCTGGAAATCGGCCTGCAATATGCCGAGGACCGGATTCAGTTCGGCAAGCCGCTGGTGGCGTTTCCCAGGGTGGCGGACAAGATCGCCCTGATGGCCGTGGAAGTGCTGTTTGCCCGGCAATTGACCTATTTCTCCGCCCGCCAGAAGGATCTCGGCAAACGTTGCGACCTGGAAGCCGGCATGGCCAAGCTCCTCGGAGCCCGTGTCGCCTGGGCGGCGGCCGACAATGCCCTGCAGATCCACGGCGGCAACGGCTTCGCGCTCGAATATGCGATTTCACGGGTTCTGTGCGATGCCCGCATTCTCAATATTTTCGAAGGAGCCGCAGAGATCCAGGCGCAGGTTATCGCCCGGCGGCTTCTGGAAGAGGCGCCCGCGTGACCGCGGGCGGCACCGTCGTCACGCTGTGAAAGCGTCGAACCCGGTATTCGCGCCGCACACCAGCACGCCGACCTTTTCTCCGCTCCGGGGCGTGTAGGCGTCGGTTAGCAGCGCGGCCAATGCCGCCGCACCGCCGGGTTCGGCAACGATCTGGCATTCCGCCCACAGGCGTTTCTGAGCCAGCTCGATCGCCGCATCCGGTACAAGCACAACGCTGTCCACGAACTGATCGGCGATGGAATGCACAAGGGCGCCGGTATTGCGCGCCCCAAGCGAATCGGCGGCTATGCTGTCAACGCCGACATCGATCGGGCCGCCAGCCGCGAGCGCGGCATGCAAGGCGCACGAACCCTCCGGTTCGACGCCGACCACTTTCACGCCGTTACTATACCAGGCGGCAATGCCGGAAATCAGTCCGCCGCCGCCAACAGCCACGAGAACCGTGTCGAGATCCGGGCATTGCGCCTCGAATTCCAGTCCGACGCTTCCCTGTCCGGCAATGGTCGGCGCCGCATCGTAGGCGTGGATCGAAAGCGCGCCGGTCTGTGCAATATGCTCCTCGCAGAGGGCAAGGGCATCGGCGTATCGTGCCCCTTCAACGACCACTTCGGCACCCGCCGCGCGAATCTTCGCGATCTTCACCGGGCTGGAGATTTCAGGCACGAAGATCCGGGCCGGATGACCGAGCGTCCTGGCCGCATAGGCAACGGCGGCTCCGTGATTGCCGCCGGAAGCCGCGGCAACGCCCGCGGGCGGCACATCGGCCGTCAGCAGGGAATTGAACGCTCCACGCGGTTTGAAGGACCCTGTATGCTGCAGAAATTCAAGCTTCAGCTGTGTCTCAAGAGGAAGACCGAATGTACCGGATGCGCAAGTGAGAATCGGCGTGCGTCGAACATGCGCGGCAATGCGGTCATAAGCGTTCGAAATGTCTGATTTACTGACAGAAGCGGACATGGGGGAATCATCACGAATCGGGAAATCGGCGGGAGTGACCTTGATACACCAGTGGTCGCCGCCGACAAATCACGTGTCTTGGGGTGGCCGATGGATATTCCTTGAAAACACAAAATTGCCGGCAAAACCGACATTCCTTTGTCTGGATCGCCTGCGCTGATAGTGATTACGAAACGGTTAAGTAGAAGATTAGAGTTTTAATGAAAAACACTTTCTAGTTTGATGTATTAACAAAGAAATAATTGTCGCATTGCCTCAAAAAGAACAAGGTATTATTTTTAAGTACAGACGAACGTTCAGGAGGTGCATCAAAATGCTCTTTGAACTGCAAACCGACAGCTTCGTCATTATTCTGGCCTGCATCCTGATTGTTGCGGCTTTACTCGGCTGGCTGGCTGACGCCGTGCTGGATTCGGCCGGCTTCGGCATGATCGGCAACATCATCCTGTGCACGCTGGGCTCCGTTGGAGCGCTTTATGCGTTGGATTACGGCCTGGCCAGCCAGATGGTGCCCTGGCATTTGTTCACCGCGACAACCTGCGTATTTGCCGCGGTGCTCGGCGCCGCTTTCACGACGATATTTGCCACATTGGCAAAGAGTTTCGTCGCCCCGGCCTGACTCTGACGAGCAACGGGAGGGTCAACCCTACCCGGCTTATCGGGCGGGACCGGCGCAAAGAGCTGCCGGCCCCGCCAGCCCTGAATCGACCTTCTCTTCGACCAAGGCATAGGTGCGCTCGCCTTTCCATTGCCGTGACCAGGCCGTATAAAGGCAATTGTGCATGGCAGCAGAAAGGCCGGACTTCCGATGACGCACCGCGATAAACCCTGGATTTTCAGGACCTATGCGGGCCATTCCACCGCACGGGAATCGAACCGCCTTTATCGGAGCAACCTCGAAAAGGGCCAGACCGGCCTCTCGGTCGCCTTCGACCTGCCGACCCAGACCGGCTATGATGCGGATCATCCGCTCGCCCGTGGCGAGGTCGGCAAGGTCGGTGTGCCGATCGCCCATATCGGCGACATGCGCGCCCTGTTCGACGGCATCCCGCTCGAGACCATGAACACGTCCATGACGATCAACGCCACGGCCGCCTGGCTTTTGGCGCTGTATGCGGCTGTTGCCGATGAGCAGGGAGCCGACCGGCAAAAGCTCGCGGGCACGACCCAGAACGACATTATCAAGGAATACCTGTCCCGGGGCACCTATGTGTTCCCGCCGAAACAATCCCTGAAGTTGACGACCGACACCATCGCCTGGACCTATCGGGAAATGCCGAAATGGAACCCGATGAATGTCTGCTCGTACCATCTGCAGGAGGCCGGGGCGACGCCCGTCCAGGAATTGTCCTTCGCGCTCGCCAACGCGATCGCTGTCCTGGACACCCTGAAAGCCTCCGGTGCTCTGCCGGATTCAGAGTTTACCAAAGCCGTCGGACGCATTTCCTTTTTCGTCAATGCCGGCATGCGGTTTGTCACCGAAATGTGCAAGATGCGGGCCTTTGTCGACCTGTGGGATGAAATCTGTCTCCAGCGCTATGGCGTCGAGGATCCGAAGTTTCGGCGATTCCGCTACGGCGTCCAGGTGAACTCGCTGGGCCTGACGGAACAACAGCCGGAAAACAACGTCTATCGCATTCTCCTGGAAACCCTGGCGGTTGTCCTGTCGAAGAAGGCGCGGGCGCGGGCCGTACAATTGCCGGCCTGGAACGAGGCGCTTGGATTGCCGCGGCCCTGGGATCAGCAATGGTCGCTGCGGCTTCAGCAGGTGCTCGCCTACGAAACCGATCTGCTGGAATATGCCGACCTGTTTGACGGGTCGAAGGCAGTTGAAGAAAAGGTCGCGGCCCTGAAGGATGCCGCGCGCGAGGAATTGCAGCGCATCGACGAGATGGGCGGTGCAGTCGCGGCCATCGATTCCAGTTACATGAAACGGCAATTGGTGGAATCCAATTCCAGGCGGCTGGCCGATATCGAAAGTGGAGAGCAGGTCGTGGTCGGCGTGAACGCCTACCGCGAGACCGAACCCTCGCCGCTATCCCCCGGCGACGGGGATGCCATCCTGACCGTGCCGGAAAACGTCGAAGCGGAGGCCGTGGACGGGCTCGCAGCGTGGCGTGACTCGCGGGACGAGGACACGGTGCGTGCCACGCTTCAGGCCTTGCGCGAGGCGGCAGGCGAGGGACGCAACATCATGGATCCGTCCATAGCCTGCGCCAAGGCCGGCGTAACCACCGGCGAATGGGGAGCAGTGTTGCGCGAAACCTTCGGCGAATACCGCGCGCCAACCGGCGTCGGACGCGCCGCCCGCGCCGAGGCCGGCGACCTGGAAAAGATACGGGCCGATGTGACCGCCCTGTCGGACCGGCTCGGGCGACGGCTCAAGTTTCTGGTCGGCAAGCCCGGTCTTGACGGCCATTCGAACGGCGCCGAACAGATCGCGGTACGGGCGCGCGATTGCGGCATGGAAGTGGTTTACGAAGGCATTCGCCTGACACCCGCCGAAATCGTCAATGCGGCGCTTGAGGAAGGCGTCCACGTCGTCGGCCTGTCGATCCTGTCCGGTTCGCATCTGGCGCTGGTCCGTGACGTAATGGAACGCATGCGCCGTGACGGCCTGGACGACGTGCCGGTCATTGTCGGCGGCATCATTCCGCCGGACGATGCGCGCACGCTGATGTCGTACGGGGCTGCTGCGGTCTACACACCGAAGGATTTCCGGGTCACGGACATCATGTCGGATATCGTCCGGATCGTGTCGGAGGCCCACTCCGAACGGGCGGCCTAGTCTTTGAAAGACAACCCGCTTAGGTAAAACGGGGGTCTGTTTCAGTTTATCCGGCACAAGACAACTGATTCCGCCGACACCTGTGCATTCGGCAAAAATCGTCGACGATGGCAAGGGCGTCGAACGGGCGACCGCGTCAAATGTCTGCAGATATTGCTGAAATACAAAGTCTTGCCCGAAAGCCGCGTTCGTCATCCAAACCGTGGCGGCAATTCCCGATGCATACGATAGATTACTCAATCCGAATAACTCGACTTGTATTTATAGTATTCATTGACTTTAATAGTACTGTCATTTCATATTTTATTATAAAATCTGCGAAAATTGACGAGCATTTCTGTTTAGATTTGCTATATTGCGATTCTGGTCGCTTTTAGACGCTGGCCGGCACCTGTCTGAAAAAGGGTCCGGGCCAGCAGTGCATGCGTATCGGCACGTCCCGACAATCAGAAGAGATCCGCCATGGGAGCCCTGCTGCTTTCGGTTTCCGCGATCATCGCCAGCTTCGCCTTCCTGTTGGCCGGCAACAGCCTGCAATCGGTTGTGTTGGGCCTTCGGGCCGGTCTCGAAGGTTTCACGCCGACTGTCGTCGGCATGATGATGGCGTTCTATTTCATGGGATTTGCGGTCGGCTCGGTTGTCGCGCCGCGTGTCATTGCGCGCGTCGGTTACATCCGCGCGTTTGCCGCGTTTGCGTCCGCGGCATCCGGTATCTTTCTCATGCACCCGCTTTGGGTCGATCCGCTACCGTGGAGTGCCGCACGTTTCATTGTCGGCTTCTGCTTTGCAGGACTTTATGCCGTCGTCGAGGGCTGGCTCAATGCGTCGTCGACGAACGCCCTGCGCGGTCGCATCCTGTCCGTCTATGCCGGTGCGGTGTTCCTCGGCTTTGCCGTCGGACCGATTCTGTCCAATCTCGGGCCAGTCGACGGATTTTTTCCGTTTGTCGTCGCTTCCATGATCGTGTCGTTTTCGCTGGTGCCGGTCACCCTGGCCGACACGAAGGCGCAGCCGGAAACGGAACCGGCCCCGCTCGGCCTCAACCTGTTTGCCGAATTGTTCCGTATCACACCGCTCGGCTTTGTCGGCGCGCTGTCCGTCGGGGCCGTACAGGGCACGTTTATCAGCCTTTCGCCGACATTCGGCAACGGCAGCGGCTTCGACCAGGAAACCACGACCTATTTCATTTCTGCATCCCTGTTCGCGGGCCTGCTCGTGCAGTTCCCGATCGGATGGCTGTCGGATGTGATCGACCGACGCAAGGTGATCGCCGGCGCGGCCATCATCGGTGGCTCGGCCTCCATGGCCGTGGCATCGGTGGGCCTGGATGCTGAAACACCGCTCCCGGTCATCATCATGGCGGCGGCGATCATCGGCGCCACGATCTACCCGCTTTATGCGATCGTCGTTGCCTATACCAACGACTGGATCGACGATGACCAGCGTGTATCGATCGCGGCCGCGATGATCCTCATCGGATCGATCGGATCGATGGTAGGGACGCTTACGGTGTCCTACCTGATGGAAACGATCGGCGCGATCGCGTTTGTCGGCGCGATCGGCGCGACCATGATCGGGCTCGGCGCGTTTGCGGTCTTGCGTTCGTTCCTGCGCGAAGCTCCGTCCCAGGAGACCGATTACGGCTATGCAACGGCCGCCGTCGCGCCCGGCACGGTACCGCTCGATTTCACGACGCCGCTCGAAGATTTGCCGACGGAGGAGCCGGAGGCAGAAGTGGAACCCGTTTCGGAAAATCGGTGAACCGTTGGAGCGGTTCCGGGTTAGCCGCGTTTGGCCAGTTTCAGTTTGGCACGAACCGCATCGGGACCGAGCAGCCGCACGTTCATGCCGGCAAGGATCGTCGCCGCGCGCGCGACGAGATCGCCGTTCGATGCCTTGACGCCGCGTTCCAGGTAGATGTTGTCCTCCAGCCCGACCCGCACATTGCCACCGGCCAGCGCCGCCATGGCGACATAGGGCAATTGCATGCGGCCGATGGAAAACGCTGAAAAGACGGCGCCATCCGGCAATTGATTGACCATCGCCAGCAGCGTACCCGGATCGTCCGGGGCGCCGTAGGGGATGCCCATGCACAATTGGATGAGTGCCGGATCGTCGATCAGACCCTGGCGGATCAGGTGCTTCACGAACACAAGGTGCCCGGTATCGAAGACCTCCAGTTCGGGTCGCACGCCCAGTTCCTGGACCTTGCGCGCCCCGGTCTCCAGCATGGACGGCGTATTGGTCATCACGTAATCGCCCATGGAGAAGTTCATCGTGCCGCAATCCAGGGTACAGATCTCCGGCAGCAATTCCTCGACATGGGCAAGCCGCGCCAGCGGGCCGATCATGTCGGTACCCGCGTCATCCAGCGGCAGCGGCGTCTCCCCCGGCCCGAACGTCACATCGCCGCCCATGCCCGCCGTGAGGTTGAGGATGACATCGGTATCGGACGAGCGGACGCGGTCGACAACCGCACGATACAGATCGAGATCCCGCGCCGGTTTGCCGGTTTCCGGATCCCGCACATGGATATGGGCAATCGCCGCGCCCTCCTTGGCGGCCTCGATAGCCGCATCGGCGATCTGCTGTGGCGTTACCGGGACCTTATAGCTCTTATCGGCTGAATCACCGGAACCGGTCACGGCACATGTGATAAAGACCTCGTAATTCATCGCGTTCCCCCGATCCTGCCGATTTCGGTCTGTCCGTGTGCTGGTCCGTCGCCGCGGTCTGGCTCGGCGCCGGTTTCGTTCGTATTATCGGCAGATGCAGCAACGCGATAGGGGAAAAAACGAACCCCGGTTCAACGCCGGTCGGCGGACTGCTCGATGGCCTCCACGATCGTCCGGTAGAGCAGGTCGGCGGAATAGGGTTTCGGGACATAACCGGCAAGGACTTCCTGTCGGTCCGCATCGCCGAAACGCGACGGATGCCGGGCCGAAACCGCCAGCACCGGGCAGGTCGGCGCAACATCCTCTGCCCTGATTGCCCTGGCAAGTTCGAGGCCGCCCATTTCCGGCATCGACAGATCGGTCAAAACACAATCAAAGGCATCCGGCGCCTTCTTGAGAAGGTCCAGTGCCCCCATGGCCGATGCGGTAGCCGTGACCGACCAGCCGAACGCCGAGAGGATCGTTTCCGCCAACGTCCGCGCCGTCGGGCTGTCATCGACGACCAGGACCGCATAGGGACCCGCCCTTTCAACGGTCGGATCGGTACCGGGCGAGCCGGTCGGATCGCTGTCGATGCCTTGAACCGGCAAGCGCAGGCGGAAACACGATCCCTGTGGACCGGATTCCTCCAGGACGAGGGTCCCGCCGAGACGGTTGGCCAGCGCATGGGCGGTGAACAATCCCAGACCTTCCCCTGGCTGGTCGCCATTTTCCGCCTGTCCCCGGAAACCGGGCTCAAAGAGACGGGAGCCATCGGCATCGCTTATTCCCGGGCCGTTGTCGCAAACGACAAGGTCCGCCGTGTTCGAGGCATTCCGCACGGCCGACACCGTGATGGTTCCGCGTTCGGAATACTTCAACGCGTTGTCGACCAGATTGGTGAGGATCTGCCGCACCGCCGCGGGATATCCCCCGACCTCGTCTTCGGACGCGGTATCGGCGGAGACCGCGAGCGTCAACCCGCGCCCCCTTGCGGTGGATTCGTACAGACCGACAACTGAACGGGCCAGTACGGCCGGCACGAAGGCGCGCCGGGTCCCAAGCGATTGCTGGCCCTCGGGAGCGAACAATCGGTCGGAGAGCGCGACGAGCGCTTCTGCAGCGTCATGCAGAATGGTCGCATATTTCCGCTGCTGGTCGGTCAGGCCTGATTTCAGGAGCACTTCGGAAGTGGTCAGGATGGCGCCGAGCGGCGTGCGGATTTCGTGACGGGCAATCGAAAACGCATCGGCACCGCCGGGCACCGCCTGCGGACCCGGTACAACCGGGGCATTCCGATCCCTGTTCCCACCTTCGCTACCCATGGGCAACGCCTATCAGAGAACCATTTCGCTTTCGCTAACACCGGCTTGGCGCCTTCCGGAGTGCATGGACGGCCTGGCTCGCCGGCTCTATGACACTCTCTCGCGCTTGGATCTGACAGGAGTCTCCATGGACCTCGGTGGCATCATCGACATTGTATTGTCCGTCTTCGCCCTGATCGCTATCGGCTACGCCATCGCGGCATTCCGGGTACTGCCTGAACAGGTCGGGGATGCAGTCGGCGACTTTGTCTTTGTAATCGCAACGCCGGTCCTGATCTTCAAGACTCTCGGCACGGCGGATTTCGCCGGCCCTTCGCCATGGCTCCTGTGGTTCGCCTACTTCGCATCCGCGCTCATCGTCTGGCTTGCCGGCGATCTGATTGTGCGACGCGGATTCGGGCGCGACGCACGGGCCGGTGTGATTGGCGGCGTTTCCAGCGCCTTCGCCAATACCGTTCTCGTCGGCATTCCCGTTGCCTTTGCAGCCCTCGGGACGGCGGGGGCCGTTCCTTTCCTGCTCATTATCTCGATCCACCTGCCCCTGATGATGGTCCTGAGCACGGTGCTGATCGATCGGGCCGAAGTCGCCGACGGCGTCAAGCAGGGTGGATCGTCCCTACGCGACATGGCGACCCGGGTGGCAGTCAATCTTGCTCGCAATCCGATTGTGATCGCGGTTCTTGCCAGTTTTGCCTTCCGCACGACCGGCCTGCCGCTGGAGGGTCTTGCAGCCATGGTCACCGACAGCCTGGCCAGCGCGGCTGTGCCATGCGCGCTGTTCTCGCTCGGCATGAGCCTGAAGCGCTACGGCATTCGCGGCAATCTGCCGCCGGCCCTTGGCCTGTCCGCCCTGAAGCTGATCCTGTTTCCGGCCCTCGTCTGGCTGATTGCCGACCGGATTGCCGGCCTGCCGCCGCTCTGGACAGCGGCTGCCGTGCTCTGCGCGGCCTGCCCGACAGGCGTCAATGCCTATCTGATCGCCAACCGCTTTCGGACCGGGCATGCGCTTGCGGCAAACACCATTACCCTGACCACGGCCATCGGCGTCGTAACCATCTCGATCTGGTTGGTCCTGTTGCAGACCTTCGGCGGATGATGACGGCCGTCTATAAAGGTTCAAGACCGATCTGGGCGTAGACTTCCTGTCTGGAAAGCCCGGATTCCCGCAGCATCTTGATGCTTCTTGATCCTGCACTTTTGGAAAGTTTCCGTCCGGATTCGTCAAGCAGCAGGGCATGGTGCAGGTATGTTGGGGGCTCGAAGCCAAGCGCATGCTGCACCAGCCGCTGCACGGATGTGGCCTGGAAAAGATCGCGACCACGCACCACATGCGTGATCCCCTGCAGGGCGTCATCGACGACCACGGCAAGCGGATAGCTTGTGCCGATATCCTTGCGCGCCAGGACGACGTCGCCCCACGCAAGCGGCTCGGCCATCACCCGCGTCACTTCAGCCAGGTCATCGACATGCGCCTCGGCCCAGTCGAGCGGTGCCGCAAGCCCGTCGACGGCAGCTCGCATCGAGACCCGGATCGCCTGTCCGACAGCCACATCGACCGCATCAGGATGAAGCCGCTCCATCCGCTCCGCGGCGTCCGGATAAAGCGGCGACCCGTCGGGATCGCGCGGCCAGACCTTGCCGCTCTCATGTTCGAACGCGGCGACGCGTCTACGGATTTCGCTCCGGCTCATGGTCGCGGCATAGAGCGGCAGGCATCCGGCAAGCCGCCGCAGCGCCGCTCGGTATTCGGGAAGGTGATGCGACTGGCAACGCACAGGTCCCTGCCAGTGCACACCGAGCCAGTTCAGGTCGTCGAAAATCTGGTCGAGATAGCATTGCCGAAAGCGACCGCGGTCAATGTCCTCGATGCGCAGCAATAAGGTCCCGCCGGATTTGCGCGAAAGATTGTGGTTCAGTATCGCGGAATAGCCATGCCCGATATGTAGAAAGCCGTTCGGGCTCGGCGCGAAGCGCAGGACGGGTGGTCGATCCGTTTGGGCAAGCATGAGTGTTGTTACCGTCGCGACCGGTCGCACGGCAAGCATAACGAGGAAGACTTGAATGCAACGCATTACCTGTCTGGCCGACATAGCCGAAGGCGTCGACCGGCTGCGAAGCCAGGATCCGGAGCTTGATCCGATCATCGAAACGGCAGGCACAATCCCGCTGCGCCTGCGGCCGCCCGGTTTCGAGGGCCTGGCCCGCATCGTCGTCGGTCAACAGGTATCGGTTGCCAGCGCCGACGCGATCTGGACCCGCCTGGCAAATGCCTTCCCGCGCTTCGAGGCTGTCGCGATTGCTGCCGCCGATGCGGAGGCGTTGCGCGCCTGCGGCCTGTCCCGCCCGAAAGTCCGCACGCTGCACGCCATTGCCTCGGCAATCGACAAGGACGGACTGGACCTGGAGGCGCTTGCCGATATGCCCGCAGAAACGGCACAACAGCACCTCATCGCCCTGCCCGGCATCGGGCCCTGGTCGGCTGAAGTCTATCTGATGTTCTGCGCCGGGCATCCGGACATCTTTCCGGCAGGCGACGTGGCGCTCCAAAACGCCGTTCGCGATGCCGATGGTCGAGCAGAGCGGCCGGACGAAAAGACGCTGCGCGATCATGCCCGTCGCTGGGCACCGTTACGCAGTGTTGCCGCGCGGATTTTCTGGGCCTATTACCGGGCGTGCAGATCCGGCCGGGAATCGCTTCCTGTTTGAAGGCAGAAATGGGTGAATCATGAAACAGCTTGACGGACCGAGACTTCCCCCTGCAGGCGGAGGCGCGGCCCGCTCGCTGGTCGTTCTGCTGCATGGCTTTGGCGCCGACGGCAACGACCTGATCGGGCTGGGGCAATATTGGGCACCCGCCCTGCCGGGCACCTATTTCGTCGCCCCTCACGCACCGCAGGCCTGCACGATGGCACCGTCCGGCCGCCAATGGTTTCCGCTGTCAATGCGCGATCCTGACGAATATTGGCGCGGCGTGACCGACGCGGCACCGGCGCTGAACGCCTTTCTCGACGCGGAACTGGAACGCCATTCGCTGCCGCCGGAACGCATGGCGCTGGTCGGCTTCAGCCAGGGCACGATGATGTCTCTGCATGTCGGCCTGCGGCGCGAAAAGGCGCCGGCCTGCATTGTCGGCTTTTCCGGTCTCCTGGCCGGCGTGGAAGACCTCGACAAGGCAGAGGTGGAGCGTCCGCCCATCGTGCTCGTGCACGGCGACCGGGACGATGTGCTGCCGATGGACTTCATGTTTGCGGCCGCCAACATGCTGAACAATATCGACATTCCGGTAGAATGGCATATCAGCCGCGGTATCGGTCACGGCATCGACGAAAACGGACTTGCAATCGGATCGGATTTTTTGAAACTCGGCTTGAAATGAGCCCGTTTAATATGTCCGAGTGATTCGATACATCGACGAAACAATTGTTCGCGATGTTCGAAATTCCGTTTGTGGATCAGGTTTTTAGACCTTCACAAGCCTGTCACGGCTTGCTTATTATAACCGGGTCGCACATCTTTGGGGGTGTGGGAGACACTGGCTGAAGGAGCGAGGCTTGACCGTCGCGGTTTCACCAGGCGCAAATCCGGCGCTTGTACTCAACGCCGACTACCGGCCTTTGAGCTATTATCCCCTGTCGCTGTGGTCGTGGCAGGATGCGATCAAGGCCGTCTTTCTGGACCGGGTCAATATTGTTTCGGAATACGAAACGGCAGTCCGCAGCCCGAGCTTCGAGATGCGTCTGCCAAGTGTCGTTTCACTGAAAAGCTACATCAAGCCGGCCCGAAACCCCGCCTTCACCCGGTTCAACGTTTTCCTGCGTGACAAATTCGAATGCCAGTATTGTCACGACACCGAAGACCTGACGTTCGATCATCTGGTGCCGCGCTCCCGCGGCGGCCAGACGACCTGGGAAAACGTTGTCACGGCGTGCTCGAGCTGTAATCTCAAGAAGGGTAACAAGCCCTGCAAGGATATCGGCATGTGGCCGACGCAGATGCCGTTCCGGCCGTCGATCCATGACCTGCACAATAACGGTCGGCGTTTCCCGCCGAACTATCTGCACGACAGCTGGATGGACTTTCTCTACTGGGACACGGTCCTGGAGCCCTGATCCAGCGCGCCGGACGGCTGTCCGCCCGGACGCACCTTTCCGCTTGTTCCGATCAGATCATGTATTGGCCGCCATTGGCCGACAGCACGGACCCGGTGATGAAGCCGGAGTCTTCGGAGGCGAGAAACACCACGCACCGCGCGATCTCTTCCGGCTCACCCAGCCGTCCGACCGGAATATGCGGCAGGATCTTTTCGTTCAGCACTTTTTCGGGCACCGCACGCACCATTTCCGTCCCGATATAGCCGGGGCAGATCACGTTGACGGTAATGCCTTTTGACGCGCCTTCCAGTGCAAGCGCCTTGGTGAAACCGATATCGCCGGCCTTGGCGGCCGAATAATTCGCCTGTCCGGCCTGGCCCTTCTGTCCGTTGATCGACGAGATGTTGATGACGCGCCCGAAGCCCCGGTCCCGCAGACGGGACCACAAGGGATGCGTCATGTTGAAGACGCCCGACAGATTGGTGTCGATCACCTGGTCCCATTGTTCCTTCGTCATGCGGTGGAACATGCTGTCCCGGGTAATGCCGGCATTGTTCACCAGAATGCCGATATCGCCGTGGTCGGCCTCGACCTGATCGATCCCGGCCGTACAGGCGTCGTAATCGGCCACGGACCATTTGTAGACGGCGATGCCGGTGTCCTGTTTGAATTTGCTGGCGGCTTCGTCATTGCCCGCATAATTGGCGGCGACCGTATAGCCGGCATCTTTCAGGGCCATCGAAATCGCGGCGCCGATGCCCCTTGTTCCGCCTGTGACCAATGCGACTTTGCTCATCTGTTTCCCCCTCTTTGGGCTGCTTGTGTTGGAATGTACCGGTTCGGCACCGGGCAACGTTGAAGATGTCGCCCGATGTCATTGGCAGGAAAACGGCGCGCCAGACTCAGCGCTCGACGCACATGGCAACGCCCATGCCGCCGCCGATGCAAAGCGTCGCCAGGCCCTTTTTGGCGTCGCGCTTCTGCATTTCGTGCAGCAGCGTCACGAGGATCCGGCAACCCGAGGCACCGATCGGGTGACCGATGGCGATCGCGCCGCCGTTCACGTTGACGATATCCGTGTTCCAGCCCATGTCCTTGTTGACCGCGCAGGCCTGGGCGGCAAAGGCTTCGTTCGCTTCGACGAGATCGAGGTCGTCGACCGACCACCCGGCCTTTTCCAGCGCCTTGCGCGAGGCCGGGATCGGTCCGGAACCCATGATGGCCGGATCGACGCCCACCGTTGACCAGGACGCGATGCGTGCGAGCGGTGTAACGCCGCGCTTTTCCGCTTCCGAGGCCGTCATCAACACCACGGCAGCGGCACCGTCATTGATTCCGGAGGCATTCGCCGCCGTCACCGTACCGTCCTTCACGAAGGCGGGGCGAAGCTTGGCGACGGAATCCAATGTGGCGCCGTGGCGGATGTATTCGTCATCCTCGACCACCGTTTCGCCCTTGCGGTGCTTCACGGTGACCGGCGTGATTTCGTCCTTGAACCGGCCCGCCTTCTGGGCCGCTTCGGCCTTGTTCTGCGAGGCGACGGCGAATGTGTCCTGGTTGTCGCGGGTGATCTGCCATTTGCCGGCGACGTTTTCCGCCGTATTGCCCATGTGGTAGCCGTTGAAGGCATCCCACAGCCCATCCTTGATCATGGTGTCGATCATCGAATAATCGCCCATTTTGTGCCCGGCGCGCAGATGGGCGCAATGCGGCGACAGGGTCATGTTTTCCTGTCCGCCGGCGACGATGATGTCGGCATCGCCCGACGCGATCTGCTGCATGCCGATTGCGACCGTGCGCAGGCCGGAGCCGCAGACCTGGTTGAGCGTCCAGGCGGTGGTGCTTTCCGGAAGCCCGGCAAGGATGGCGGCCTGACGCGCCGGGTTCTGACCCTGGCCTGCCGTCAGCACCTGGCCGAAGACCACTTCATCCACGTCGTCGCCTTCCACGTTGCCGCGCTTCATGGCTTCCTTGATGACGATGGCGCCGAGGTCGTGGGCCTGTGTCGTTGCGAACGCTCCGCTGAACGACCCGACAGGCGTACGGGTGGCCGATGCAATGACGATGTCTTCACTCATCCTGGGTTCTCCTTGGTTGGCGCCGCGACGCCGAACATGATCCGTTGACGGTTAGGGGTGAAAGGGGCGTGACGATGTCGTTTCGGGCAAATCCGAAACGATGCGTTTCCTTAATGGGCCGGTCATCAGGGCCGTTGCGGCCGTGCGGCGCCTTTGATGGTTCCCGGTTGGCGGAGGCCCGGTTGGGGTTCCTGCTGATTGCTGTGCGATCCGCCTGCCGGGCCGGTTCCGCAATCCGTCCGCCGCGGACAAGAACCGGTACGACATCCAGTTGCACTTCGAAATGGGTCGAAGGTTTATAGTCGGCCAATTTCCCTATGAGTCAACAAAGGCCGACGCATTGACCTGTCTCAATGGCGCAATGCGGGATCCGGGTTTGCTGCGATGCCATGTGATCCCGCATCGTATTTGGCAAAACGCGTCGAATTTATGCTGTTTTGGAAAAAGTCTTGCGGTATGCTGGCCGCAAGAAACGTGTGTGCGGCGCAACATCAGCGCGTCGTACCGGCACCGGGTTTTGCTGCCCGGACCGACAGAAATGGGCAGTGAGGACAGGCCAGGCGATGACCAAGCACGAAGACCCCACCGTCATAAAGAAATACGCCAACCGGCGGCTCTACAACACCGGCACGAGCACCTATGTAACGCTTGAGGATCTCGGGGAGATGGTCAAGAACGAGGAGGATTTTGTCGTCATGGATGCCAAGTCCGGCGACGACATCACCCGATCGGTTCTGACGCAGATCATCTTCGACCAGGAAAACAAGGGCCAGAACCTTCTGCCGATTGCGTTCCTGCGCCAGTTGATCCGGTTCTACGGCGATTCCATGCAGTCGATCGTTCCGAGCTATCTGGAATTCTCGCTTTCGTCGCTGACGAAAGATCAGGAGAAGTTCCGCGAGCACCTGTCGCAGACATTCGGAGCGACCGCGTTCGACGCCATGGAAGATCAGGTCCGGCGCAACACGGAAATGTTTGAACAGGCCATGCGCATGTTCTCTCCGTTCAACAGCGGCTTTCCGGATGCGGGCGGAACGCCGCCGGCAGCCAAGGAGTCCAGTTCCGAAGGCGAGACCGAGACGGACATCGAAGCGCTGCGCAAACAGGTGCAGGCGATGCAGAAGAAGATCGACACGCTGGCCAACGACAAGTAGCCGGCCGCATAGCGGTCAATCGCAATAGATCAGGCCGCGGAGCGGTCCGCGCTGTCCGCGTGCCATGGCGGCGAAAGGTCGACCACGCCGACATGATCTCCCTGCAGGTAGTCGATACCCATGTCCTGCAGCATATCCGCGGTTGCGCTGTCGCTGACCCATTCGGCGACCGTTGCAATGCCGAAACTGCGCGCTAGGTCGATCAGAGATTGCACGAAGCGCTTGTCCGTATCCGGTTCTGAGAGATCACGAATGCACGCGCCGTCGATCTTCACCAGGTCGAGGTCAAGACCGTGCAAGGCCTGCAGTGACGTGACGCCCGAACCGAAATCGTCGATCGCCAGCCTGATGCCGAGATCCCGGATCCGTCGGGCAAACCGGCGTGTGTCCTCAAGATTACCGAAAGCCCCGGTTTCCGTGATCTCCACGATCAAACGGCTCGCAACGTTTTCGCCGCTCCGGCGCAGGCCGGCGGCCAGAAGGTCCTGCCAATCGCTCTCGATCGCCGATTGCGGCGACACATTAATGGCGATCCGGGCATCCGGATACGCAGCGAGATCTTCCAGTACAAGATCCAGCACCCGGTGGTCGACAAGCCGGGCCAGGCCGAGTTTTTCGGCGACCGGCATCAGGTCCGCGGCCGGCATGATGCAACCGTCTGCGCGTTCCAGGCGCATCAGACATTCATGGAAGGCGACGGTGCCGTCTCCGGCGGCTGCCACCGGCTGATAGGCGAGGCGCAGGCGCCGCTCGTTCAGCGCGGATACGATTTCCGTCGACAGGCTGGCATTGTTGCGCCGTTCCACGGAGCGATGGCTCGACGGGACATAACAGACGAACGATTGGCGGCCGGCCAGCCGCGCCATATCGAGCGCCTCCATGGCGCAATGGATGGCATCATGTGCATTGCCGGCATGCAGCGGCGCGCAAACACCGCCGATCGAAAGCGTAACGGCGACGGGCCCGACGCCGGTCGTGATCACCTCGTCGCCGACCGCCGAAAGGAAGCGGCCGGCCGCGACGTCGATGTCATCCCGGTTGCAGCGGGTAAGCACCACGCCAAACTTGTTGCCTGAGAACCGGCCGAGGGCATCGCCGGCGCGCAACCGGCCTTTGATGCGTTCGGCAACCGAGGCAATGATCTCGTCGGCGATGTCGAAGCCGTAGGCCTCGTTGATCGCCCCCAGAGTATCGATCGACAGGACAAGAAACGCGCAGTGACCGCGCTGTCTCTGCGCCGTCGCGATTGCGTCGCTCAGCGTTTCGATCAGGCGGATTCGGTTCATTTGTCCGGTCACCTCGTCGAAACGGCTGGCATAGGCGGTTTTCTGCTGGTCTTCGTAACGCCGGCTGACCACGCGAACGACGCCATGGGCCCGATTGGCCCGGCCGTCCGGACCGGCGAACCAGCGACCGGTATCCTCCACCCAGACCGAGCGGTCCTCACGCGGACCGGGAATGGTCAGGCCGTACTCGATCTGATAGGGCACACCGTCGCCGGGATCGCTCGAAACCGAATTGACAACCGTATCGAAGGGCGTCGTCAGCGTATCCGGTGCCAGCCAGGCAGCATAGGCCTTGCCGGACGCAATCGTCGCACCCGCGGCGTTGCCGAAGACCTCGGTGACGTTACCACCCCAGCGCAAACGATCGTCATCGAGCGTCCATTCATAGACGACTTCGCCGATCGAGGTGAGAATCCCGGTTGCGCCGGATTGTTTCGGCGTTACCTGTCCGGCCGCCGGACTCTTGGACTGTGCGGACCCCATGCCCCTTCGTGCCCCAAATCGCGTGTTGCTCTTGTTGGAGACATCATCGCGCACGGACCTTAAGATAACGGGAAGCAATCGAGGGCTTTTGACCGGAATCCGAAATCCGGCTAGTTTGGTTAAGGCTCGGTTACAGGTGATTCCGCCGGGCCGCCCGGGCGCGTGCCCGGCAGCTTTCACATGCGGGTGATGGCCTGCATGTTGCATTGAAACCGTCAGGAACTGCACCCATGTCCCAAATCGGGACACCTGACGTAGGAACTGACCCGGCATGAGCCTTGGCGTATCGAAAATTCACCCGGTAGGACGCGCCGTCGTCAAACGGTCGCCGACGCTGCCTCAAACGGCGGCGGGTTCGGGCGAGGAGAACGCGGCACGGCCGCAGGCTTATGGCGCTCTGGTCGCGCCAGCGGCGGCACCCCGCCGCGACGACCGTTCGAGAAGCCTCGACTACGCGAATGCGCCTTTCGTGGCGCAGCTCATCGCCTCGCGCGACGCCGCTTCACCGTCGCATCTGAGCCGGCGCTTCCAGGCCGACGATGCCGCCAGCGCCTACCGGCACGCCGATAGCCTGGCCGATACGCTACCGACCGGCCTGTACGCCCGCCGCGCCGTGTAAGCACCGGCCGCGTGCCGATCAGAACCCGAGGGCGGAACCGTCCTTTCGAGGGTCCGATCCGCCGATCAGCAGACCGTTTTCCCAGTCGATGACAATGCCCTGGGCGCCGCCGATCGCCGCCGGCGCCGCGACCACGTCATGCCCTTTGGCCCTAAGGCCGTCGCTCAGTGAAGCGGGCAGCGCCGTTTCCACTTCCAATACGCCGCTCTCCTGGTCCCAGAAGACCCGCGGCGCATCGATCGCCTCCTGAATATCCATTCCGTAATCCACCATATTGGTGACGACATGCGTATGCCCGACCGGCTGATAGGCGCCGCCCATCACGCCGAAACACACACTCGGCCGGCCATCCTTCAGGGCAAAGGCCGGGATGATCGTATGCATCGGCCGTTTGCCGCTATCGATGCAGTTCGGATGTCCTTCCTTGACCACGAAACAGGATCCGCGGTTCTGAAACATCACGCCGGTCTTTTCCGTGGCAATGGCCGATCCGAAACCCTGATAGAGCGAGTTGATCAGCGAGCAGGCGTTCCGGTCGCGATCGACGACGCTGACATAGACGGTATCGGAATGTGGCAACGGCGGCAGCGCCAAGTCCGGATTGCGGCGTTGCGGATCGATGTGCGCGGCAACGGTTTTCGCGAACGCCTTCGACGCAAGCCCGTCGGTATCGTGCACCATGGTCACCGGATCGCCGACCGCTTCGTCGCGGCAGGCATAGGCCAGACGCCCGGCTTCCATTTCCAGGTGGAAACGATCAATGCCGTTCGCATCGAGGTCCTGCAGACCGAAGCCTTCCAGTACATTCAGCATGATCAACGCCGTCAGGCCCTGGCCGTTCGGCGGCAATTCTGCGATCGTCAGGCCTTTGTAATCTGACATGATCGGCGCTGCGTCGAGAACGTCGAACCCGGCAAAATCGTCAAGGGTGAGCAAGCCGCCTTTACCGGCAAGCGTCGCCACCATGTCCTCGGCGATCGCACCGGTATAGAAGGCCTCGGCGCCGCCGGCTGCGATCGCCCTGAGCGTCTGCGCCAAGGCGGGGCTGCGATGCCGGGATCCGGCCGGGCGGGCGGCGCCGTCGACGAGGTAATGATGTGAAGCACCGGGGTCGCGCGCCAGCCGGTCCACCAGGCCCGACCAGTCAAGGGCGACGCGCGGCGTAACCGGAAACCCGTCTTCTGCATAGGCTATCGCCTGTTCGAGCACCCGGTCGAGGCCCCAGGAACCGTGTCGGGACAGCAGCGTTTCCCAGCCCTTCACGGCGCCGGGTACGGTGACCGAATGAACCGAATCCGCATCGATTTTCTTGATGCCGCGATCCAGATAATAAGCGCTCGTCGCGGCCGCTGCCGCCGGACCGGAAGCATTGAGGCCGCTCAGCGTACCGTCGGCCGTCGACATCAGCGCAAAACAATCCCCGCCGATACCGGTCATGTGGGGTTCGACGACACATTGCACGGCCACCGCCGCCACGGCAGCGTCAGCGGCATTGCCGCCGCGCCGCAGAACGTCGAGTGCGGCCGCCGTCGCCAGCGGATGGGACGTTGCCGCCATGGCTTCGCCGGACATTGCCGGAGACCGTCCGGGTCTCTGAAAATCGCGCATGGAATCTCCCTGTCGTCGCCGCGACACCTGGCAGGATCTCATTTGAAGGGGGGATCGCTTTGAGGAATGGCCGGGGGCGGGCTGTGGTATACCACGGCGCCGCTCATGGCATAGAAAGCGCGGCGCGGCAACCCGCCGGAGGCCCGTCTGGTGCAGGCAAAGCGCTCGTCCGCCGCCGCGGCCTCAGGGGTGGTCGCCGGGACCGACCGCAAAATCGCGCCGGGCGCCGCGAATGGCGATCGAAAACCCGCCGACGACATCGATCAGCGAAATGATCATCAATGTGAAGAACACCGAATGGGCTGCTTCACGGACAATGAGAAACTCGATCAGGTAAAGCGTGAACACGAGCGTCGACAGGAGATGATCGACGATCGACCCCGGACCGGTTCGTGTCGCCTTCAGGATCTCGAAGAACAGCAGCACCATGCCCGTGATGATCATGAGATCGCCGAGCACCAGCGTCCAGCGCGCGCCGGACACCATCTCGATCGTGAAAATTTCCTGGAACCAGATGTCGCCCTGGCCGCTGGGATCGCCTAGAAATCCAAAAACCATGAGGTTGTAGACGACGAGGGGAGCGATCGTCAGCGGAATATTCAATAGCATGTCCGCAGCCTTTCGTTTCGACTGTCAAGCGGCAGGCCCGACGCATGCGGGCAGCGCCGGGAGTGTCGCGAAAAGCGGCCAACGGTTCAAGTAGCGGAAAGTCCGAGCCGCCGCCCGCCCGGTGGAGGCACGAAGCCCGAACGCAAAAAGGCCGGTGACAGGTCACCGGCCGCTCACCAAATCTTTATGGCATCGTTCCTACCGCAAGCGCTCGGCTTCACGGCTCGAACGGTGCCGACCGTTAGATATCGTCTTTCGGTTCCAGCACCTGACGACCGCGATACATGCCTGTTTTCAGGTCGATATGGTGCGGCCGGCGCAGCTCGCCGGAATCCTTGTCTTCGATATAGGTCGGCTTCTTGACCGCATCGGTGGACCGGCGGAAGCCACGCTTCATGCGCGTCACTTTCTTGCGGGGGACCGCCATCGGAATTCTCCATACAAAAATGCCGGCGTGGGCACCTCGCGCACCCCGGCTCAACCGATCATGTGAATTGAGAGCCGCCTTATACAGATGCACCGAGGGTTTGGCCAGCCCTGCACTGCAAAAACTTCGCCCGGGACAGGGGCCGGTCAAGAAAGACAGTCGAGCCACGGCTCGGCCGCCCGGATCCGTCCCTCGACCCGGCGCGCCAGGCGAGCATGCCGGCGCGACGGTCGGGCCGCATCACGGGCCTTGGGATTCGGCAGGGCCGTGGCCAGCCGCGCCGCTTCGGAACGCGACAGGTCGGATGCCGGCTTGCCGAAAAGCGAACGCGCCGCGGCTTCAGCGCCGTAGAGCGACGGGCCGAACTCGGCAATGTTGAGATAGATCTCCAGAATCCGGCGCTTGCCGAGCACCAAGTCCGCCCACAGCGCGAGCGGGATTTCAAAGACCTTTCGGACATAGCTGCGGGACTGCGACAGGAAGAGGTTTTTGACGGTCTGCATGGGTATCGTGCTGGCACCCCGCGCCCGCTCGCCGTCCCTTACGGCTTCAATAGACCCCTGCAGGGATTCCCAGTCTATTCCGTTATGACGACAGAACTGGGCATCCTCCGACATGGTCGCGCCGGCGATCAGGGCGGGCGATATGCGATCGAGCGTAATCCAGGTCTGCTTCGGTGATTTCCCGGTGAGAAATTCCCAGCCGATCGGTACCGTCAGCGGCGGGTTGATCCACTTATAGGCGACAACCGCCAGCGGCGGCAGCGCCAGAAGGATCACGCAGACCGCCAACAAACGAAAAAGCCACCGACGAAGCGTCCGGCCCGCCCGCCGGATGCTGTTACCAACGGGCATTGGACCTTGGCGTGTCGTCTTCGCCGATTTTCTGCCGGTCATCGTCGAATCTGCCCGTCATGGCCCTCCTCCTTATGACACAAAACGGCGCCAATCTGACGAAACCGGGGCGACATACCATCCTGTACTTGGAAAGAAAACCGATCCCGCGCCGACTTCCAAGCGGGGGGCGTGTAGACCGGGCAACAGCCGGGAGGTCGTTTTCGCCCATGCGCCCGTTCGCTTGACGACACCCATCAAACAAAATAGGCCGGACCGGGGTTGACCAGGAAGCGGGAGACATCGACCTTGGGGTTTGCAGAACGATTGGCCGAAACCGGGGCGGCCATTGAAACCACACTCGATTCGCTTCTGGGGGAAGTCCTTCTGGACCAGGAAATCAGCCGGCCGGAACGCTTGCGCGCGGCCATGCGCTATTCAAGTCTGGGGGGCGGAAAGCGACTGCGACCCTTTCTGTTCGTCGAATCCGCCACATTATGCTCAGGCGCCGAGGCGGGCCCGGGCGCGCTTCGGGCCGCCGCAGCCCTTGAAATGATCCATTGTTACAGCCTCGTGCACGACGACCTGCCGGCTATGGACGATGATGATCTGCGCCGCGGCAAGCCGACCACGCACAAAGCCTACGACGACGCAACCGCCATTCTCGCCGGAGACGGTCTGCTTACCTATGCCTTTGACGTCATGTCAGATCCGATGACCCACACCGATCCGCGCACACGGGCAGACCTGACGCTCGGGCTCGCCCGCGCGGCCGGGCTCGGCGGCATGGCCGGCGGCCAGATGCTCGACCTTCAGGCAGAGGGACGCACACTCTCGGCTGACGAGATCGTCCGCCTTCAGGCCATGAAGACCGGCGCGCTCATTCGCTTCGGGTGCGAAGGCGGCGCGATTCATGCCGGTGCCGATACCGAGGAGCGCGCCTTGCTCAAACGGTTCGGCGAGGTTATCGGCCGCGCGTTCCAGCTCGCCGACGACCTTCTCGACGTGACGGCCAGCGCCGATGTCATGGGAAAGAAAACCGGCAAGGATGCCGAACAGGGCAAGGCCACGCTGGTCGGGCTCTACGGTCTTGAAGAATCCCGCAAGCGGCTCGATGCCCTTGTGGAAGAGGCGCATGCCATGCTGGAACCCTACGGCAGACGGGCCGCAATCCTGCAGGAAACGGCGGTTTTTATTGCGCAACGGACGCATTGAAGGCGCCAGACACAATAAATTGGACCTTTTTTGCCGGATGAACGGTTTCTGAACGGCGATCTCAGGATCGGTTCAGACCGGTTTTCCTATTGTCTCCCCATGATCACGCCGCAAAAGCAAGAAAGCGGCGCCAAACCAGGAGACAAACCCATGCTGAAATCTCTCGTTATCGGTCTGGCCACCGCTGCCGCCCTGTCCGTTGCCTCCCTGGCCGGCACGACGGCCGCACAGGCCGATGGCTTCTCGTTCACGATCACGACCGGCGGCCATGGCGGCGGCTTCCATAACGTGCACCACCGCCACCGCAATTGGCACCGTCGCCATTACGACCGGCGTTACTTCGACGATCGGCGCGGCCGGCACCATCGCCGTCACTGGAAACGCGTTCGCGACGGACACGGTCATCGCCATGGCCGCGGCGGCTGGCGCGGCGACCGGGAAGTCTGTCACGTGCACAAGAGGGTCGTCACCTTTTATGACCGCTACGGTACCCCGCACCGCAAGGTAAAACGGCACCGGACCTGCGAATGGCGCTGAACCGGCCCATCCCCGATAGCTTGGATAACGGAGCACCGCAACGCGGCGCTCCGTTTCTTCTTTACGGGGTCCCGACTTAGACAAAAGTCAACATCGTTGACCCTTTTCAGCACCGATCCCACGCTCTAGAAGGATGGACGGTCAACCCGGGATCGATCGGACGATGTCCAAGACAAGCAGCGGTAATTTTTTTGAAGACTTTTCGGTCGGGCAGATGCTCTACCACGCAACGCCGCGAACCATCACGGAAGGCGATTGCGCCCTTTACACCGGCCTTTACGGATCGCGCTTTGCCGTCCAGTCCTCTTCTGCCTTTGCCCGGTCCGCCGGCTATCGCCAGGCCCCGGTCGACGACCTCCTGGTCTTTCACGTCGTCTTCGGCAAAACGGTTCCCGACATCTCCCTGAACGCGGTCGCTAATCTCGGTTACGCGGAGTGCCGCTTCCTGCAGCCCGTCTATCCCGGTCAGTCCCTGCACGCCGTTTCCGAAGTCATCGGGGTCAAGGAAAACTCCAACGGCAAGACCGGCGTGGTCTATGTGCGCTCGAAGGGATTCAGCGACGACGGCACCTGTGTTCTTGAATTTGTCCGCTGGGTGATGGTGCGCAAGCGGGACCCGGCGACGCCGGCCCCTGACCCGGTCGTTCCCGACCTCGAACCGGCTGTCCCGGTCGATGCTCTGTGCCGGTCGCTTCCTGATATCGACAAGGCCGCCTGGGACCGCACATTGTCCGGCTCGCCGCATGTCTGGGACGACTATGCCGTCGGCGAACGAATCGACCACGTCGATGGCATGACGATCGAAGAAGCCGAACACCAGATCGCGACCCGGGTCTACCAGAACACGGCGAAGGTTCACTTCAACCAGTTCACGGAGGGTCAGGGCCGGTTCGGACGGCGCCTGATCTATGGCGGTCACGTCATCTCGCTTGCCCGCGCACTCTCCTTCAACGGATTGCAGAACGCCTTTCATGTCGCTGCGATCAATGCCGGCCGGCACGTTGCCCCCTGTTTTGCCGGCGACACCGTGTTTGCCTGGACCGAGGTTCTGGAAAAGGCTGAATTGCCATACAGCGGATCGGTCGGCGCCCTCCGCCTGCGTTTGGTTGCGACCAAGGACCGGCCTTGCGGCGACTTTCCGCTGAAAGGCGCCGACGGCAAGGATGCGGAGGGCGTGATTCTCGACCTCGACTATTGGGCGGTAATGCCCCGGACATGAAATCCTGCACCATGAGCTCGCCGAAAACAGCCAGAAATCTCGGCGGGAGCTCGGCCGTTGCGGGCGGCGACAAGGCCGCCATCCGGCAAAGGACGGCGTTCGCAAAGGAGTTTCTATGACAAATCAAGCTTTCCGCCCCCGTCGCTCCGCACTCTACATGCCCGGTTCCAATGCGCGCGCGCTGGAGAAGGCCCGCACGATCGACACTGACTGTCTGATCCTCGATCTTGAAGACGCCGTGGCCCCGGACCAGAAAGATCTCGCGCGCGAACAGGTCGCCGAGGCGGTCGCGGCCCGGGCCTTCGGATTCCGCGAAGTGATTGTCCGCTTGAACGGCTTCGACACGGCCTGGGGCGATGCCGACCTCGCCGCCATCGCGCCGTCCGGGCCGGATGCCATTCTGGTTCCGAAAGTCTCCGACGCCTCGGCCGTTGGCACGGCAACGCGCAGGATACGGGCAGCCGGAGCGCCGCCCGGCACAGCGCTCTGGGTGATGATGGAAACGCCGCTTGCCGTGCTCAATGCGGCAGAAATTGCGGCTGCCTCGACCGAGCCCGATTGCCCGTTATCCTGTTTCGTGCTCGGGACCAACGATCTGGCAAAGGATACCCGGGCCGCCCTGGTACCGGGTCGGGCGCCGATGCTGGCCTGGTTGCAGACCTGCCTGGCGGCCGCACGGGCCTACGGCCTCGACATACTCGACGGGGTCTACAACGCCATTGGAGACCCCGAGGGTTTTGCGCTCGAGTGCCGGCAGGGTGTCGAACTCGGCATGGACGGCAAGACGCTGATCCATCCGAAACAGATCGGGCCTTGCAACGCGGCATTCTCGCCGGATCCGCAGGAGGTCGATTGGGCGCAACGCGTCATCGAAACGTTCGAACAGCCCGAAAACGCCGGCAAGGGCGCCCTTCAGATCGACGGACGCATGGTGGAACGCCTGCACGCAGATATTGCCCGGCGCACGCTGGCGATTGCCGAAGCCATCAGGGACCGCGCGGCGTAGCCGACAGCCGTCAGCCCTTGAAACCGCCGGTATCGAGAAAGCGCCATTCCGCATCGGTGGTTTCGCGTCCGAGCACGGCGTTGCGGTGGGGAAACCGGCCGAACCGTCGGATGATGTCCAAGTGTTCCAGCGCCGCCTTGTAATTCTCGGCATCGCCATGCAGCCGGCAGAAATCGACGGCTTCTTCCTGCGCCGCCATATCCTCGGCATGCATCAGCGGCAATGCGAAGAAACACCGTGCGGGGCTGGGAAAGGCACGATGGAAGCCCCTTTCGATCGACGCCCGGGCAAGCACGAGGGCGGTGGCATCGTGAGCGAAGGCATCTGATGACTCCCGGTGAAGGTTCCGGGAAAACTGGTCGAGCACGATCGTCAATGCCATCGCGCCGTCCGGGGTTTCGCCCCAGGCGTCGAGCCCGCCGCCGGCAGCCGCAATGTGGGTTGCTTCGAAACGCGCACGGATTTCCCGGTCGAAGGCGTCGTCGCGCGACCACCATTTCTGTGGCCCGGCATCCCACCAAAATTCAAGCACATCGAAGGATGAAGCGATGGTCGACATAGGGAATACCTCAAGAAAAAAGGACGGCTCGCGGCCCGAGCCGACGCGCGGCACGCTTTCGCATCGACATGGCCTAGGACTTGTCTGCATCCACGAATGTAGACAGGCCATAGTGCCCGCGTTATGGGAGATTGCATGAGCGATCAAGCAGATTCCACCACGCTTCTCGATGTCCGCGGGCTGATTTGTCCCTTGCCGGTTCTGAAGGCAAAGAAGGTCATGAAATCCCTGAAATCCGGCATGCGCCTCCGGGTCGAGGCGACCGACCCTCTGGCGGCTGTCGACATCCCGCATTTCTGCCAGGAAGACGGCCATCATCTGATCGGACAGGAAACGCAAGGCGACGTTCAGGTCTTCGTAATCGAAAAGGGCGCCTGACGGTCCTACGACCGGAACGGCCCGGCGAATCCCGAGACTTTGAGGGGATTGTCCGTCACAGCCGCCTTGTCGGGTTGATCCGCCCGCACCCTGCCGACAAACGCATTGAACAGATCGGTAACAAAGCGTTCGGAAAGGTCGTATGTGATGAAAACCAGGCGCGACCGCCGGTCTTCGTCGGGCCAACGCTCAAGGAACGCCGGCTCGTGGAAGACGTGCTGAACGCCGTGCAGGATGAGCGGAGTTTCCGGCCGATCTGACAGGCAGACGATACCCTTGACGCGCAAGAGATGGGCGCCGTGGGCCGAGCGCAGCAGATCCATGAACATCTGGAAGGTCTGAGGGTCGATCGGATCCTCGGTTGCAAGCGTGAAGGCGCGGATGCGGTCGTCATGTCGGTTCACGTCATGCGCTTGCCCGTGGTCGGAATGCCCATGCTCCGCATGGTCGTGGTGTGCGTGATCGTGATGCGCATGGGCGTGGTGCGCGTGCGCCGTTTCATCGGCTCGCGAGGGATCGCCGAGCCAGTCGGCCAGCAGGTCTGCACGGATCGTATCGTCCGGCGCGCGGCCACCGAACAGCCCGTCCGCGGACAGGTCTTCCGGCAGGCCCGTATCGAACCGACGGGCCACGGGATTGAGGGCCGACAGGCGCGCCTTCAGATCCGCCAGGCGATGCGCATCGCCTTGCAAGTCGGTTTTCGACAAGACGATCCGGTCGGCAATGGCGGCCTGGCGAACGGCTTCCTTGTGAGTATCGAGCGTCGCCGCCCCATTAACGGCATCGACAAGCGTCACGACGCCGTCCAGTTCGAACGGCCCGTCTTCTGAGAGCTGGATGAGCGTCTGCAGGATCGGAGCCGGATCTGCCAGACCGGTGGTTTCGATGATGATTCGGTCAAGCGCTGCAATCGCATCGGTTTCCCGCCGCGTTGCAAGGTCTTGGAGAGTGTCGATCAGATCGCCGCGAATAGTGCAGCACAGACACCCCGAGGACAGTTCCACGATACCCTCGTCGACGGCCTCGACAAACAGATGATCCAGCCCGATATCGCCGAATTCATTGATGATCACCGCGGTATTCTGGAGTGCCGGATCGTTGAGCAGACGGTTGAGCAGGGTTGTCTTGCCCGCACCGAGAAAGCCCGTCAGCACCGTAACAGGGACACGCGCGGTCTTGGCCGGTCTCGACGACATTACGGCATCGTCAGCGCGCCGGGCGCGGTTGCGGCAGATAGAATTCACCCACCTTTTTCGGCCAGGGAATCTCGGCCGCCGCTGCCTCGATTGGCCCGCCGCTGCCGGGCAGGTCGATTGGATCGATCTCCGGCGGTTTGCCGCCTTCTGCGACACGGCCGGTTTCAATTTGCCGGACGACAGACTGCGACGCGATCGCCGCCACACGCGTGGGTTTTGCGTCCGGGGTGGGAATCCGGCCCGTCACAACGGAGATTGCCGGCGCCCCGACAAAGACACGCACGGGCTCCTGCGCCGTGCGCGGACCGACGAGGATGTCGAGCACCTGCGCCCGGGTGATACGGGATTTCTTTTTTGACTTGGATTTCGACTTGGCCTTGGGATCGAGCGCTGCGCGCAGCATATCCTGGGTCGAGCGGCCGAGGCTGGCATAGGCCGCGCTGCCTTGTGTTTTGGAGCCGTGCCGAAGCAGCAGCGATTCGGCCGTCGGCTTGACAGCCCGTCTGCAATAGCCGTCGGCCGGGAGCGTGCCCGGCTCTGTAGGCGGAACCATCGTGGAGATGCGCGCCGATGAGGGCAGCACGCCGAAACTGGCAAAACCCCTGTCGAGCAGACCGGCCGCATAGACCGCGCGGTCCATCCCCGACGCCGCACCGAAAACGACGGCGACCATGGTCCGACCGGACCGTTCGGCGGAAGCGACCATGTTGAAGCCGGAATTGCAGATATAGCCGGTTTTCAGACCCATGGCGCCGGGATAGCGCTCAAGCAGCGCGTTGGCCGATTTGAGCCGTCGCTTGCCGTGCCGGATCGCCGCAATCTTGAAATAGTGGCGGAATTCGGGGAATTCCTGAAGCAGCGCACGCGACAGGAGCGCGATATCGCGGGCCGTCGTCACCTGGCCATTGTCGGGCAGGCCATGCGGATTGTTGAAATGGGTGCGCGACATGCCGAGCTTGCGGGCATGATAGTTCATATCCGCCAGAAAGCCGTTTTCGCTTCCTGAAACAGCCTCGCCGAGCGCCACCGAGATGTCGTTCGCCGACTTGACGAGAACCATCTTGAGGGCGTTGTCGATCGTCAATTCGGTTCCGACGTTAAAGCCCATTTTGCTCGGCGGTTCGGCAAGAGCGTTCGCCGACACGACGACCGGCGATTGCAGGGAGATCCGCCCTGACCGGATGGCGCGGAACGTGACATAAGCCGTCATGAGTTTGGTGACCGACGCCGGGTACCACGGCCGGAACGCGTCCTTGTCATCGATAACCTGTCCGGTTTCGAGATCGAAGACCAGATGCGCGACCGGCTCCGCCTTTGTCGCCTTGGCAAATGAATTCAGCACCAGCACGACAGCAAGCGTGCAAAGAACGGACAGGCGACTCATGAACCACTTTCTCCCTGTCATCATCCTCAAAATGGCGCCGCTCCGGCAGCGACGCCATTCGCATCCCTACGAGCGCCTGATGCGTCGCTCGAATCCGAATGAATCGTACGGGTGCCGTCGTGACGCGATGCACCCGCCCTGCAGGATAGGCCAACCGGTGTTAAAAGAGAACCAATCAACCCGAATGTGATGACGTGTCACGCTTTGGCGGCGTCACCGTTTCACGCCGCGGCGCGGCTGTCGATCAGACCGCGATTGACCAGCAATTCCGCAATCTGCACTGCGTTGAGCGCGGCGCCCTTGCGCAGATTGTCGGACACGACCCAGAGCGCCAGACCGTTTTCCACCGTCGCATCCTCGCGGATCCGGCTGATGAACGTGGCGTCGTCGCCGGCCGCTTCGTAGGGCGTCACGTAGCCGCCGTCCTCGCGCTTGTCCACGACCAGGCAACCTGGCGCCTCACGCAGAATATCGCGCGCTTCGTCCGCGGTAATAGGCTGTTCGAATTCCAGGTGCACAGCTTCCGAATGCGAGACGAATACCGGCACGCGCACGCAGGTGGCGACCAGCTTGATCTTCGGATCGAGGATCTTCTTCGTCTCGACGGTCATCTTCCACTCTTCCTTGGTGAAACCGTCGTCGAGGAAGGAATCGATGTGCGGGATGGCATTGAAGGCGATGCGCTTGGTGAAGTGCTCGGCCTCGATCGGGTCGGCGACGAAGACGGCGCGAGTCTGGTTGAACAGCTCGTCCATCGCGTCCTTGCCGGCGCCCGACACCGACTGATAGGTCGAAACCACGCAGCGCGTGATCCGGGCATGGTCGTGCAACGGCTTGAGCGCCACGACCAATTGTGCCGTCGAACAATTCGGATTGGCGATAATGTTGCGCTTGCGAAAACCCTCGATCGCGTCCGCATTCACTTCCGGAACGATCAGCGGCACGTCCGCGTCCATCCGCCAGGCGGAGGAATTGTCGATCACGACACAGCCCTGGGCGGCGATTTTCGGCGACCATTCCTTCGACACCGTTCCGCCAGCCGACATCAAACAGATATCGACGCCAGCGAAATCGAACGTTTCGAGCGCCTTCACCTTCAGCGTCCTGTCACCGAAGGACACTTCCGTCCCCTGGCTGCGACGGGAAGCGACGGCAAATACTTCGTCGACCGGAAATCCTCGTTCGTCGAGTATTTCAAGGATCTCACGACCGACATTTCCGGTCGCTCCGACAATGGCAACAGAATATCCCATTTTGATCTCCTAACGCGCCCTTTCCGTTTCAGCACCAACGCGGCGCATCGCATCCGCGTGGCCGCGTCGCCCTTCCCCCTCGGGAAAGAGCGGCCGAGGCGGGACGGGCGTCAGGTTTTCGTCGTCTTCAATGTCGTGAAGAGGGTCGAGACGCACGGGATCCGGCCGGCGGAAAATGCCGGTTGGATGAGCAGATCGGAAAGTGGTGCGTTGAATGGCATCATGGTCTGCGCTCGACGTTCGGGCCCTTGGATGAGCGAAATCGCCGCTTTTGTCAATCTCGGCGTTCCGATGTCGAATTCAATCCGGGCATGTACCAGTCAGGCGGTTTTCCTGCTGCGGCCCTTTCTGAGCGCCTTCAGCGCCGCCTTGCGGTCCGTGTCCAGTTTTTCTGTTGCCGCCTGCCAGGCCGCCGGCGCCAGAACCTGCACATGCTCCTGGAGAAAGGCTTCCGTCTCGCCCGGCCACGCCGAAAAGGCTTCACGAAGCGTCCAGCCCAGCCCTTTTTGAACGTAATAGTCGGGATCGGACAGGCGCCGCGTAAGAAGCTCGAACACCCAGGCACGACGCGGCATGCGGTTGCGGAACCGCGCGTAGCAGATCAGTCCGACGAGAGACTGGCGCCGCAGCCAGGGATTATCTGCCTCGTTCCAGACCCGATAGACCGGATAGAGTTTCTCGGGAAGCTGCTCGAAGAGCTCGGCATAGACGCCGGAAAGCATATCGGACTGATCCCAGCAATTGACCGTCTCGACCCAGTCGCGGCATAGCGGCCAAAGGCGGTCGGCCGGCCAGGAATTGACATGCGCCTGCAGGAAGAAGGCCGCCTGCACCTTGCCTTCATGCGTTTGGGCATGCCGCCAGATGTGATCCCAGATCGGCCATTGGGCATCCGGTGGCAAATCGGAAAAGCCATAACCGCGTTTCAGGATACGCCGTTGCTGGGGCACGGTAAGCCCGAGCAGCGGCATGGTCGTCTTCATGAAATGCGCCCGTTCCCGGGCCTTGGCGGGGTCGATGCTTTGCGCCGCAGCGGCCAGCGTCGCTTCCACATCGTCAAGATGCACCGTGAAATCGGTTTGCGCCTGTTCCATGCGGTTCGGGTCCTGACCGTCAGCCGGGAGTATCCACCGGCCTGTGTATGGCAACGCCCACCATGACAAGCGCGATACCCAGACAATCGATCAGGCTGGGGATCTGCGCAAGCACGATGATACCGGTGAGCGTTGCAACGGCCGGCAGCAGGGCGAGGAACAACGCAAAACTCGATCGGGGCAGGCGTGCCATTGCGAGCTGATCGCAGACATAGGGAATGACCGAAGAGGAGATGCCGACACCGATCGCCGCCAGAAGCAGCAAGGGCGACAGGAGCGCCGCAATCGCCTCCTTCAGTCCGATCGGCAGGACTGCAACGAACGCGATTGCCATTGCCGCGCCGAGCCGGGCAATGCCTCCCGACCCGTCCAGGCGGGAAATGTGGTGACCGAGCAGGATGTAGCAGACAAACAGCAACCCGTTTGCAACCGCCCAGAAGAGCCCGAGAGGGTCCTCGACCCAGACCACGTCGATAAGCAGGGCGACGCCAAGAAAGGCAAGCGCGAGCGCCAGCACGTTGCGCCCGGTACGCACACCGAACAAGGCCACACCGATCGTGCCGACGAATTCGATGGCCGCCACGAGCGACAGGGGGAGCCGGTCGAGCGCCAGATAGAAGGTGCAGTTCATTGCCGCCAGGCAAAGGCCAAGCGCGACGATCGCCCGGCGTGCAGCGGGTGAGGACGCCCGCAAGGTCTTCAGGGGCGACCGGATAAGGGCGAAAACGAGCGCCGCCGATGCGATACGAAGCCAGGCCACGCCGAGCACGCCGACCGACGAAAACAAAAGCACGGCAAAGGCCGGACCGAGATAGTGGAAGACGGCGCTGATCGCGAACCAGACATGCGGCGGCACACGGTCGGGAAGGGAACGGAGTGAGATCACGGAAAGGAACCCGGCAAATCGGAGAGATCGGTTATCCCGACTCTCGCAAACCGGATTGCTCGATTACATCGCGATACAAAGAGACTTGACGAAAATTATCTGCCAATCGAAAAGGAATACCAGACGCAACTTTAGGAATGAAGACATGGACGAACTCGATCGCGCGCTGGTGAGCGTGCTTGCATCGGACGGCCGGATCCGGCTTGCCGACCTGGCCCGCCGGGTCGGCCTGTCATCGCCGGGCGCAGCCGATCGCATGCGCCGGCTGGAGGAACGCGGCATCATCAAGGGATTTTGCGCGGATCTGGACCCGGCCGCGATGGGCTTGCCGCTTGCTGCCTGGCTGCGCATCCGCCCCGTGCCCGGCAACGTCCACAAGGTGGCGGCATTGCTTCAGGAATGCCCCGAAATCATTGAATGCGATCGCGTGACCGGCGAGGATTGTTTTATCGCAAAGGCGCACGTCGCGACGGTCCAGGACCTGGAGCGCCTGATCGACCGGATCAACCCCTATGCCATGACCAACACGTCGGTCATCCAATCCTCCCCGGTTCCTCGCCGGCTTCCCCACGTTCCGGCGAGGAACGGTAAGGCCGTCTAAATTCTAGCGAGGGGAGGCGCGACCGTCAGGCGCTTTGATGGCTCTTGGCGGCGGCCAGGTTCTGCAGGCTCTGGCCGACGAACCGGTAGGCGCGTTTCTGCTCCTGAAGCGATCCATTCAGCCGTTCGTAAAACCGCATCGCACCCTCGTTCCAGGATTCGGTGGTCAGATCGAGGCGGGAGATATCGGCTTCCAGACAGATCCGCGCCAGGTGACGCATGATGAACGCGCCGCACCCGGCATTGCGATGGTCCGGCAGCACAAAAAGGTCCTTGATCATCATGACGGGCTTGAAGTCGGGCCCCGGAACGGCGAGGCCATAGGTTACCAGGCCGATCGCCTCGGCGCCGTCGAAACACAGCACGATACGACCCAGCCGTCCGTCGGCTGCAAGGCAGCGCGTCACCATGCGCCGAAGCGCCGTGCGATCCGGATCCGGCTGCCGATAGTGGCGATGCAGGGCCGCCATGATCGTCACGATCGTCGCAACATCG
>JBCDLT010000052.1:0-46745 GCA_038745065.1 Pseudomonadota bacterium | reverse complement strand
CGGACGGCGACCGCTAGGCAATGGCCTGATCGCCTCCGGGCCAGACACCCGACGACCAACACGCCTCTGCCAGGCATTCTTTGTGCCGCCCCCGGAACTCGAACCCGCAGGGTTCGCAAGCCCCAGGGCGCCGGGCGGTCAGCCCGCCCCGTCGGAGGCCTGCGGCCGTGAGACAAAACAACTGAACTCTCGAACCCGAAGGGTTCGCAAGCCCAAGGGCGCCGGGCGGTCAGCACGCCCCGTCGGAGGCCTGCGGCCGTGAGACAAAATAATCCATGAAATGGTGCGGTGGAGAAGACTCGAACTTCCACGGGTTTTACCCCACAGCGACCTCAACGCTGCGCGTCTACCAATTCCGCCACCACCGCGAAAAGGCTGTCCACAAAGGGACGACTGCCGGGCGAGCCCGATCAGCGCCCGCATGTATCAAATCGTTTCGGGGCGTTCAAGGAAAACATCGGAGGCCGCCGAGAAATCCTGCCGGCGGGTGTTGGGGCATTGCGACGCCCTGGTTTCGCCCGGTTGCCGCCGACAGGACTTGCGCGATGCCGCAAGGCGTTGTCGCCCGCCGCGCCGGCAGATAGGCTCGCCACTCCAATTCCATAAGAGCCTGAACACAGCCATGTCCGATCCCCGATTTTTCATGATCGCCGACGCCCCGCGGCCGGTCGCACCGTTTTCACATTGTGTCGAGGTCGACGGGTGGGTGTTTGTCACCGGCCAGATGCCGACGAACCCCGCGGCACCGGACGCGCCGTTGCCGGACGGCATCGAGGCGCAGACCGAACGGGTGATGGACAATCTGGAAATCGTGCTCACCGGTATAGGCCTTGGTCTCGAACACATCGTCCA
This sequence comes from Pseudomonadota bacterium, assembly GCA_038745065.1. Classification (GTDB taxonomy): domain Bacteria; phylum Pseudomonadota; class Alphaproteobacteria; order Rhizobiales; family JANQQB01; genus JANQQB01. The sequence continues at coordinate 45,893 of JBCDLT010000052.1, read as the reverse complement.
GGCGCGGGTTTTCCTGACCGAGTTCGAACGGGATTATGCGGTTATGAACGAGACCTACCGCCGGTACTTTCCGGCCGACCGGCTGCCGGCCAGAACCTGTGTCGGGGTAACCGCGCTTGCCGTCGGCGCCCTGGTTGAAATCGACCTTATTGCGCGTCGTCCGGCGGTCTGACCGGATTGGCGCGGGAGCGGCGGAACGCGGAGAACAGGCGACCGTCGAGCGCGGCAAGCCCGATACCAATCAGGCCCATGCCGGCAAAGTGCACGGGTTCAAGCCGCTCGCCGAGGATCGCCGCGCCCAGAAGAATCGCCGAAACCGGGATGAGGAAGGTGACCAGCAAGAGATTAGTTGCGCCCGCCCGCTCCAGGATCTGGAAATAGAGGATATAGGCGAAGGCCGTCGACAGGACCGCCAGCGCGAGGATCGACAGCCAGGTCGCCTCGGAGGGCATGGCAAGCGTCCATGGTTCGTCGACGAGAAGCACGGCCGGCAGAAGCAGGAGCGTCGAGGCCGTCACCTGACCGGCGGCGGTGACGATCGGATCGACGCCCATCGCCCGGAAACGCCGGCCGTAGACCCCGGCAAAGGCGTAGGACAGTGCCCCGCCGAGCACCGCGAGTTGCGCCAGGACGTCCGAGGTCACGCCCGCCAGTGCATCGACGCCGATCATCACGGCGACACCGACCATGCCGACGATGACGCCGGCAACCTTCAGGGGCGTCATGCGCTCGTCCGTTAGAAGCAGGCCGGCGACGACCACCGTAAACAGCGGTGTGGCGGCGTTGAGGATTGAGGCAAGGCCCGATGCGATCGTCTGCTGGCCCCAGACGATCAGGCCGAACGGCACCACGTTGTTGAGGAAACCCATTCCCAGAAACGCCCGCCAGACGGCCGGATCGCGCGGCACCGGACAGCGCAGCACGAGCACGATGATCCAGAGCGCCAGGGCCGCGAGGCTGACGCGCAGCATGACGATCGTCAGCGTCGGCAGGTCGGCGACCGCCACACCGACAAAAAAGAAAGACCCGCCCCACAGCACCGAAAGAACCAGAAGCATCGCCCATTCGAGCGGCCCCATGGCCTGGCGGATTGTGGGTCGTGTCGCGGCTTCGGAAGACAGGGATCGGGTCATGGCAGGTCGGCTCGAACGCGGACATGCCGTCCTATCCCGCCCGCACTCGCGGGGCCACCCGTTTCTTGCATGTCGGCGGCGCAAATCGATCGGGCTTTAGGCCGATCCTAACGATTGCCGTCTACGATCCGCCGATCCGTTCATCAGCGCGTGAGGACCTCGCACCATGGCGAACAGCCGCATCATGCCGGAAATGGCCCCGATTCTCGAAAAATCCGTCATCAGCGCCGACGATGTTCTTCTGTTCCGTAGGACAGTGTTTGCCGACGGCGTCGTAAGCCGCGCCGAAGCGGATTCGCTGTTTGCCGTGAACGACCGGCTGGGCGAAACCCCGGCGGAGTGGCGCGACTTCTTCGTTGAAGTCATGACCGATTACGTGGTGCGCCAGGCCGACCCGCAAGGCTACATCGATGCAGACAACGCCCGCTGGCTGATCGAGCGGATCGATGCCGACGGCATCGTAAAGACCGCCTGCGAACTGGAGACCCTGGTAAAGGCGCTCGAGATCGCCCGGTCGAGCCCCGATGTTCTGGCGGCTTACGCACTCGATCAGGTGCGCAAGACCGTGCTTTCCGGATCCGGCGCCTATGCAAGGGGCCCGGAAGCTCGTGCCGGTATGGTCACTGCCGGCGACGTCGCCATGCTGCGGCGCGTGCTTTACGCCTATGGCGGCGACGGCCATGTGGCCATTACCCGCGCCGAGGCCGAAGTGCTCTTCGAACTCAACGACGCCACGGCCGATGCCGCCAACGATCCGGCCTGGGGCGATCTGTTCGTCAAGGCCACGGCCAATTACCTGATGGCGCACACGCTTTATCGCGCGCCGGATCGGGCCACCGCCAAGCGGCGCGAAGAATGGCTGGATTCCCGCGCCGACACGGGTTCGCTTCTGAAATCGATGTTCGGCACCTTGCTCAGCGGCGACGTTGCCGCCGTGCGAGACGCCTTCAAGGGGGACAGCGTGCAAGCCGAACGGATCGCCGCGGCGGAAGCGGACATCGCATCCTCTCAGCGCATCACCGGCGATGAAGTGGCGTGGCTGACGGACCGGATCGGACGCGACGGCGTACTGCACAAGAACGAAAAGGCGTTGCTCGACTTCATCCGGTCGGAATCGCCTGAAATCCATCCGAGCCTGAAAGACCTGTTCGACAAGGCCGGCCGCGCCGCCTGAGGACCCTCATCCGAGGAGAAACCGCACCAGCGGCGGCACCAGGAAGACCGTCACAAGGCCGTTCAGTCCGAGCGCGATGCCGGCAAAAAGGCCGGCCGTCGGGCTGACCGCAAAAGCTCGCGCCGTTCCGATTCCATGGCTTGCAAGGCCGGCAGCGAAGCCGCGCGCTGCATAATCCTTGATGCCGAGCGCATTCATCAGCGGCGTGACCACGATCGCCCCGAGTATGCCGGTGGCGATGACCAAGACGGCAGTGAGTGTTACGATGCCGCCGAGCGGTTCGGATACGCTCATCGCGATTGGCATCGTCGCCGATTTCGACGCCAATGAGACGGTCACCGATCGCGGAGCCCCCAAGACATCGGCAATGAACACCGTCGAAAGCACCGCGGTCGCCGACCCGGCGGCGAGCGCGGCAACGATGGCGGGGAGCTTGCGCCGCACGCTGGCGGCATTGCGCACCAGCGGAATCGCTAGCGCGACGGTTGCCGGACCGAGCATGAAATGAATGAATTGCGCGCCCTCAAAGTAGACCTCGAACGGCGTTTCCGACAGGCTCAGCACCCCGACCAGAAACAGCACCGACAGGAGCACCGGATTGACCAGAGGATGGTTGCCGGAAGCAACCGAAATCCGATGAGCCACCGCGTAGGCGGCGAGCGTAACGGTCAGCCAGAGCAGCGGTTCCGTTGCAAGATAGACCCAGAGATCGGCAAAACTGCTCACTCGGGCGCCTCCTCTTCCGGGTCCCCGAACAATCGTTCGACGAGCCGGAAAACGAGGACGGTGACGATCAGCGTCAATATTGTGGACGTCACCAACGCAAACCCGATCGCGATCGCGTGGTCGGACAATATTCCCAGGTGCTGCACGATCCCGGTGCTCGCAGGTACGAACAACAGCGCGAGGTGGCGCAGGATGCCGTTGGCGGTCGCTTCCACATCGTCGCGGCCGAAGCCGACAAGGGACAGATAGGCAGCGAGCAGAACGAGACCGAGAACCGGTCCGGGGATCGGCAGGCCAAGGGCCCGAACGAGGATTTCACCGAGCAATTGCCCGACGAGCAGAGCGGCAAGTCCGTTGATCATGAAAGGGTCCGAAAAGACAGGGGCACGACAATCGGTTTACGACGATCGTTGAAGCGGCCAGTGTCACGATTTTATTGCCGCCGGTCCAGACAGCTTCTATACCAAGGCAAAGACGGGCCGGCCGTCCCGATAAACGTCGCCGCACCAGACACCTGCGCCCCCTGCCCCTCGATTCCGGTCCGCAAAAGAGACATCCCGACATGTTCAACAAAATCCTCATCGCAAACCGCGGCGAAATCGCCTGCCGGGTCATGAAGACGGCAAAGCGCATGGGGATCGGAACGGTGGCGGTCTATTCGGATGCCGACCGGACGGCCCTGCACGTGGCGATGGCCGACGAAGCCGTTCATATCGGCCCGGCGGCGGCGGCCGAATCCTACCTCGTAATCGATCGCATCCTGGAGGCGTGCCGGGAGACCGGCGCCGAGGCCGTGCATCCCGGCTACGGGTTCCTGTCGGAACGTGCCGCCTTTGCCGAAGCGCTGGCGGCCGAAAACATTGCCTTTATCGGCCCCGGCGTCAGGGCGATCGAGGCCATGGGCGACAAGATCGAATCCAAGAAATTCGCCAATGAGGCCGAGGTCAGCACGGTGCCGGGCTATCTCGGCATCATCGAGGACCCTGAGGAAGCGATCGGCATTGCCGACGACATCGGCTATCCGGTGATGATCAAGGCATCGGCCGGCGGCGGCGGCAAGGGCATGCGGATCGCCTGGACACGCGACGAAGTCGCCGACGGCTTTGCCCGTGCAAAGTCCGAAGCCGCCTCCTCGTTCGGCGACGACCGGGTGTTCATCGAAAAGTTCGTGACGGAACCGCGCCATATCGAGATCCAGGTGCTTGCCGACAAACACGGCAATGCCATTCATCTCGGCGAGCGCGAATGCTCCATTCAGCGCCGCAACCAGAAAGTCATCGAAGAGGCGCCCTCGCCTTTCCTGGATCCGGAAACCCGCAAGGCCATGGGCGACCAGGCCGTGGCACTCGCCAAGGCCGTCGACTACGAAAGCGCGGGCACCGTTGAGTTCATCGTCGACAAGGACCGCAACTTCTACTTCCTGGAAATGAACACACGGCTCCAGGTCGAACACCCGGTGACGGAACTGATCACCGGCATCGACCTCGTCGAACAGATGATCCGGGTGGCGGCCGGCGAAAAACTGGTCATTGCCCAGGATGACGTGACGCTGACAGGCTGGGCGGTGGAAAGCCGGATCTACGCAGAGGATCCCTACCGCAACTTCCTGCCGTCCATCGGCCGGCTCGTCAAATACCGGCCGCCGGAAGAAGGCGTCGCCGATGGCGTCACGATCCGCAACGACACCGGCGTTGTAGAAGGGTCGGAAATCTCCATGTTTTATGACCCGATGATAGCCAAGCTGGTCACCCATGCACCGGACCGGCTGACGGCAATCGACGCAATGAGCGAAGCGCTCGATGCGTTCCTGATCGACGGTATACAGCACAACGTTCCCTTCCTGACCGCACTCATGCAGCACGAGCGCTGGCGAGCCGGAAACCTGTCGACCGGTTTCATCGCGGAGGAATATCCCGACGGGTTCCACGGCAACGAACCCGGACCGCAAACCCGTCTCACGCTCGTCGCGGCGGCACTCTGTATGGACCTGATCCACCGCGATCGTCTTGATCGGCTGCCCGGCCGCCTGCGCCCGCACGCCGGCGATGTTCGTACCGAATGGGTCGTGAAGATCGGCGACGAGCGCATTGCCGTCGACCTGGTCGGCGGCCTGCCGATTCTACCGATCGAACTGGACCTGTCGCTCGACGGCGAAACGATCCATGTCGAGAGCTCATGGGAACCGGGCGACGATCTGTGGACCGGCACGGTCGACGACCGGGAAGCCACCGTACAGGTGCGCCGCGAGCCTCCCGGTTACGTCCTGTCGACGGCGGGTGTGACCGCGCCCGTTCATGTCATGACCCGTCGCATTGCCGACCTCGACGCGCTGATGCCCGTCAAGGCCGGCGCCGACACGTCGAAGATGCTTTTGTGCCCGATGCCCGGCCTCGTCGTCTCCATCGATGTGGCGGAAGGCCAGGAGGTCAAAGCCGGCGAGACGCTTGCCGTGATCGAAGCCATGAAGATGGAAAACGTGCTGCGGGCGGAACGCGATGTCACGGTCGCGAAGATCAATGCGGACAAGGGCGACAGCCTGGCCGTCGACGCTGTCATCATGGAATTCAGCTGATGGTCTGCTCAGCCTGGGCATAATACCAGCGGTGAAGATTTTTGACCCATCTGACCGGAATGATTTGTCGCTGCGGGTAGGCGCGGTTCGCGCGGTGATGCCTGGCATCATAAGCGGGCCGCAACGCCGCCGCAGCAGCAAAGCATCCGGCCTACGACAAGTCGGATGTTTCCGACTTGTCTGCTCGAAAGAGCCAAACACGGAAACATCCGTGCGCAAGTCGGATGTTTCCGATTTGCCAGCCAAAGAACAACGGCGAAACATCGCCGTTGTGATCGCTCTGCGCGACGCTCCTTGCCAGCGGACCGGGAGTGACCATCAGATGGGTCAAAAGTCATCACCGTTGGTATAAGATCCGAGGCGATCGAAGGACGGGTTGATGCGTCATGACCGGATTTCAGGTACGCGGCCTCAGTGAAATCGCCATCCAAACCCGGAACATGTCGGCCATGCTGGCCTTCTACCGGGACGACCTCGGTCTTGAACCCTTCGGATCAAGGGCCGGCGGCGCCATCGAATTCCTGAAAGTCGCCGATGGATTTGCCGGTCTGACGACAGTCGTCGCCCTGTTCGATGCGGACCGCTCGACCGATCTTGTCAGCGGCCGGGCGACGGCGACCGGCAAAGGATCGTCCCTGCACCACATCGCGCTTTCGATCTCGCGCGAAGACCAGGACCGAGCCGAAACATGGTTCGCCGGACGCGGTATCCCGACACGCATCGAGGAGTTTTCCTGGGTCGGCTGGCGCGGCCTGTTTGTCCATGACCCGGACGGCAACACGGTGGAGCTCGTCGCCCATGACGCCACCGTTTATGTTGAGGGAAGCTAAGGCTTGGCGGCAGCCAATGCCCGCGAAACCCGTTACACGTATTCTCGGATAAGGGGCGCGAATGTATAAGCGCGGCCGCGCTACCGTCCTGTCAATTGGTCATGCGCCGAAGCCGCCTTGCCCGCGCACCGCCGCGTCGCTCAAGCGTCGGCATTTTCAGCGGCAACGGCTCGATCGGTAACCGCGTCGAGGCGATCAGCAAATCACAGAAAACCACGACGGCCGGCGATGTCCGCAGGAAGGGTTGCGCCATCGTGTAGGCACGTTTGGCTTCGCAGGCATAACCGGAATTCGCCGGTAAGCCGGCGAGCCATTGCATATAGCCGAGCTGACCCAGTTCGGCCGCTTCTTCAAGCGACACTGCGCCTATATTGAGTTGGGAAATGGTGCGTTCCAGCAGCATCGCGCCCTCCGCGCAAAAGGGCGGGTGCAATCGGATAACGGCGATGTCGTCTGGCCCTGACGGTCCATCCCGGTCTCTCCGTTCCGGGCACCCCGCCCGGGTTGAGGTGACTGCAGCGCGCATTGCGCACCGGAGATGGCAGGTCTCCTGACTTGCGGGTCGACACTTCCCTGAACCTTCCCGGGTATTTCCGCCCAGTGGTTTGTCTCAGGGTCGCTCGCCGCTCACAGTTGCGGGGGCAGTTGCGGATTTGGGGCATAGCCCCGCACCGCATTCCCTTTTCAGCCGATCCGAGGACCGGACACCATCACGGAATCCATCGCACGAAAGACCGAATTTGTCCATCGAGTCCCGCCTCGGTCTGAACCGATCGCGCAGTGAGTCACAGGATATTGCCAACGGTCACGGGCGAACCGATGGCTGCCACTGTCCCAAGATACACGGAGACGGTGTGTGCTATGCCGCAGCGCGTTCGGTTTTCGATCCCGGGATGTAGTTCAGGACCGTTGCAAGCCAGCGTTCAGCTTCGTCCACGTCCATCCCCTTGCGGCGCGCATAGTCCTCGACCTGGTCGCGTTCCACCTTCGCAACGCCAAAGTAATAGCTGTCCGGGTGCGCGATATAAAGGCCGGAGACCGATGAGCCGGGCCACATCGCCATACTGTCGGTGAGGCTCACGCCTGTAGCAGCTTCCGCGTCAAGCAGACCAAAGAGAGTGCGTTTCTCGGTGTGGTCGGGCTGGGCCGGATAGCCGGGTGCCGGCCGGATGCCGTCATAGGGTTCGCCGATCAACGCATCAGGCGCGAAATTCTCGTCCTTCGCATACCCCCAGAACTCCCGCCTCACCCGTTCGTGCAGCATCTCGGCCATCGCCTCGGCGAAGCGATCGGACAGGGCCTTGACGAGGATCGCGCCGTAATTGTCGTTCGACTTGTCCAGACGATCGGCAATGTCGATCTCTTCGGGGCCCGCGGTGACAACGAAGCCGCCGACGTGATCGGCGCCCTTGCCTTCGGGCGCAACAAAATCGGACAGCGCCACATTGGGGCGATCGCCCCGCTTCGAGAGCTGCTGGCGGAGCGTGTGCAGCGTTGCAAGGGCCTGTGATCGATCCGCACCGGTGAAGAGCCGAATGTCGTCACCCACGGCGTTGGCCGGCCAGAAGCCCAGGACGGCGCGCGGCGTGAACCAACGCTCCGCTATGATCCTTTTCAGCATCTCCTGCGCATCAGAAAACAGCGCGCGTGCTGCTTCGCCCTGCTTTTCGTCGTCAAGGATCTTCGGATAGACGCCTCGCATCTCCCAGGTCTGGAAGAACGGAGTCCAATCGATGTAACGGGCAATCTCGGCGAGATCCCAATCCGGCAGTACGCGTGTGCCGGTGAAGGCGGGCGTCTGGGGAACGTAGGAATCCCAATCGAGTTTCAGGGCGTTGGCGCGGGCGGCAGCAATCGGCAGGCGTTGCTTGGCGCGTTCGCTGCGTTCGTGCTTCTCCGCCACCTCGGTATATTCGGCCTGGATACCCGCCACGTAGTCTGCCTTCTGGGCGGGGTTCAGGAGAGCGCTGACGACGCCGACAGCGCGGCTCGCGTCGGTGACGTAGACCGCCTGTCCGCGCACGTATCGCGGCGCAATCTTGACCGCCGTATGCACCCGTGAAGTCGTCGCCCCGCCGATCAGCAGCGGGATGTCGAAATCTTCGCGCTCCATTTCGGAGGCGAGATGCACCATTTCGTCGAGCGACGGTGTGATGAGACCGGACAGGCCGATGATATCCACGTTCTCCTCGCGGGCGACCTGCAGGATCTTCTGCGGCGGCACCATCACGCCGAGGTCCACGATCTGGTAATTGTTGCAGGCCAGCACGACGCCCACGATGTTCTTGCCGATATCGTGCACGTCGCCCTTGACGGTCGCCATCAGGATCTTGCCGGCAGCCTCGCGCCCGTCGCCGCCATTGAGGCGCTTTTCCTCCTCCATGTAGGGAAGGAGGACGGCGACGGCCTGCTTCATGACCCGGGCAGACTTGACCACCTGCGGCAGGAACATCTTGCCCGCGCCGAAGAGGTCGCCGACCACGTTCATGCCGGCCATGAGCGGCCCTTCGATGACATGCAGCGGACGTTCCGCGCCCTGACGGGCGATCTCGGTGTCTTCTTCGATGAACTCGGTGATGCCGTTGACCAGCGCATGTTCGAGCCGCTTCTCCACCGCCCAGTCGCGCCATGCCAGATCGCGGACCTTGTCCTCCCGTTTGTCGCCGCGGAAGCGCTCGGCAATGTCCAGCATCTGCTCGGTTGCCGTGCCGCCCGCCTTGGGAATGCGGTTCAGGACCACGTCTTCGCACGCCTTCCGCAGGTCGGGGTCGATCTGATCGTAGACGGCAAGCTGGCCGGCGTTGACGATCCCCATATCCATGCCTGCCTTGATGGCGTGATACAGGAACACGGCATGCATCGCCTCGCGCACAGGCTCGTTGCCGCGGAAGCTGAAGGACAGGTTCGATACGCCGCCGGAGATATGCGCGTGCGGGAGGTTCTGCCTGATCCAGCGTGTCGCCTCGATAAAGTCGACGCCGTAATTATCGTGTTCCTCAATGCCCGTCGCCACGGCAAAGATGTTCGGGTCGAAGATTATGTCTTCCGGCGGGAAGCCGACCTCTTCCACGAGAATACGGTAGGCGCGCGCGCATATCTCCGTCTTGCGCGCGCACGTGTCAGCCTGGCCCTCTTCGTCGAAGGCCATAACGACGACCGCTGCACCGTAGGCAAGGCACAGGCCGGCGTGATGGCGGAAGGCCTCCTCCCCCTCCTTCAGGCTGATGGAATTCACCACCGACTTGCCCTGCACGCATTGCAGGCCTGCCTCGATCACCTCCCACTTCGAACTGTCGATCATGATCGGCACGCGGGCGATGTCGGGTTCGGAGGCGACCAGGTTGAGGAACTCGACCATTGCCTGTTTGGAGTCGATCAGCCCTTCGTCCATGTTGATGTCGATGATCTGCGCACCGTTCTCAACCTGATCGCGGGCGACGTCGAGCGCAGCGGCATAATCGCGGTTCACGATCAGTTTGCGGAACCGGGCCGAGCCGGTGACATTCGTGCGTTCCCCGACGTTCACGAAGGGGATGTCCGGCGTCAGAACGAAGGGCTCGAGACCGGACAGGCGAAGATATTTTTCGGTCACGCCGCCACCTTGCGGGGCTCAAACGGTGCCACGGCCTCAACAACAGCACGAATATGGTCTGGCGTGGTGCCGCAGCAGCCGCCGATAACGTTGACAGAGCCGTCACGGGCGAATTCAGCAGCGTTCGCGCCGGTCTGGTCCGGAGTTTCATCGTATTCGCCAAAGGCATTGGGCAAGCCGGCATTGGGATAGGCGCAGGTAAACGTGGTGGCGACCCCGGCGATCTCGGTCATATGCGGGCGCATCGCGGAAGCGCCAAGAGCGCAGTTCAATCCGACCGTGAATGGACGCGCATGTGCCACCGAATGCCAAAACGCCGTTGGTGTCTGGCCCGATAGTGTGCGGCCGGAAGCATCGGTAATCGTGCCCGAGATCATAAGTGGAAGGCGCTTGCCGGCCTTAGTAAAGCTTTCGAACGCGGCAAAAATCGCGGCCTTGGCGTTCAGAGTGTCAAAGATCGTCTCGATCAAAATCAGATCCGAGCCGCCCTCGATAAGCCCGTCGATCTGCTGCCCATAGGCGATGCGCAGATCGTCGAAACTGACGGCGCGATAGCCGGGATCGTTTACGTCGGGGCTGATAGAGGCCGTGCGATTGGTCGGGCCCACGGACCCGGCGACAAAGCGAGGTTTGCCGTCGGCCGCCGTCGCCCGGTCCGCCGCCCTGCGCGCCACCTGCGCTCCGGCCACGTTCAGATCGTGAACCGCGTTCTCAAGCCCGTAATCGGCTTGAGCGATGGTCGTTGAGGAGAAGGTGTTTGTTCCCAGAATATCCGCCCCCGCCATGGCGAACTTGTACTGAATGTCCTCGATCGCCTCCGGTTGGGTCATGACCAGGAGGTCGTTGTTACCTTTTTGCGGGTGATCGGTTTTGAGAGAACCGGGACAACATCCGCTGCGGCAGACGCTTGCGGTAAAGTCCTCTTCGGTCAGGTTCAGTGCCTGGATCATTGTGCCCATAGCCCCATCGAGAACGAGAATTCTCTCTTGGGCGAGCGCGGAAAGCTCGGCCAAACGCAGAGTTCCCGGTACCACCAACATGTTCATCGAAACGATCTCCTCCGCCGCCGGCCCAACGGAGTAGACCATCTGCGCCATGTTGAAAATTGACAGATTCTTCGGTTACCATGAACAGGAGTCATGATTAGGGTCAAATTCCCTTGGAAATCCGCAGAGTTCGCGATTGTTCGAACAGCTTGCAGCCAGATCTGACGGGCGTCACGGTTCCGCGAGGGGCTGGCTCAAGTTCCGTATTGAAGACGATGGGTCCTGCTTGCACCAGGTTGCAAGCAATCCCAAGACCGAGAGACTCCCGTACGCCGGGCGTTGCGGTTTAAGCACCACACTAGATCGCTATCGTCTCCGCAAGTTGAATGAAGCCGTTGAGATAATTCGCGGTTTCCCCTTTGCGCTGGCCCAGGTGAATGGATTTTGAGATCCCGGCGCCCAATCGGACACCCCGTACACCCTTTGCATTTCGCAGCAGCCAGTCAGGCGTGGCACTGACCGCCCGGCCGGACGCCACCAGGCGCAGCATCAGATCTGTGGTTTCGACCGTCCGGTGAAGGCGCGGCAGCGCCCCGGCCGGAACCAGAAACTGAGTGTAGATATCCAGCCGCTCGCGCGAAACCGGATAGGTGACCAAAGTCTCGCCCGCCAGGTCATCAGGCGTCACGCTCGCCTTCGCCGACAGAGGGTGCGATGTCCCGACGGCGAGCACCATCTCATAGTCGAACACGGGGGTGTATTCCAGGCTCGGCCGTTCGATGGGATCTGGGGTTACAAGAAGGTCTATCTCGTGCCCGAGCAACGCCGCCAGACCGCCGAATTGGAAGGCGGAGGTCACGTCGAGATCCACGTCCGGCCAGGCAGCGAGGAACGGGTCCACCACGCGCATCAGCCAGTCCTGGCAGGGATGGCATTCCATGCCGATCCGGATGGCGCCACGGCGTCCGCGTGCATAATCCTCCAGCACGACCGCGCCGTGTTCGAGTTGCGGCAGCACCCGGTTTGCAAGACCGAGTAGGTATTCGCCTGAAGGTGTCAGGCGAAGGCGTCGACCTTCCCGTTTCCACAGGCGAACGCCGTGCCGTTCCTCGAAACGGCGCATGGCATGGCTGACCGCCGATTGTGTCAGAAACAGCTTCTCTGCGGCGCTGGTCAAACTGCCGGTGCGGTCGATCTCGCGCAGGATCGCAAGAGGTTGAAGATCGAGCATCTCACATGACTCCGTGTCAACGACCCATGAATTAGGGCCGTTTGTCGTCATGGGCAATTCGGTCAGGGGCTTCACCAGACCGAATGTGGCATCCAGGAGGTCTACAGCATTCGCAGGATAGGCATGCACACGCGCGCCAGTTCGGGCCACCGACGCTGCAAACGGTTGTAGATTCGTGGACCCGATTCTGGTTGGAGCCAACGGGATCGTCGGTATGGCAGGGGCGCGAAAGCAGCCAAAAAGCTCATTCGCCGCCGAATTCCTTCATTGCCAGCGTCCGCGCCAGGGAGGACAGCGCCTTTGTCTGTTTCAGGCCGTCGGAATCCTGGAACGCCATCAGCATTGCCAATGAGTAGTCGCCGGCCTCTATATGCGCTGTGATGATTTTATCACTCATGCCACGACCGTAAAGCCCCGACGCCTCAATGATCCTGGCGACTGCTGCATCGTTGCCGGCCAGCGATTCGGCATTTGCCATGGCGCCGAGAGCCCTGTCGATGTTGGCGCGCAGCTCAGGATCGAGTCCGCGGCGTTCCAATGCATCCAAGAGCCCGGCGACGGGCTCGCGGGCAGCTTCCAGACACGTCATCGCCGCATCCCTGTGCCCGGATACGAAGGCCTGACGCGCGCACTGCGCCAGCCCCCAGGCCTTCGTTTCGGCGGCCTTGATCTGCGCGGCAAGAAACAACGCCGCCTCAGCGCTGCCGCTCGATCCTGCCTGGAAAACGAGGAAGGCCAGCGTGTTGTCGCGCCGCGCCGGGTCGGAAACACTGTTGGCGATTTTCAGCGTGCGGTCGGTGTCGCCGAGCAACAGCCAGGCCCACGCTTCGCCGAGCAGGGACTGCGACGCCCGTACCGGATCAAGACTTGCCCGCCAGTCAGACACCTCCTGCAGCAATGCCTTCGCCCGGTCCGGATCCGGTCCGCGCGCCAAGCTATCCGCCAAGAGGACGGCCGCGTTCACACGGTCGTAGAGCTCCGGCATCTCCCGGACCATTTCGATGGCCGCGTCGATGTCGCCAGAGGCGGCAACCACGCTGGGCAGGGTTACGGCCGAGACGGTCTTGCCTGTGGCCGTCTCATGAGCTTTCAGCAGGTCGCGCGCCAGATCGACGGCAGCATCCCCCCGCGCCGTGTCGCCACGCTCGTAGGAGACCTGTGCCCAGCCCGCCACCTCATTCGCCGTCTGGCTGGTTGTTGCACCATGCTCGTCGAGAACCGCGCGTGCTTCCGCGAAACGGCCCTCGTGGAACAAGACATGTGCCTGCGCCATGAAGACGAGCCTTCGTACCGCGGGGCTCCGGATCTGTTCAGCAAGTTCCAGCCCGCGTGCCATTCGCCCGCTAAAGAGCATGGCCTGGCTGAGGTTCGGCACCACCAGGTGCCATCGGCTCTCCGGCACTGCGCCAAACGAACGTTCCGCAAGCTTGATGGCGCAACGCGCATTCGGGCTCGCGATGCAACGAAGCACCTCGTTCGCCTGCGCATTGGCGGAGTCCGGGGCAGCTGCCGCCATGGCGGCAGCCAGGAGAACGGGCGCGAGCCGTACCATCATGTCTAAATCCTTCGGTGCTCGGATCCTGTCAGGATGCCACGCCGCACACCGCGCCAGCAACCGTGCCGCTCCGGATCAGTGTCCGCATCGCGTAAACCGCACTATGCCGACATTCGCCCAATGACCGGCTTGTCCGCATTGCCGCTGTTCGCCCGGATCTGCGAACGGCAACTCATACAAACTGTTCTAAAGATCGCGCTCGAGGGTCCGGAGCAGGCGGAACCGTGTCTTGCCCGTATTACCGCCCAGCGAAATCACGAAACGCACCTTCCCGTGCTTGGAGGTGTTCGCGTATCCCGCCAGCGTGCGCACGCCCGGGATGGTGCCTGTCTTGTACCGGGAACCGCCCCGGGTCCTGGTGAGCAGGTCGGCGTACGGCGCAAACCGGTGCAGCACCTTGGCCAGGCCACGCGCGGTGAGCCGGTTTTTGGGGCTGATGCCCGAGCCTTCCTTGAGGTCGATCGCGTCTGCGATATCGTCTTTGGCAAACATCTCCGCGGCGACCTGCAGCGACTTCTCCAGGCTGACCGGTCCGCCGAGACGGTGCGCACCGACCTCAAGAAAGACCTGGTTGGCGATATAATTGTTGGACCCCAGCATCATCTGGGTCAGGATTTCGCGCAAGGGACGTGACTGGCGGTGCACGTAGACGGGTTCCAGGTCCTTGGGCACCGACCCGATCGATATCTCGCCCTCAACGCTGCCGCCGGCTCGCTTGACGAAGGCGGCGAGCAGTTCGCCCGCATACAGCACGCCCACTTCCGGGTCTTCCTGGGCCAGACTGATACGGCCGCGCCCTTTTGGACCGCGCTTGCGGAATTGGCTCGCTGCCAGCGGAGTGATCGGGGTCTGCTTCTCAGCGGAGCGGACGGTATTCCCGCGCCGTACGGCATGGATCGTGTTGAAATTGACTGCGAGTGCCGAGTTTAGGGCGTCATATGCCTCGCGCGTGGCTTCGATGCCGGGGATACGAAGATCTGCGGGATAATAACTCGCATCGAGAACGAGACCCGCGAAGGGTTTCTTGCCGGTCACGGCGACAAGCTTGGGCGCAAGCAAGGCCAGTTCCTCGGAGATAAGGAAGGGATCGCCGCCGCCGCGCACATAGAGCACCCGGTCGCCGTCCAGGAAAAAGCGGGTCTTGAACCGGTAGTCGCCGCCCATAACCTCCATGGCCAGCCATGCGGTGACGACCTTGGCGACGGAAGCCGGAACGAAGGGCCGGTCAACGTTTTGCGCCACCAATTCGTTGCCCTGTTCGTCCAGCACGAGCACCATACCGGAGGGTGCAATAGCCGCGACCGTCTCCTTTATGCCGGCCAGGACCTGTTCGGGAAGAAGAAAGAGGACAACGGCGAGGGCAAGCAGGCGCATGGTGATTCCAACCAGCCACGGATAAATCGTCTGGCAACCTACGTTAATAACGCGCGAGCGTAAGGCAAGGTGGATCGCCGAGTCTCCACTTGTCCGATGGGTCCGTCTACAGAAGGCGGCGCGCCGATATCTCCGCTCGACGGGAAACCGCACGGTGCAAATGGCGAGAGCGTCACGGAACTCCTGCCCTCTGGCCTTCAGGCTCACCTCGCATGCCGATCCCACGCCTCGCGCGTGATCGAGTATTCGACGACAGTCAGTCCGAATGCTTCAACGGGCGAAGGAGTACGGGCCATGCCGACCCGCTCCAAGACGCGTTGCGACGGCACATTCTTCGGTAAGGCGAGACCGATGATGCGGTCGAGTTGCAGGAAGCCGAAGCCATATTCGAGCGAAGCGAGTGCTCCCTCCGTGGCATATCCCGAACCCCAAACCTGATCGTCCAACAGGTAGAGCAATTCGGTTTGACCATTCAGCTCGGGCAACAACCGAAGCCCCATATGTCCTCGAAGGGCCCCGGTCTTTTTTTCGACAAGGGCCCATGGACCGTAGCCGGGCTTTTCGCTCCAAAGGGCCGAGAAGTGCCGCACGGTTCGCTCAGCGATCTCAACGGATTTTTCGGCATTACCGACGCCCCCCGGCAAGAACCGGATGACATCCGGTTTGGCGCGAATTTCAGCATAAGGCTGAATATCGGATGCCTCGAACGGCCTCAGGATCAGCCGGTTGGTCTCAATCGAATTTGGCCATTGCATGATAACGCTGCGCCATACAGGTATTGCCGCCGGTTAAGACTCTTCACCCATCTGATGGTTTCTCGCAGTCCGCTTATGATGCTGGGCATCACCGCGCGAACCGCGCCTACCCAAAGCGACAAATCATTCCGGTCAGAAGGGTCAAAAGTCTTCGCCGTTGGTGTAAGTCCGAACCGGCAAAACTGGATTACCGATGCAAGGCATCTGCGCGACCGGACCTTGAAAAGGCGCGCAAGCGCAGGACCGGTTACGTCCTCAGAATCTTCTCAATGGTTTTGCCTTTTGCCAATTCGTCGATCAGCTTGTCCATGTATCGGACTTTCCTGACCAACGGATCTTCGATTTCTTCGACCCGAACGCCGCAGACTACGCCTTTGATGAGCGCACTGTTTGCATGAATGCAGGGTGCTTCGTGGAAGAATTTCTTTATGTCGCTTCCGTTCTCGATCTGCGTTTCCAATCCCTTCTGGTCATACCCTGTCAGCCAGCGGATGACTTCATCCACTTCATCCTTGGTCCGGTTTTTCCGTTCCGCCTTTTGAACGTACAAAGGATAGACTTTTGAAAACTTCATCGAAGAGATGTCGACTGTCGGCATGCGCGCTCCTCCCTGCGTTGCTTGCGTGGCAGGACAGACCTCGTCATTTCCGTCTGCGACCGAAATGAGGCCGGCCGATGGCCAAAGTCGCACTGGAAACACATAGTGAGCCGCCTCCGACCCGGAGGCAACAGGACAAGCCACGCTTCTCGCATGCATTTCTTTCACGAACCGACGATCTCTTCGGCGCCTTACAGCGACCGAAATGCAGCGTCTCGGATGGCTGAAGCAAAACCGCCGTATCGGCCCGCGACAAGACCGGCGCTTAAACGCCTTTTTCACCGCTGTTTGCCTTGCGGCATCAGTCAGCGACTCGGTATGAGTCTGACACCTGGTGTGGACATGCAGGAATGCACGAATGACTGAGATCCGGGCGGTTCATGTTGCAATCAGCGGCCGGGTTCAGGGCGTCGGCTATCGCGCCTGGCTGCGCGACCAGGCCACCGCCGCCGGCCTTAAGGGCTGGGTCCGCAATCGACGGACCGGCGAAGTCGAGGCCGTCCTGATCGGTTCCGCCGATATCGTCGGCAGGCTCGTGGACTTGTGCTGGCAAGGGCCGGATTGGGCTCGGGTGGACGCCGTCGAGACCACGGCGGCGAACGAGGCCGACCTGGCCGGTTTCACGGTGCTTGCAACCGAGTAAAGCCGTCGGCGGAAAGCCATCGATCGAAGGAGCGCACACGAATAGCCGCTCCTTCGAAACAAATGGTATCAAGGCAAAACGGAGTGTGGGCGCTTAGCCCCAGCCGCCGCCGCCGGGACCACCCCCGCCGCCGCCGGAACCGCCACCTCCGCCACCGGAACCACCGCCCCCGCCGCCGGAACCGCCGCCTCCACCACCGGAGCCGCCACCCCCGCCGCCGGAACCGCCGCCGCCACCGGAGCCACCGCCGCCACCGCCGGAGCCACCGCCGCCACCAGAGCCGCCGCCGCCGGAGCCACCGCCTCCGCCACCGGAGCCGCCGGAACCTCCGGAGCCACCTCCGGCGTCACCGCCGGCCCGTCCGGCATCGGTGAAGTTGGTGGTCGGCCCGGTCTGCGCCGTAGCACAGCCAAGCAGAGCACCGACCAGCAGGATGCTGACGCCGAGACGTAAGTTTTTTCGATTAATCATTTGTCGTCTCCCACAATGATTGCTGTTCGGCGCACCGCTACCGGCCGCCTTGCGCTCTGAACGTCAGAGCAGATCCAGTCGGGGCCGCCCGTCGATCCATTCCTTCCACAACAGGGCAACCAGCGTATCGGCAAGCGCACCCGAAGGCGCATCGGGCATGTAGGCCGTCAGGGCGCGGCGCGATTGCGGACCGAAAGCGCCGTCAATGGCGCCGTCGTAATGACCGACCCGCTTGAGCACGCGTTGGATCGTCGAGGCGATCTCGCGCCGCGAATACCCGTCAAGCGCCTTGCGGCCGCGGTCTTTCGGATTGGCCGCCTTGAACGCGGCAGCCAGCCCGAACAGTTCGATGGTTTCGCCCGGGCGATTCTGCAGGGACGGATTGTCCCGCAGTACCTCACCGGCAAACACGGCACCCCAGCCGTCGCCGCGGCTTGCGCTTTCGCGGAAATAGTCGAGACGCGGGACAAGCTTTTCAGGCGTCCGGTCTGCCACCAGCATGCCGATCAGCGTGCCGGCATAGGGATGTCCTTCCGCATGTGCGGTCTGGAAAAGCGCCTCTGCCCGGGCGACGTCCTTGCCGACGACGATGCCGTCGCGGTAGAGGAGGCCCATATTGACCATGCCCCAGATGTCGCCGCGTGCGACGGATTCTGAGTAGAACCGGTGCGCCCGTTCGGGGTCCTTTTCCACTTTGTCGCCGCGCAGATATTCCGCGCCCAATTGGTTGAGCGCATAGGTGTGACCGTTCTGGGCGGCATCGACCAGAAGCTTGACACCGTCCTCGAGCCGCTGCTCGACGCCGTTGCCTTCCATGTAGGCGCGGCCCAGCGAATATTGTGCGTAGGGGTCGCCCTTTTCGGACGCCTCGACGAAAAACCCGATCGCCTTCGCCGGATCCCGGTCGACGCCGGCACCAAGCTGGTGCAGGCGCCCGAGCAATTGACCGGCCCGGACGTGGCCCGCTTCCTTGGCCTCGCGAAGATACGTGACAGCCTCCTCAAACCGTCCGTCCGCATAGAGCGCCCGGGCAAGCTGGAACTTGAAGCGCGGCTGTTGGGGATAGGTCAGAACGGCATGCTGACACGCGGCCATTGCCCTTTTGACATCGATATCGTTCGGCAGGACGCCGTCCGAGACGCCTTGCACATCGAGCGGTTCGGCGGCGAGTTCGTCGCATTCGTTGACCGTGACCGCGACCTGCATAGCGATCAGCGGGCCGGGGGTCGGGGTCTGTGTCTCGGCGACTTCGAACTCGATGTTGAGCGTTTGCCCGACCGCATCCGAGGCTGGGCGAACGCCGATCTTGTCGAGTTCGCCGGTCGTGAACAGGGCGCCGACGTCGACAAGCTGCGTACCGAGCGCAACCTGCGCTCCCGGATCGCGTTTTGACAGCCGCAACCAGGTTTCGGCACCCGCAATAAGTCCTTTGGTCAGATCGGCCACGCGGACAAAACCTGTCCCGACTTCGGTTTCCATCGACACGGTGCGCTTTGAAAACCGCTCGGCAACAAGATTGTCGGTTTCCCCGGTATCCTCCGGATCTTCGGCGCGGGTGATCAGGAGCGACGGAGAGACGGGTTCCTCGTCAGGCTGCTCTTCTTCGGCCGGCACGTATTCGATGGAAACCGTGCCGCGGAACGGCGTGCCTTGTTCGTGCCGGATCTCATAATGAAAGACGTCGAACCCTGTCGGTTTGCTCCCCGACGGCAGCAGCGCGAGGTCGCCGATGGTCTTGATGTCGAAGGTGGCACCACTCTCGACCTTTTCACCCGCAAGCCACAACTCGCCCTGCTGGGGCTCCGAAAGGATCGTATAGGTCAATCCGACCGGACTGTTGGTGATCGGCTCTGGAATCGCCAGGGTGGCTGCTTCGGGTCCGAACGGCACCTTGGCGTTGAAGATGGCGCTGCCGATGATGCGGATATCGCTTTTGTTGAAATAGAAGGGATCGACGAGGCTTGAGGATTCCCACGGGATCTGCTTGCCGTCGGTGATATCGATGACGGCCTTGCGCACGGTCGCCAGGACGTCGCGGATTTCGGTGTTCGAGCGCAGGATCTCGTTGGCAAAGGCGCCGGTAAACGGGCTGTTGTCGCCCTTCCCGTCATAGGCGACGCGTCCGGGCGCAGTCGAATAGACGATCAGCGATCCCCGCGAATTCGGGATGATGTCGGCAAGGCCTTTGGTTCCCTCGGAGGAAAACTTTTCGTTGCCGAGCAGGAATTCCCGGGTCTGGAACGGATTGTCCCGGCAGGCGTCCAGAATGATCATCTGCAGCGCCGACGACGATTGCATGTATTTCAGGAGGTTGGACACCTCATAGGTTTCCACCTCCAGGTCGTAGATCGTGTCGAGACTGGCATCGACCGGCAGGATGTAGTTGCGGCCGGCAATCTGGAAGGCGTGGCCGCTATAATAGAACAAGGCCACATCGCCATCGACCAGCGTGCGCAGGAAGGTGATGATCGTCTTGCTCAGCTCTTCCTTGGAAAGGTCCTTGCCGAGCGTGACTTCGAAATTCAGCCGGCGCAGCGAAGCCGCAACCGATTCCGCATCCGGACCGGCATTCGGCAAGGACAGAAAGTGTTCGTAGGATGTATTGCCGATGACAAGAGCCGTACGCCGCCCGTCAATGTCCTGTGCCGTTGCGTGACCCAATGGCAGGACCACGATCCAGACCAGCAGCAACGTGAAAATATTCAGGAATAATGGGTACTTGAAGTGAAAAAAGCTTTCGACCTGTCGCACTTCGCAACACCAATGTAAGCAGGAAATAAAACAGCCCGCTCAATATCGGTGCGCCCTTCGCCGATGTCAATAACACTACGTAAAACAAAGTACTTCATGACAAGAAGGAGGTATGTAACTTCCGAACGTCGGTTCAATAGCGATGCTTTATCGCCAATAAGTTGTCCCCTCAACCAATTCGGCCAATTCTGCTAACGGCAATCGTCGGCGAATGACTATTCGAACAAAGCCTCGAATTCCGCGCGCAGAACGGAATCGACTTCTGCCATGGAAACCGGAATCCCGAGATCCACCAGGCTGGTCACTCCGTGATCCCGCACGCCGCACGGAACGATGCCGGCGAAATGGTCGAGATCGGGATCGACATTGAGGCTGATGCCGTGAAACGTCACCCACTTGCGCACGCGTATTCCGATCGCCGCAATCTTGTCTTCCGCATCGCGGCCGCGCTCGGGACGGCGCACCCAGACGCCGACCCGGTCCTCGCGCCGCTCGCCGCGGATATGGAACGCCCAGAGCACCCGGATCAGCCATTCCTCCAGTGCCGCGACAAACGCCCTGATATCCGGTTTGCGGCGCTTCAGGTCGAGCATCACATAGGCCACGCGCTGGCCGGGCCCGTGATAGGTGTACTGCCCGCCTCGCCCGGCCTTGAAAACCGGGAACCGGCCCGGGTCGACAAGGTCGCTCGGATCGGCGCTGGTGCCGGCGGTGTAGAGCGGCGGATGTTCCAGGAGCCAGACGCATTCCGGTGCGTCGCCGGCCGCGATCGCCGCCACACGCGCCTCCATGAAGGCAACGGCTTCCTCGTAACCGACCGGCTCGTCGGATATCCGCCATTCGGGTCCGCTGCCGGCGGACCGAAAGGCCGGATCGGTGCCCAACTCCTGACGAACATTAACCATCGGGTAACCAAATCAGCGGCAATGATAGGAGCCGGACGTTAGCGCATCGGCCGGTCTCGGCCTAGGGCCTCCGTAAGCGGTCCGAGCCATCCAACAACCCGGACCGCATCCGGGAAACCAGTGTTGTATCGTTAGGGAATCCGATCACGCCCATGGCGACATTCGAGAACATCAGCGTCGACCTCTCCATCGTGCTCGGCAAATCCCAGATGCCGGTTCACCAATTGCTGCGCATGGGCCGTGGCGCCGTGATCGAGCTGGAAACGCTTGAAAACGAAGACGTGGAGATCCTGGCAAACGACATCCCGATTGCCAGGGGCCAAGTCATCCTCGATGGGGAACGCATCGGTGTGTCGATCACCGAAGTGTTGCTGCGTCGCCCGGATTTCCGGCCAACCCGATCCGTCGTGCAGACCTAGTTCGAGGGATCGTCCGGATCCAGGGGATCCAGTTTATCATCAGTATTTTATGGATTGGAAATCGCTCGGTTCACGTCGGAACCGCGTCGGCGCGGTATTGGCTCAGAAACGCTTCGCTCGGCGGAATCGGCGTGACGATGTCGATCAGCACACCGTTCGGATCCCGGGTAATGAAATGCCGTTGACCGAAGGGCTCGTCACGCAAGGGCTGCACGATCGTCAGACCGGCTTCCTGCAACCGCTCGAACTCTGCACCCGCGTCCGGCACTTCGAAATTGATCAGTAGACCGGCGGCAAGGCCCCGCCCCTCGGCCGGAATGGTTTCGTGATCGCCGCGGAGCAGCGCGATGTTGATATGCGGCGCATCGGAGGATTGCAGGTGCACATACCAGTCGCTTTCAAAGGTTGGCCGAAATCCGAAATGGGTCCGATAAAAGTCTGCGCTTGCGGCAACGTCATCGGTCATCAGGACCGGATAGAACTGCGTGCACTTCATGGCTTTCCTCGCTCCTCGAAATAACATACAATCTGTATGTAGGTAATTAAAAACATACAGGCTGTATGCATGCAAGAAAAATCCGCACGACGCAGCAATGCTGCGCGCAGCAAGGCCACACGCGGCGCACTGATCGAAACGGCCCGCAGATTGTTCGTTGAAAAGGGCTATGCCGAGACCGGCACGCCGGAAATCGTTTCAGCCGCGGCCGTGACCCGCGGCGCGCTCTACCACCATTTCACCGACAAGGCGGCCCTCTTCCAGGCCGTGATCGAAAACGAGGCGGCCGCGGTCGCCGCGCACATCGAAAGGCGCACCGGCAATCCGGGCTCTGTCGAGGACGCGTTCGTATCCGGGGCCGATGCCTATTTCACCGCCATGGCGGAACCGGGCCGGGCCCGTCTCCTGCTCATAGACGGGCCCGCGGTCCTTGGCCCCGCTGCCATGGCGGAAATTGACGCCGTAACCGGGGGGCGGACCTTGCGCGACGGTCTCGCCTACGCCTTCGCCGGAAAACCGCCGACGCCCGTCGAGGAGGCGACGCTCGATGCGCTTGCCGATCTCCTGTCCGCGGCTTTCGACCGCGCCGCCCTGTCGATCAGCATCGGTCGCCCCCCCGCCGCTTATCATGCGGCGGTTCGGCACATGGTTTCGGGCATGATCAGGAACGGGCCGCCAGCATCCAATTGAGGATCAGCCGCCAGTCCGTCATCCGGATCGGCGTGCCGTGCGACCCGGTGTCGAACAACGTGAACCGCACGGGATATCCGGGCCGTCCGTCACGGATTCGGCGCGCGAATGCGGCCTGTTGCTTCCAGTCGAACACGGAATCCGCGCTGCCATGGCCGAAATAGACCGGCAGCGGCGGCCGTCGCGAGCGATAGGTTTCGGACTGCAGGAATGCGGCGTTTGAGACCGAGCCGAGCAGCAGAATGCCGCCGAGCAGCGCCGCCGCCTCGCGGTCGCGGGCAAGCTGCCAGCAGATATGCCCGCCCATGGAGCCGCAGGCCACGAAGATCGGTGCACCCGGAGACCGCGCAGCCTGCTCTTTCATAAGCGCCTTGACGTCGTCGCGCCCGCGTTCGGTAAAGTCGGTGATATCGGTCGACAGATACACCCCGTCATTGCGCAGCATCAGGTTGCGAATCCGGTTGAAGTTTCCGCCAAAAGTCCAATCGTTTGCACCCTGTTTCCGGTTTCCGCCCTTGCCGTGCACATAGATGACGACGGCCGAAGCACCGCCGTCCAGACGCCCGACCCCAAGCGCCTGCATGGTGCGGCCGGCGACGTTGAATTTGACCTTCTTTTCGCGCCGCCGCGGCTTCATGCTGACATAGCGTCGATTGACGCGAGATTCGGGGACCTCGTCGCGGCCATAAAGATCGCGTTCGATGTCGTATCCGACCCGCTCGAACGTCCCGTCATCGCTTTTTTCGATCACTTTCGGATAGCGAAAAAGCTTGTCCTTGTAGGGGGCGAGTTGGAAGGCAAGAGCCGGTGCCGTTAGCGTCACCGTCAAAAGTAAGGCAGCGGGGGCTGCCGCTGGTACCGTCACGTGTCGCCGGTCTGTTCCAAAGGCCATCTCACTACCTTTCCGCAAGGCGCCGCCCCGTCAAGATCTTACAGACAGCATCCAGTTCAGAATCCGTCGCCAATCCGTCATGCGCACGGGCGTTCCGTGGCTGCCGGTTTCGAACAGCGTGAACCGCAGCGGATAATCGGAGCGGCGGGCCCGCATGGCGCGAAAGAACCGCGCCTGCGCTTCCCATGAATAGATCGTGTCCTTCGTGCCGTGTCCCATATAGATCGGCACCGGGCGCCTTGCCGATCGGAAGGCGGCCGACTCCAGAAAACCGTTATTGACGAAGCCTCCGAAGAACAGGAGGCCACCGAGCAACGGCCGGACCTTGGCATCCTGGACCAGCGACCAGCAGATCGTGCCGCCCATGGATGTGCAGGCGAGGAACACCGGCGCGCCCGGCGAAAGACGGGAATACTTTTCGACCAGCGCCCGGATCTCGGCCTTGCCCTGGGCCCGGAAGTCGGTGAAATCCGGAGACAGATAGACCCCGTCATTGCGCAGCATCAGATTCTTGATGCGGTTGAAATTGCCGCCATACGACCAGTCGTTGGCCCCGACGAAGCGATCGCCGCCGGCGCCGTGCACGTAAATGACAATTGCCCGTGCGCCGCCGTCGAGACGGCCGAGCCCGATATATTTGTTGGTCTGGCCGTTGACCGTGTAGGTCCGTGTCTTTTGTCGGCGCGTCGGTCTCTTGTTGACGTAATGCGGCTGCACCTGAATGCGCAGCACGTCGTCGCGGCGTACGAGGTCCCGGTCACGGACATATTCCACACGTTCGAACGTGCCCCCATCCGTCACTTCGATCAGGCGCGGGTAGCGGAACAACTTGTCCTTGAAGGGTTTGAGCTCATATGCACCCGCCGGCAAGGCAGCCGCAAAGGCAAGCCATGCGCCGGCCGGCACGATCAGGCTGACGGCGCGCAAAAGCCCTCCGATCGAGCGCCTTTCATTGCTCTGGAAAAGCCCGAATATCATCATGCCACGCTGTAATATTCCCGGTACCAGTCGACAAAACGGGCAACACCCTCTTCCACCGAGACTTTGGCTTCATAGCCGGCAAGCGCGTGAAGCGCGTCCGTCGAGGCCCAGGTCTTTTCCACGTCGCCGGGCTGCATCGGTTTGAAATCGACGATCGCCTTGCGCCCGAGGCAGCGTTCCAGGATCCCGATGAAATCCATCAGGTCGACCGGCGCACCGCGACCGATGTTGAAGATCCGGTAGGGCGGCGTCTCCGGCTGTGTTTCCGGCGGCCGGTCGACGACCGCGACAATGCCGGCGACGATATCGTCGATGTAAGTGAAATCGCGGGCATGGTTGCCGTTGTTGAAGACGGGGATCGGTTCGCCGGCGAGGATCGCCTTGGTGAACTTGAAGAGCGCCATATCGGGCCGCCCCCACGGGCCGTAAACGGTAAAGAAGCGAAGCCCGGTCATCGCCATGCCGAACAGGTGCGCATAGGAATGCGCCAGCACTTCGTTCGACTTCTTCGTGGCGGCATAGATGGAAAGCGGCTGGTCCGTCGACTGGTCCTCGCTGAAGCGGACAGCGTCGCTGGCGCCGTAGACCGAACTGGTCGAGGCATAGACGAGGTGCTTCACCCCGTGCCGTTTGCAGGTTTCCAGCATGTTGCAGAAACCGACCAGATTGGCCGTCACATAGGCCTGGGGGTTTTCGATGCTGTATCGCACCCCTGCCTGGGCGGCCAGATGCACGACACGATCCGGCTTGTGGGCGGCAAACAATGCCTCGAGCGCTTCCGCATCGGCAACGTCGCCCCGCACCAGGCTGAAACCGTCGCGCGAATTCAGCCGCTGGGTGCGGACCTCCTTCAGGACGGGATCGTAATAAGCGTTGAAATTGTCATAGCCGACGACGGTCTCTCCCCGCGCCAGGAGTGCTTCGCAAAGCGAATAACCGATAAACCCGGCACTGCCGGTTACAAGAACAGTCATAAAGGAGTCCCGGGTGGAGTCGGTCGATAACGCAAGGGTGTTTATCCGATGCACCGGCCCGGCGCACGCGGAAATTCGTCCCGGTCACCGCTTGCCGCGTGCCAACCGATGATCGACCGGCCCTAAGCCCAGAAACTGTCCCGCACCTGGACCGGCCGGTCGCCAAGCGGCGTTTCGACGACGAGATCGGTTCCGGCATGCCAATGCGCCCTGTCGATCGTGCCGATCGCCACATTGGCCTGAAAGTCCGGCGACCATACCGCCGACGAGACGTGGCCGACGGCCTCGCCGGCCCGGTTGCTGAGCGTCCAGAAGCGCGACGACGGCTGCAGCGGTTCGCCGCCGATTTCGAGCGGTCGGACCTTGC
This sequence comes from Pseudomonadota bacterium, assembly GCA_038745065.1. Classification (GTDB taxonomy): domain Bacteria; phylum Pseudomonadota; class Alphaproteobacteria; order Rhizobiales; family JANQQB01; genus JANQQB01. Next base: position 19,778 of record JBCDLT010000052.1, on the reverse strand, counting down.
GCACCGGGTCCCGTTGCTCCACGAGTGCGGCATGCCCGAGACAAGCGGTCGCAGTGTCCAGATGGCAGAAGCGGCCGAGTCCCGCCTCAAACGGCGTGTGGGTGCGCGTGATATCGCTGCCGTAGGACAAGAGCCCACCCTCGATTCGTTCGATCAGGTTCGGAGACCCCGCGCGAACGTCCAGATCCGCCCCGGCCTCGAACAGCCGGTCCCAAAGCGCCTCGCCGTTTTCGCTGCCCTCCAGATAGATTTCAAAACCGCCCTGGACGGACCACCCCGAGCGGGCGATCACCATGTCGCGTCCCTCGATCGGCACGCGCTTGTGCCGGAAAAAGCGGGTCGCAACGATATCCGGACCGAACAGGCGGCCGATCAATTCGTTCGCCTTCGGTCCCTGGACGGCAAGCGGCGACACATCCGGCTCGAACACGCTGACATTGAGGCGGAAACCGTTCGCCAGCCCCTTGTAATAGAGCATCAGGTCTGAATCGGCGATGGACACCCAGTACCGATCCTCGGCGAGTTTCAACAGCACCGGGTCGTTCAGCATCCGACCGGCCTCGTCGACGGCAGGCACGTAATAGCATTGGTCGTCGGCCATGCGCGCCAGGTCGCGCGGCGTCGTCATCTGGACCAGGCGCAACGCATCCGGCCCGACGATTTCGATCTGGCGTTCGACCGAAACGTCCCAGACCTGGACCGCGCTTTTCAGATGCGCGTAGTCTTCTTCCAGCGAGCGGAAGGCGCCCGGCAGGAGCATGTGGTTGTAAACCGTATATCCCTTCGCGCCGGCAGCTTCGACGCGTCGGGAAAATGGCGTTTCGCGCAGCCGTGGCGTGCGCGCAAGAAGCGGCGCCGACATGGTGTGACCTCCCCGATTTTTTTCGATCTAGGCCAAAATTCCGCGGCCGGGGGAGAAAAGAAGCCGTCTTGCGAGAACAGATTCGCGACCGATTCGAAGCGGGAAGAGCCGCGCTATCGGCAGAACAGACAAGGGTTGGCAAATAACGCCGAGGCAAGGCTCGAACCGAACCATACGGTCCGGCCCGTTTGTGTCTCCGCGTCGCCGGGAAAATCGGCAAAACCGCGGGCGCGACAGAACGCCTGCAATCCGGAACGACCCGGGTTTATGCGACTTGCCAACCTTGCGGAATGATTTCACTCTGCGGTTCGCCAACACCGCACGAAATCCGGGGACACAGAAGGCGCATGGCAACCGACCGGAATTATGAAACGGCCTTGCAGCGCTACCGGGTTCTGGTGGCGGCCAGCCCCGGGATCGAACTCAAGGGCAAGAAGATGCCGTACACGTCGATGAACGGGAACATGTTCTCGTTCCTCGCCCCGGACGGCGTGTTGTGCCTGCGCCTGTCATCGGCCGAATGCACCGAATTCATGCAGGCACATGGAACGGAGCCGGTCATGCAATATGGCAGCGTGATGCGCGATTACGTTGCCGTTCCGGATGCACTTGTGACAGACGACGACGCGCTTGCTGCCCTGTTCCGGAAATCGCTCGAAAACGCGCAATCGCTGAAGGCGAAACCGACTAAGCGTTAGGCTTAGAGGGCCGCAGTTAAACTTACCGCGTGTGCCCGAACCGGGACACAATCGATACTCAATCGCAAGGCTGAGACACAAGCAGATGACCGACCGCATCGATCCGCAAGCCCAATCTGCGCGCGTCGACTGGCACAGCGACGCACTCGACGGCAGCCTGCAGCTCGACGGCACCTTCCGTATTACTCAAAATGTCCGTCGGTTCCTAAAAGCCGAGTGCGGCTATGATCTGGTTTTTGGCCGTGCCCTGCACGCTGAGATTCGCGACAACCGCCCGGCGACGCTGCAGGCGCTGGTCGACATGATCCGCACACGGCGTTAGGACGGGAAATCCGGCCGCAATGCGAGGGTCGGATCGAGCCGGAACCGCACAACATGTTCAAGGCTTTCAAGGAAAGACGCCCCTGGGTTGCCGCGGCCTTTGCTTTGGTTCTCAGCCCGGCACTGGCGATGGCCTATCTGGGCCGGGGTGCCTTGGCGATCGGGTATCTGATAGGCGAAGTCGCCGCCACCCTTTTGGCCTATGGCATCCCGATCGACACGATCGCGGGCGCCGACCGGGAGATGGTCGCGCTCATCGCCCAGTCGGGGGTCCGGCTTGTCGGCGCGGTGCATGGTTACATCTTGGCGGGCCGATTGGATGAGCGCGTGCCGTCGGCATGGTTTGCCAGATGGTACAGCCTGATCGGCCTGTTCATCCTTGCCCCGCTCCTGTTTGCGCTCGCTTTCCGCTCGTTCCTGTTTGAGCCCTATTCCATTCCCTCGGGATCGATGCTGCCGACGCTGCAGGTCGGGGACTATGTCTGGGTCTCCAAATACGCCTACGGGTATTCCCGATTTTCCTTCCCGCTCGATCTTTCCGGGCCGAAGGGCCGGTGGTTAGCAAAAACGCCGGAACGCGGTGACGTGGTCGTGTTTCGGCGCGCCGCGGACCTGCCCGAGATCTATCTGAAACGCATTGTCGGGATGCCGGGCGAGACCGTCCAGATGAAGGACGGCGTGCTTCACATCGATGGCGCGCCGGTCGGATATCGGCAAACGGACGACTACCTTGACACGGCAACCGATCCGCCGGAACGGGTGACCCAGTTCACCGAAACCCTGCCGAACGGCGTGTCCTATGCCGTGCTCGATCGAATTGCCGGCGGCGTCGCCGACAACACCGCCTTGTTCGAAGTGCCGCCGGACACGTTTTTTGTAATGGGCGACAACCGGGACAACGCGCTCGACAGTCGCTTTCCGAGCGTCGGCATGGTGCCGCTGGAAAACCTGCTGGGCCGGATGGAGACGATCTACTGACCGGCTCTCATGCCGCTGGGCCGACGCGGCGGCGAAGCGCCGACGGCCACCAATTTTCACAGACGGCTCAAGAGATCCGGCGTCGGCCACGCATCGGCCGGCATGCCGAGCCGCTGTTGTTTCACCTGGATGAAGAACATGGATCGGATCCGGGCGAAGCCGGCGGTTCTGTGCGGCCTCGCCCGAAACCGGACAGGTCAGTGACCGCTGCCCGAGACTTGCCGTATCGCCCGCGCCCAATCCTCCACGTGATAGGATCGGACGATCCTGCCGTCGACAACTTCGTGAATGTCGATCGTCATGATTTCGAAGCCGGCTTTCGGTTCGATCCCGAAGAATTTTCCTGTCGGCGTACCGGTCGCGGTCGATCGAACGACGTAGCGATTGCCGACCTGGAGAATCTCCTGCGGCGTCCATTTGAGATCGGGAATGATCGAATAAAAGAATTTCAGTGTCTTGACCAAGCCTTCCGCCCCCTCGCCGCCGCGCGGCGTCGGGATGGAGACCCAATCTTCGGCAACCACGTCGCGCACCTGGCCGTCGAGATCGTCCGGTGCCGGCGCGCTGAGCAATTGCGCGTAGAAAGCTTCCACAACGGACCGGTCGTCAGCGACGGCCGAACCGGCTGAAAGGGCGAAGGCGAGCAGGACGGCGGCCGTGACTCTGCTGAATGGGGACATGCTGTGCTCCATTTGAACCTGAGGTGAAGTGCGCGTTGCGATCAAGTGCGCGTGACGGATCTATCAATCGGCCCAATTAATCGGTAGTACAGAATTTACGACTTCTTACATTGGAAAATTCGAACAATGCTGTCCCATCAAGACCTCCGACGTCTCCGATACTTCGTCGAGGTCGTGCGGGCCGGTTCCATTCGCCGGGGCGCGGAATCGCTTCGTCTTTCACCGGCGGTGGTCAGCGAGGCGCTTGGGCAATTGGAGGCGACCTTGGGTGTGACGCTGCTGCAGCGGACCACGCGAAAGATGCAGCTTACATCGACCGGTGACGCGGTGTTCCGGTATGCCGCCGACATGGCGAGCGCCGCTCAGGAAGCGCTAGAAGCAGGCCGGGGGGCATCGCAGGAACCGTCAGGTCCCCTTAACATCACACTGTCGGGAGAGCTCTGCCTGTCCTGGTTACCGGCGAAACTGAGAGCATTCGAGACAGCGTTCCCTAAGGTCAGCGTCGCGGTCGTCGTAGATGATGCCGCTGTCACTCTTGAGCACAGCGTCTACGATATTGCGATAAGGGCCGGGTTCTCGCGCGACGCTAAGGCTCGAGCCGATGTCATAGATCACATTCCGCTCGAATGTGTGCACGCCCCGGATCTGATGAATGGCGGAGAGCCGCTCGACGATGGTCTCCAACGCATCGGACTAATCGGACTATCCGGCGCTGAGCCGATCAAAAGATCAATTTGGGCGGCCACCGACGTCGACGGGCGCTGCACCTGGTCTCGCATTGAAGCGCCATGCCGGTTCCTTGCAAGCGAACATGTGGTGCACCATCGGTTGGCGCTGGAGGGGTTTGGCGCGGCTCTTTTGATGCGCCCGACTGTCGACGACGATCTGAAGCAAAACCGTCTTGTTCCGGTAAGCCGTCGGCACACGTTCGGTTTTGCCGCTGTTTCGGTGAAGTTGCGCGACAAACATCCGACCGCGGCCGCGCGCGCCCTCAATAGGCATCTTCACCAGTCGGTCACATAGAGCGTTTTTGCTCAGAGCCGGCTCAAGAGGTCCGGCGTCGGCCACGCATCGGCCGGCATGCCGAGCCGTTGCTGTTCCGCCTGGACGGCGGCGCGGGTCTTGGCGCCCAGAATGCCGTCCACCTTGCCGACATCGTGGCCGCGGTTCTGCAGCCGGGTCTGCAATTGTTTCATCTGCGCGTCCGACAGACCCTGATCCGGCGATCCGGCATTGTAGCGCGGCGCCCCGGCAAGGCGGGTTGCCAGATATGCGGCCGACATCGAGTATACGAGCGATTGGTTCCATTCCAGATAGATGTTGAAATTCGGGTAGACCAAGAAGGCTGGCCCCTTGCGCCCCTGCGGCAGCACGAGCGAGGCCGACATCCCGCGCTGGGGCAATTGCCCGTTGCGCGCCGAAACGCCGAGTTGCGCCCATTCGCCCACGGATTTCGGTCGGTTGAGCCCGGTCTCCTGCCAGGCAAGTCGGCCCGGTACGGTCACTTCCTGGAGCCACGGTTCGCCGGGGCGCCAGCCGAGATCCTGGATGAAATGCGCCGCCGTCAGGATCGCGTCCGGCGAGCTCGTTTTCAGGTTCACATGGTTGTCGCCGTCGCCATCGATGCCGAACCGCACGATATCGGACGGCAGCATCTGTACCTGGCCGATCTCGCCGGCCCAGGCGCCGGTCGTGCGCGCCGGATCGAGGTCGCCGTTCTCGACCATGCGGATCGCCGCGATCAATTGCGGCCGGAAGAGCTGCGGCCGGCGGCAATCGTGGGCGAGTGTGAACAGCGCATTGACCGTATTGAAATCCCCCTGAACGGCGCCGAAATCCGTCTCAAGCGCCCAGAACGCGGTGATCACGGGGGCCGGTACGCCGTAATCCCGTTCCGCACGGGCGAATACGGAGCGCAGTTTCTTCATATTGCCCGCGCCGTTTTTCAGCCGGTAGGAATTCACCGACCGCTTGGAGAATTGCAGGAACGTCTGTTTGAAGACGCCCTGTGCGCGGTCCCGGCTCAGCACTTTGCGATCGATCCGCGCATTGCGCAGCGTCTTGTCGGCGGCGCGCGCCGAAAGCCCCTGCCCGACCGCTTCCGCCTTGATACCCGCCGCAAACACGCCGACATCGCCGCCGCACTCGGCGGCCAGAACCGGCGTGGTCAGGGCGAAAAAACCCGATAACAGCCCGAGCCGCAGGCCCGCGGGGCGCAGGATCCGGACTGTCCGTGAAGCAGAAAGCGTGGTCATCACAATCGCCATGGTCGGTTTCGAATCGTCGCCGAGTTGACTGCCGATCGCCGGCCCGGTCAAGCGATCACATGTCGCTTTTGTGTGTGTTCCAACGCCCGTACGGCAAGCGACGAACCGATCGCTCGCGCAATCCGCACCGTCACGTCGCCGTGTAGGAGGCGATCAACCGATCGAGCGCAATCCGCGAAACGCGGTTGTATTCGGTGCTGAAGCCGAGTGACGCCACCATTTTCCAGTGCCCGTACATGATGATCACGATGAGATAGCCGAGCTCCCGGCAATGGGTTTGCGGAAGATCCGGATAGCTCAGCTGGATTTCATGGGCGAGCGTCATCTGCAACAGCGAATACTGGTCGTGCAGGTTGCGGCGGACCCGCTCGCTCGAGGATGCGAGCGCAAACAGCGCATCGTAGACGACATCGTCTGCCGGTTTGGGCAGACCTTTGTCGGATAGAAAGTTGAAGTAGAAATCGAGAAATACGGTCAGCCGAAGGTTGCCGTCGGCCGCGATGATCCCCTTCATCAGACAATCCCGATAGGCAGCGGCCAGCGCATCGCACAAGGCGACGGCCATGTCCTCGCTGTCAGGGAAGTAATGGCGGACCAATTGCCGGGACATTGAGCCGTGACCGGCGATCTTGTCATATCCCGGCAGGCGAATGCCTTCGGTTTCGACGGCCTTGTAGAGCGCGTCAACGATTTCATTTCGGCGGATGTCGGCAATGTCCGTCGCCACAGGCTCACTCCAGAGGGATAGGAGCCGCCGCGAAACGCGGGGCGGCATTGATGATTCGAAAAAAAATTTACCGGGTTGAAAGTACCGGATAGCGGATTTGCAGCAAAACGAAAAGCATACCTTCGATCTCTAAAAAGTATTTGCGGCCAAATTAAAGCTTTCGAATACAAAATGCCCCAACAGAAATCCAAATACAAGACGAACCGTGAGCGCGAGTATTTTCAAATTGAAAATTGCCTTATCCGGTTGACGCAACGGCACCGGACGGGGGATTTTGCGCCCTACACCGCGCCGCTGTCTGAATTGGCGAACGGGATGCACAACAGCAAGGTCCGGCACCCTAACGAGACGCGGGGTGTCACGCGACGGGGGCTGACCATGGCACGATATTCACCTTAGGCAACCGGTTGGCGGGACCGTCAAGCCGACGTCTCGCTTATCGGTCCGACCGGACGAGAACCAAGCGCCGGTCAGACTTTCCGATACACACCCAAATCACGACCACGGATCCTGGCCGATCGGATCCGGCTGAGGATGATTTGGCCGCAGGCTTTTGCCTGGAGTCTTGCATGAACGCAGGAAACGGGTCCTTGCGCGCCTTCGCGGCAAACCTGAACGCAACGGATCAACCCGAAGCGATCGTCAAGGAAGCTGCGCGGTTTGTGCAGGGATACCGTCTGTCGGCTGTCCTTTTGGCCGATCTGACCCCTCACCCCGATGAACGGCTGGCACCGTCGCTCCTCAGCAATTGGCCGACAGAATGGCACATCGCCTATGAACGCATGGGCGGCATCGCGCAAGACGCAATGCTGCGGCAGGCCAGCCGTCGCGCCGATCCCTATCGCTGGAGTGACGGTCCGGACCCGGTCGCGGCCGAAAACCCCGTGCCCGACGCGGGCGGGATCATCGAAGCGGCCCGCGGCTTTGCGAGAGAAAACGACCTGAACTGGCAGAACGGCCTGTACTTTCCGGTCCACTGGCCGCCCGACCGTTCGGGCGTCGTGGCGCTTTGGGGCGATCCGCCCGACCTGAGCGACGATGATGAGACCCGGCTGCACATGGCCAGTTGCCGCGCCTATTGGCGGTGGCGGAAGGTGACCGCCGACGCGCCCGAACCGATGTCCGGGCTTCCGCAACTGGGAAAACGCGAGATCGAGGTCCTGTCGCTCGTCGCTGCCGGATACACCGATGCGGCCGCGGCTCGGGCCTTGGGTCTGACCGAGCGCACAATCCTTCACTACATGACCCGTGCCCGGGCACGGCTTGCCTGCAGGACCCGCGCGCAAGCGATCGCGGTCAGCGTTCGGTTGGGGCTGATCTGAGCAAGGCCCGGCCGGGCGCGAAGCCGGGCAAAATACCAACAAATCGGAGAAATCGCTCCACCATTGCAGGTTCCGACAATGACGAGGTCCTGTAGAGCTGTTACGCATGATGCGTGGCGGAATACCGGTCCGTGGCACGACCGGAAAGACAACGGGTTGGGCCGGAATCAACGGTCGACCGGGACCGCTACGCACTTTCCTTAAAGAGCGGATCGTTCCGGCTGAGACTGGTTTCCGGCGCGCACAACGGGGCGCGATCGAGGCGAAACGGTATGGTAGACGGTCCGGCAGATCGAGTGTGTCGCCAGGCACCCTCCGCGTTTGCGAGGGCTGATTGCCCCTCTCCTTTCCGTGCCCGGCGATCCGGCATTCGCATCGCCGCGCAGGCCGTGATCCCTGCCCGATTGTTACCGCTGTCCGACAGGCCCGTGGAACCGGCCTCGTCCACGCATAGACCGGCGCAAAAGCCGGCCAAACAAACAATCAGCGGATCGACCACGCTGAGACAGTGCACTTGCCTGATACCGGGATCGGCTGCCGTCGCGCCGGCCCGGCACTGCCGCTTCCCGTCCGACGCTGGCCGGACAGGATTTTAGGGTCGTCGCGAGATCTCGCCCGACCCGCTAGGCAATTTGAATTACGTGTGCGGAACCTGGATTTCGATTCAGGTTCCGCTTTTTTCGCATGCGGGCAGTCCGCCCTCGACGCTTGACAGGTCGGAACATCCGTCGCTACGCTTGCGTCGGTTTTGATGGAAACCTTCGGTCCGCGAAGAGGGTTGAACCCGCCATATCACAATCGGTTTGTTCACCTTTTTTCCGCCCGTGAACGCGGACGCCGGGCGCGTGCGAAAGAAGGTGTCCCATGGCCAATGCCCTCCCGGAATCCGCCAATCTCGACTGGTTGAAGAAGACCGCCAAACAGCGTCTGCGTGCCTGGAAAGCCGCCGGACGCGAAGCGCCGCTTGCCGAGGCCCAGCTCGCTGTGGCGCGTGAATACGGTTTCTCAAGCTGGCGCGCCCTGAAGGCTGCGCTGGAAGCGGGTCGGATCGGATCCACGCCCGCCGAAACCGAAAAGGAAACCGCCACGTTCCTGCTGCATGTCGGTCAGGGGCATCTGGACGAAGTCGGCAGCCTGCTCAAGCACTCAGCCAACCTTGTGAACGCGGTCGGCCCGCATCCGTTTTGGGGCGGCCGGCCCCAGCCCCTGCATGTGGCAATCGAGACCACCCGTCGGGAGATGGTTGACCTCCTGCTGGAAGCCGGCGCGGATGTAGACGGCGACAACGCACTCTACGAACACTGGTCGCCCGTCATGCTCACCGTCTCGCGCGATCTGCCGGCCGTCCGCCAGGATCTGATCGAACGTGGCGCCACGATCGGGCTTCTGGAAGCGCTCCTCATCGGCGACGATGCGCGGGTGGAACACCTCCTGAAGGACGGTGCTGCCGCGCTTCCCCGCGAACGCCCGTCCGGGTCGCTGCTGGCGCTGGCCCGCACGCCGTTTGCGATCGATGCGCTGCTCGACCTTGGCGTTTCGCCCGACGGCAAGGATCAATGGGGATCGTCGGCGATCGAAACGCTGAGCCGGCTTGGGCCCAAGGGCCGGCCTCTGGTGTTGCGCATGATGCAGCGCGGCATCACCGCAGAACCCCAGGAATTCGCCCGCCTGGGCGATCTTGAGACGCTTGGCGTCCTGTGCGCGGCTAATCCGGAGATTGCCCGTGATGGGGCGGTGTTTCTGGCGGCCATCGATTTCGGTCACCGCGAGATCGTCGAATGGCTGCTCGCGCGGGGCGCCGACATCAATGCCCGCAATCCCGGCGGTGCGCACAACACCGGCCTGCATTCCGCCGCCTGGAACGGCGATATGGCGATGGTCCGCATGCTGGTCGAAAACGGCGCGGATATCACGGCGCTGGACAACGAATACGAGACGACACCGCAGACCTGGGCCGAAGTGGCGATCGAGGTTACGGACAACCAGGACTGCGCGGAAGTGGCGGCGTATCTGAAAGCCCTTGCGGCGCCGTCACCCTGAGCGTTCCGGAAACAGGAAAACGCGTCGTCCTCAGGTCAGCCGATCACAAGACGAGCGCCGAGCGGGTCGGAAATCCGCCCAGGATCGCGCGCAACGTTTCAAGGCCCGACTGCAGGCGGCGGGGATCGGGTTCGTGACTGAGGCAGAGGCGGACGGCGTTAGGAACGACACCCGGTCCGGCCGCAAAGGCCGCACCTTCCGTTACGGTGACGCCGCGATGCCCGGCTTCGGCTTTGAAGGCTTGCGCGGTCCAGTCCGACGGCAAGGTCAGCCAGAAATGCAGGCCGTGGCGGTCGGACCGGAAACTCTGTCCCGCAAAGATGGACCGGGCCACGTCCTGTCGGCGGACCGCTTCCGTGCGCTGCGCCGCCGTCAGGCGGTCCGCCGTACCATCCCTGATCCAGCGCGCTGCGATCTCGGCCATCAGCGGCGGCGTCATCCAGGTGCTGAGATTGACCGCGCTGCGCAGGGCAACTGCCTCGCTGGAAGGCGCCCGCGCGAAACCGACGCGAAGCCCGGGCGCCAGGCATTTCGACGTGCTGGTCACAAAGAATGTGCGTTCCGGAATCCGGACCGCGATCGGATCCGGTCGATCCGGTTTCAGCGGCCCGAACACGTCGTCTTCGATCAGGAAGACATCATGCCGCCGGCAGACCTCGGCGATCGCATCGCGCCGGGCGGAGTTCAACGTGATGGTTGTCGGTGTGTGCAGGGTCGGTGTCACATAAAGCGCGGAGACGGCGTTGTGCGTGCACATCGCGTCAAGCGCATCCGGACACAGCCCGCCCTCGTCGCCGGAAACCCATTTCAGCTTCAGGCCAAGATGCGCGGCCATGGCCTTCACCGGCGCATAGGTCAGCTCCTCGGTGAGCAGCAGCGCGCCCGGACGTGTGATCGCCATGAGGGCGCAGAAGATCCCGTGCTGGGCACCGTTCGTCACGACCACGTTGTCGCGTTCGGCCGCAAGGCCGCACCGGCCCAACCAGTCGATGCCTGCCTCGGCATGGTCGCCGAGATCGGCTTCAGTCTGATAATCGACCAGCCCTTGCAGCCGCGGCGAGGCGCCGAGCTCAGCAAGCGTTGCGGCAAGGCAATCGGCTGCAAAGCCAGGCGATGGCAGATTGCGGGACAATTCGATCGGACCGGATGCGGAGCGATGGAGGTCCGCGGGTGCGCCGGCCGCCGCACCGTCATCGGGTCCCCGCACATAGGTGCCCCGGCCGACTTCGCCGGTGATCAGGGACCGCGCCACGCCTTCCGCATAGGCGCGACTGGTCGTGTTCGGCGACACGCCAAGCTGATAGGCCAGTTCGCGATGCGGCGGCAGGCGCGTTCCTGGCTGCAGGAGGCCGGTCTTAATACCTTCCGCCAAGGCATTGACAATCCGAAGGTATTTCGGTCCGGACCTTCCGGTAAGTTCGGGTTTCCAGATTGCCATCAGTGCAATGTTTCGCTTGCGCTCATCAAAAGAGGGTGCAAATTCTGAGATCAATCAATACAATTTGCAACCGCGAGGTCAATGCAATGATCGCTCCCCGCCCGGTAACCGGTATCGGGTTGGCCGGGGTCTGCCTTTGCATTCTCGGGATCATGCCGATCATTTCCAACAGCCGCCCAGAGGGCTTCGATGCTCTGGGCTTTGCCTTCTTCCTCTCGGTCTGGCAGGTCCTGTTCGCTCTGCCGTTGTTTCTGACTGAACTTCGTCCGGGAAGCCGGGGCGTCTTCGAGGCGCACCTTGCCCCCGTCCGGAAGCGCCGCGCGTTGACGGTCACGCTGGCGACCGGGACCATGTTCGGCCTGTCGACCTATCTGTATGTTCTGGGTGTGGAGACGGCCGGCGCCGTCAGCGCGGCAATTGCGATCCAGGCCTATCCCCTGTTTGCGATCCTGTGGGAGACGCTGTTTCTGAAGCGCCGCAAGACGCCCCTCGAACTGGCGCTGACGGTTGCGATGATCGCCGGCTTATTCTTTCTGGCCACCGGCGGTACGGGACGGATTGACGGCCTCTCGCCGGCCTTCTTCATTGCGCTCGGCGTACCGTTTCTGTGGAGCATCGCCCATGTGATGATCCGAGAGGAATTGCGGCGCACGCCGATCTCTCCCGCCCAGATCACATTCATTCGTGTGCTCGTCTCTGCGGTTTTTCTCGGCGTGGTTCTCGCTCTCGTCGATCCGGCGGTTTTTCGGACCGCCGTCACACGGGTCGACTTCCAGGCATTTGCGATGGTCATGGGCCTTGTCTACTACGTGGAACTCATGGTCTGGTTCCACGCGGTCCGCCACATCGACGTGTCGCTGGCGAGTTCGATCACGACCCCATGGCCCGCGCTGACAATGCTGCTTGCCGCGCTGTTTCTGCAGGAGCGGGTCGAGATCTACCAGATTGTCGCCTTTTCGGTCGTCGCCTTGTCTTGTTACGGTCTGATCGCCGCCGCGCTGCATAAGGAAAGAATCCGAACGACGGCAAGTCCACGCTGATCGGCGCGAGCGCTGGCGGAAAGGAGCCGGCACACGATGACATGGCACGTGAGCGAAGCGTACGATACCCGAGCCGGGAGGGTCGCGGCGGGCCGGCACGGCGACGGCCCGGACCTTGTGCTGGCGCATGGCTGGCCGTGGTCATCGTTCTCCTGGCACCGCGTGATCCCGGCCCTGTCGCAGACGCATCGCGTGCATTGGTACGACATGCCGGGATACGGCCAGTCCGAAATGACCGACGGTCAACGCACGTCCCTCGATGTGCAGGGCGAGGTCTTTGCCGAAATGCTCGGCCATTGGGGTCTCGATCGCCCGCGTGTCATCGCGCATGATTTCGGCGGCGCAACGACGCTGCGCGCCCATCTCCTGCACGGTCGCGAATTCGAACGCTATGTCCTGATGAACGTCGTGGCGATGCGGCCCTGGGGCTCCGAGTTCTTCGATCATGTCGGCCGGCACGTCGATGCCTTTACCGGCCTGCCGCCGCACATTCATGCGGCCGTCGTGGAGGCGTACATCCGGGGAGCGCTCGCGACGGCCATCGATGAGGCCGACTTTCAGTCGCTCGTCGCCCCCTGGTTGAGCGAGGACGGGCGCGCCAGCTTTTACCGTCAGTTCGCCCAGGCGGACGAACGCTACACGGCGGAGGTGGAACCCCAATTCGCGGAAATTCGCTGCCCGGTGAAAATCCTGTGGGGCGAGGACGATCCCTGGATCCCCCTGGCGCGCGGCAAGGCCCTGCATGAGCGGATCCCGCACGCGCGCTTCGAGACATTGCCCGGAATTGGCCATCTACCCCAACTGGAAGCGCCGGAAACCGTCCTGAAGTCCCTGACCGACTTCCTTTGACGGCAAGGCGACGACTTTTCTCGCACTGCCAAACAAAAGGGCTGCGCCCATCGGACCCAACGGGTCCGCAAGCCTAATCGGCGCCGGGCGATAGCCCGCCCCATCGGCGGCCCACGGCCGTGAGATAAAAAAACTCCCGAACCCAACAGGTCCGCAAGCCCAAAGGGCGCCGGGCGATAGCCCGCCCGATCGGAGACCCACGGCCGTGAGACAAAAACCTTCCGCTAAACTCCCGGCGCGGATATCGGCGGCATGCCGGTCAGCCCTACACCCTTTCCAACTTCGGACGCATTCGAAGCGACGCCGAGGAACGTGTTCATGGCGGCATAATACTCGCCGACATGATCGCTCAGGAGCCGACCGATATGATGGCCGTTGTCCTGGGTATTGCCGGCGAGTTCGGCAAGCACTGCCACCCATGTCGTCACCACCGCGCCGGCAGCGGCCAGCCGTGTCGTGGTCACTTGCGTGATGAGCGGATTGAAATCGGCACAGGCATCGATCACCACATAGACTTCGTATCCGTCGCGCAGCGCCGAGAGCGCGGGGAAGGCCGCGCAGACTTCTGTCGCGAGGCCCGAAATGACGAGCTTCTTGCGGCCCGTCGCCTCGACTGCCTGTCGCGAGGTGTCGTCCCGCCAGAAATTGACGAACGGTCGGTCGATGACATCGACATCGGGAAACAGCGCTTTCAGTTCCGGCATGGTCGGACCGTTCGGGCCCTGCGGCCAGCTCGTTCCCATGATCACGGGAATGTCGAAGGCCTTCGCGGTCCTGGCGTGACCCAGGATGTTGTTCTTCATTTGAAGCGGATCGACGGATGTCAGGAACTGCATCAGGCCGACCTGATGGTCGATCATCAGGAAAACGCAATTGTCCGGCGTGAGGTCGGAACTCGGAAGGCTCATGAAGGTCTCCTTGGCGGCTGCATCGGCCCCTGTGCGAGGCCGTCCGCGGAGGCAAACGACAAGATCGCCGCCGCTTCGGCAGCCGAGTAAACGGGGTCGTGATCGCGTCGGGCGTGCCGACACTATGCAATATGTTTTCCTGCATCAGATGCACTAGCCTGCGCATCTGCACTAAACTATTGTCCCCCATGCAATGATCATCGACGATCTCATCGACGCCCGCATTCTTGTCGAACTCAGCAATCGCCTCAGTTTCGCCGCGGTCGGACAGGCCCTGCGCATGCCGCCGGCGACGGTCAGCAGGCGGGTGATGCGCATGGAGGCCCGCGCGGGGCTTCGTCTGTTCGAGAGAACGACCCGGTCCGTGGCAATCACCCAGGCCGGCGCGCTCGCCGCCGACCATGCCGCGCGGATGCTCTCGGAAGCCGAGGCCATCGATGTTTCCGTCGCATCGCTGCGCGAAACCGCCGTCGGGACCGTACGGCTGACAACGCCGGTCATCTTTGGCCAGGCACTGCTCGGACCGGTGGCGGTCGATTTTCTGCAGGATTATCCGCTATGCGATCTTGAGATCGATCTGTCCGACCGGCATGCCGACCTTGTCGATGAAAACTACGACGCCGCTATTCGCGTCGGTCCGCCGGCAGACGAGACCCTCATTGCCCGTTCGCTCGGGCTGGCCAAGGCCGCGCTTTATCAAAGGGCCGGACTGGAGCCGATAGCACTCGATGCGCTGGAGGGCTTGCCGCTGGGTCTGCTGCACAGCGGCGATCGCTCCAAACCGAGCCTGGCGCTGATTTCCGAAGCCGGCGAGGAAAGACGGTTCACGGTCAGGCCGCGCATTGTCTGCATGAATCCCTGGCTGCTGCGCGAAGCGGCACTGTCGAGCGATCTTGTTGTTGTCCTGCCCGAAATGGTCGGTGCGCCCGACGTCGCAGCCGGGCGATTGATGCCGGTTGCCCCGTCCTGGCTGGCCAGACGGGTTCCGATCCACATCGCGTTCCCGTCGCGCCGCCTGATGCGCCCCGCAGTCCGCGCCTTTGTCGATCTGGCCGCCAAGCGCATCCCGCCCCTGTTGAACACGGAAAGTACTGCCTGAGCCCGCGGCCCTTGCAAACACTTCCGCGCCCGCAGGGTCCGCAAGCTCAAGGGCGCCGGGCAAAGCCCGCCCGTCGGAGGCCTGCGGCCGTGAGATAAAAACCCTTCTCAGACGCGCTCTCGCAACAAATCCGCGAGAAGCGGGTTCGGGAAGCGCCGCTCCGTCGTGACGCCGTAGAACGCCTCCGTCAGATTGGGCAGGTGTTCGCTCTCCGTCAGGGCACCGCTGGCAAGTTCGTCGCGCACAACGATCGGCGGCAGGACTGCCAGGCCGACACCTTCGCGGGCCAGAAGCCGCATCATCGCCATGTCGTCGACCTCGGCGGCAATCTGCGGGCGAACGCCGAGCCGATCGGCAAACGCATCGAAACCCACCCGGACCCCGCTTTCCCGTGTCGGCAGGATGAGTGCGGTTTCGGCAAGCCGGTCCGAAAGCGACAGGTCCGGTGGACACAAGTCCGGTATGCCGATCAGGCTCACCGGCTGTTCCGCGAGTCGCTGCACCACAAACGACGTAAGCGCGTCGGCCGCCGGCGGGCGATTAGTCAGCACAAGATCGAGGTTATGCGCCGCCAGCGCATTGAACAACTCAGCTGCACTGCCGGAGCGCAGAATGACTTCGACATCCGGCCGGCCGAGCACGGGACGCAAGAAGGCAAGTTGGAAGTTGCGTGAAAGCGTGGCAAGCGCGCCGACCCGCAACGCCTGTCGCTGCCGACCGCTCTGCTGCAGGGTGGCGACCAATTCCCGGCCTGTTGCAAAGATCGCGTCGGCATGGTCGAGCGCGATCCGGCCTGCCTCGGTCAAATGCAGCATCCGCCCGCGCCGCTCGAACAAGGCCTGGCCGAGACGGTCCTCAAGCGCGCGAATCTGGCTCGAGACGGCGGACTGCGAGACGTTCAGCCGGGCCGCGGCGCGCGTGAGGTTTCCTTCATGGGCGACCGTCTGGAAATAGCGCAGATGATGGTAGTTCAGGTCCATGATGACGTTCTATAAAACAGAACGTTTTAACAAAAACAATGAATTTTTCTTGAATTTAGGAATGAACTAGAACTCGGCGCGTTTCGGACTTCACCCCCGGAGACGACCGTTTCATGAGCTACACCCTCCTACCCCTTCTTGGGCCCGCCGTCCTTCTGGTTTCGGCGATCTTCGCACTGGCGCAGCCCGGCCAACGCCCGCGTTTCGTACCCAGACTGGCCGAAGCTGCCGCCCTGATTGCGCTTGTTGCTGCCCTTGGCACTGCAGTCCTCCTGGTTCTGAACGGACCCGGCACCGGCACTCTCCTGGGCGCGGCCGGCATCGGGCTTTCCACCAGGGTGGACGTTGTCAGCGTCACCATGCTGACGCTCGTTGCCTTCATCGGCTGGGTCGTGCTGCGCTATTCGGCGTCCTATCTGGACGGTGAACAGCGCCAGGGCGCGTTTCTCGGCTCAATGGCGGCGACGCTGGCATCGGTGTTGCTGCTGGTGCAGGCCGGAAACCTCATCCATTTGGTCATTGCCTGGATTGCCACCAGCGTTTGCCTGCACCAATTACTGGTCTTTTATCGCGACCGGGTCCAGGCGATCAGAGCCGCGCGCAAGAAGACCGTGGTTGCGCGCCTTGGCGATGGAGCGCTGATCGGGGCGGTCCTTGTCTTGTTCAGCGGGTATGGCACCACCGACATTGCCACGATCCTCGACGCCGCCCGTGAGGGCACGGCGCCCGGCGCGGCCCTTTGGGCGGCGGGTCTGATCGCGCTCGCCGCGATCTTGAAATCGGCACAGTTTCCGACCCACGGCTGGCTGACCGAAGTGATGGAAACGCCGACCCCCGTCTCCGCGCTGCTGCATGCCGGCGTGATCAATGCCGGCGGCTTTTTGCTGATCCGGTTTGCCGACGTGATGCTCCTGGCGCCGGGTGTATTGGCGATCCTGGTGATGGTCGGCGGCTTCACCGCGCTGTTCGGCGGCCTTGCCATGCTCGCGCAGCCCGCGGTCAAGACCTCGTTGGCGTGGTCGACGATCGCGCAGATGGGTTTCATGATCATGCAATGCGGCCTGGCGCTGTTCCCGCTGGCGCTCCTGCACATCGTTGCCCATTCGCTTTACAAGGCCCATGCCTTCCTGGCCTCCGGCACGGCAGTCGACATCGTCGCGGCGATCCGGCGCCCCGGCCCGATCGCCATTCCCAACGGCTGGGCCGTAGCCCGGGCTTTCACACTGGCCCTCGTGATCTATGCCGCGATCGGTTTTGCATTCGGTTTCGACACCAAGTCGGCACAGGCCATCGTGCTCGGCGCCATCCTGATCTTCGGCGTTGCCTACCTACTGGCCCAGGGGCTTGCCGACACCGCGCCGCAAGTCCTGACCCGCCGCACGGCCGCCTATTCGATCGCAGCCTCGGTCAGCTATTTCGCGCTTCAGACCGGCGCGGAAGCCGTGACCGCCGGCACCCTGCCGGCGACACCGGCACCCGGGCCGCTGGAATGGGCGTTGCTGACGCTTGCCGTATTCAGCTTCGGCCTAGTCGCGGTCGCGCAGGCCATGCTGCCGCGCTGGGCCGACCATCCGACCGTCATCGGTCTGAGGGTGCACCTGTCGAACGGGCTCTATGCCAATGCCCTGTTCGACCGCCTTGTCGGCAATTGGTCCATCCGTCGCATCACTTGACGCCCGAAAGGAACCCGAACCCATGACCACCGAAAACATTCTGGAATCCGGCATGCATGCGGCCCTTTCGGCGGCCGCCGACAACGCGGCGCGTCAGATCCCGCCGCTCTGGCCCCTGGCCTCCCATGTCGCGGTCAATCCCTTCCTGGGTCAGACCAGTCAAACCCTGGCCGAAACCGGCGCACATCTTGCCCGGGTCGGTGCGGTGCCGGTCACCATGCCGCGTGCGTATTACAGCGAGCGCATCGCGTCGGGAGACATCACCGAGACCGATCTTGCCGACGCGCTTGCAGCCTCCTCCCACGCCGGTAAACCGGTGGATGTGACGACGCTCAAGACCGCGGCCGGCGAGCATCGGCCGGCACCGCAGGCCCTGCCGAATGTGGCCGATCTTGCCGCCGAAGCCACCGACAGGGACTGGCCCGGCCTGATCGCCGACCGCCTCGGCGTATGGATGGCCGGCTATTTCGATCAGGGCCAGGCGCTCTGGGCAGCGCCGCGCGCCAAGAGTGCATGGTCGACCTTCCGTGCGCATGCCACGCACGATCTCGTGCCGGAAATCATGGGGCTCAGGAATTTTGCCGCCTTCGTCGCCGACACGCCGCAAGACCCGGGCGCGGCGATTGCCCGCGCCGTGAACCGTCTCGGCATCGACGACGCGGCTCTGGACACCTATTTCCATCAATTGCTGCTGTCGCTCGGCGGTTGGGCGCAATGCGCGCGCTACCACCTTTGGCGCGCCGAACTGGCCGAGAAAACAGACGGGACGATTACCGATCTGCTCGCCATCCGGCTGGTCTGGGAAGAGGCTCTGTTCGTGCAGCATGCGGCAGGGATCGGCGACAAATGGTCAAAGGTTTGCGCAAGCCACGCCGCGCCGGTCGCGCCTACGAGAGACGACGTCATCGATGAAATCCTGCAGGAAGCGGCCGAGCGTGCCGGACAGCGCACAATCGCCGATACGCTGGCCGCGCCGACGCCGGATATCGCCGAAACCCGCCCCGCCCTGCAGGCCGCGTTTTGCATCGACGTGCGTTCGGAAGTGTTCCGCCGGGCGCTCGAATCGGTCGACCCGTCGATCCGTACGCTGGGTTTTGCCGGCTTTTTCGGCGTCTTTGCAAAACACCGGCGCTTTGCCTCGGACGTCGAGGAATTGCGCCTGCCGGTGCTTCTGAACCCGACGATCACATCGTCATCGGGCAATGAAACAGCCGAAGCGGCCGATCTTGCCGCCCGCCTCGCCGCGCGCGCCAAACGGGCCTGGGGCCGGTTCAAGCTGGCCACCGTCTCGTCCTTCGCCTTCGTCGAAGCGATGGGACCGGTCTATGTCGGCAAGCTGGTGCGTGACGCGCTCGGCTTCAATCCGATGCCCGTTCCGAACGATCCGAAGCCGCGTTTCGATCCGGAGCTCGACCTTGAAACGCGGATCGGCGCCGCGGAAACCGTGTTACGCGCGATGTCGCTGACCGATGGGTTTGCGCGGCTCGTCATCCTTGCCGGGCACGGCGCGAATGTTGTCAACAACCCGCACGCAAGCGGCCTGCATTGCGGCGCCTGCGGCGGCTATTCCGGTGAGGTGAATGCTCGCCTGCTCGCCTCGCTCCTGAACGAGACCGAGGTTCGGTCCGGACTGGCGGCGCGCGGCATTCTTGTACCCGCCGACACGCTGTTTGTCGGGGCCCTGCATGACACGACCACCGACGCGGTCACACTCTACGAAGCCGACAATCCCGCCCCGGACCATGCCGGGGATCTGCGTCAGGCGCGCCATTGGCTGGCAGCGGCCGGCAAGGTCACACGCGGCGACCGGGCCTTGCGCCTGCCGCGCGCCGACAACGACGGCGACATCGCCGCGCGCGCCACGGACTGGGCCGAAGTTCGGCCAGAATGGGCGCT
>JBCDLT010000051.1:0-47697 GCA_038745065.1 Pseudomonadota bacterium | reverse complement strand
TATTCGTCCTGCGTCAGGCCCGCACGGGCGCTCCAGTCACGGATCTTGGCCATGTCGTTGTTTTTGATCCGGCGCATCGTGGCCGCCATGTGATCGTTGAAGGCCAAGGCAGGGCGACCCGGACCGCCGATCCATTCCAGAACGCTGTCCACCGCCTCGAACGCATAGGTCTCCCAGCGCAATTGCACCCGGTTGTCGACGGAAAGCGTCGGCCGCGCCGCGTCGAGCGCATCCATAAAGGTCCGCCCGGCCGCCACGCTACGCAGGCCCGGTTCCCAGGACAGCGTCAGGCCGTGATAAGCCGTCGTGATGCCATTTGCTGCCAATTGCCGGTCGGTGTCGGCGAGCGCTAGCGGCATCGGAAAGTGCACGTTGGTGCGCGGCATGATCTGACGCTCGAAGGCGTCGCCATGCACGTCGACGAGGCCCGGCAGGATCCGTAATCCGCGCGCGTCCAGCCGCCTCGCCCCCGCCGGCGCGGCCTCGCCGATCGAAGCAATCACACCGTCCTCTATAAGCAGGGTTGTTTCGACAAGCGCCTCGCCGATCAGGCAGAGACCGCCTTGGAGACATAGCGGTCGTCGGCTCGGCATTGCGGGATCGGCATCCATGGGTCCAAATCCGGTTTTCGTACGTGGTGTGCACTTGGTGTGACCCCCCGCACTGCGGCAGGGACTCGAGCACATACCTCACCGGCTTGGTCGGCGGCCAGCCCTTAGGCTGTCATAAAAGTGTCTTATTAGCCGTCACACAAACGACATCCCCGCGTCATGCGGATGAGATCTGCGATGTGTATACAGCGCACTCTTCTCGTTCGGGCAAGAAACAAGGATGCATGCCTGCTGCCCGGACGCATCGCCACATCTGATCCGGGGAAAGCTAAAATGTTCCGATCGCTCCTTGCGGCCGCCCTCGTCGCCGCCTTCGCGACCGTCGCGCATGCCGCCGACAAGGTCCGGTTCGCCGTGACCGACATCGAGGGGCTCGAAGCCCTGCAGCAGGAATTCGGCGCCTTCCAGGGCGCGCTTTCAAAAGCGACCGGGCTTGACATCGAACTTATTCCGGTCAGTTCGCGGACTGCCGCCGTGGAGGCAATGAATTCCGGTCAGGTCGAACTGGTGCTGACCGGTCCGGCCGAATATGTCGTGATGAAGGAACTGACCGGTGCCGAAATCGTCGTCGGCTGGCAGCGCCCCGACTATTTCGCCCAGATCGTCAGTCTCGCCACCGGCGACGTGCGTTCCGCCGAAGACCTGCGCGGCAAGATAGTGTCGTTCGGCTCGGTTGGCTCGACCTCGCAGCATCTCGGACCGGCCCAGGCGCTCGCCGATCTCGGGCTGGCCTACGGCACGGACTACGAACCCCAGATCATTTCCCGCAACGTCGCCATCGAGGCGTTGATGCGCGGGGACATTGCAGCAATCGGCATGAATTTCGGGCACCTGCGCCGGGCCCGGGCGGCTTATCCGAACGTGCCGTTCACCGTAATCGCACGCGGTCGCGACCTGCCCAACGATATCCTGGTCGCCAGCCCTAACATGGACAAGACAGCGCTTCAGAAGGTCCAGGATGCCTTCGTCGAAAGCGGCGGCGACTTGATGGCTGCAGTCCTGCAAGGCGAAGACAACAAAAAATATGATGGCGGCTTCTTCCTCGCCACCATCAATGACGGCGACTACGATTACGTGCGCTCCATGTACCGCACGATCGGCATCGACACGTTCAAGCAATTTGTCGGCGACTGAACCCATCCAGACGGCGGCAACGGCGCATAAGCCGGCGGCAACGCCGCGGCGTCTTGCCCCGGTGCCCGATGCCCGGGGGCCGGAAAGCAGCGGCCGCAAGGCGCAGCCGCTGCTTCGAACGCGCGATCTCGTCAAAACCTATGCCGGCGGACACAGCGTGCTCGCGGGCATCTCGCTTGAGATCGCGGCGGGCGAGCGCGTCGCGCTGATCGGAGCGAACGGTGCGGGGAAATCGACACTCCTGAAAAGCCTGATCGGATTGCATGGCCTGTCCGGCGGCAGCGTGCGCGTCTTCGACACCGAGTTCACCGCCCAACCGACCGGAAAACAGCGGTCGGCCATTCGACGCCATATCGGCTTCGTGTTCCAGTCGCACTGCCTCGTCAGACGTTTGTCCGCGCTGTCGAACGTGGTGCACGGCAAATTCGGCCTGCCCGGATCCTGGCGGGCCTGGCACCAAGCCATCGCTCCCGCGTCCTGGCGGGCCGAGGCGGCGCGGGCACTGGAGGCCGTCAACCTGATCGACAAGGCCTATGAACGGGCCGATCACCTGTCCGGCGGCCAACAGCAACGGGTCGCGATCGCCCGTGCGCTGATCCGTCAACCGCGTCTTTTCATCGCCGACGAACCGGCAGCGAGCCTTGATCCGGCAGCCGGCCACGATGTCATGCGGCGTCTGTCCGATCTTTCCGCATCCCGGGGATCGACTCTGATCTTCACATCGCACGACATGCAGCACGCGCTTGATTACGCCGACCGGGTGATCGCCTTGAAGGGCGGCACGGTGTTTCTCGACCGCGCGACCAGGGACCTCGACACGGCGGATCTGGAGCCGGTCTTTCATGGCTGACATTCACCGCGCCGCCTCGGACCTGCCGCGCCTGCGCACGCTTCCGGCTGTGCAATTTGTGGTCATCGTGGCGTTTGCCGCGCTGGTGATCGCATCGATCTCTCAGGTCGCACCCTCGCCGCAACGGCTGATCGACGGCGGCCCGCGCATGGTCAGCCTGCTCGACCGCATGGTGCCGCCCAACCTGGACCCGGATTTTCTCCTGCGGGTGCTGCGCAAGCTGGTCGAGACCTTTCAGATCGCGCTCGCCGGGACCTTCATCGGCATCGTGCTGTCGATCCCGATCGGCTGGCTGGCGGCGCGCGGGGTGACGCCGCTCTCTGCGCTGATGTTTGCCTTCAAGGGCCTGATTTCGTTCTTCCGGACGGTGCCGGACCTGGTCTGGGCGCTCCTGTTCGTTGCATCGGTCGGCCTCGGCGCGGTCGCCGGCACGATGACGATCATCGTCGACACGATCGGTTTTTGCGGCCGGTTTTTTGCCGAGGCGATGGAAGACGCGGAAAAAGAACCGCAACAGGCGCTCGATGCGATCGGCGCCAACCGGTTCACCATCCTGTGCGGCGCCGTCATTCCCGACGCCCTGCCGTCGATGATCAACACGGCGCTGTTCGCGCTGGAAAAGGCCGTCCGATCGTCGGTCGTGCTGGGTCTTGTCGGCGCAGGCGGGATCGGTCAGGAACTCAAGGTCGCGTTCGACCTCTTCCAGTACCAGAACGCGGCAACGATTATCCTGGCCATCTTCATCATCGTGATCGTCATGGAATACATCACCGACCGACTGCGCGCCCGGCTATGATGCCGCAAGATCGGCCGCCGCGCCGGCGATCGCTTCCACGGTTTCGTCCAGATCCCGTTTTTCGAGTGCGAGCGAGATGTAGAACTTGCTGTCCGGCTTGAGGATGCCGCGCCGGCGCAGGCCCCGATTGAAGCGGGCCGCGCGCTCGGCGTCGCCGTTCATGACGCCGCGATAATCGATCACCGGATCGGCAGTGAACACGACATCGAAGAGCACTGGGTCACCGACGATGCAATGGGCGATCCCCGCTTTCGTCAGATGGTCTTCAATCGCCGTCATGATCACCTTGCCGTTTTCCCGGAACCGCTCATAGGCGCCCGGCCGCCGCAGGATTTCCATGGTCTTCAGACCGGCCGCAGCGGCTACCGGATTGCCGCTCAACGTTCCGATCTGGAAGGTAAATCCGGCATCGCCGATCTTTGCCTTGTCGAAATGCGCCATGATGTCGGCCGATCCGGCGATCGCGGCAAGCGGGAAGCCGCCGCCGACAATCTTGCCGAGCGTGCAAAGATCAGGAACGACACCGTAGGCTTCCTGGGCGCCGCCGTAGGCAAGCCGGAAGCCGGTGACCACTTCATCGAAGATCAGGACGATGCCGTGGCGGCTGGTTTCCTCGCGCAGGGTTTCCAGGAAACCGGGCGCCGGCGGGATCAGGCGCTGCAGCGGTTCGACGATGATCGCCGCGATCTCGTCGGCATGTTCGGCGATCAGGGAACGGGCGAAATCGGCGTCGTTGAAGGGCGCGACGATCATGGCGTCGCGCACGCTTTCGGGAATGCCGGCCGAATCGGGCACCGCCAGGGGGAAGTTTTCCAGCCGCGTCGGCGCCAGGCTCATCAGAGCTTCGGCCGACATGCCGTGATAGCCGCCCTCGAATTTCAGGATCTTGTCGCGGCCGGTATGGGCGCGGGCAAGGCGCATGGCGTACATGTCCGCCTCGCCGCCGGTGCTCACATAGCGCACCTGATCGGCGCACGCGACAGCGCTGCAGATTTCTTCAGCCAGTTCGATGCCGCGGGCATTTGAGGCGAAAAACGTTAGGCCGCGCCGCATTTGTTCCTCGGCGGCCTCCAGGACTTCCTCGTGGCCATGGCCGAGGATCATCGGGCCAGACCCGATGAGGTAATCGATGTATTCGTTGCCGTCCTCGTCCCAGACACGGGCGCCGCGGCCCTCGCGGATCACGACGTTCGGGTCGAAGTTTCCGAACCCGCCGGCCGGCAGAACCGCCCTTGCCCGCTCGATCCAGTCTTTCTGCGAAATGCGCGCGTCCATCGGGTTGTCTCCTTTAGGAGTGTTTCGGTCAGTCAAAGATCCGGCACGGCTCGCCCAACACGTCCGGATCGGGAACAAGGCCCAGGCCAGGCCCCTCGGGCGGCACGATCCGTCCGTTGCACCGCCGAGGGGCGTTCGGGTCGAGGCGCGGCGCGACATAACCGGACAGGTCGCAGACATTCATGACCCGTTCGGGTGGCGTCGCCGCGGCCAGGTGCAACGCCGCCGCCGTCGCGATGTCGGACCCCCATGTGTCCTCGATACACATTTTCGTGCCAAAATGCAGGCACAGATCGCGGGCGCGCCGCAACGCGCTCAGGCCGCCGAACTTCGAGAGCTTCAGCGCTGCTGCGTCCATGCAGCCCAGAGCGGCCGCCTGCATGAGGGAAGCGGTGTCGTGGACGCTTTCGTCGAGCTTCATCGGCAGCGAACTCGCGGCATTGACGGCAGCGCATTCCTCCAGCGTCGCACAGGGCTGTTCGAGCATCACGTCGAGATGCGCCACGGCCCGCGCCGTGCGGATTGCGTCCAGGCGCGTGCTGCCGCAATTCCAGTCGCCATAGACCAGCGGTCCCTCGCCGACGGCTTCGCGGATGCGGGCAAGGCGCTCCGCATCGGCCTGCCAATCGGCATCCGCGCCAAGCTTGGCCTGAAACTGGGTCATGCCCTGGCGCGCGGCCTCGATGGCCATGCGCGCCATTTCCTCCGGCTCGACGCAGGTGATGGAATGATAAAGCGGCATGTCGGCAACGCGTCGACCGCCGAGAAAGGCATGAAGCGGAAGGCCGGCCGCCTTTGCCGTGAGATCCCACAGGGCGATGTCGATGGCCGATTTCGCGTAGACATGGCCCCGCAGACAATTGTCCAACCGGCCCATCAGGGCCTCCACGCCGATCGGGTCGGCACCGAGCAGAACCGGCGCCATCTCCTCCAGCGCCGGCGCAACGCCGCGCGCATAGGCCGGCAGATAGCGGGGGATCGGACAGACCTCGCCCCAGCCGGTCAGGCCGGAATCGGTCTCAATGCGCAGGACAACGGTCTCGACACTGTCGCAGGTCTTGCCGTCGGCCATGCGATAGACGACATGGCTGGTCAGCGGTACGTGCCACAGGGCGACCCGCGTGATGCGCATTTCAGCCCCCATAGATGGCGACCGGGTCGCCGAACCCGTCGGCATCCGGCACGACACCGAGGCCCGGTGCGTCCGGTGGCACGACATGGCCGTTGCAATTGCGCACGCCCTGGCCCGGAACCGGATCCTCGGCGAGGTGGTCGTGGCAGATCCAACTGGCGAGGCGGTTTTCCTGCGGCGTCGACGCGGCCAGATGGATGGCGGCCGTATCGGCAAGCGCGGATCCGCCGACATCCTCGATATGCATGCGCCAGCCTACGGCCACGCCAAAATCGCGGATTCGGCGCGCCTTGGTGAGGCCGCCGACCCGGTTCGGCTTGACCTTGACGCCCTCACAGGCCCGGCGCTTCCAGGCCTCCAGGTGGTCCTGATGGGTCAGCATGCATTCATCGAGCATGATCGGCTGGGGAACGCGTTCCGCAACATGCGCGCACTGGTCCAGGGTTTCGCAGGGCTGCTCGACCCAGTCGCGCGAGGGCACCGCATTCAACACCTGAACGGCAACACCTGGCGTCCACGCCCGGTTGACGTCGAACGTCACCGCGTGACCCGCCGGCAAATCCTCGGAAATCGCCGTCATGCGCTCGATATCGGCTGCACTATCCGTGCCGCCGATCTTGGCGGAATGCACCGTGTAACCACGCGCCGCCGCGTCGCGGATCAGCGCGACCATTTCCTGCGGTGTACCGGTCGAAATCGAAGAATTGAGCGCTACCGGCGGCGCTTCGTCTGCCCCGAAGAGGCGCCAGAGCGGCATGCCGGCTGCCTGACCCAAAAGGTCCCAGCAGGCCACATCGAGCGCCGATTTCGCTTCCGCATGCCCAGGCAGGGCGACGTCCATCCGGCGATTGACGGCATCGAGCGCAAGCGGGTCGGTCCCGATCAACGCCGGGGCAAGGAGTTCAAGGGCGGCGCGCACGCCCGCGCCGTGTGCCGGCAGATAGGTGTGGCCCCATGGACAGGCCTCGCCCCAACCCACGCCCCCGTCGTCCGTCCGTATGGCGACGAAGGTGCTGTCGAGCCTTTCGAACAGGAGGCGGCCGCCCGACAGCCGGTACGGCTTGATAAGGGGAAGGTCACGTTGCCAGACCCTGATCTCGGTTATGCGCATGGCCTGTCATCCGCCGCGGGACCGGCTTGCGCCGCGCCTGCCGGTGTCATGCCGCTTCGCTCGCGGCATCGGCATCGGTGCGCGGCAGACGGTTTTCCGGATCGTAGGCAGCCTCGCCGAGCACGCGGGCCCGGCGCGGCTCACCGAGGATCAGCACATCGAGTTCGGTACCAGGACGCGCGGCCTCCGGCTTGATGTAGGCAAAGGCGAGCACCGTCCCAACCGTATGGCCATAGGCGACCGATGCCGTGCTGCCGACGACCTTGCCGTCTTGCAGGACAGCCTCTCCGCCGTGGCCGTCGGCATCGCCGTCAGCCTCGACCGACAGATAGGCGCAGATCCACGGCAGGTCGCCGTCGCGGCTTGCAAGCGTAGCATCGCGCCCGACGAATTCGCCCTTTTCCGGTTTGACGAAGCGCATCACATCGGCCTCCGGCAGAGTGACTTCATTGGTGAGTTCGCCGGCGCCCTTGAAGCCCTTTTCCATGCGCATCGCGTTCATCGCGAACGATCCGTAATCGGCGATCCCGTGCGGTTCTCCCGCGGCCCAGAGCGCTTCGTAGATTGCCGGTAGCGCTGCGCGCGGTGCGTGGATCTCCCACCCGAGTTCACCGGCGTAGGAGAGCCGCATCGCCCAGGCCATGTGACCGGCAATCCGGATCTCCTGTGCGGAAAGCCAGCGGAAACCGGCATTGTCGAGCGCCGCGTCTGTGACGGCCGACAGGACGGTGCGGGATCGCGGTCCCTGCAGGGCGAGCGCGGCCCAGGCATCGGACAGGTTGTCGACATCGATGCGCGTCTCCGGCTTGCGATGCGCCGCAAGGTGATCGAGCAGGCGTTGTTCGAAAAATGCCGCGCAAACCAGGTAGAACCGGTCCTCTGCAAGACGCACGATCGTCACTTCGATCTCGATGCGGCCGCGCCGGTTGAGGAGATGCGTGAGCACGATACCGCCGGTCTTTTTCGGCAGACGGTTGGCGACAAGCCCGTCAAGGAACGCCTCGGCATCCGGCCCGGCCACCGCTACCTTGGTGAAGGCCGTAATGTCCATAACACCGACCCGCTCGCGAACCGCCCTCACCTCACCGGCAATACGATGGTGAACCGGGGTGCGCCGGAACGAATATTGGTCCTCCTGCGGAACACCGTCGCCGGCAAACCAGCGCGGCCGTTCGTGACCGTAGACTTCCTCGAATACGGCACCCTTTTGCTTCAGCCGGTCGTAGAGCGGGCTCGGCTTGACCGGCCGGCCGGCAAGCCGGTTGAAATGCGGGAACGGGATTTCGTGGCGCAGGCAATAATCTTCCTTCGCCTTCACCACCTGCCAGTCCGGCGTGGCGTAGGCGCCGAAACGCCGGGGATCGTATTCGCGCATGGAAATGTCGGAGGCGCCGTGCACCATCCAGCGGGCCAGTTCCCGGGTCAGGCCCGGTCCCCAGCCGATTCCGATCTGGGTGCCGCAGCAACACCAGTAATTCCTGGCGTCCGGCGCCGGGCCGATCAGCGGATTGCCGTCCGGCGGATGGGAAATCGCGCCGTGCACTTCCCGCTTGATGCCGAGTTCGGCGAAGATCGGCATGCGGTCGAGCGCGTTTTCCAGCCACGGCATGACCCGGTCGTAATCGGCTTGGAATAATTCGTTCTCGGCTTCCCACGGACAATTCTCGAGCCAGACCGCGTTGGGATTTGCCTTCTCGTAGATGCCGATCAGGCCGGCCTTTTGTTCCATGCGGATGTAGCCGGACACCAGTCGGTCGTCGCGGATGACGGGCAGTTCTCGGTCGAGCTCGGCGAATTGCGGTACCGGTTCGGTGACAAAATAATGGTGGGTCATGGAGGTCATCGGCAATTGCAGGCCGCTCCACTCACCCATCTGCCGCGCATAGGTGCCGCCGGCATTGACCACATGTTCGCAGACGATGTCGCCGCGCTCTGTCGAGACGCGCCATTCGCCGTTCGGTTGGGCCTTGATGTCGGTCGCCCGGCAGCGCCGGATGATACGCGCGCCGAGCTGGCGCGCGCCGATCGCGAGCGCCTGGGTAATGCCCGACGGATCGGCGTGGCCGTCATCCGGGGTGTAGAGAGCGCCGAGAACGCCGTCGAGATTGTAGAACGGATGCAGCGTGCGGATATGATCCGGGCCGACCAGGTCGATGTTGAAACCAAGCGCCCGGCCGACGCTCAGCGTATGCCTCAACCAGTCCATCTCGTCTTCGGTATAGGCGAGCCGGAACGAACCGCAGCCATGCCACGTGACCGATTGACCGGTCTCGGCCTCGAGCGCCCCGGAATAGAGGCCGATATTGTAGTCGACGCATTTGCCGAGCCCGAAGCTCGATGTGGAATGGGTGATCTGGCCAGCGGCGTGCCAGGTCGATCCTGACGTCAGTTCCGCCTTTTCGAGAAGAACCACGTCGGTCCAGCCTTCGTGGGCAAGATGATAGGCAAGCCCGCATCCCATAATGCCGCCGCCCACGATAACCACCCGTGCCGAGGCCGGAACGGCTTGCGCGTCGCCTGGTGCCACGATGCTATCCTTTGTTCGAAATCCTCTAGCACCTCGACACAGACGTTTTGACGGTTTGACCTCTGTGTCGAGGTACTGGACAGGGTAATGGTACATCTGTACTATCGTCAACCATGAATGAGATGAACGTACCAAATTCTGATTTGCCCGCGCCGAACGACGTGCTGCGCGACCTTGCCGACCAGCTTCAGGAGCTGACGCCGGAAGTGCGCAAGGCTGCGGTCTATGTGTTGGAAAACCCGAACGATGTGAGCGTAAGTTCAATCCGCGAGATCGCCGATGCAGCGAGCGTCAAACCGAACACGTTCGTGCGCATGGCCCGGTCCTGCGGGTTCGACGGCTATGACGATTTCCGCGAACCATTCCGCGAAGAGATCCGGCGCGGCGGGGCGGCCTTTCCCGACCGCGCGCGATGGCTGCAATCGCTGTCGCGGGGCGGCAAGCTCGGCGGGCTCTATGCCGATATGGCGGCGTCCGCGATCACCAATATCGAACGCACCTTTGCCGATACGGACGCGACCCGCATGAAGGCGGCGGCAGATGCCATCGTCAACGCGCGGCAAACCTATGTACTTGGCGTCGGCATCAATCATGCGCTGGCGCGGGCCTTTACCTATCTCGCGGACATGG
Source organism: Pseudomonadota bacterium (assembly GCA_038745065.1). Classification (GTDB taxonomy): domain Bacteria; phylum Pseudomonadota; class Alphaproteobacteria; order Rhizobiales; family JANQQB01; genus JANQQB01. Next base: position 37,631 of record JBCDLT010000051.1, on the reverse strand, counting down.
CCGTCGATACCGTGCATGCCATCCCGCGCGACGGCAATCTTGCGGTCGACGACCTGATGCGCGCCGGACCGGAAGACGTGCTCGTCGCCATGACGTTCAAGCCCTACCGGTCCGAAGTGGTCGACGCGGTGGAGATTGCCCGCCAGCAAGGCGTAACGATCATCGGGATTTCCGACAGCCCGGCCTCGCCGGTATTGGCCGGTAGTGCGCACGCCTTCGTCACCCAGACCGATACGCCGCAATTCTTCACCTCGACCTTTGCAACCGGTGCCCTCCTGGAGACGCTCATGGCCTTCGTGATTGCCGATGCCGGACCGGACGTGATTGCCGATATCGACCGGTTCCACCGACGCCGCCACGCACTCGGGATCTACCGCACGGAAGTCGGGGAGCAAGAAGGATGACGGCGCCGGTCAAGCCGGTGCCTGCGCTCGAAGCCCGGTATTACACGGATCCAGGCATTTTCCGGACGGAGTGCGAAACGATCTTTTCGCAGACCTGGCAGTATGCCGGCCACGTCTCGCAGCTTGAGAAACCGGGCGATTATTTTACCGCGGACGTCATCGACCAGAGCCTGATCTGCCTGATGGACCGCGAGGGCCAGGTGCGCACCTATTACAATGTCTGCCAGCACCGGGCGCATGAACTGGTTTCGGGTTCGGGAAACTGCAAAGTGCTCGTCTGCCCCTACCATGCCTGGACCTATGAATTATCCGGACGACTGCGCAACGGCCCGAACCTGAAATCCGTACCGGGCATCGACCGGGACGCGATCCGGTTGACCGAAGTGCGCACCGAGATCCTGTGCGGATTCATCTTCGTCAATCTCGATCCGGATGCGCGGCCGATGAGCGAATGGTTTCCGGGCGTCGAAGACGAATTACGCGCCTTCGTGCCGGACATCGACCGGCTGAAGCCGCTGGAATGGGTCGAGATCACGGAAAACTGCAATTGGAAGATTTCCGTCGAGAACTACTCCGAATGCTACCATTGCAGCCTCAATCACCCGACCTTTGCCACCGGCGTGGTCAAGCCGGAAACCTATGACATCCAGCCCCAGGGCCATTGCCTGCGCCACACGACCGAATGCCAGAACCTGGAGCGCATGAGCTATCCGATCGACCTGGAGGCGAACGCGCATGCCGGCGACTATTCGTCCTGGTATCTGTGGCCGACGTTTTCGTTCCAGGTCTATCCCGGCAATGTTCTGAACACCTATCTGTGGCAGCCGGACGGACCGGAACGGGTCACCTTGTGGCGCGGCTGGTACACGGTGGACGGCGTGGATTCGGAGGTCATACGGCGCCTCGCCGTGCAGGACCGGTCGACGACAGTCGAAGAGGATATCCGGCTGGTGGAATCGGTGCAGCGCGGCCTGAAGAGCCGCGGTTATCGCCCCGGCCCGCTGGTGCTCGACCCGCGGAGCGGCGTGAACTCCGAACACTCATTGCATGCCTTGCACAGCTGGATCCGCGAGGCGCTGGAAACCTGACACAGCCTCCACCGACACACATTGATCAGCAGGCGATGCGGACATTCCCAAAACGGTCCTCATATGATAGCGGTAGGCGCGTGAGCTAAAGTGCGGATCGAACATTCCGGTGGCGCCCAGGATGATCTTCGTAAAAGCAGCAATCGTCAGTGTGGCAGGTATGCTGGTCGGCATGGGAATTGCCGCCCTTCAGCCCGGTGTGGAGGACAAACCTCTGCGAATGGTCGTTGAGCGGGGTGACGGCTATGTGGAACTGTATTTTTCAACGCCGGCATCAACACTCGCCGACCTGTTCGGCCTGCCGCCTCAGAGCCTGGCCGGTCCGGACGGAACCGTGAATTTCGACCGGCTGCGACTGGGAACCGCAAATATCGGCGACCAGCTCTTCGAAGACGTTGTGTCTCGCGCAGGAGGCGCACAGATCGATTTCGAGGCGATGTCGCTCATGGTGCACCCGATCGACGATACCCTGCCTTTGAACGACCCGGTCGACGGCGTGCTGGCGATCAGCGTCTGCAACGCGGAGGATCCCGAAGCGCCACTGGGCCTGTCCGGCCTGCAAGCCTATTCGGGCTTTTTTGCAAGCACCGCAAATCATGCGGAGACGATTTCCCTGACGCTTCCGAATGCAAGCGGACGGACATGGACCGTGTTGGTTCGGGATCACGTCAACGGGGACTTTCAGTCCGAGTATGTCGTGTCCATTTCAAAGGACGGAAGACTGTCGCTTCCCGCGAACCGCATGCCGGCCGCTTCCTAACCAATTTAGCTGTCGTGCGGAATCTGGCTGTCCTCGGCAGTCAGGTCGAGGCCATAAGCGCCGCGCATCTGCTTGATGAAGGCCAGCGTATCGGAATCGAAAGGCACCTTGCCTTCGAAACTGTGCAGGACAATGCCTTCGACGAGGTCGCCGAGCGTCAGTTCATGGTGCGCGGCGATCGCTTTCAGGACCTTGAGGACCCGTTTTTCGATGCGGACGCCGGTTTGTGCGCGTTCGATTTTCTGTTTTGCCAAGATTGCCCAGCCATTTCGGAACGTTTCGATTCACCGGGCAGCATTTTTACCAAATTACCTTTTGGTGGAAAAGGGCCGAAGGCGATGGGGGTGTTCTCGACCACGCCTTCGGCAGTTGGGTGCTCGTCAGAACTTATGCAAAACGATGGCGGTCGCGGCGCCTGCGCCAGCGAAGCATCGCGAACGTGCCGGCTGCCGTCAGCATCAGCGGCAGGCCCGCCGGCACGGGAACCTTGTTCACCTCGAACTTGAAGGTTCCCGGCTGAGGGACGAAGGTCATCCGACTGAAAGGTTCACCATCGCCGAGTGTGACGATCGATGCCGTGATGAAGGGCATGCCTTCCAGCAACGGCCCGTCGAACTGGTCAAGCTCGATGAACGAAAAAGAGTTTTCGTCGCCTTCGAACTGCAGATCCATTCTATAGAAAGGGTCGAGCCCCTGAATGGATGTCGCCGTAATCCAGAAAAAATCCCCTGCATTCAAGAAATCGTTCTGAGTTCTAATGTTGGTGTTCAACCCCTCCGTCTGACCGATCTGATTTCCAAATGCGTCGAAATATTCGAAGCGAAAAAGTTCTATCGCATTGTTGTAGATGCGGCCGGTCGGAGAGCCGCCCGGGCCGCCTCCGATCGTTACGTCAAACGGGGACGTCTCGTCATAAATGGCCGTCACGCGGGCCGTCAGAGGGACAGCGGGAAGCGGATTGACGATGCCGTTAAGGTCGAAAATCTGCAGGTCCGCATCAAAGGTGAGGACCGTGCGGGCCGAGGCGTCGGCAGTCGCCAACGCGGCAGCCAAAGCCGCGACGCAGCTTAAAATACGTGGTGTCACAACAAGGGTCTCCGTTAATGTCCGGAGCCCTGATATAGTAACTTGGTACCAATGTACAATAATTGATGCGTAGAAATTACAAGGTTCCTTGCCGACCCGCGTTTATCAGCCGGCTCCCTCATACACATCCACATGCGTGATGCGGCCGCCGACTCCCATCACCCGGATAAAAACGTAATGACCACGACCGCTCATGACATCGTTGATGATGTAGGCTTCGACACGTCGCCCGGCCTCGTAAAGCCGCGGCAGGGCGCTGCGCATGGCACGATCGCCGAATATCGGGTCCCCGGTATCCAGTTCCTGTCGAATGCCGAAGCGATGGTAGTTCGCCCGGTCCTGCGCGAGCACAGCCCCGAAAGACTCCAGTCGAACCCCACGGGAGTTCACGAGATCCTGCGGCCCGAGCCAGGTGAGATATTCGGCGATCAGTTCCTGTGAAAAGGCCGGTTTGGCGACCAGGATCGCCAGCACCAGGACAAGTGAGCGCAACACGATAGCAATTCCTTTTTTCAGTCAGCCGGATCAGCCCTCGGAATGTTTGACAATCCAGTCATCCATGATCGCGAGATGGCGCTCCCGGTCGTAACTCGGGAAATGGCCGCCATGCACGACCCGCACCGGCAGGTCGCGCAAGCGCACCATGGAGCGATAATAATCCGCGGCGTCGGAATGGTAGATGTCCTCGATGAGCGGCCCGTCATAGACGATGTCGCCGGAGATCAGCGTACCGCTCGCCGCTTCCCAGAGCGCGATGCCGCCGGGCGAATGGCCGGGTGTGTGGATCACCTCGAAATGCCGGTCGCCGAGGTCGACGATGTCGCCGTCGGCCAGAAGCCGCGTGGCCGGCGCAGCGGTCAGGACGTAACTCTCCGACGTATAGGGTTCCGGCGGCAGGCGGTCGAAGATGCCATCGGTGACGCAGAGGTCGGCGAGCGTCGCGCTGTTGCCCGGTGCCGCCAGGATGTCGGCCTCGTCGGCATGCACTGCCCTGTCCTCGAATTCATGGTGGCAGCCAATGTGGTCGAAATGGGTATGGCTGGCGACCGCCGTCAGCGGCCGCTCGGTGACCAGCGGCACCCATTGCCGAAGCGACACGACACCCATGCCGCTGTCGACCAGCATGTCCCGGTCCCGGCCGCGCACGTGCCACATGTTGCACCGATAGAATTCGTGGATGAAGGGTTCGCTGATCAGCGTAATGTCGTCGGCTTTCGGCTCGACACGATACCAGTCTTCGGGGCGGGCGCGTTCAAGGACAGGATCGGACATGGCTCATCTCGCTGGAAAGACACGGATCGAGGCGGGGTCGGCGGCAAGCGGGACGATGTCGCCTTCGGCCACACGTTCGGCCGGGGCAAGATAAGCGACGATCGTCAGATCGGGAACCGCGTCGGCCACAAGGTGGACGCGGTTGTGGGTCCCGAAAAAGGCGGTGTCGGTGACGCGGGCCTCGCCGAGCGAAAACCCGTCCGCACCGATCCGGATCGCCTCGGGCCGGACGCACACAACCAGATCACCGGCCGACGGCGGCGCGGCCTCGAGCAGCCCAAAGGGAGTCTCGACAATGCCGTCGCGGGCCGTTGCCGGCAGCCGCGTCATCTCGCCCATGAAGCCGGCGGCGAACAGGGTGGCCGGGGCGCTGTAGACGCGTTCGGGCGGTCCGGCATCCTCGATGCGGCCGGCATTCATCACGACGATCCGGTCGGCGATCGCCATCGCCTCTTCCTGGTCGTGGGTGACATGCACGAACGTGGTGCCGACCTTGCGCTGGATTTCCTTCAATTCATCCTGCATGGAGCGCCGGAGCTTCAGATCGAGCGCGCCGAGCGGTTCGTCGAGAAGCAGCACGTCCGGTTCCACAGCGAGCGCGCGGGCCAGCGCCACGCGCTGGCGCTGGCCGCCGGAGAGTTCGTGCGGGCGCTTGTGCGCTTCGCCGACAAGGCCCACGAGGTCGAGCTGGAGGTCTGCCCGTCGACGCCGCTCGGCCCGCCCGATGCCGGCCATACGCAACCCGAAGGCGACGTTGTCCCGCAAGCTCATATGCGGGAACAGCGCATAATCCTGAAACACTGTCGTCGTCGGCCGCTTCGCAGGCGGTACATGTGTCATGTCGGTACCGCCGATCAGCACCCTGCCCTTTGACGGATCGACGAACCCGCCGAGCACGGACAAAAGCGTGGTCTTGCCGCAACCGGACGGTCCGAGCAGCGTGATGTATTCGCCGGCTTCGATTTCGAGCGCAATCTCCCGGAGTGCCTGAAAGGTGCCGAACCAGTGATTGACGGCGTCGATGGTCACACTGGCCGTCATCGGCGCCGCCTCCCGAAGACAGTGAGCTCGATCAGGATGACCGCGGTGACGGAGACCAGGAACACAAAGCTGCCGATGGCGTTGAGGCGCGGCGACAGGCCGGAACGCAGCATCGACCAGATTTCCACCGGCAGCGTGATGTCGAACCGGGTGAGCAGGAAGGCGATGATGAATTCGTCCCAGCTCAACGTCACCGACAGGAAAAACGCGGCGAGCAGCGCCGGCATCAGCATCGGCGCGGTCACGAGCAACACGACCTCCACCTCTCCGGCGCCGAGATCCCGGGCGGCGCGCTCGGCGTTCTGCTGCTGCGCGCCCATCGAGGCGTAGATGATGGCAAAGGCGAGCGGCAGGTTGATGACGACATGGCCGATCGCCGCCGTCCACAACGACAGCCCGATGCCGGTGCGCTGCAGAACGATCAGAAGCCCAAGCCCGACGATCAGATAGCTGACGGTGATCGGCGCGATCAGAAGCCCGCGCAGGAAAACCGATCCCGGCAGGCTGTGACGGGCAAGGCCATAGGCGGCGAGAAATCCGAGCATGACGGCGATGGCGCTGGAGCCGAGTGCCACAAGGAGCGAATTGACGAGCGCTTCGACGATGTCATCGTCGCCCAGCACATCGGCATACCATTGCAGGCTCGGTCCCTCGAAGGGCGGCACCGGAAGCCGGCCGTCCTGGAACGAAAACAGGACGAGTGCCGCCACCGGCAGGTAGATGAAGGCGAACGCGAGCGCCAGATAGGCCAGGGGCAGAAAGCGCGTCATAGCCGGTCGAGCCTCAACCAGCGGGCGCAGCCGAGATAGGCGAGCGTGACGATCCCCATCAGCACGATGGCGAGTGCGGAGGCGAGCGGGAAATCGGCGCGCCGACCGAGTTGCACCATGATGACCTGGGGCACGGTGAGCTCGGTATTGCCGCCCAGGATCTGCGGCGTGACGTAGTCGCCGATACACAGAACGAAGGTCAAAAACGCGCCGGTGACGATGCCGGGCAAGGTCAGCGGCAGGATGACATGGCGGAAGGTCTGGAACGCATTGGCGCCGAGATCCACGGCGGCGCGGCGGTAGTTCGGCGAAAGCTGTACGAGATTGGCGTAGATCGTCAGCGTCAGAAGCATGACGAAGAAATGCACGAAGCCGGTCACGGTCGCAAAACGCGTGTTGGCGAGCGTCAACGGTTCGGCGATCAGGCCGAACGAGACCAGCGACTGGTTGAGCACGCCTTCCCGCGCGAGCACCAGAAGCCACGCATAGGAGCGCACCACGTAAGAGGTCCAGAACGGCAGGATGGCGAGAAGCAGCGCGAGACGCTGCCAGCGCTGCGGAACCCGGAAGGCGATGATCCAGGCTAGCGGATAGGCCAGCACGACGGAAACCAGCGTCACCGTGAGCGTGATCTCCAGCGACACGGAAATCGCGCGCAGCAGATAGGCTTTTTCGACAAGCTCGAGATAATTGTCCGGGTAAAGACCCCAAACCAGCGTGCGGCCGTCCAGGATCGCCAGGCTCATCGCCCCCATGACGACGAAGGGCACGACAAAAAAGGCCAGCGTCCACAAAAGCGCCGGAAAGACGAAGCCCCAGCCTTTCAGACCGGGGCTTCGCTCGATCAGGCTCACTGCTGGAGCGTTTCCAGCCACAGGTCCTGCATCTTGGCGTCGAGATCGGAATCAGGCGCAGGATAAAGCTCGGTGCGCGCCAGATAGTCTTCCTGGCTGTCCCAGCGCAGGAGCGCCTTCTGGTCGTCGGTCAGCACGTCGCCGGCCTTGGCATTAGCGGGCATGCCCCAGAAGCAGGACGAGGTCGCAAGCCGCGCCTGGCCTTCCGGACTGACGATGTATTTGATGAATTCAAGCGCCAGTTCCTGTTTCTTGCTGTCGGCGAGCACGCCGATCGACTGGCTCCAGCGCACGGCGCCCTGTTCCGGGATCGTCCAGGTGAGTTCCGGCCGCTCGCCGGCAAGACCCGCCGTCAGCCATTCGCCACCGCCGACGACGATATCGACTTCGCCCGTCGCCAGGGCCGTCTGGGCCGCAACGACGCCGGCAACGGACGCCGCGCGGGATCGCATCTCGCCGAGCACGCCGCCGAGGGTTTCCAGGTTGTCGGCGGAGATGTCCGCCGTGGCAATATCCTTGGCGATCGCCGCAAGGCCCATGACCGGCAGGTAATAGTCATAAATGGAGATGCGGCCGCTGTATTTTTCCGACCAGACCTTGGAGAGGTCGTTCATGTCGGCCGCGTCAACCTTTTCGGAATTGTAGGAGATCGTGTTGTAGCCGAACTTTTCGGTAACCGCGTAGGTCACGCCGTCCTTGCTGTTGTTCTCGGCCATAACGACCTGGGGGAAGAAGTCGCTCACCGGCAGCGCATCGTCCGGCAAGGGCGCGAGCAGGCCGCTTTCGACCGCGCGGAAGACGTCAATGCCGTCGATAACCAGCACGTCCCAGTCGCCGGGGCGGGATTGTTCGAGAACGGCCAGTGCCGCGCCGGTGCCCTCGTATTCGCGCAGGTTAACCTTGGCGTTATGGGCCTTTTCGAAAGGTTCGATCAGCGCGGGATCGGTGTGGTCGCACCAGACCAGCGCGTTCAGTTCTTCCTCGGCCAGGGCTCCGGTCGCACCCAGGGCCAGGGCCGCAGCGTTGCCGAGCAGCACTCTCGTCAATCGGTTCATGTGAAGTCTCCCCTCTGCTTTCGAAAAAAGTTGAAGGCATTCATTTTTGATGTCAACGTAAAACTTAAGGCACTTCAATTCATTGCGGTTTGGCATGGCGGGCCTGCGCGAAAAACAGAAAGCGGACCGCAAGGAGCGTATCCTCAAGGCAGCCGTCGAACGGTTCCGCGCGGACGGCTATCGCTCGGTGCGCATCGAGGATCTGGCAGAAGCCGCGGAGGTCTCCGTCGGCACGGTCTACAATTATTATCTGACAAAGGGCGACATCCTGATTGCGACCGTCGCCATGGAAGTCGAAGAAGTTCTCGACGCCGGCAAGGCGATCGTCGCCGATCCGCCGCCGGGCGCCGAGGCGGCGCTGATGAAACTGATCACCGGTTATTACGACCATTCGCTGGAATATCTCAGCAAGGAGATGTGGCGCACGGCGATGGCGCTCTCCATCCAGGAGCCCGACACGCCGAACGGCCGTCACTACACGGATCTCGACCGCCGGCTTGCGGCCCAGGTGACCGACCTGATCGAGGTGCTCCAGAAACGCGGCGATCTGCCGCCCGGGCTTGACGCCTTTGCCTTGGGCCAAGTCGTGTTCAACACGCTCAACATGCTGTTCATCGAATTCGTCAAGGACGCGCCGATGACGCTGGCCGACCTGCGCGATCAGGCTGCGCGGCAGATCAGGACCTTGACACGCGGCATTGCCGGAGCGGCCTGACGGGCTCGCCCGGGTTGTCCGCATGCCGCGCCGCTCCTCGCGATACGGCTTTGGCAGTCATCAAGTAATCAGCACTCAAGACGGTTAAGGCGTTCCCCTGGGACCTGTCTCTAAGGCGACAAAACGACCGAACTCGATCTTTCACTTACATGCGGGGGAAAGATGCAATCTGTCCGATGATGTCTTTTCTGCGCCTTATTTGCGCGCCATGCTGAAACCTTGGCTCTTTCCAGTTGATCAGAGCTACGAGATCTCGAATACGTTTCCACAATTGCTGTTTTTTGCCCAGGCAGACAGTGATTCTTGAAAAATCGGAATGCTTTTGATGTCAATTCAGCATGACTTCGTGATCCCGACGCGGCGAAGAGCGATGACCCTGCGGAAGCCGATCGCAACTTGTTTTGCCGCTGCTTGTCTCGGGATTGCCCTGTTGGCCCCGTCGCCCGCCGAGGCCCGGTATTCGGCCGTCGTGCAAAAGGCGCAATCCGTCCTGGCGGAACAGGGGCACGATCCGGGCGTACTGGACGGAATCATGGGACGCAATACGCGGCGCGCGATCCTGTCCTATCAGGCCAGCAAGGAACTTTCACCGACGGGCGAACTTGATGACGCCACACTGGAAAGCCTGGCGATCGGCGTCTCCGTCGAGCTTGCCCAGAACATCGAAGACTGGCGAGCCGTTCCGACCCAGGCAGAAATCGACGCCCTGAAGGCGCCGATCAATACTGCGGAGAACGCCTATGCCGACTATCGACCGCGCGCGCCGGCCGCCCGCCTGCCGCTGCCCGGCAAGGCCATCCTCGATGCGATGAACGCAAGTGCCGACACCTATGGCAGTCGCGCACAAGGGCATCCAAAGCACACCGAACAAGGACTCAAGGCTCTCTTGGGGTGCCTCAGAACCACGCATTTTCCGGACCATTGGTCCGACATCACCATCCACTATTACTGCCAGATGTCCCTGCCCCGGCGCTGTTTCACCAACGCGCTTGCCGGCAAATCGACCGGCGGCCGGCGCATTGCGCGGCCCGTCGCCTATGCGGGATGCGTCGACGGGCGGTTCGCCGATGCCGGCGATTTCCGGTTCGTCCCGAGCACCCAGGGGCTGATCTTCCAATACCTGATGTTTGCCCAGACGCACGCGTTCGATCATGAACAGGAACAGGCGATCATCAATGCGTTTTACGGCGTGCAGGATCCGTCCGACCGGACAGAGTGCAAGAACAAGCGCCCGCTTCGTACCGAAGATCCGACCGACGGTTCGCATTGCCTGGTCTTGAAAAAAATGAGCCGCAAGCTCGTCGGTCGATCACGGTGAAACCCCCGGCGTCGAGTACCGGCTGAGTGCGCCCGGGAGCAAGCCGTCAACAATCGCATAGTACAAATACTAGTTGCTCTATTTTTTCGAAGCCGGCTTAAGTTGAGCAGTTGAATCTGAGCAATCAGATAGTATTTAACAAATATAGAATCATTTCTCGCACTCAGTTATGTCAAATCTATTTGCCATAACCGAATTTTCCGCTGCGTCATCATCTCAGGTGCGCCATGTTCGGATTGAATGCCACCCTGACGGCAAGCCCCATCGGTCTCGCGGCCCTTTCGGCGGCGTTTTATGTGACGGCCACCTTCGCAATGAAGAGCTTTTCATTGCAATCGTCCTTCCTGACCGCCGGCCTGATCATCGCCCTGCTCGGTGCCGGCGTGACGCTGGAGATCATTGCACTCCGGAGGGAACAACTCGGGATTCTGTACCTGCTCATCCTCGGGCTGGAAATCTCGCTGGCCGTTATCGTTTCCATGCTGTTTCTGGGTGAGACCTATTCTGCCAGAGAAATTCTGGGCCTCGTTCTGATTGCAAGCGGCGTCTTTGCTTTGGCGACCTGAAGCGCATTCGGGATTTTGTTACGGGATTTCTTCAGACCTCTCAGGATGTAAAACGGGCGGCTCCATAAAGCCGCCCGGTGACAATCGCAGATCCTTAAACGCCTTGCCGAAGCGCGGCAGGAGGTCCGACCGCGCGGTCGAACCCTTCCGGCAGACTTCGCGTCAGCTAGACGCCTTGGGTGTCGGCGTCTCGGTGGCGAGTTCGGCCGTCGCCTGTGCGATCTCTGCTTTGGTTTCTGCCGGCGCACCGCCGTTCAGACCCAGGTCGTTGCCCATGTCCTGCACGAGGGTCCTGTGATCCTCGCCCTCTTCGACGAGGCTCGACCGTGCCAGCCCGCTCAAATCGCCGCCGTTGATGCCGAGCTCGTTCATCAGGGCGTCGATCAGCGGCGCCTGACTGCGGTAACGCAAGGCTGCCGCGACCGCCTGGTCGGCCACTCCGCCGCCGGAGCCGCCGGCGCCATTGACATGCCCGCCGGCCGATCCGTTCAGGCCATCGACCTGCAGGATCTTGATGCCGTCGATGTTCTCGATCGGCTTCACCGACTGCTCGATGATCTGCGGCAGCGCCTTGATCAGCTCGCTCTTCAACTGCATCACGACCTGTTCGTAGGACAGCACGTTCGCCGCTTCGTTCACCGCGAGCTGGCCCTTGGCCTCGACGGCATAGGTGGCTTCCAGAGCGCTGGCGCGCAGCTTTTCCGCATCCGCGGTGGCCTCGGCCTCGATCCGCTCCTTCTGGGCGCGGCCGTCTGCTGCGATCCGGATGGCTTCCGCCTGGTCGGCGGCTGCCTGTTTGTCCGCTTCGGCCGCCACCGTGACGGCAATCGCCTTTTGTTCGGCCGCCTTGCGGGCTTCGATGAGTTCGATGGCCCGGTCCCGTTCGGCGACTTCCGTGGCCCGTGCCGTGACCACTTCTTCCGCCGCCTTTGCCGCGATCGCGCGGGCCTCATCGGCCTGCGCATCGGCCTCGGACTTCAGACGCGACTTTTCCGCGACCTTGATGTCCTTGGTCTGCTCGGCAAGCCGAACCTGCATTTCCTTTTCGACGGCCGCGGCCTCGATCACCTGCTGCTTTTCGATGTCCTTTTGCTGGACGACCCGATCCTTTTCGATGTCGGATTCGCGCACTTGCTGTTCGGCCATGATCTTGGCCTGCTGGGCCTCGCGTTCGCGGTCGGCGCGTTCGCGTTCGATCTGGGCGGCCTGCTCGGCCGCGCGCACGGCGATCTCGCGCTCCTGTTCGAGGCGGGCATATTCCTGGTCGCGGGAGATGTTGAACTTCTGCTGCTCGGCTTCCAGGTTCTTGCGCTGGATGAGGACTTCGGTCTCCTGCTCGATATCATTGCGCTTCTTGCGGCGCTCTTCGATCTCGGAGGTGAGTTTCGTCAGACCCTCGGCGTCGAACGCGTTATCCGGATTGAAATATTCGCGGTTGGTCTGGTCGAGGCCGGTGAGCGACACCGATTCAAGTTCCAGGCCGTTTTTCAGAATGTCTTCGGAGACCGCGGCCTGCACTTTCTGAACGAAGCTGACGCGCTGTTCGTGCAGTTCTTCCATGGCCATTTCGGCGGCGACGGACCGGAGGGCGTCGACGAACTTGCCTTCCACCAGTTCCTTCAGGGCCGTCGGCTCGATCGTGCGTCGGCCGAGCGTCTGGGCGGCATTCGCGATCGCTTCCTGGGTCGGCTGAACCCGCACGTAAAACTCCGCCTGCACGTCGACGCGCATGCGGTCACGGGTGATCAGCGCCTGCTCGTTCGACCGGCGGACTTCCAGCCGCAAGGTGTTCATGTTGACCGGGATCACCTCATGCAACACCGGAAACACCAAGGCGCCGCCGTTCATGATGACTTTCTGGCCGCCGAAGCCTGTCCGGACGAACGAGATTTCCTTTGAGGAGCGTTTGTAGAGCCGCGCAAATATCAGCCCGATCGCAAGCAGCGCGACGAGCGGAATAAGCGTAATAAATCCAACATTGATCATTTGATCAACCATAATATTGACTCCTCTTCTACTAGTTGGCGCCGGGGTTTTTAGTCTGTCATTGCGGCGCTTGTGTTTAGAATAGCATAAAAAATACTACCCGACTGTCGCACGACAATGACATCCGTGCCCTGTGCAAAGCGCTCCGCGTCGTCGTCGGGCTCAACGCGGATATAGTGGGTCTGACCGAAGCGGTCGGTCAGTTTGGCTTCAGCGGCGAGCCCCCTTTGGGCTTCGCCGCTGGTGATGGTTGCGACCCGGCCGACAAAATGCGCGCGGCTGACGGCCTCGGTCTGTTCCTTGGGGATCAGCTTGCCGAGTGTGAGACCGGCAAAGCGGGTTGCCGGAAACGCGCCCGCGAGCGCCGGCACGACGGCAACGATTTCCGGCAAGGCAAAGCCGAAAATCCCGCGCATGAGTCCTTGAACGAAGAAGCCCACCATGCCGAACGACGTGAGAAACACGATCAGGAGGACCAGGATCGGCACGCGACCGACACACAGCCAGCCCAGCACCTGGCTAAGCGGGCCAACGGATTCCGGGTTCGGGACCGCCGGCGCGTCACCGTCGAGCGCACCGCCTCCGCCGCCGGTGACATTAACATCGGGGCCGTCGACCTCAAGGTCGACAACAGCGTCGATGTCGGCGTCGAAGTCGGCATCGAAATCCGCATCGAGGCCGGTATCGACCTCAGGCAGCAGATCGTCCAGGGCGGATGATGGCGACAGGCCGAACAGCGCGCCGATTACCTCGAACACTGCGATCAGCAGCATCAGGCAAATGGCGACGGCGAACGACGTGGTCGCCGGGGAGAAGAATGTCTCGATCATGAATCAGATGACTTGACGGCCTTTACCGCTGCAAGGCGTTCCTTGATCCGGTTGTCGCGCGCCACCTGTTCCAGTTCGGCCAGTTTTTGAGCGGTCTCGTGGCTCGCCCTGGATGTGCCGGGCACGCCGGTGGCGCCGCGCAGCACGCGGCTGAATGTGTTTTCGGCGTTTTCGACCTTGCGGTCGGTCGACGACCCCGCGGCCGTGCCGTCGGTCGTCTGGCCGGCACTCGCGGTATTGCGGGATGCGAGAAAGGCCTGGAGGTCTTCCTCCATCTCGTGCTTACGACCGTTGAGCGCCGAGATGTAGGATTCCAATTCGGCCTCTTCCGCCGACGCGCCGTTAAGCGCCTCTTCCAGAACCGGGATCTGCGCTTCCAGGTCGATCTGACGGCTGATCGCCGCCTCGGCCAGGTCGTCCCGGCCCTGATCCACGGCCAGCCGCAACTTGTCGGCCAGGTCTTCGTGCTTGGCGCTTGTTTCCATCAGGCGCTTGCTGGCGTGGTGCTTGTTGGCGATCACCATACCAAGCTGTTCCCTCACCTCGTCGATGGCAGCATCGATCTCACGAATGGCTTCTTTCATGACCGCTTCCGGAGCGGCACTCTCGACCGACTCCACGATCGAATTCACGCCGCCGGAGACCAGTCGCTTCACCCGGCTCATCAGGTTCTCGGCCATTGTTTCTATCCTTCGCGCTGTTGTCTGGAGAATTTAATCACTTCAAAGTATTTCAGTAAGGCCTCTATTCGCTTTTCTATGATTTTTGTGTCGTAAACCCGATTTTCCGGAGACATTCCAAGCTCAATCAGGTCCTGCACAAAATCGAAAAGCTCACCTATAGTTGCGGTTTCGAATTCTTTCAGGGCCCGAGACTTGTCGGCCTCGTCCTGCATTGGCCCGGCAAGGGCAACGCCGCCGATTTCCGGCAGCCTGTCGTAGAGTTTCTTGACGAGGTCGGACCGCGCGCCGGTCTCGGATTCCAGCTTGCGGATTCGTCGTCGCGTCGGTTGAAGCAGGTCGCGGAACATGTCTGCGGCTTCAACCGCGTCGCGTGCTCCTTCCTGACGTTTGCGCTCAACACGCAACAGGGCGCGAAGCTTTTCCGACGGTGTGCGCGCGCCGTCTATGTGCATGCGCGCCAGATAGGCCGCGTCTTCGTCGTCGACCCTTACGGAAAGAGAGGTTGATTTCATTCACTTGCCCTCGTCCACGATCGAACTCGAATGTATGCATTTGTCTGACAAATGTCAATATCTGAGCACAAAAATCAACTGAAATCGACGGAGTCCTGGCGCAGACCGGCCCAAGGCGTGAGCCGATTCCGCTTTCAGATCCATACGTTAGCTGTCAAAGGTCGGTAATGCCGGGCCTGCGGCCCGGGACGTCCGGCCCGCCCTATTCTGCGGCGACCGGGTCTTCCGGCGCTTCGGCCGGCGCACCCTCGGCCGACCGCCCGTCATAGACAAATTCCGTCCCGCCAAGGTCGATGGCCGGAAAATCGTCCTTGTCGCGCCAGTAATCCTGCGTGTGCTGCCATTCCGGCTTTTCGCCGGATTTCGGCAGGACGTGCAGACTGCGGGTCACATAATTGGCGTTGAAATTCTCCGAGGAGACCCAGTCCAGAAGCGGCATGTCCGCATCCTCGGGACGCAGGGCCACTTCAACCCGCTCCGCGCCCTTTGCCTCCATATGCGCCAAGAGCCGGCAGAAAAAGTCGGCAACGAGGTCGGCGCGCAGCGTCCAGGCCGCGCGCAGATAGCCGAACACCCAGACAAGGTTCGGAAGCCCGGTGAACATCATGCCGCGATAGGTCACGGTCTGGTGGAAATCGAGCGGCTTTCCATCGATGTCGAAGACGATGTCGCCGAGCGCATTCATGTTGAAGCCGGTCGCCGCCACGATCAGATCTGCGTCGAGTGTGCGGCCGGATTTCAGTTGGACGCCGGTCTCGGTGAAATGCTCGATTTCATCGGTCACGACGGAGGCATGGCCGTCCGCAATGCACCGGAAGAGATCGGCATCGGGAACAAAGGCAATGCGCTGGCGCCAGGGGCGGTAGGTCGGCGTGAAATGGGTGTCGATATCGAAATCGGGCCCGAGCAGGCGCCGAACCTCGCCGATCAGTTCCTCGCGCACCTTATCCGGCTCGGTGAACGTGCGGCCGGTAAAGGTTGCCTGTTCGTAGAGGATCTGCCGGCGGGTGATCTCGTGGATCCAGGTCTCGTCGACCTGAAGCATGCGCAGGTGATCGGCAATCTCGATCGCATTGCGCCCGGTCCGGAAAAAGGTCGGCGAACGCTGCAGCATGGTCACATGCCGGGCCTTGTCGCACATGTTGGGCACGATCGTCGCGGCACTGGCACCGGAACCGATCACCAGCACGTTCTGGCCCGCATAGTCGACATCTTCCGTCCATTCCTCGGAATGAACGAGCCGGCCCGTGTAGCGATCCTTATCCGGCCAGTCGGGCCAGAACCCTTCCCGGTGGCGGTAATAGCCCTGCCCCATGTAGAGAAAACGGGCCGTGAAGCGCACCGTTTCGCCGGTTTCGAGCCGCGTCGCCGTGACGGTCCAGAGATTGGCCGCGCTCGACCAGGACGCCCTGTCGATGCGATGCCGATAGCGGATGTGGCGTGCCAGATCGTTTTCTTCGATCATCTCGCCGAGATAGGCGAGTATCTCCTCGGCCGTCGCGATCGGCGGCCCGGTCCAGGGTTTGAACGCGTAGCCGAACGTATAAAGGTCGCTGTCGGAGCGAATGCCGGGATAACGGTGCGACCACCAGGTGCCGCCGAAACTGTCGAACGTCTCCAGGATCACAAAGGACGTGTCAGGGCAATTCTGCCGCAGATGATAGGCGCCGCCGAGCCCGGAAATGCCGGCGCCGACGATCAGGACGTCGACGTGTTCGAGGGAGCTTTCTTGCGCCTGTCCGTCGCTCACCGAAAATCCTTCCCGTGGCCCGATCCTGTTCGTGGCGAATATTGCGCGATTGGCATGCGCGGTGCAACGGCAGGGTGCCTGCTTGGGATAAGGCGGACTTGCAACCCGGTTTGCTGACCTCGTTAACGAAGCGGCCCACACCAATTTCGCACCAATTCCAGAATGATTGTCAGGTGGGGAAGGAGACCGAAGCGAGCGGATCCGGCGCCCGAGGCGGGGAAGCTCTTTTCGTTCACGCGCGCACGGCGACTCGCGTGTTCCGCTGATGTCGCACATAAACTTCTGAGTTCTTTAAGTGCGGTTCGCAGTTTCCGTTAAG
The DNA here is from genome assembly GCA_038745065.1 of Pseudomonadota bacterium. Classification (GTDB taxonomy): domain Bacteria; phylum Pseudomonadota; class Alphaproteobacteria; order Rhizobiales; family JANQQB01; genus JANQQB01. The sequence continues at coordinate 20,622 of JBCDLT010000051.1, read as the reverse complement.
GACCGGATGCCACCCGGGTGGATACGCAATCAAATTTTGCCGACTTAAGCACCTGAAACAGAAGAATAAACTGACGAAAGAGAAGTCATCCTTGTGCTGAAAACACGCCACCCTCTTTAAAACGGCATCGAAAGCGTCCAAGTGTCAGTCGTCGACGCGTTGTGATTCTTGATTGGTGGCGAGTGTGCGTTTGGTTGTGAGTTCCTTGTGTTTTACGCCGACCCACCGTCGGTTCGGTCCTGAGCGTCTCGAGCAGGCTGGATCTCGCCGATGAGTTTGGATGCGAGGCATGACCCGACAGCCCCGGCCCACCTGAGCGGCCGCCTTCCGCATCTGCAATTCAGCAGCGATACGTTCGACGACAGGGACCGGCTCGATGCGCTGAACGCCTTCAGTCGCGGTCTTTACAGCTATTCGCCATGCGAAGACGACGGATCCGCGCCGCGGCTCATGCTGGATGCCTGGGCACTGGACGACATTGCAGCGGCGTCTATTGCCTACGGTCCGACGGAGGTTCGCGCCCCGGACCGTCTCGATGCTGCGTTTGAGGACATGCTCTTCCTCCGCTTTGTCAGAACCGGCCGGATCCGCATTGAAAGCGGAGACGCGCAACAGGAGTTCGGACCGGGATCCGTGTTCCTGATGCAAGCGCATCACACATTGCACGCGCTGGACGACGGCACAGCCTTGTCCTTGCGCCTGCCCTATGGCCGTCTGGACTACGACCCGAGCCGCCACGCGCCGGTTAAGGGGCTTTCCGGGCATGTCTGGCAGGTCCGTGTGCTTGTATCCGCGGTCAAGGCGCTGTTTGAAACCTTGCCCGGTATGGCGCCGGCGGACGTGCCCGCCGTCGCCGCGCAACTGGCCGGGATGGTGCGGGCTGTCATCGCGACCGAGACATGCGACGACGAGGGATGGGCGGCGCTCAAATCCGGTCGGACGGCGGCAATGCGCCGGTACATCGTCGCGAACCTGTCACGGTCGGACCTGGATGCGAGCCACCTGCAATCCGAGTTCAATGCGTCGCGCGCCACAATCTATCGTGCCTTCGATGAGGTCGGCGGTGTGGCCCACTTCGTTCGTGAACAACGCCTTGCGGCCATCCACCGCGACCTGCGCAGCACGCCTCCTGTCAGGGGCGCGATTCGAAGGATCGCGGAACGCCACGGCCTGCCCGATCAATCGAGCTTCATGCGTATGTTCCGAGCGCGGTACGGCATGCGTCCCGGTGAAGTTCTGGGATCGGCACACCGGGATTTGCCTCGCGAGCCTTTGCCTGCAGACGCCAACCATTTCGGTCTGCCGAGCCTCGCCTCCTTCTGGGCGAACCAGCCCTAACCGCACTTCAAAACAGAATCGTCGAGCCCCGACCGCCGGCGTGCTCCCGCGCGCCATTTGGCGTTGCAAACCGTTTCGTCGCGACCTCCAAACAAACGGGTCGGCGAGACCACAAAACGAGCGTGTCTCAACATCGTGGACCGCCAGTCTCATCTTGAGACGCAACGTCATCAAGGTTGAGACGGCTCGCCGGTTTTTGAGCGTTCACAGAAAAGCTACCTATGCGTGAACGGCGATTGATTTGGTCTCGCCGCACCCGAACAGTCCAAGACCATGAAGGGGGATGGCATAAGTAATGCGTAGTATTCGGAGTATTCTGTTAGCAGTGACGATCGGCCTCGCCGCGTCGAGCGCCGGCGCCGCAACCTTGACGATCGAAGCGGTTCAGGACGGCGACGACGTTGTGTTCATCGGATCGGGTGCAATCGATCTGACCGGCTTGGGGGCGCCAGCGCCGATTGGAATATTGCGGTCAGTATCAAGTGGCCGAGAATTTGGCGTCACGAACTCATCTTTTGCGTTGGTGGATCGCTACGAAGTTACCGGCTTGTTCACGACGTTCACGCCACTCGGTGCCAGCGGCTTCGACCTGCAAGGTTTTTCAGCCGAGACAGGAGATCCCTTCTATCTCAGCGGCCCCGGCCAATTCAGACGCAGCCATCTGCGGGTAGCACGGGGATACGCGTCGCTTGACCCCATCAACTTCTTGTGGCGCGCGCTCGACACTCAGATGGCAGACCTCGACCTGAATTTCGGCACCATTGCGGCCTTCGGCAACAATACGATCACTCTGACGGGCACCCCGGTGGCTCCCGTGCCGCTTCCGGCCTCCGGGCTGTTGTTGGTGGCGGGTCTCGGCGCGCTCTGGCGGCTGAGTTCAAACAGGAAAACCGCAACCGTCTGACGCCTTGCGCGCCGGGCGCCGATGCTCTGGACCCTCCCGGCTTTCCGCGCCCGGTTCGCTCGCCGCCCCATCGATCATGCGAAATGATTACCGAAAAGGAGTACCAACCTTGAAACGCTTGTTAATGAGCGCGCTGTTGACCCTCGGGTTGACCGGAGCCGCGCACAGCGCGGTCATCGCGACCCTGCAGGAAGCCGACAACGACACTGTCCTGTTCAGCCTCGAGGTCACGAATCCCGCTGGCTTCGATTACAGCGGTTTTGGCGCAAGACATCTTGAGTACATGTTCTTCGACAATCTGGGTGACTACGTCGACGGCCCGGCCCTCGGGAACAACAATAACCCAACGATCTTTCAGCCGACATCGCATGGCCTCGTCGGTACGAGCACGGATGGTTTCACGATCGGAATCCAGGCCATTGTCCTGGACAACGACGACGACAACAATCCGAATGACGAAGACGACTTTGCGCTCCGGTTCATCGGACAAACGCCCGGTCTGACCAACGGCGTGACGCCGCTGAACTTCGAAGAGATGGTGAACTACGATCCGGTTCTCATTCGGAACCTGTCCTTCAGCGTGCTGAAGGAAGGAACGTATTTTTCGAACTCGTCGAGAGCGAGCGCTGTGGGCGGTTTTACACTTCAGGTCAACGCCCTGTCTCCGGTGCCGGTCCCGCTTCCGGCCACCCTGCCGTTGCTGGCCGGCGGCCTGATCGCGGCCGGTGCTTTTGTCGCGCGACGGCGCAAACGGGCCTCTGAATAACGGACTTTGTGTACCCCGAATGATGTCTCGACATCAGGGATTGCGGTGACATCGCAACGCGTTGCCACCGCGATTTCTTTTTTTCCAAAGCGATCTCAAAGCGCACCGTCTTTCTTCAAGAACGCATCCACAAGAACATAAACCGGCGATAGTTTCGAGCGTATCGTAAAGGCCTGCGCGGATACGTTCCTGAGCCGTTTTAGCCGCTCTGCAGAGAGCTGACGGCGCTTGTCATGCAGGTCAGTTTCTCTGCTGCAGTGCCTCCTGACACGCCATTGGTCAGCGCCGTAACTGCCGTGCCTTGATCATCAGCGCAATCCGCCTTCTCTTGCCAATTCAATAGATACTGCCGGAACCTTGTTCCGGATCGCGCTATGGGTTGGCGTTCGGTGCAGCCCCACCGCCAAGTCTCCGGTTTTTCCCGGCATTCGCACCAATCAGGAAGCAGTGGATGTTCAGGCATTGCAGGCGATTTGGCGCTCCCCGCCCATTGCCGACAACCGGACTTCGGCTGTATCCGGCATGTCGGATCAACATGAGACGATTGTCACGCCCTCGCGCCGGTCCGCTCCGCTCTCGCATTCGGACAGTCGCTCAAGCGCGTCCCGATATCCTCGTCAGACCACCCCGCTCCCAAAGGACGGGCGCACCGGAGGCCTCAACATGAGCTTCATCCTTTATTCCTACCCGGACTGCGCAAGCCATGTCGTGCGAATGGCGCTGGAAGAGCTGGGCGCGCCTTATCGGGACGAGATCGTCGACATGCGCGCAGGCGGGAATCGCAGCGCGGAGTTTTTACGCCTCAACCCGCGCGGCATGGTGCCGGTTCTTGCCGATGCAGAGTCAGGTGCAACATTGTCTGAGACGGGCGCGATCCTGAATTTTCTCGCCGAATGGAGCGGCCGTCTGGCGCCGCCGCCGACAGACCTGCCGGCGCGGGCCGTCTTCCTGCAACGCTTGTACTTTCTTTCCAATACGCTGCACGCCGACGCGCAGCTCCAATATTATACGGAACGCTATGTCGGCGAGGAGCTGGCCGAGGCCGCGCGGGCGACAGTGCATGCGCGCATGCGCGGCCATTTTGCCATGCTGGACGCGGCGATTGCCGAGCATGGCGGGCCCTGGCTGCTCGGCGGCGACCTCAGCATGTGCGACTTCTATCTCGGCGGGTGCGCGCGTTGGGCGCTGATCGCGCCCCGTCATGCGCCGCTCGAGCCGGAAGCCATAACCGGCCACTCGCATTTGAATGCCCTTCTGGAAAAGCTGGAGGCGCTGCCGAGCGTGATCCGTGCCTTCGAGGCCGAAGACACGCCGCGCTCAGCCTATTTTCGCGCGCCGGTTCGCTCGCGCCGAACCGCTGTCGTGCCGGGTTGACTTCTGGAGTAGATACCGTACCGGTGGGCGCGGCGCCTGTCCCCTTGCGTGTCCCGACCGATGCTTGTCGGTCGCCGCTCTGTTGTCTCAGGCCCGGCGTCTCAGTCCCGGCGTCTCAGTCCCGGCGTCTCAGGCCCTCCTGCAGGCGTTCGATCTGCTTGTTGCGCGGGAGCAGTACACAGGTCGGGCAATAGACGCCGTTCGGGATCGCATAATAGCGGCAGCAGCCGCCGCGCAGGCGGTACCAGTCGAACGTGTCCGGGTTTTCCGGCAAGCTGACACGGATGAAATCCGTCTGCCGCGCATAAAGCCGGCTGCCCTTGCGGCGCAGGATCGACTCGGCCGCCGAGAGTGCGTCCTCAAGCCGATCGAAGGCGCGGCCGAAGGCGAGGAAGCGGGCCGCGAGCGCGTCGCCCGCCACGCGCCACAGCGCCCCGCGGGAAAGGCCGGTACCCTGCCGCAGTTCTTCGACCAACGGTGTTAGCGCTTCTTCGAAGGTTTCTTGGAACGAAGCAGCCGCATCAGGCGCAGTCGAGATCTCAAGCCCGTCGAGGTCGATAACCTGGTCGAGCAGCATGGCCTCGCCGGATTGCTCCCCGGCATGCCAGGGAACCATACGTCTGGCAAAACCAAGGCGATCGGGATCGATCCGAACGGGCCAAAGGCCCTGGACGGCAAGCCCGGCCAAAGGCCGGGATGCGGCCCAGACTGCCCGCTCCATCAGGTTGGCCGCGCCGAGTTTTCCGTCCGGGTCCGGTAGTGTGCCGACGACCGCGCGGCGCCAATCATCGAGCGTCGCACCGGTCAGGTCGGCCAGCGCAAGATCCGTCTGTCGCAGCCCGCCCACGCGAAGTTCGGTAGCGAAGGTGCCGTCCTCGGGCGAAAGCCGCATGATCGCAGCCGCGATCGCGTCTTGCGGCAGGGCCGCCGGCACGCCGTCCGGCCTCACCTGATCGAACGACGGGCCCGGGCGCCCCGGCGCATCGGGCGCGGCATTACCGGATCGAGCGGACGCAGCGGATCGCGCATTGCTTCAATCAACGGATCGCCTAACACTGACGCAGCCGGATCGGTTTCCCGGAGATGACGGGCCCTGGCATAGGCCCGGATCGCCTCGCGCCGAAAGTCTCCGTTGCCCGGCAACGAGCCGAGCCTTTGCATGAGACCCAGCTGTCCGAACTCGCGTGCGCGCTGATGCGTTTCGTCTCGCGCCTGCAACGTGATCAATACACCATCCAAAGCCATAGCGCCCTCCGCGCAAAAAACGGGGACGGGCAAGGACAGGTCTGTCGTCTCGGCTGAACCGATCTTCCATCGCAGTTCTCCTTGCCGGCGCACCCCGCCCGGGTTGAGTGACAAGGATGGCAGGTCTCCTGACTTGCGGGTCGACGCTCGCCTGATCCTTCCCGGCCCTTGGGAATGCCGAAGGGGCCAGTGGTTTCGTCCAGGTTTGCTCGCCGCTCACAGTTGCGGGGGCAGTCGCGGACTTGGCGCCTTTGAGGCATGCCTCACCGCGTTCCCTTTTAACCCCGGCGCTGAAGCGCCTGGGACCATCACCGGCACTAGGCTTCAAATCCGCTGCGCCGTCAAGCCGCCCGTAGACGCGTCCACACCCGCGCCTGAATAATCCTTGCGGTCTGACCTTCCGGTCACGGAATGGGACGCCTGGAGTGATCCCGGGTCAGGGGCCGTTGCCGAAATCGGAATCAGATCTCAGGTAGCGTCAGTAAGTCCGAGACCCACCAGAGCGTCGCGAACCCGACGTTTTTGATCTTCGGTAGCGGGCGATGTGGGTTTTCTGGCATGGCCGGCTTCGACGCCCTGGAGTTGCTGCGCGTACTTGCAGAGCGAGGGCATATTATCCAAGCCGATGGAGTCCCACAGCGGCATGAGCCGTTCGTGCAGATCGAGTGCCGCCTCCCAGTCCTGGGCTGCGACGGCGTCCCACAACCTGACGGACGGTCCGGGTGCCGCCGTCAGAATCGCGGCGATGGAACCCCGTGCCCCAAGCGTATAGGACGAGTAAAGCATCGCATCGACGGCGCTGAAAATCAGGTTTTCCGGCTTGGCACGGCGCTGAAGGTCGGCGAACAGCTTCATGTCTCCCGCACTCTGCTTGACGCCCAATACGCCTGGCACTTCATCCATGATGCGCAACAAAAGATCCGGCGACAGGTAGCACCATGGAACGACGTTATAGATCAAAATCGGAATGCCACATTCGGCATGTATTTCGCGGAAATGCCGCACCATGGCGTCATCATCCGGCTTAAACAGATAGGATGGCGGCGTTACCTGAAGCGCGGCCACGCCAAGGTCGCCTACAGATTTTCCGCGAAACGCAACTTCGGCCGTTGAATTGGCAATGATGCCGGCGACAAGCGGCACTCTTCCGTTCACCGCTTCAGCGGTTTTGGCGATCAGATCGTAGTACTCGCTTCGATCGAGTGCATGGCCTTCTCCGGTGCTGCCGCCCGCCGCCAGGCCGTGGACTCCATTGTCGATCAACCAGTCGACTTGTGCCGGGACGAGCTGCAGATCAATCTCGCCGTTCTGCTTAAACGGCGTCGTAAACGGGGCGATAATGCCCTTCAGGTCGCCCAAGTTTTCCTCCTGTTTGAATATATGAAATTACCGTTTTTCTTATGACGGTTTTCTTGCGGGTGCGGCAGCATTTTGGAGCGAAAATTCGATTTATACTCCGCCTTATGGGATTTATGGATCTGAAAACGAAATTAGAGCATTGTCCGATCGCAAGATCCGACACGCGTTATGCCCAAAACCGGCCCTCAGAGCTGGGTCGGGTTGGGGACATCGCCGTAGACGTCTTCGGGGTCGAAGGTCTTTTCCTGCTCCACGAATGTCAGGGGCTGGCCGGCATCACGCGCGACGGGCACGGCGCGATAAAAACACGACCGGTAGCCGACGTGGCAGGACGCACCTGATCCGGCGATTTCGACCCGCAGCCAGATCGCGTCCTGGTCGTCGTCGATGCGCGCCTCGACGACTTTTTGAACGAGACCGGACGTGGCGCCCTTGCGCCACAGCACCTGGCGCGCACGACTGAAATAGTGTGCCTCCCCCGTTTCAATGGTCAGTCGCAATGCCTCGGCGTTCATCCAGCCGAGCATTAAAACCTCGCCCGTATGCACATCACTCGTTATACATGGCATCAGGCCGTCGGGACCGAACTTCGGGGCCAGATCGACGCCCTCCTCGACCTGTTCCACGGAGCGCCTCTCTTGAAACTCGATCTTTGTCATGGCGGCCTCTTGCGTATTGTTACTATATAACATAACCGGATTTGGCGTAGAATGATGCCGATGTAAAGTGGGAGACGTTCTGATGGATATCCAGGATAACCGGGTTCCGGTCACTTTGCTCACCGGGTTTCTGGGGGCGGGAAAGACGACGCTTCTGAACCATCTGATCTCCGACCCGGATGCCGGCCGCGTCGCCGTGATCATGAATGAGTTCGGGGACGTTGCACTTGACCATGACCTGATCGAAGAGGTGTCCGGCGACATCGTGCTTATGCACGCAGGGTGTCTCTGCTGCTCGATCAGGGGCGACCTGGCAAAGACGATGACCCTCCTTCTGTCTCGCAGAAATCGGGGCGAACTCCTGTTCGACCGCGTTGTCATCGAAACCACCGGCATCGCCGACCCAAGGCCGATCCTGAACACCATGGTGACGGATGACCTGATCGTGGACAATTACCGAACGGACGGAGTCGTGACCCTTGCAGACGCGTCGACCGGACAGCGCACGCTCGACAGGCAGTTCGAGGCCGTAAGCCAGATAGCGATGGCCGACCTCATAATCGTCACCAAGTCCGATCTCGTGACGCCGAGCGCGTGCAAGCGTTTCGAAACGCGACTGGAAGGCATCAACGGTTCGGCCCGCCGCATCAGAGCCGATCATGGTCGTGTCCCTATCGACATGCTTTTCGGTCTGTCGGCGATGCGTCCGGGCGCAACATCCGACGAGATCACGGATTGGCTGGGCGCGGACGCCGACCATGTGCACCATGATCATGGCCACCACAACATCGAGTCAGCCTCGATCGAGATACCAGAACCGATCCAGGCAAGCGTCTTTGATTTCTGGCTCGATACGCTGCTTGCGCTCAAAGGCACACATGTCCTTCGTATGAAAGGGATCGTGCATGTCGAGGGCGCGGAACGGCCCTTCGTGGTTCATGCGGTCCAGCATATTTTCGATGCGCCGGTCCCGCTTGCCTCCTGGTCCGGCAACGACACGACAAGCCGCGTGGTGCTGATCGCCCGCGACATGGAAAAAAGCGACCTGGAGGCCAGCCTCGAGACGCTGCGAGGCCGCATGAAAGACGCCAAAGTCAATGCGGATGAGCCAATGTTGGAACCGCTTGAGGTGCCTTTTTAAGCCATGTTGCACCTCTACAATTCTATGGGACGACAAGTCGAAGCGTTTGCATCGGGCGATCCCGATCATGTGCGCATGTATGTCTGCGGACCGACGGTGTATTCCTTCGCCCATATCGGCAATGCGCGGCCGGCCGTCGTGTTCGACGTCCTGGCACAGGTGCTGCGAACCCGGTTTCCGCGCGTGACCTATGCCCGCAACATTACCGATGTCGACGACAAAATTATCGCTGCGGCGTCGGCCGAAAGCGTAAGCTGCGACGAAATCTCGGCACGCTTCACGGCGGCGTATCATGCGGACCTTGCGGCACTGGGCGTGGCACCGCCGGATGTCGAGCCGCGCGCTACCGACCACATCGCCCCGATGATCGCCATGATCGAAGGGCTGATCGCCGACGACCGGGCCTATGTCGCCGAGGGGCATGTACTGTTCCACATTCCGAGCTTTCCCGCCTATGGCAAGCTGTCGGGTGCAAACCCGGACGAAATGCTTGCCGGGGCGCGGGTCGAAATTGCGCCATGGAAGCGCGATCCGCGCGACTTCGTGCTGTGGAAACCTTCAACGCCCGAGCAACCCGGTTGGGACAGCCCCTGGGGATTTGGCCGCCCGGGATGGCATATCGAATGCTCGGCCATGATCCGGGCGCATCTCGGCCATCCGATCGATATCCACGGCGGCGGGATCGACTTGCGCTTTCCCCACCACGAAAACGAGATCGCGCAGGGCACAGAGGCGCGCTTCTGGGTCCATAACGGGCATGTCACCGTGTGCGGCGCCAAGATGTCGAAGTCGCTCGGCAACATCCTTTTGTTGCGTGATCTCTTGAAGGAGACGCCCGGCGAAGCCATTCGTTATGCGCTGCTGACCGCCCATTACCGCCAACCTTTGGACTGGACGTCCGAGACGCCCATCGCGGCCAGGGCAGCGCTCGATCGCCTGTATGGCGCGCTGCGCGATCAGCCAGCCGCACAACCGAGCGCAGACGACATGGCGCCGGTCGTCGCGGCGCTCGACAATGATCTTAATACACCCGAAGCCCTGTCGGCCTTGCATGCCCTGGCCAGTCAGATCCATGCAAGTGCCGACCCGGCCCGCAAGGCCGAACTTGCAGGCGCATTGCGGGAGGCCGGTGCGATCCTTGGCCTCCTGCAACAGGATGCGGACGCCTGGGCGCACGCGGGTGTCGCGGATACCGCAAAGATCGAAGCCCTGATCGCCGAGAGGAGCCGGGCGCGTGCCGCCCGTGACTGGGCCCAGGCGGATGCGTTGCGCGATGAACTCGCCACCCTGGGGGTTGAAGTCGAGGATTCAGGCAGCGAGAGCCGGTGGCGCGTGCGGGCTTGAGAACGGCGATGGTCTCTATGCTCCTTCCGAAAAAGTCATAGGACACGCGGCTCCGGGTTAGCAGTCGGGACGCCCGGCTTCTTCCCACGATCGCCACGCCCGGCCGATGAACTCTCGAATTCTGGTGTTCTCGACCTTCTTTGACCTCGTGAACCGAATGCACCCCTTGCCGACGCTCAGGCCCTCAAGGAGCTCTCCGGACGGATCGATTTCCGAGGCGTTGCCGACATAGAAGCTCACGTAATTCTTCTGGGCATTGAGATGAAACGCAAAATCGTCGCCCACGCCGTAGCCGAGCATCTTGTAATGGATGCCTTCGGCCAGTTTCGGCGCTTCCTCTCGAATGACGGACCTCAATTGCATGAGCGTCTCGCGCCGCCAATCGTCAGGAATCTTCTGCATATAATCTTCCACGTCTTTTGCGTCGTACAGCAAATTCTCGACCCCTATTCTATTCAGTGTGGAAGACGCCAGGACTGACTGCGCGACCCGCACCTGCCCGCAGCGAGAGATCCTTCCGGTCGGATGGGTCAGAAGTCATCGCCCGTTGGTACTACATATCCCGCATTCGGTTGGTCTGCTGTGCGAGGCGCATCGTTTCGTGCTCCTCGATGGTCAGGAGCGCCTGGAGCAATTCTTGCGCTTCGGGAATGTCGGCCCGCCCGAGCAGATCCCGATAGAGATCGATCGCCTGGTTGTGCGCGATAAAAACCGACGCGCAGATGTCATTGAAGTCCATCTCCGCAAACGGCGCGTCGCCGCTGCGGCGGAGATCGATCGGCTGGCGCCCCAGATAATCATAGACCCAGGTATTGAGCGCTTTGGAATCGGCTCGCTGTTCGAAACCGTCGATCATTTTTTCCAACGTCGCCTCGTGGTCCGCAAGATAGGACAACAGCAGCTTGGTCATCTCTTGCTCGTGGTGCGTCGAACCGTCAGCCAGACGCTCGCCAAGCTCACGGTGCATCGTTCGGGTCCAGTCGATCAGATCAGAAATCCTTTGGACTTTCATGACCTTAACCTCCATTGGGTCGGTCTGGCGCGGCTTCTGTCGGACCCCGTTATCTTATGTGGTGGTGTGTCGGGTCCTCGTGGTGGTCCAGCGCCAAAGGGAAATTCAGCACGGTTCTGAGCCAGCAGCAGGGTCGTCCGTCCGACAGAATAGGCCAGCCGGGCGGCTGGCGGCAAGTTCGTATCCGTAGCCGGTCAGGGACGACGAAACCACGTGGATACGCTTCGGCTGCCGGCGCTGCAAGCCCGTTTCTGCCCTTAGAACACTGTCCGGTCTGGGCGATGAGGACAACAACTATCTGCTGTGCTTCGATGCCGGTGCTGCGCCTCGCGAAGTGCGCTTCCCCGCCGGCTTCCTGGCCGATCCGCGGGATGACCTGAAACCGGAGATCCGGACACCGGTCGGGCCGCAGGATGATGTCGGCGTGCGGTCCTTTGCAGCCAATCATCCGTCACTAGAGCCGGAGAAGGTAGCTGCGCTTGCAAAACTAAGCTCGGTTAGATGCACACACGGTGGACAAAGCGGCCGTTCGCGGCTGTTGCCGCAATGACCGGTTCAATTGAAACGGTCAGGAACGCCCCGGTTTCGGGACATCCGCCGCGCTGCATAGGGTCTGGACCGAAGCAACTTTGGGATCACGATCACGCAACTCTCAGTCGCGGAACGCCAATTAACTCCTTGCCCTGAACCAAGGTTCATAGCGTAGCGAGCGATTGGTCAAAAAACGAGGTTCCAATGAACAACACTTCACCCGATATCGTTTGCACGCTGACACAACCCGAATTGCGATTAAGGAAGGTGCATATCCGTAAAACTCTGACACCCCACCTCCTCGCCTCCTGCTATGCGGAGGGCGTGTCGCGATTGGCATTTGCCAGACCGGCGGTTTCGCGTGTGCAGCTTGAGCACCTGATTAAGCTTGAGCAGGCCTGTTGCCCGTTCTTAACTTTTGAAATCAGGGAGATGAGCAAAGAATTCACCCTGATCGTTTCGGGGCCGGAGGGAAGTGAAGACCTTGTTCGCGACCTTTTTTCGTCCGAGCCATCGGCCCCTTGCGGATGTTCTGGCCGACCTTCGCAAGCGGACCACATCTAGAGCGAACACGCGTGCTCTTTTGCGGATGGCCCTTCGTCGGTGCATTCTCCTACCGAGCAACGATCCAAGGTTTGAGAGGCTAGCATGCGCATTTCAGAAGTCGCCAAGGCGACGGGATTATCTGTCTCCGCGATCCGCTTCTACGAAAGGCGTTCAATTATTCACCGTCCGAACAGGAACGGTCGAATCCGCGACTATTCTGAACACGATATCCGCGCTCTTCGATTTCTTCGGAACGCGCGCTCGCTTGGCATACCGCTGCGAGACATCGCTGAAATTCTGCAGAGACCTTGGAACAAGGGTGAGATGGCGTCGGCGATCTCCGATCATCGCCAAGCAGTACAGTCACAGATCGACGCGCTCAAACGGGTAGACACTGTTCTTGCCCATCTTGAGACATGCATGTGCAATGGCGTTTTCGATTGTGAATTGGCCGATGTCGATGATTGAAGCATTCGGACTCCTGGCAGTCTGCTTCATGGTGTTATTCTACGCTTTAGAGGGCAGAGCGCCGATCTTCACGCTCGCATTTGCCGGAGCCTGTCTGTGCGCAGCTTACTATGCGTTCCTGATCGAGTCGTTTCCCTTCATGATTGCAGAAGCCGTTTGGTCTATTGTTGCACTCCGTAAGTGGGCTCGCCGTTCTGCCGCTGTCCGTTGACGAGCGGACAGCGGTGCAAGGCGCAGCATCGGCCCAAAATGGGCTCGAAGCGGTCTGATGCCGCAAATAGATCGGCCTTTAGCACCGCCGTTCTCGCGATTTTTGCGGTGCTTCAATTGGCAAGACGATCCCGAACTGTTTTGACCTGAGATATTCCAACATCAACGCGCAAGCGTGTCTTGTGCGGCCTCAAGCCGTTGTCCGGACGCTCTGTTATCACGACGACACCGCAGAAAATGCTGGCCGATCTTAACGCGCTCGCTGTCCGGCGGCGTGGCGATGCCGGTTGGGTGCAAGCCCGAAGAGGACCTGGCCGACATCGGCCTCGGGCTAACCTGCACTACTTCCCGCCCCTGCTGTGGTCTGTTCGGCGTCGGTGAGTTCGGCATCGAGCGCAACGGTTTTGACATTTCTTGGGGCAGACAAGCCAGCAAGCAAGGCGTAGACGGCGGGCGTCAGAAACAGCGTGATGAGTGCTGCAATACCCAGTCCGCCGAATATGACCCAGCCGATCGCGGAGCGCGCTTCGGCCCCCGGCCCGCTGGACACGATCAGCGGGACAGCGGCGAACACAGTCGACGCCAGTGTCATCGCGATCGGACGCAGGCGAGTGCGTGCCGCGCCCTCGGCCGCCTCCCAGACGCTTGCGCCTCGATCGCGCAGCTGATCGGCGAACTCCACCAGAAGAATGCCGTTCTTGGCCATGATGCCAACCAGCATCAGCACGCCGATCTGGCTGTAGATGTTGATGGTCGTTCCGGTGATCCAGAGCGCGAATATTGCGGCGCAGATGCCAAACGGCACGGTCACCATGATGATGAGGGCCGATGTGGCGCTCTCGAATTGTGCGACCAGCACGAGGAACACCACCACGAAGGCGATCAGGAACGTGACCAGCAGTCCCGATGAGGTTTCTTCGAGCGTTGCCGCTTCGCCGAGGAACAAGAGGCCGATACCATCCGGCAGGCCGGCATTGGCAAGCGCGCGAATCTGATCGACCGCTTCCTGCATGGTCAGTGCCGGGTCGAGGTTTAAATCGATCTCGATGGCCCTGCGCTGACCGTGGCGATCGAGCTCCGCGGCCACGCCTTCCTCGCGGAACGTGACCACCTGAAGAAGCGGCACAAGGGCGCCGGTTTCTGAACGAACCGAGAGATTGAGCAGGTCCGCCGGGTCGCGTACGGCACCGGCGGAGGATTGAACAATGACCGGTACGGCCTGATCGTCGATGGTCAGTTCCGCCACCTCATCCTCGTCGACGAGGGCGCGAAGCGTGCCTGAAAGCTCATCCATCGAGACGCCGAGATCGGCGGCCACCTCCCGGTCGATGTCGATCGACAATTGCGGCTGGGTCGCCTGGTACTGCACCCGGGGTCTGGAGAGACCCTCGATCTCCGCAAGCCGGGGAGCAAAGTCGAAGGCCGCTTCGGCGATCTGCGGATAGGTCGGGCCGGTGAGCGCCAGGGAAACACCGCCGCCGCCGCTGCCGCGCAGTCCCAGGCTGTTGCCGGACACCGTTCGGGCCCGGGCGCCTGGAAGCGCGGCCAGCCCGGGAGCGAGAGCGGCTTCGATCTCCGCTTGCGAGATCTCGCGGTCCTGCCACGGCACGAGTTGGGCGCTTATCTGACCGCGGTTGAGATCCCATCGGCCGGTGATCGAATGAAGGCCCTTGGCAATACCGGCATCGACCCATTCGACCAGCATCTCCTCGACCGCGGCCACCTGCCGGTCGGTGAAGTCCAGTCCGGTGCCGTCCGGACCCTGCAGGCGGACGTTGACCTGACCGCGATCTTCCGGCGGCACCAGTTCCTGCCCCACATCGGTGTAAACGACCAATGCCGCCATCGCGACGACGCCGAACAGGGTAAGCGCGACGAGCGGGGCGGCAAGGAACGGCCTCAGAGCGAAACCGTACAGATCGGCCAGAACCCGGCCGACACCGTTGCGCGCTCCAGCCCCGTCGTTGGCGGACGACAGCAGTGAGGCCAGCATGGGGCACATCGTCAGCGACACGAAGGAGGAAATCATCACCGTCAGCGCCAGCACGAAGCCGAATTCGGAAAACATGCGCCCGGCCTCTGACGGAAGAAAGGAGATGGGCAGAAACACGGCCACCAGGGTCGCCGTCGTTGCGATGACCGCGAAGAACACTTCCTGTGCCCCCTTCACCGCTGCGGCCAACGGGCCAAGGCCGTCGGCGCGGCGGCGCAGGATGTTCTCGGTGACGACGATCGCGTCGTCCACGACCAGTCCCGTTGCCAGCACCATGGCCAACAGGGTGATCAGATTGATGGAAAAGCCCATCAGGTAGATGCCTGACAGCGATGCGACGAGCGCGATCGGGATCGTGATCGCCGGGAGCAGCGTGACGGAAAGGCGCCCCATGAACAAAAAGATCACCACAACGACGATGAGGAGCGCCAGGAACAATGAGGTCACGACTTCGACGATCGCACCCTCGATGAACACCGAGTCATCCCGCGTGACGACGAAGTTCAGATTGGAGAATCTCAGCTCCAATTGCTGAAGGACGCGACGCACGTCGTTTGCAATCTCGACCGTGTTGGACGCCGATTGGCGCACGATGCCGAGGTTCACGACCAGCTTGCCGTCATAGCGCGCGAAGCTGACGGGCGTCGCCAGCCCGAAATACACTTCGGCAATGTCGCCGACCTTGACGCGGTCGCGGACCAGAAGCGCCTCGATCCTGCTGGGATCCGTGACGGACGCGTCGGCCCGCACGAGCACTTCCAACTGCCCCGCTTCGAAACTGCCGACGGGAACGTCGAACTGGGCCGCGCGAAGCGTTTCGGCGACTTCTCCGATCGAAAGCCCGAATGCGGAGAGCTTTTCCGGCGCCACCGCAACACGCACCACGCGCTCGCGTTCGCCGAACAAGGTCACCTCGGCAATGCCCTCGACAGATGTCAGTTGCGGCACGATCTCCTTTTCGATGATGCGGGACAGATCGTCGATCGGGTCGGTTTCGCTCCAGACCGCGATCTGCATGATGGGCCATGCGTCGCGTTCGGACTTGACGACGTAAATGTCTTCGACGCCGGTCGGGAGCCGCGCCTCGACCCGGCTGACGGCCTCGCGCACATCGTTGGCCGCGATGTTCAGGTCGCGATTGGGACGAAACTCGACCCGTATGCGGAAATTGCCCTCCTCGGAGGAGGACCGGACGCTGGTGACGCCCGGCACGCGCGCGATCGCGCTCTCGACGATCGAGGTGACTTCCGCATCGACGGTCGACGGGGAAGCACCGGGATAATTCGCGCGCACGGAAACGACCGGTCGATCGATGTTGGGAAGCTCCCGAACCTCCAGTCCATATAGGGCGCCAATTCCGGCAATGACCAGCAGGAGATTCATGACGGCCGCCAGCCAGGGCCGGCGCACTGACAGTCCGGGCAGCCCGCCGGCCGTCGACTGAGCGCCCTTCATCAGACCGAACTCCCGTTGCGCGTGCCGAGGATGGTCACGGGCGCGCCGTCCCTGAGCCGCTGGGTTCCCTCGATGACCACCTCGTCGCCGACCTCCAAGGGACCGTCGACCAGAACCTGCCCGTCCCGCCGACGCACAAGCCGCACGACGACCCGCTCGGCTTTGCCCTCCCTGATCCGCCACACGTGCAGCCCTTCGCGCGCGAACAGCAGCGCCAGTTCGGGAACCACGAAATATTCCGGTCCGGCCAGTTCGAGCCGGATGATAAAGGAGGCGCCGGGGCGCAATTCGTCGGTGCGATTGGGGATCGCCACACGAATTTTCGCTGTGCGGCTCTGTTCGTCGATCCGGCTGTCGACCGCGGTGACCTGCCCGGAAAAAACCCGATCGCCCTGCACCGAGGTGCGTGCCTTGACGGCGGTGCCGACGCCCACACGCGTCAGCAAGGCCTGCGGCAAATCGAATTCGACCAGGATCACGCTGCGGTCGTCGAATGAGGCAATGTCGGCACCGCTGTCGACCCAGGATCCCTGCTCGACCAGCGGGATACCGAGGACGCCATCGAACGGCGCACGCACGGTCCGGTCGCGCAGCGCCTGCCGGGCGCGTTCGACCTCCAGCCGCGCAATCTGTTTCGCCGTCTCGACTTCGGTGATGCGCGCGTCCGCGACCACGCCCCTGTCCATCAAGGTCTGGGCGCGGGTGCGAACGCGTTCCGCTTCGGCGAGACGTATCTCGGCCAATTGCAGAGCAAGCCGCTCGTCGTCTTTTTCCAGTTCGACCAGAACGTCCCCTGCCGCGACCGGCACATTCGGTTCGATGACCAGATTGGCGATGCGGCCTGTCGCGTCGCTGCGCAGCATCACGGACCGGATCGCGCGCCCCGTGCCGACGATTTCGACGGCAACGTCGTCGTTGGCACGGCCAACAGCGGCGACGATGACCGGCAAGTCGGCGGACCGCGCCCGAGACCGGTTTCCATCCTCCGCTGCCTTGCTGGCGAACAGAGGGATATGGTTCCGGAATTCCGCAGGCGCGAACCACGCGGCGGCGACTGCTGAAACGATCAGCCCGCTCACCACCAATTGTGTCCAGATGGACTTTGGCCGTTCCATTCGGTCCCTGATACCCACGCGCGCGTCATTTTCCGACGCAGCCTAATCGCCCCGCCTTTCTTATAGCATGCTATCGGCGCTTCTGGTGTGGGTGTTGCGGAACCGTATTACGGTAATCGGATGGCGATCAGACAAGATGCCAGGTTACCGAAAAACTCTTCGACCTGCTTGCGCCGCAGCTTGCGCGGGATCACCGGTCGCCCCTTACGATCGGCGCCGTGAACGCGGAAAATCTGCTTTGCGATATCGAGCTCGATTGTCGTATCTCGGTCCCGGACGTCCCCTTTCACTGGAGTATTCGACACACACCAGTATGGCTCATCGCGAAGCCGGTAGGGGCATCCATCCTATTATAGTAACCGCGATTTAGTTAACAACGAGAGTGCGTGGAATCGGGCTCGTTAGTTGAATTAGGCTCTTTCCATGCTATGGTCGGCGAATCTTGCTCCACTTGCGCAGCCTTCCTCGAGAATGACTTCTTCCATCCATCGCTAAGTTCGGGAATTCTTGATATCTCCATGTATCGTTTTGGGCTGTTAAATAAACTTACTCGGGCCATTGTAATTTCATACACAGTATAACTCTCGTGCTTCCGATCAATCAATTCTAATTTAGAATCTATTAGAAAATCCCCCTCCTTTAGAACCCTGAAATACCATCCGGTACGACCTGTTTTAAGAAAAAATTCAGCCATTTTCTCAACGCCAGTGTGCTTGTTCAACTTCCAACATGGCGTTCTACCTTGCGTTACCTGCAGTTCGCAATGCCCTAGTCTGAATATATCACCGATACATACATTCTTCTCGGTGTAGATACCTGAAGAAATATTCTCTCCAAATGAACCTGGCGAAAATACCTTATTGGTTACTCCAATCTCCCTGTTCCAAACCGGGTAGTGTTCGGATGGATAGAAGCTTACTGCCTTGTCAGGTCCGCCATGCAGCTTAAGGTCAGCCTGACTATCCCCCCCAATCCCCTCGAAGCTTACCGAGACACAGACGTCCAACCTATCTTTCTGAATGGAAGACAAGGGCTTTCCATCCCAAAGTTTCTTAGGATGCCCTGCAAAAACTCCTTCCAAGTCGGCTAAAGTACCCTTGATTGAGTCAAAAGCCATTTGTTCCCTCACAGATTTGTGGATACTATGATTAGAATCGAAGACTCGGCCAACTCTCAACGCGAGAGTATCACCACATAAGGTGAACTACCAATAGATGGTGGTTTGAAAATGGACGCTGGGCACTATAGGACCTTTGTCGCTAAACTACAGCCTCTAGCAGAGGCCGAGATCGCGCAAGTCGGCGGCTACTGGCCTGTCAACGTGGCGATGGCGAATGTCATCGAAGAATTAGGATATGCCGCAGAACGCCTCGCCGACGATGATCTCGATGGTTGTGCCTCTTACATGGGGTACGCCCTGTGGGTGCTGGCTTGTGTGGCTAACCAGTACTGTTGTGATCTCGGTCGATGTGTACAAGTTGACTGGGGAGAAGACGTCAAAGACGACGCTGACGTGAAAAGTTCATTGCTCCTGGCTTTTAAGCATTGCGGATCAATTCTGAGGATCGCAAACCGATACGAAAACGATATATACACTGACCACAAAGAAAATGAGAGCATAGGCGTGCCCATTGCCAGAGCGCATGCCGCGATAATTAAGGGCGTCGAATCCATTGGCGCTGACCTCGATGAGCTAGTCCAGCAAAGGGTCGACCTCGTTCGTTCATTCCGTGGAACACCAGATATCCCGAATTCTCCTCGATTCGACCCTACTGTCGGCGACAGCCTGATACGATTTAGGAATGTCGCAGGCACCACAGCTTGCCCATTTGCGAAAACTGCAAAAGTGTGGGTAACGGAACCTTGGAGGCCTGGAGTCTCTGCAGAAGGCTTTGTCAGCTCTGCAAAATCGACATTTGAGCGATTCTCTCGAGTATGCCAGTCGGAGGGTTTTGACGGCATCGTCGTAGAGCGCTTCGGCATTAACGACGTCGATGAACTCAGAGCCGAGACGAAAGCGCTAATGATTGCGATAGGCCGCTATTCGCACCCGAACCCACTGTCTCGTCCTATCGAAAAGAAAGAATGGAAGTTCTTTGTATTTGGTGTCGATTCCTTTGTTACCATCTTTTCGTCAGTATACCCAACAGACCACCCACGCTTTAGCCACAGCCAGGGAAGCACATTCTACTTCTTCCAACCCCAAATTTCCTTCAAAGCCAAAGCTGCAAAAGAAAAAGACTCCATCAGAGAAAGATTCGCCGCTGTCGATCAAGATTATCGTCCACTCCTTCGGAAGGTCCGTTTCGAAGCTCAGAAATATATTAAGCCTATCGATTTGCAAAATGACGATCCAATTGTTTGGTGGAAGGACGAAGAGGACTAGGGATAATCGACACCCAATGTATTCGTAAGGTTGCGGTGGCGATTTTGGAAAATCTGTGAAAGTGTTTGGCTTGCCGTTCGAATCATATCGCGATGCAACCGAAATGCACGAGATGCTGTAAGCAGTGTTCGGAGATTTTCTGTTATTGATGCATCGAGGGTGAGTGTCGACCGTCAGCATAAGGCGGTTATCGCTTAAGGTCGCCTTTTGTTCTCGGCCAACGACCAGTCTGATACCTCGATCTGGCCGGGACAGTGACTAAATCGAATTACGCCTATGCTATGAGAATGTGCCGGTTCCGTCGCGACAAATCGACGTCAGCGGCGTGCTTGTCGCCATAGGGTCTGTGGACCGAAACGCCTTCGGAGCGACAAACGGCCGCGTCAAGTCAGGTAGTCAGATGACTAATAACAAGATCAAAGCCTTCCGCGCAGACAAGCGTATGTTCGAGGTTGGGCAGGAAATTCGAATAGCGGGGAAATTTTTTTCCAAGCACAATGAGAAAGGTATAGCTGCTGAAGAAATCCTTTCGAAAACGAAGCCGACCGGTGGACCAGAGCGGCTTGATTGCTTGATGGTGTTCGAGCACTTGGAACGCGCTCGTATGCACTGGTGCAAGCTGGAAGATGGTAAACTCTATGAGGTGGAAATATCTGAAGCTGAAATTCTTCATCGCGCTGACATGCGCCTCGTTGATGAAATTGGGGAATTGGCGGTTTCCGAAACTGAGGAAAACCTGAAGCATGCAAAGGAATTAGCGATCCAGTACTGGTCGG
>JBCDLT010000050.1:0-48060 GCA_038745065.1 Pseudomonadota bacterium | reverse complement strand
TTGGTAGCGGAGGAGGGACTTGAACCCCCGACACGCGGATTATGATTCCGCTGCTCTAACCAACTGAGCTACTCCGCCCCGGGTCGGGACCGGGTCGATCTGAGCGACCCTGCCGTCTGGCGCCAGGACGCGGGCGTCCGGGCGAAAGGTCGTATACGGCCCGCAGGTCCGGCAAGTCAAGCGGTGTCGGCTCCGGGCGGCGGTAAAAACGCTGGCGATCGCACCCTGTGGCAGCGTTTACGCAAGCGTGTCCCTGTGCCGTCAGGCGCGTTCCCGAATTCAGGCGGTCGCGCGGACCGGTCCGCCGGCATCGGCGCCGGCCGATTGGCGTGACCCGGCTATCAGGGCGGCCCGGTCGGTGCGGTCGATCCAGCCGCCGCCGAAGACACGCGCGCCTTCGCCGATACTGTCGTAAAAGACGCAGGCCTGACCAGGCGCGATGCCATGTTCGCCGTCCGTCAGGTCGACAGCGGGAACGCCGTCGACAAGGTGCAGGGTCGCCGGCGTCGGCGGCCGAGTGGAGCGGACTTTGGCATACAGGTCGAGCCCGGTTTCCGGCAACGCGTCGAGCGGCGTATTGCCGAGCCAGTTGACTTCCCGCAGAAAAATCCGGCGCGTCAGAAGCGCGTCGCGCGGGCCGACCACGACCCGGTGGTTCTTGGCGTCCAGGTGCACGACATAAAGCGGTTCGCCGGCGGCCACGCCGATGCCGCGGCGCTGACCGATTGTGTAATGGATAATGCCGGCATGGGTGCCGAGCACCCGGCCGTCGATATGCACGATGTCGCCCGGCGTCGAGGCTTCCGGTTTCAGCCGCTCGATGATGGCGGCGTACTTTCCGGTCGGCACAAAACAGATGTCCTGGCTGTCCGCCTTTTCGGCGATCGACAGGCCGAGGTCGCGCGCGATCTCCCGGGCCTCCGGCTTGGTCATGCCGCCGAGGGGAAAGCGCAGATAATCGAGCTGGTCCTGGGTCGTGGCGAACAGGAAATAGCTCTGGTCGCGGTCAAGATCGACGGGGCGGAACATCGCCCGATGGCCGTCGATGGCCTCGGTGCGCACATAATGTCCGGTCGCCAAAGCTGCAGCACCCAGTTCGCGCGCAGTCGACAACAGGTCGGAGAACTTGACCGTCTGGTTGCAGGCGACGCACGGGATCGGCGTCTCGCCGGCAATGTAGCTTTCCGCGAACCGGTCGATCACCGCGTCCTGGAAGCGGGATTCATAGTCGAGCACATAATGCGGAATGCCGAGCGCTTCGGCGACCCGGCGCGCGTCGTGAATGTCCTGCCCGGCGCAGCACGCACCCTTGCGGTGCACGGCAGCGCCATGGTCATACAATTGCAGTGTCATGCCGACGACGTCATAGCCCGCGCGGGCCAGAAGCCCCGCAACCACGGAAGAATCGACGCCGCCCGACATGGCGACAACAACCCGTGTGTCAGCCGGCTTCCCGGGCAGATCCAACAGGTTTTCAGACATGGTCTTGGCCTTCAACAAGCCGCGCGAAACGCCGAAGCGGATCGACACGGGGTGTCAAGCGCGGGTCTGCTGCCTTGGCCGGTCCGGCCAGCCGTTTCCTGAACCGGGATTTTCCTGGGTGCGACTGCCGCGCGCGTGTTCCTGGATATATAGAGGAGGCACGCAAAAAACGCCAACTTTGTGGGAAAGACTTGCCGGACGGCAACAAGGTGCCGGCGGGCAGAGGGCGTCCCGCGGTCCTTGAATTTTATTAATTCATTGAATTATTTCATCTAATTTGTTCGACGCCGTTTGGCATCGCACTTGCTTATGAAGCTGCGGAAGTATCTCGTGCGAGGGCAATCATGGCGTTGAACGGGTCTTTGCTTGTCGATCAACTGGCACCGGTGGACCGGAGCCAGACAGCCCCGGTGCGCACTGCCCGGTCCGAACGCACGCCGGCAGACATTCCGGACGACGCGGAATCCCGGCCCGGTTCATTCGATGCGGCGCTCAGGGAGAGCGTTGCCGAAAAACCGACACCGCGCGCCAAGGAAACCGACGACAGGTCGAGCGAGACGGTTGCAGCCGATGCCGGCTCCGGCAAAGCACCTTCCGCCGAAGAGGACGGCACCGGCCAGCCCGCCGATTCCTCGGCGGAAACCCCGCTCGCGGCCGAGGCAAAAGAGCCGTCTGCAGATGGCTCTCCGATCTCGGGACAGGCCGCAGACAGCGGCACTGCATCCGGGACAGAGACGCCCGTGGAAGCACCGGCAAATGCCCTGACGACCGGAGCGGCGCCGGTTCTGGGCGATCTCTTGAAGGCGGCGGGCGTAACGACGGACGCCGATATCGTGCTTGAAGGGCAAGGCGGGACGGCGCGCGACGGGATTGCCGTTCTCTTGTCCGATGCGGCGGTGCCGGCGAGGGAACCGCGCCCGGCGGCGCCGGCGGCTGCCGGATTGACCGGCCCCGGGCCGGACGGACCTGAGGCATTCGCCCAGACCGCGCCGCGGTTGCCGACCGTTCCGACCGCAAACAATGCGGCTTCTCTTCCAGTCGGAAATCCGTCGGCGGCGGTCACGCCGGAGCTTGCCGCAGCGCTCCAGGCCGCACTTGCCGAAGAGGGATTTTCGCCGGACGCAGCCAAACCCGGGCCGAACCAGGTCCTTGCGCAAGCGCAATCGTCGAATGCCGGAATCGAAACGGCGCTCCCGCCGGATGTTGCAAAGACGCTCAACCAGCGTCCGGTTCCCGGTTTTGAAAACGCCCTGGTCCGCGGGACGCGGAGCGAAGGCGTACCGTCCGGTCCAGCGACGGTGGACGCCGATGCGGCATTGGCTGCGCTCGATGCCGACGGTCTCGATGCCGAGTTTTCCGACGGCGACCTGCCGCTGTCCTCCCGGTCTCGTGCCGCATCGGAGGCGGGTTCCGGTCCGACGACGGCCCAGACTGCTGGGACGAGCACGTCCCTTGCGGGCCTGCAAGGGGCGGTATCCGGTGCGGCAGGCCGGTTCGCTGCCCTTTTGGGACCGGGCGGCTCGGTTCCGGCCGATGCCGGGGAGGCGCCCGTCGGGCTTGGCGGACTGGAGGCGGCCGGCGCCGTCAAACCGGATGCCGCATTCGCCACGTTGACGCCGCAGGCGGTTTCCGAAGCGGCCGGGCCACGCACGCTGTCACCGGCCATTGTCACAGCCGCCGGTGCCATCGCACGGGGGGCGGCGGCCGGTGAAAACAGGTTTTCCATCCGTCTCGATCCGCCGGAACTCGGTCGGGTCGATGTGCGCCTGAAAATCGGCGACGACGGAGTGGCCCGGGCGCATCTGATCGTCGAACGGTCGGAAACGCTTGATCTGTTCATGCGCGATCAGCGCAATCTGGAGCGCGCTCTTGAACAGGCCGGCGTCAAGACCGATGCGGCGTCGCTGCAGTTCAGCCTGAAGGGTGACGGCGACGGACAGGCGGGCTTCGCCGCAGGCAAGGGCGATGACGACAACGCACGACAGGCCGCTGCCGGCGAGGGATCCGATGCCGTCGATACGGCCGCTTCAGATCCATCAGACCGCAGCCATGACGGGGTACTGAACATCACGATCTAGGCCTGCCCGCCCGAGGCAGACCCGCGCCGGGGCCGGCGCGTATCAAAGGACAGACACATGAGCGACTTCGCCCTTTTCGGCGTGAACACGGCAAACCCGCAGACCGCGGCATCGGCATCCAGCGACAGTTCCGAACTGTCGAGCGATTTCGATACGTTCCTGACGCTGCTTACGACGCAATTGGAAAACCAGTTGCCGACCGATCCGCTGGACGCCAACCAGTTCACCGAACAATTGGTGCAATACTCCACGGTCGAACAGCAGATCAAATCGAACGAGCACCTTGAAAGCATCCTTGGCGCGCTGACGACCGCGAACGTTGCGAGCCTGGCCAGCTACATCGGAACCGAGGTCGCGGCCTCGGGCGAGACGACCCAGCTTGTCAACGGAGAAGCCACCTGGGCGTTCGATGCGGCTAGCCCGGCGGCGGAGGCCACGATCCGCATCCGCGATGCATCGGGCAATGTGGTCTACAACGAAGTGCGGCCGCTGGAGAGCGGCAAGGGTTCGTTTGTCTGGGACGGCCGCAGCGACACCGGTGTGCAGATGCCGGACGGCTTTTATACGATTTCGATCAACGCCCAGAACCAGGGCAGGCCGGTCAATGTGTCGACCAATGCGGTGGAGGGCCTTGTCACGGCGATCGATACGTCCGGCTCCGAGCCGACACTGACCGTGGACGGCCAGCGGGTGCCGCTTTCGGCCGTCAGCTCGATCAAGGGTGCGGGCTAGAGCATCGTCCGACTTGAGAGGGGTCCAGGTGCGTGACGTGCAGGCCAATACCGCCTGGAGCGGTACCTCACCCGGCGAAGCAACCCAAAGTGTTACCGAGAGATTGATTACGGCTTAGGCAAATTTTAAAGCGCGGCTGCTACTCTGCCCTTCGTCCAGGTCAGGATGAGTAGAGAGTAGTATGACCGAGAGTATTCGACCACGCGTAAAATATGTGATCGGACCGGACGGCAGTCCGTTGACGGTCGCTGATCTGCCGCCGCCGACAACGCGGCGCTGGGTGATCCGCAGAAAGGCCGAGGTGGTGGCGGCCGTGCGCGGTGGACTTCTGTCGCTCGACGAAGCGTGTCAGCGCTATACGCTGACAGTCGAGGAATTTCTTTCCTGGCAAGCCTCGATCGACAACCACGGCCTCGCCGGCCTGCGCACGACGCGCATTCAGCAATATCGCGGGTGATCCGTTCCGGCTCCCGGCCGGATCGCCGTCATCCGGCGGATCGTAAACAATAAATACTTGGAACAGGGGGCGCGATGCGATTCCCTGACCGGGCGTTGTTACCGAAAAAAGGGCCGGCCGATTGCGCCGGCCCTTTCGTTTTTTTGCCGGAATTCCGCCGTCAATCCGCCGCTCTGTCGTTCGGACCGATGCAGAGTGAATGCTGCCGCGCACAGATCGATCCCGGATCGGCAATTTTTACCCAGCCGTTAATTCCTTGTTTACCATGATGGTGGGAAATTCCTGCCCAGCCGAAGCGCTGCGGTCCGACCCTGTCCTGCCACTCCCCCAGGACCGCCCGCGCGGCGGCCGAGTGCAACAAAGGCGACGGGCGGATACACGTTGTGAAAGGGTTTTTCGAATTCTTGCGATCTCTCGGCCCTGCCCGTCTGGGCGCCATGGGGGCGGTCGCGGCGATCATGGTCGGGTTTCTGGCCTTCATCACGCTGCGCTTTTCCGCCGAGACCATGGCGCCCCTTTACACCGATCTGACCTTTGACGATTCGGCGGCGATCGTCAGCGAACTGGAAGCCCGCAACATTCCCTATCAGACCCGGCGCGACGGGTCGGCCATTCTCGTGCCGAGCGATGACGTGCTGCACCTGCGGTTCCAGCTTGCCGAACAGGGCCTGCCGACCGGCGGCTCTGTCGGCTACGAAATATTCGACAAGACCGATACGCTCGGAGCGACTAATTTCGTTCAGAACATCAACCATCTGCGTGCGCTGGAAGGCGAATTGACGCGGACAATCCGGGCGATCGACAGGGTCGTTGCGGCCCGGGTCCACCTGGTCATTCCGGAACGGGAATTGTTCCGGCGCGAGCGCAAGGATCCGAGCGCATCGATCGTGATCAAGTCGCGCGGCGCGCTCGATTCAAGCCAGATCAAGGCGATCCAGCATCTGGTCGCAACCGCTGTCGAAGGCCTCGACCCGCGTCGTGTCTCTATCGTGGACGAAACCGGGCGCCTTCTGGCGAGCGGCGTGGCATCCGACAATGCGGCCGGGGTTGCCGGCGATTCCGACGAACGCAACCTGGCTTTCGAAACCCGTCTGAAGCGGGAAATCGAGGAGATCCTGACCAGCGTGGTCGGCCCGGGCCGGGCTCGGGTCGAAGTCTCCGCCGAACTCGACTTCAACCGCATTACCGAAACCTCGGAGGAATTCGATCCGGAGGGTCAGGTCGTGCGATCGACCCAGACCCGCGAGGAAACCTCATCGAGTTCGGAAGACGAAAATGGCGTCACCGCCGGCAACCAATTGCCCAACGCAGACCAGCAGGCCGCCGACGGGGCGCCGTCCAACCAGCAGGCCAGTTCCTCGACCGAGGAGATCGTCAATTACGAAGTCTCCAAAACGACCAAGACGCAGGTCCTGGAGGCCGGCCGGATCAAACGTCTGTCCGTCGCGGTTCTGGTCGACGGCGTCTATACCCCGGACGCCCAGGGCAACCTGAGCTATCAGCCGCGGCCGGCCGAGGAGATGGACCGCATTGCCGCGCTCGTGCGCTCGGCGGTCGGTTTCGATCAGACCCGCGGCGACCTCGTCGAGGTTGTCAATCTGCGCTTCGCAGAACGCCCGGATCTGCTTGCCGGATCGGAGGACGGGCCCGGTCTGTTTGATTTCACCAAGGCCGACATCATGCAGCTGATCGAGCTTGGCGTCACCCTGCTGCTCGGTCTTTTGGTGCTTCTCTTTGCCGTGCGGCCGCTCCTGAAACGGGTCTTTGCCGAAAGCGATCCGGCACAGGCGACCTCGCCTGAGGGAACGCCCGCCCTCAATGCCGATGGAACGCCGGCGCTCGAGGGTCCCGCCGGGGCCGAGGGCGAAGGCGCATTGGCACTGGCCGGTGCGGCGGGGACCGATGAAAACATCGTGGCCAATCTGGAATGGATCGAAAAGGCGAAGGCGGACGGTGCGGTTCAGTTGAAGACCATCCAGCACGTTTCGGAACTCATCGAGGAATACCCGAATGATGCCGTGGCGCTGGTGCGCAGCTGGCTGCAGGAGGCCGCCTGAGGATGGCCAATACCCAGATCTCCGCGGAGCCCGGTCAATATCTCGACATTCGCGAAGAGGGCGAAACGCGCGAGCTGAACGGGGCGGAACGCGCGGCCGTGCTGCTTCTGGCGCTCGGCAACGAATACGGCAAGATGCTGTGGGAGAAGCTCGACGACATCGAGATCAAGCAGATCTCCATCGCCATGTCCCGGCTCGGACCGATAACGCCGGGCATGCTCGACGATCTCATCGTCGACTTCGTCACCAAATTGTCGGCCCGCGGCGCATTGATGGGCAATTACGATTCCACCGAACGGCTGCTTGGCGCCTTCCTGCCTGCCGACCGCGTGAACGGGATCATGGAGGAGATCCGCGGACCTGCCGGCCGCAACATGTGGGAAAAGCTGTCGAACGTTCAGGAGAACGTGCTCGCCAATTACCTGAAGAACGAATACCCGCAGACCGTCGCCCTGGTGCTTTCCAAGATCAGCGCGGACCATTCGGCGCGCGTACTCGGCAATCTGCCGGAGGACTTTGCGCTGGAAGTGGTCAACCGCATGCTGCGAATGGAGGCGGTCCAGAAGGAAGTGCTGGAAAAGGTCGAGCAGACCCTGCGGGTGGAGTTCATGTCCAACCTGTCGCATACGACGCGCCAGGATTCGCACGAATTGATGGCCGAGATCTTCAACAATTTCGACCGGCAGACGGAAGCCCGGTTCATCACGGCGCTCGAAGAGGAAAACCGGGAAGCCGCGGAACGCATCAAGAACCTGATGTTCACCTTCGACGACCTGTCGAAACTGGACGCCGCGAGCGTCCAGACCCTGCTCAGAACCGTGGAGAAGGATCAATTGTCGATCGCGCTCAAGGGCGCAAACGAGACCATCCGGGAGTTCTTCTTCGGCAACATGTCCTCGCGCGCGTCCAAGATGATGCGCGACGACATGGATGCGATGGGGGCCGTCCGGCTGCGCGACGTGGACGAGGCGCAGGGCGCCATGGTCAACGTCGCCAAGGACCTGGCGGCCAAGGGCGAAATCACGATCGCCAAGAACAATTCCGAAGACGAACTCATTTACTAGGCAGAAAGAGTGCAGAGCGCAGTCACGATGACCAATCCGGTCCGGTTTCTTTTCGACAACGATTTTGCGGCACCACCGCCGGAAGCCGCGGTGCCGGAAGAGGACGCGATTCCGATGATGCCGGTATCGGAACATGAGGCCCGGCTGGCCCAGGTCGAGGCGGAAGCCATCGAGCGCGGCCGGCGGGAAGGCGAGGAAAGCGCCGTGGCGGCCGCGCAGAACCGGCTTGCCGCGGAAGCCGAACGGCTGGCCGACGCGGCGAACCGCATGATCGAAATGCTCGACGGCGATATGCGCCGGATCGAAGGCCAGGCAGTCGACCTGTGTGCGGAAATCGCCCGGCGCATCGCGGGCCATGCGCTCGATGCCTATCCGCAGGCGCAGATCCTGGCGCTCATCGAGGAATGTCTGTCGCCTTTGCGCCGGGTGCGTCACCTGGCGATCCGGGTCAACGAAGCCGAAGCCGAGCACCTGAAGGCGCCGATCGAATCGTTGGCGGCAAAGAATGGGTTCGAGGGACGCCTGCTGATCCTCGGCGAACCGGACACGGCGCCCGGCGATTGCCGGATCGAGTGGGCGGATGGGGGCATCCTGTTCGAAAAACAGACCGTTCTGCAGGCCGTCGACGAGACGGTCGGGGCATTTCTTGCCAGCCGCGACGTGTCCTCGGACACCAATGGGAAAGGTCTGCCAGAACCGGACGAAACCCATGATGACAAGACGTCGGGTGCGGCCGATCGCATGACCGCACCAGGAGACAGCGATCATGACTGACGACGATATCGAGATGGAAGACAGCACCGACGATGCCGGCGGTCTGGAACTGGCCGAACATGAGCATGTGCCTGCGCCCGACGCGCCGGCCGGCGACGATGCGACCGGCCAGCAGACGGCGGCCGAACTGGAAGCGGTCTTCGATGTGCCGGTGCGCGTGTCGGCTATTCTCGGCCGCGCCCGTATGCAGGTTTCCGACCTGTTGAAGATGAGCTCCGGCACAGTGGTCGAGCTCGACCGAAAGGTCGGGGAGGCCATCGACATCTATGTCAACAACCGGCTCGTCGCGCGCGGCGAGGTCGTGCTGGTGGAAGAAAAACTCGGCGTGACCATGACGGAGATCATCAAGAATGACCGCTGACCGCACACACCCCGAAAATTTCAGAAAAACCGGAGACTGAACCATGCGCCTCCTCATCGTGGGTGTCCTGGACGGACAATTGTCGACGGCGACCAAGATCGCCATGGACCGCGGGGCCTCCGTCACCCATGCGGAGACGATCGACAACGCGCTGGCATCGCTGCGCTCGGGGCGCGGCGCCGACCTTCTGATGGCCGATGTCGCCCTGGAAATCGGCGACCTCGTCACCCGGCTCGGCGATGAACACATCCACGTTCCGATCGTCGCCTGCGGCACCAAAACCGATGCCGCAGCGGCTGTGCGGGCGATCCGCGCCGGGGCGAAGGAATATGTGCCGCTGCCGCCGGATCCGGAAATCATCGGTGCGGTGCTTGCCGCCGTCGCCCAGGAAAGCCTCGACTTCATTGTGCGCGACGACGCGATGCGGGCCGTCGTCGAGCTCGCCGAGCAAGTGGCGCGATCCGATGCCTCGATCCTGATCACCGGGGAATCCGGAACCGGCAAGGAAGTGCTCGCCAAGCACGTTCACAGCAAGTCGAACCGGGCGAAAAAACCCTTCATCTCCGTCAATTGCGCAGCGATCCCGGAAAACCTCCTGGAGTCGGAATTGTTCGGGCACGAAAAGGGCGCCTTTACCGGGGCAATTGCGCGTCGCATCGGCAAGTTCGAGGAGGCGACCGGCGGCACCTTGCTCCTCGACGAGATTTCAGAAATGGACGTGCGCCTGCAGGCCAAGCTGCTCCGCGCCATTCAGGAGCGCATCATCGATCGGGTCGGCGGATCGAAACCGGTTCCGGTCGATATCCGGATCATCGCCACGTCGAACCGCAATCTCGCCGACGCGGTCCGCGCCGGCACATTTCGCGAGGACCTGCTCTATCGGCTTAACGTGGTCAATCTCAAGATCCCGGCATTGCGTGATCGGCCCGCGGATATCCTCGCGCTCGCCCGGCATTTCGCCTTCCGGTATGCCGAGGCGAACGGCCTGGAAAGCCGGAACCTCACGGCCGATGCCGAAGCCCACCTGACGTCAAGTCCGTGGCCCGGCAATGTGCGGGAACTGGAGAACACGTTGCATCGCGCGGTGCTGCTGGCTACCGGTCCGCACATCGACATCGATGCAATCCGGACGCCGGACGGTGTCATGATCGGGACGGCAGCGACCGGACCAGAGGCCAGGGCGGCGCTGACGGCGGAAACGGTCAGCCGGGCGTTTGTCGGGCGCACCGTTGCCGACGTCGAACGGGACCTGATCATGGACACGCTCGACCACTGCCTCGGGAACCGCACCCATGCCGCGCGGATCCTCGGCATTTCCATCCGCACGCTGCGCAACAAGCTGAACCAGTACTCGGATGACGGCCTGCCGATTCCGGGGCCCGGCGAGGTGCGACCGGCGATGACGGCGGGCTAACATTAGGTACAAACACAGGAAAACCCTTTCTGTGTCATGCCAAAGTGCCTACATTGCCGCCATGAACACACGCGGCAGACCTCTTTCGTTCGACAAGGCCATCGCCCTTAAAACGGCGATGGACGTCTTTTGGCGCAAGGGATTCGTGGCGACCTCGATCCAGGATCTTACAGACGCCACCGGGTTGTCGCGGGCGAGCCTCTACAATGCCTTCGGCGACAAGGAACAGCTTTTTCTCGCGGTCATCGATCATTACGCGGCGACTGAATCGATCAAGCTGCTCGAGGTCCTGCAAAACCCGGACACGGACGGCGCCGAGGCGATCCGCACCTATTTCGACCGGCTTGTGACGTTTTCCTGCGAGGAAGGCCGGCGGCTCGGCTGCCTTCTGACCAACACGGCAACGAGTTTCGACCAGACCTGTGGCAGCCTGGAAGCCGTGCTCGACCGTATGTTCGGCCGGGTCGAAGGCGTTCTTGTGGAAACGCTTGTGCGCGGTCAGGCCGACGGCAGTCTTTCGCCTGACCTCGATACGGACAAGACCGCAAAGTTCCTGATCGCCTTCGCTCAAGGCTTGCGGGTGCTGAGCCGCGGCGCCTTGCGCGACGAAGCTTTTCTGCGCGATGCCGTGGACGGAGCGCTTACGGTTCTCAAGTAACCGGGCGCCGAACCGCCTGCACCGCTCTAAACGACCTCAACCCGAAGCGTATCGATGCCTTCGACACCGCCGGTGAGCACATCACCGCGGGATACCGGCCCGACGCCGGCTGGCGTGCCCGTCATGATCAGGTCGCCGGGCGCCAGCGTGAAGAGCCCGGACAGGAAGGCGATCACTTCCTCGGTCTTCCAGATCAACTGGTTGAGGTCGCCGGACTGGCGGGTCTCGCCGTTGATCTCCAGATGAACCGCGCCGGATTTCGGATGCCCGATGGCCGCGGTCGTATGGATCGCTGACATCGGCGCGGAATGGTCGAAGGATTTCCCGACTTCCCAGGGACGGCCCATCTTCTTGGCTTCGCCCTGAAGGTCGCGGCGGGTCATGTCGAGACCGACGGCATACCCGAAGACATGATCGAGCGCCCGTTCGAGAGGGATGTCGGCGCCGCCGGTCCCGATTGCCACCACGTGTTCGATTTCGTGGTGTACGTCGGCCGTCTTTGCCGGATAAGGAAATTCACCGCCAGGCTGGACGATGGTGTCGGCGGCCTTGATGAAAAAGAAGGGCGGCTCCTTGTCCGGGTCGTGGCCCATTTCAATGGCATGGGCGGCATAGTTCCGTCCGACGCAATAGATCCGATTGACGGGAAAGAGCTGTCCCGTGCCGGCGATCGGCAGGGAGACCTGGGCCGGCGGTGCGAAGGCATAGGTGTCGCCGACGCTGGAGGGCACGTTCATGATTCTCTCCTACTTTTTGTCAGGCAGCGAGTGCCGGAATGTCCAGTTCGGCAGCGATTTCGGCCAGCACCGCTACCAGATTGGCGTGCAAGGGAATGCCGGTCTGCAAGCGCTTGAGGCGGATTGCATCGCGGTTGCTGCCGGGAATGCGTACCGGATCGTGGCCGGGGAGCGGCGGCGACGCGCGGAGATCGGCGAACACGGTGTCGGCCGTTGCCTTGAACGCTGCGACGTCGCCGAAGGCTTCGATCGACAGCGCCGCAACGAACTGACCGGTATTGGTCGGGCTCGACGTGTCCTTGGAGAATTCCACCACGTCGCGCCCGAACGCCGCGCCGTTCAACGTGCCGGCGAGCAGGCCAAGCGCCATTGCCAAGCCGTAGCCCTTGGCCCCGCCGATCGGCAGCAGAAATCCATCTTCGCGCTTTGCCGGGTCGGTGAGCGGCTTGCCGTCACGGCCCACCATCCATCCTTCCGGCATGGTCTCGCCGCGCTGCGCGAGCGTTTTGATGCGGCCGGCTGCCGCGACCGTGGTCGCCATGTCGAGAACGAATGGCGGTGCGGTTCCGGCCGGCACGGCAATCGCCATCGGATTGGTGCCGAGAAGCAGATCCGTGCCGCCAAAGGGCGGCACATGGTTGGCGCTGCCGACCGCGCCGTAAAGGCCGATCATGTCGTGTTCGGCAATCCGGGTCACGTAGAGTGCGGCCGGTCCGGCATGGTTGCCGTTGCGCACGCCGACCCAGCCGATGCCGTGGGCGCCGGCCTTTTCCATCGCGAGGCCCGTCGCGTGCATCATGGCCAGATGGCCAAGGCCGTTATCGCCGTCGACCAGCGCACTCGCGCCGGCATCGCGCAGTGTCTTTATCGTCGGGCGCGGATTGGTGCCGCCATCATGCAAGCGATTGACGTATTGGCGCAGCCGAAAGACGCCGTGGGTATCCTGACCGTACAGGTCTGCTTCCACCATCAGGCCGGCGACGGCGTCGGCGTCGGATTGCGGGACGCCGAGGGCGACAAAGGCGCGGGAGACGAAACCGCTCAGGTCGTCGGCCGGTACATGCGTGTCCTGCTGCACGAATATTGCCCCTCAGCGGCGTTCAGGTTCGGGTGCCTGCGTAGTATTCGACCTTTTGTTCCAGCCAGCCGATTGCGGAGGAAAAGCCGAGCGCAAAGACAAACAGGATCAGGGTCAGGGCCCAGAATTCCTCGAACTGGAAATTGTCGGAAAAGGTCCGGAACATGCGGCCGAAGGCAACGACGGATACCAGCAATTGGCCAATCACGATGCCTTTCACGGCACGGATCAGTCCGAGGCGGACACCGGCGAGGATTTCCGGCAGGGCTGCCCAGAACAGGATCTTGATCAGCATCTGGCGCCGGTTGGCACCGAATGATCTTCCCATTTCGAAGAGCGACGGCGAGATATGCTTGACGCCGGCATAGGTGTCGAGCGCGATGATCCAGATGGAAAACAACACGACGATCACAATGATCGTCGTCTGTCCAAGACCGAACAGGAGCATGATCACCGGCACGAGAGAGGAGAGCGGCGCACTGGCAAAGACATTGACCCACATGCCGAGCACGCTGTTGGCCAACGGGTACATGCCCATGACGAAGCCGATCATGATGCCGCCGGTGATCGCAATCGCCATGCCGATGATGAAGGCCTGCATGGTTTCCCAGGCCGCGACCTGGAAACCGGTGCGCTGGACCAGTTCGAACAATTCCATGACCACGGCGGAGAACGGCGGCAGGATGAAGGCGACCTCGAGATGGCCGGCGATTTCCCACAGGCCGATCCAGATCAGGAGCGAATAGGCCGGGGGTATGCGGGTTCCAAAGAGGGTCATCGTTCAGTCCAGATATTTCCGGAGGTTTGTCCAGATTTCTTCGACCGTATCCAGATAAGCCTTGTCGCGGCGGATCTCGTCCGGCGTGGCGGTGCGGCTGATTTCGGGTCGGATCTTGGAATGGATGCGGCCGGGGCGCGGCGACAGGATAACGATCTGGTCGGACACATAGACCGCTTCCTCGATCGAGTGGGTGACGAAGATGACGGTCTTTTTCTCCACCGACAGCAGGTAGAGCAGGTCTTCCTGGAATTTGCGGCGGGTCTGTTCGTCGACGGCGGAAAACGGCTCGTCCATCAACAGCACGTCGGCATTGACCGCGAGCGCCCGGGCGAGCCCCACACGCTGGCGCATGCCGCCGGACAATTCATGCGGAAACTTGTTTTCAAATCCCGATAATCCGACTTCGGCGATGTAGTGGCGGGCCTTGTCCTCACGTTGGGCTTTCGGCACGCCGGTCAGTTCCAGCCCGAAGGCGACGTTGCGCACGACGGTGGCCCAGGGCAGAAGCGCAAAATCCTGGAAGACGAAGGCGCGCTCCGGTCCGGGGCCCGTCACCGGCTTGCCCTTGACGAAGACTTCGCCGGAGCTCGGTTCGAGCAGGCCCGCAATGATCTTCAAAAGCGTGGTCTTGCCGCAGCCGGACGGCCCGAGCAAGGTGGTCATCTGACCGACGGGGAAGTCCAGGTTGATGGAATCCAGCGCGTGCACGTCCTCGCCGTAGAACTTGGTGATGTTGCGCACTTCGATGATCGGGGCGGGATCGGTTGCCGGGTCGCCGGGCGCGGCCTTCAGGGCGGTTGCTTGCGCCATCATTGGCTTTTCCTCTTTTCGGGCCGGAAGTAACGGGTCTCGGCCTGTTCCAGGGCGCCGACGACCAGGGCGGAAAACACGATGATCGTGAAGACGGCGGCGTACATGTGGGCGTATTCGGCAACGGATTGATGGTAGGAAATGATGTCGCCGATGCCGGTCGGCGTGATCAGCAGTTCGGCCAGGATGACGCCGATAAAGCCGGCGGCGACGCCGAGCCGCAACCCGGCGAAGATCACCGGCGCAGCGGCCGGGATGATGACCTTCCAGATTTCCTGCGCCCGCGTGCCCTGGAAAGACCGGCACATCTGGACCAGGTTCGGGCTGGCATTGCGCACAGCCTTATAGGTGTTCAGCACGATGATCGGGGCCGCAAGGATGATGACGGCCACGGTTTTTGCCGTGATGCCGATGCCATAGACATAGGTGATAAGCGGGATGAGGGCGGCGACGGGCGAGGCCTGGAGCACGACGAAGATCGGTTCGAACACCCATTGCGTGCGGGCATTGAGCCCCATGCCGACGCCGATCCCGACCCCGAAAACCGCCGAGATCAAAACGCCGACGGCCAACGGTTTCAGGGTCTCTGAATAGGCGTCGAACAGCCGGCCGTCGAGTATCATTTCCCAAAGCGCGATCATCGTTTCGCTGAACTTCGGAAAGGCGACGCTGATCGGCACCATGCCGGCGATCTCCCACGCCGCGAAAAGCCCGATGACCGACAAGACACGCAGGATGAATACCCGGGACAGTGCGGTCCGGCTTCCTTTCGGTCCCGGCAGGCCGGCAAGGCCCTCGGCAGGGGTTGTCGAGATCGACATGACGGTGTTTCCAACCTCGGTCAGGTTCCTGGGCATACGGTTCGGGCCGTTCCGACGCTTCGCGCGAGAGAGCAGGGCAGCACTTGCCGGAACGTGGCGAAGGCGCGCGGCCGGGTGCCGCGCGTCTTCCTGGCGTGGCTTCTCGTTACGAAGCGCCGAGCTTGCGGACGGCTTCCTCGACCGGTGCGAGGTACCAGTAATCCTCGACTTTCATCTCATCCGGATTGCCTTCCAGCGAGCCGGAGGTGGTGAAGAACACGAAGTCTTCCTTCACCGAGGCGGCGGTGCCGCCGTCATTGGGGAACAGGTCGATTTCGACACCCTGGGTGAAAGCCGGCACGAGTTCGTCGATTTCGAGCTGTTCGATGTCCGGCAACACGTTGTACTTTTCGCGCAAGGTTGCGATCGACGCCGGGTCCTTGTTGATCTCACGCCAGGTCTTGACCAGTTCCTCGACCAGGATCGCCACGGCTTCCTTTTCCTCTTCCAACCAGGTGCGGTTGGCGTAGAGCGCCTCGTCGGTTGCCTTCAGGTCGGGCATGGGCAGGAAGACGAACTTGCCCGGTGCTTCGCGTTCGAGCAGGCGCTTGCGCTCGTAGTCGACGATCGACACGTCGATCCGGCCCTGCAACAGCGCGCCGGCGCGCACGCCGGATCCCGGTACGAAGCTCACATTCTTGTAGGAGACGCCGTTTTTCTTGGCCATCCATTGCATGATCGCCTCGGTTCCCGATCCCCGGCCGTGAACAGCCACGGTCGCGCCGTCAAGGTCCGTCCAGGCCTTGTACTTTTCGCCGTTGACCACCGGATAGAAGCGCAGCATGGACAATTGATAGAACATCCGGATCGGTGCCTTGACCTTCTGGATCAGGGCGTAGGGCGTTCCGACGCCGATATCGGCCTGGCCGCTGACGACGGCCTGCGCGGCGAGGTCTTCCGACTTCAGGAAGATGGTCTCGACCTTGACGCCGCGCTCCTGGGCGCGGGCGACGCCGATCATGAAATTGGTCATTTCGCCGCCCGGCACGTCGCCGAAGGCAACGCGCAGCGAGCCCTTGTCGGCCTGGGCCGGTAGCGCCGAGAGGCCTAAGACGGCCGCGGCCGCCAGCAGTTTTCCTGCTGTTTTGAAATGCGCAGTCCTGAGCATGGGTTCCTCCCTTTCAAGTCCCGTTGCACGGGTTTCAGGTCATTTGCCGTCCCGCCGGTCAGGCGGCCGACACGGCACGGGTTCGATCGCGGACGGTGTTCTCCAGCTTGCCGATGCCCTCGATTTCGCAGGTCACCACGTCGTCGTGGCCGAGGAAGTTCGGCGGCGTCATGGCATAGCCGACGCCCGACGGTGTTCCGGTCGCAAGCAGGTCGCCCGGTTCAAGCGTCATGCCTTCGGACAGGGATTCGATCAGCCGGGCGACAGGAAAGATCATGTCGCCGGTATTGCCGTCCTGGCGCGCCTCGCCATTGACTTGCGCGGAAATGCGCAGATCCTCGAAATTCGGCAGCGCATCGAGCGTCACGATTTCGGGTCCCATCGGGCAGGACGTGTCGAGACCCTTGCCCTTCAGGAACTGGCCGCCATGCCGCCGCTGCAGGTCGCGGGCGGTGATGTCATTGATGATGGTGAAGCCGAAAATGTGATCAATTGCCCGCGCCGCCGGGATATCCCGGCCCGCTTTGCCGATGATCACCCCGAGTTCGACCTCGTAGTCGATCTTTTCCGAAATGTGCGGATCGAACTCGATGATTGCGTCCGGGCCGACCACCGATGTCGGCGGCTTGGTGAAAAACACCGGATGTTCCGGCGTCTTGTCTTCTTTCGCCTGGGCGCGGCTCGCTTCGGTGACATGGGCCCGGTAATTGCTGCCGACACAGAAGACGTTTTTCAGCGGTCGGGGGATCGGTGCGAGCAGCGTGACGGCGGTCAATGGCAGCACCGCACCACCTGTCCGGCCTGTATCCGCCGCGCAGTCCCGGATGACCTGCAGCGCCGACGGGCCGCCGATGATAATGTCGAGAAGGTTGGCCGGTGCCTGGCCATTGAAAGGACCGCTCCCATCCGGGCCGCCATCGGACAGCGCCTTGCGGATGTCGAGCACACGATCGTCGTCGATCAGCAGTCCGGGGCTGTCGATCCCCTTGTGGCGGAACGTGACCAATCGCATCGGACACTCCTCCCTGCCGGTCACCCATATGGGCCCACGGCACGCCGTCGGGCAGATCCAATTCGTGAATTGGTTGCCTATGGGCGGTTTCCTCGATCCGGTTCTGTCTATTTTTCTTTTGATTATTCAGCCTTTTCTGCGAAAAGGAACCGGCAAAACGAACCCAATTTGAGGATTGGTTCACAATGACAGAGGCGCGGATCACCGATCAGGTCGCGCTCAAACGATTGCGGGAATTCCTTGCCGATCAGCAACTTGCGCTGAATGCACGCTTGCCCGTGGAGCGGGAACTGGCCGGCACGCTCGGCCTGTCGCGGGCCAAACTGCGCGCGGCGCTCGCCGTGCTGGAAGCGGAGGGCCAGATCTGGCGGCATGTCGGGCGCGGCACGTTCATCGGACCGCGACCGATCCTCAATCTGAACGACGTCGAATTCCTCAGCACGCATACCAGTATCCGCGAGATCATGGAGGCCCGGCTCGCGGTCGAGCCGCAATTGGCGCGGCTCGCCGCGCTACATGGAACCGAGGCGGATTTTTCCGCCCTGCGGCGCTGCAACCAGCTGTCGCGCGCGGCGCGCGACTGGCGGGTCTACGAAGCCTGGGACAACAATTTCCACCAGGCCGTCGCGGCAGCGACCAAGAACAAACCGCTGATCACCCTGTTCGACACGCTCAACATCGTGCGGCGCTCGACTGTCTGGACCCAGCGGCGGAAATCCGCGTCCCCGCCGAAGGACCACGAGAGTTTTTCCGAACACGAAGCCATCTACGATGCGATCGTCGCGCGCGATCCCGACAAGGCCGCCGAGTGCATGACTGCACATCTGAAGACGGTGCGCAATCGGATCCGAGAATCGCTGGATCTGTGATGATCTCTGTCAGACTTCATCCGACAGGCCCGGTGGTTTTTTTGAATTGATTATCTAAGGACTTCGTTTTGGCCAAATTAAAAGAGAACGTATCTATTCTTCTATCGCTTTCGATATCATCTTATTTAATATATATTCCTGCCATATGCATAATTGCATACAGGCGCTTTATATTGAATGACGAGGATTTTTATTATTATTCAATATACTCGGCACTGCAAAGAATGCCAGTTTTTTCTTTTGAGTATTGGTCATTTGTATTTTTGGGTGTGTTTATTTTCATCGTTTCGAAGATTTTTTATTCAAAAATGTCTATTTTGAATTATTATCCGTTGTTTTTCATCGTGATATTGGTTTCGTTTCTTGTGCTCAACTTGGAATATGTCGGCGCATATGCCGCATTGGATTACATGCCGGATAGAAATCAGTTTTACAATGAATACATCGAGTTCATTTGCGGGAGCAGTGAATATAACTGCTATACGAGAGTTATTATCATGAATCTATCTTTTTCGATTATCCTGGGATATGTCTATGTTGTTATTTTTATTATTTTCATGAAGCTGTTTTCTTATGTCATGCGTCTTGTGCCTGACATCTGACAGCATGGTGTTACGCCGGGAATTCGCTCTCCCTTCGTGTTCCGCGACGCATTCTGGATGTTCCGCAGATCCGGTGTGTTGCTGTCGGCGGCACAATCCCTTGCGCTCGCGGACATACACATCGCCGTCCACAAAAAACCGGATCATGCTGAGCGGATTTCGTCCCGATCGACGCCGGAGTCTTCTATAACGGGATCACCCGCGAACCACAGGACATGATCAGGAGGGCCCGGATGGATCGGAGCGCCGCATCCATTCTGACGGAGGTGTTCGGCTATAAGGCCTTCCGGCCGGGGCAGGAGCGCATCATCGGACACCTGATCGACGGCGCCAATGTTTTGGCCGTCATGCCGACCGGAGCGGGCAAGTCGCTGTGTTACCAGATCCCGGCGCTCGCTTCCGACGCGATCACCGTCGTCATCTCGCCGCTTGTCGCGCTGATGGACGATCAGGTGGCGGCGCTGCGGGCGAACGGCGTACCGGCGGTGTCCATCCATTCCGGCATGCCGCGCGAGGATCAGGTCGCGGCCTGGAAAGCGCTGCGCGCCGGCGACAGTTCGATCGTCTATCTGTCGCCGGAACGGCTGATGACGGAACGCATGCTGGAGGCGCTCGCAAGGCTCGGCGTCGGCATGTTCGTTGTCGACGAGGCGCACTGCATCTCCAAATGGGGCGCCAATTTCCGGCCGGAATACGAACAGCTCTCGCGCCTGAAGGAACGGTTTCCAGAGGCCCGACTTGCCGCCTTCACGGCGACGGCGGACAAGGCGACACGGGCGGATATCGCCGGCAAACTGTTTGCCGGCCCGGCGGAAATCATCGTCCAGGGTTTCGACCGGCCGAACCTCAGACTGGCGGTCGAAAGCAAGGAATCCTGGCGGCGCCAGTTGATGGCGTTCCTCGACGACAAACGCGCGGTATCCGGCATCGTCTACTGCCTGTCGCGCAAGCTGACGGAGGAGGTCGCCGCGTTCCTGTGCGAGGAAGGCTATTCGGCGATCGCCTATCACGCCGGTCAGGATGCGGAGGTGCGCAAGGCCAACCAGGACCGGTTTATGAGCGAGCAGGCGGTCGTCATGGTGGCGACGATCGCCTTCGGCATGGGCATCGACAAACCCGATATCCGCTATGTCTGCCACCTCAACCTGCCCGGCAGCATGGAAGCCTATTACCAGGAGATCGGCCGGGCCGGGCGCGACGGGCTGCCGGCGGAAACGCTGATGCTCTACGGGCTCGACGACATCCGCATGCGCCGGACCTTCATCGATCAGGACGGCGAGGATGCCGACCACAAACGAAGGGAACACAAACGGCTCGACGCGCTCCTGGCCTATTGCGAGGCGGCCGAATGCCGGCGCAAGGCGCTTTTGGCCTATTTCGACGAGACCATCGAGCCGTGCGGCAATTGCGATACCTGTCTCGCGCCACCGACCCGGATCGAGGGGACGGAACAGGCGCAGATGGTGCTGTCGGCAATCTACCGCACGGGACAGGTGTTCGGCGTGGCGCATGTCATCGATGTGTTGCGCGGATCGGAAAACGCCAAAATCCTGGAACGCGGCCACGATGACCTGCCGACCTACGGCGTCGGCAAGGACCGCTCGAAACGGTTCTGGCAGGTGCTTGTGCGGCAGATGGTGGCCGCCGGCCTCGTCACCATCGATATCCAGAATTACGGCGGCTTGCGGATTACGGAAAGCGGTCGAGATCTGTTGCGGGGGGAGGGAACTTTCGCCTACCGCGAGGTGCCCGAACAAAAGGCGACGCGCAAGCGGCGCTCGGCGCCGGTACCGGAGAGCACGATGCCGGTCGACGAAGATCTGTTGCATAAACTGAAAGCGCTCCGGCTCGACATTGCGCGCTCGCGCAACGTGCCGGCCTATGTGGTGTTTTCCGATGCGACGCTTACCGACATGGCGGCGCGGCGGCCGTCGGATCTGGACAGCTTTGCCGACGTGTCGGGTGTCGGCCCTAAAAAGCTCAAGGATTTCGGCGACCAATTCCTGTCCGTGATCAACGCCTGATCGGTCCATCCGGTCACGCGTTTCTGATCGCAAGACCGCCAAACGGACTTGCCAGAAGCGCGCGATCGGATATATCTGGAACGATCAGTCCAATATTTTCCAGCCGACCCGTCCCCTTTGAAAGGAACCCCGCATGTCCGACATTACCCCGCTTCTCCCGCGCCAGGCCGTTCCCGCTCTCACCGTCCCGCTGCTTGACGGCGGCACCTGGTCGCTGGCGGATTCAAATCCGGAAAACTTCACCATGGTGGTGTTTTATCGCGGCCTGCACTGCCCGATCTGCAAAGCCTATCTGAACGAATTGCAGACCACGCAGCCGAAGTTCACCGAACGCGGCGTCAATGTGATCGCCCTTTCGTCCGATACGCAGGAGCGGGCGGCGGAAGCGCGCGAAAAATGGGGTCTCGATCAGTTGACCATCGGGCACAGCCTCGACCTGAAGACCGCCCGGGCGTGGGGTCTTTATGTGTCAGCCGGAAAGGGAAAGACGTCGATCGGCATCGAAGAGCCGGCGCTGTTCTCCGAACCCGGCCTGTTTCTGGTGCGTCCGGACGGAACGCTTTACTTCGGCGCCGTTCAGACCATGCCGTTCGCCCGGCCGCATTTTGCCGACCTCGTACCGGCGCTCGACTTCGTTCTGAAATCGGATTACCCGGCGCGCGGCGAGATCGCCGACCTGGCGGCCTGATTCCGATAAATCCGGTAACACGCCTCAAACCGGCGCCGATTCGGTCTCCGGCGCCGGAATTACTCATGGATTTGTCAGCCTTGTGTCGGCCATTGCCGATGCAGCGAATCAATCAAGAAAACATGCGTGTGCCGGTACCCGCTTTCGGTCTTTTCCGCGCCTTGAAGGTGCGGGTGATCGGGAGGCAGGTCGGCGTGCACATGCGGCAGCGCGCTCTGCGACGCTGCCGGCCAGAACCGCAATGCCGCGATGAGGCCGAGCGTGCCAAGGCCGACAAGGGCAAAGGCCGCCGCCGCAAGTCCGACATGGGCGCCGGCATAGCCGGCAAGCGGGTAGGCGATCAGCCAACAGGCATGCGACAGCGCGAACTGGGCTGCGAAGATCGCCGGCCGGTCTTCCGGTGCCGCGGACCGGCGGAGCAGGCGGGCCGACGGCGTCAGCACGGCGGAATAGGTCAGGCCAAGCGCGAACCAGAAAGCGAGAAAGGCCGGCCAGGGCACCAGGCTCGACGACCAGAGGCCGGCGAAAAACGTCATGGCGACAAGCGCCAGGACGCCGCCCGAAATCATGACGGTGCGATCGCGGATCCGGTCGAGCAGGCCGGGCAGGGCAAGGGCGCTCGCCATCGAGCCGGCACCGAAGGCCGCGAACGCGATCGCCACGTCGTCGTCGGCCCGACCGAAACTGTCCCGGACGAACACCACCGTGTTGACGATGACGAGACTGCCGACGGCCGATATCGTCAGGTTCAGCGCCAGCAGACCGCGCAGGCGCGGTGTGGCCATGAAAATCCGCCAGCCGGCACCGACGCGGGTCCAGAACGTTGCGTCTTCGGTCCGGCGCGCCATTGCCGGAAGTGTGCAAGCCATGACCAACAAGGCAGAGGCAAGAAAGCCGAGGGCGGTACCCGCAAACAGGGTATGGAACGGCACCAGGGTCAGGAGCGCCGCCGCCAGCACCGGGCTTGCCAGACTTTCCAGATCGTAGGCAAGACGCGACAGAGAGAGCGCTCTCGTGTACTCCGCCTCGTCGGGCAGGATCTCCGGAATGATGGCCTGGAACGTCGGGGTGAAGGCCGCCGATGCCGATTGCAGCAGAAAGATCAGCAGATAGATCTGCCAGATCTCAGTGACAAAGAGCAGGCTCGCCGCGAGCCCGGCCCGAACGATATCGAGACCGATCAGAACCGCGCGGCTCGGATAGGATTCCAGAAAGGCCCGGG
Organism: Pseudomonadota bacterium; assembly: GCA_038745065.1. Lineage (GTDB taxonomy): Bacteria > Pseudomonadota > Alphaproteobacteria > Rhizobiales > JANQQB01 > JANQQB01. The sequence goes on along the minus strand of JBCDLT010000050.1, from coordinate 25,192 downwards.
CCAGCGGCGACACACCGACATAAGCGATCATCTTGATTGCGAGCGCCGTGCCCAGGACGGCGCCCGCCTGGTCGCCGGCGAGCTGGTAGGCCAAAAGGCCGAGCGCGACCGTCGCCAGCCCGGTGCCGGCAAGCGCCACTATCTGTGCTGCAAACAGCAGGCGATAGGTCGGATGGCGGAACAGAGCGAGCATCACGTCACCGTGTATCGGAAAACGGGATCAGGGCCGCGAATGACTTCGGTGAACCCGCGCATGATTTCATAACAGGGAAAATTTTTCGGTTTGTCGGGCAAGTGGACGTCCTGATCTGTGGCCGGCACGGGCGACACGGTCTACGGCCTTATTTGCTGCCGGCGCTCACGCGGCATCGTAATAGGAGTGCACGCCTTCGATCGCGCGATCGACATCGGCGCGCGACACATCGTGGTGGAACACGACGCGGATCTTTTCCGCCGGGGCGCCGATCCGAATGCCCTGTCCGGACAGATGCTCCACGAGGCGATGCCGGTCGCCCTCGTGCGGCGCAAGGAACACCATGTTCGTCGGGCCGGCCTGAACGTCGAGTGCGTCGATACCGGCTAGCCCGCTGGCAAAGGCGGCGGCGTTTTCATGATCCTCCGCCATCCTTGGATAATTGTGGTCGAGCGCGTAGAGACCGGCGGCCGCCAGCAGGCCGACCTGGCGCATGCCGCCGCCGAGCATCTTGCGGACCCGGCGTGCCTTGTCGATCAGAGCACGGTTGCCGACAAGCACCGTACCTGCCGGGGCGCCCAGTCCCTTCGAAAGGCAGGCCGAAACCGTGTCGAACGGTTCGGCGATGCGAACAAGGCTTTCCTCGAGAGCGATGGCGGCATTCCACACGCGCGCGCCGTCGAGATGCAGCGACAGGCCGTGCCTGCGGGCAATCGCGCATAACGCGTCGATCGATTCCAGCGGCTGCACATAGCCCGAGACGGTGTTCTCGAGGGACAGGAGCCGCGTGATCGCGAAGTGACTGTCGTCGGGCTTGACGGCGGCTTCAACCTGAGCGGCATTCAGGCCACCGGTGGCGTTTGTCGGCAGCGGGCAGGCTACGATACCGCCAAGCACCGATGCGCCGCCGGCTTCGTACTTGAAGGCATGATAGCGATCGCCGACGATGACTTCTTCGCCGCGGGCACAATGACACAGAAGCGCGGCCAGGTTGCTCTGGGTTCCCGACGGCATCAGGATGGCCGCTTCCTTGCCGAAAAGGTCCGCCATCCTGCTTTCGAGCTGAAGAACGGTCGGGTCCTCGCCGTAGACGTCGTCGCCGACATCGGCAGCAGCCATGGCCGCGCGCATGCCTGCCGAGGGCTGCGTGACCGTGTCGCTCCTCAGGTCGATGGTGCGGTTGCTGGCCGATACAGACGGGGAGGGGCTCGCATACATGATTTCGATCCTGGTAAAGCGCAGCACGGTCGCCGCCCGGGTCCCGTAGCAGCGGCAGAAATCGTGGGGCGGATGCCTTTTCAATGTCCCGGTCTAATCGGGCCCTTGCGGTTTGTACAGCCGGGCCGGCCGGCACCGGAACGGCGATCTTTCTTACGGTCATTAACCGGTCGGTAACCATAATGCGGCAGTTTTTGCCTAGGCAGTAATTGCCGGGCCCGGTCCCTGCCGGGAAATTTGTGCCGGTCTCCGAGGTGCCATGCCCACGTCCCTGCCAAGGAGACCGGCACGCATTTCCCCGACCAAACCCGCGGCCCGGCGACCGACGCTGCGTTTGTCATCTTGAGGCGTTGAATGTCCGATACCACGACTGCCGACGGTGCGTCCCTGCCAGCCGCGCCCGCCGACACTCCCGCCTCGCCTGCCGCTGCGCCGAATGCCGGTTCAGCGCCGACGCTTTCGCTGCCGTTCGACCTGAGCCGGATCACCGACACGTTGCGCAGCGGCGATATCGCGCTCGCGATCGGCGTGATGACGATCCTGGTCGTCTTGATCATGCCGATGCCGGCAATGGCGCTCGACCTGTTCCTGGCGATCTCGCTGATCTTTTCCGTGCTGATCCTGATGACCGCCCTGTTCATCCAGGGGCCGCTGGAGTTTTCCGCGTTTCCGACGGTCCTGTTGATCGCGACCATGATGCGGCTGGCGCTCAACCTGGCGTCGACGCGGCTGATCCTGGCCAACGGTCATGAGGGCGGGGATGCCGCCGGCCACGTCATCGAGGCCTTCGGCTCGTTTGTGATGCGCGGCAATTTCATTATCGGTCTGATCGTCTTCGCGATCCTGGTGATCGTGAATTTCATCGTCATCACAAAAGGCTCGGGACGCATTGCAGAGGTGGCGGCCCGCTTCACGCTCGACGCCATGCCGGGAAAGCAGATGGCGATCGACGCCGACCTATCGGCCGGTCTTATCACCGAGGACGAGGCGCGCGAGCGCCGCAAGACGCTGGAAGACGAAAGCTCCTTTTACGGCGCGATGGACGGGGCGTCGAAATTCGTGCGCGGCGATGCGATCGCCGGCCTGCTGATCACGTTCATCAACATCATCGGCGGCATCATCATCGGCATGACGCAGCAGAGCCTGACCTTCGTCGAAGCCGGCGAGGTCTACACGCTGCTGACGGTCGGCGACGGCCTCGTTTCCCAGATCCCGGCGCTCATCGTGTCGACCGCCGCCGGCCTGCTGGTCTCCAAGGCCGGCGTTCGCGGTGCCGCCGACAAGGCGCTGGTCAAACAATTGTCGGGCTATCCGAAAGCGCTCGGCATGTCGTCCTTCGTCATGGTCGTGCTCGCCATGCTGCCCGGCATGCCGGCGCTCCCGTTTCTCGGGCTCGCCGCGGGCGCCGGCTATCTGGCTTTCACGGCCGATCGACAGCACAGGCAGGCGCTTGCGGAACAGCAATTGGCCGAGCAACGTGCGGCCGAACCAGACGTACCGGCCGAAGAGCCGATCAGCAGCGCCCTCAAGATGGACGAAATCCGGATCGAGCTTGGCTACGGTCTCCTGCCGATGATCAACGGACCGGACGGCAAGGACCAGCTGACCGACCAGATCAAGGCGCTGCGCCGGCAGATGGCCGGCGAGATGGGCTTCGTCATGCCGCCAGTGCGCATTCTCGACAACGTCTCGCTGGCGGGTAACGATTATGTGATCAAGATCAAGGAAGTGGATGCCGGTGCCGGCACCCTGTTCCCGAACCAATATATGGTCATGGATCCGGAAGGGCGTCCGATCGACTTGCCCGGTCACCAGACGACAGAGCCGACTTTCGGCCTGCCGGCGACATGGGTCGACCGCAATCTGCGGGAAGAAGCGAGCGTGCGCGGGTACACCGTCGTCGACCCGGCCACCGTGATTTCGACGCACCTGACCGAAGTGCTCAAAGGGCATGTGTCGGAACTGCTTTCCTATGCCGATGTGCAGAAGCTCTTGTCGGACCTGTCGCCGGAAATGACCAAACTGGTCGAGGACATCGTGCCCTCGCAGATTACCGTCTCCGGCATCCAGCGCGTGCTTCAATCGCTGCTCGAGGAACGCATTTCGGTCCGCGATCTGCCGACGATCCTGGAAGGCATCGCCGAAGGCGTCGGCGTGTCGCGCAATCCGCAGACAATCACCGAACATGTGCGGGCGCGGCTGTCCCGTCAGATCTGCGCCCTGAATCAGGCGCCGGGCGGATATCTGCCGCTGATCACCATGTCGCCGAAATGGGAACACGCCTTTGCCGAGGCGATCGTCGGCGAAGGCGAGGACCGGCAATTGGCGATGGCGCCCTCCGACCTCCAGGACTTCGTGACCCTGGTGCGCGACCGTTTCGAGGAAGCCGCAATCCAGGGCGAAGTGCCGGTTCTTTTAACATCTCCAGGCATCCGCCCCTTCGTCCGATCGATCGTCGAACGGTTCCGGGCGCATACCACGGTCATGAGCCAGGGAGAGGTGCATCCGCGTGCCAAACTCAAGACGGTCGGCGTGATCTGAGCCCGTCACCCTGACGCCCCCATCTTCTATTCGAGCCAACGAAAGCCATTCCATGACTGCAGACCTTCTCGGCACCGTGCAATTCGCCTGCCTGGCGCTGGGTGCCTTGCTGGCCGTTGCCACCATCCTCGTCGCATGGCAGCAGGCGCACGCCCATCGACGCCTGACCGGCAGGACCCATTTCGGCGTGGCGGACACCAATGGGTCGACGACGCTGCAAACGGCGGGCGCGCATTCCGCCGAACCACGACAAAAGGTGGTGCGGTTCCGATCGCGGCGCGCATTCGCGCCGTCCGGCCGGGTCCTGTGCCCGGTGCCCGGACTTCGATAAGGACGGAAGCTCTGCAGCCGCTCTGGGCAAGGTCATCGACTTGTCGAGGACTTGCAGTGCGGTTGAGCCTGTGGTTTCCAGTTTGGCGCCAATATCCAAGGACAGGCAAAAGGCGATAGCGCTCCGGTGCCCGATACGACCGATCTCGACCTAGATGGCTATACCGACCTTCCCGACGGGAAGGTGGCTGCAATCGTCACCTATCTGGAGGTGACCGATCCCGCGACCTGGCGCCTGCCGCCGCCATCTGGTGTCGAACTTGGCGCCGCCGGGCGTCCGGGGCTTGAGCGGTACCGCGCCCTGTTCCGGGAGATCGGCTCGGACTGGCTCTGGTTTTCCCGCCTCGTTCTTCCCGATGCCGACCTTGCGGCAGTGCTTGCCGAGCCGCATCGGCAGATCCGCATCGCGCGCATGGACGACCGGGATTGCGGTCTCGTGGAGCTGGATTTTTCAGATCCAGTCAACATAGAGGTCGCATTTTTCGGCCTGGTTCCGTCGGCGGTCGGACGGTCGATCGGACGCTGGCTTATGGGCGAGGCGCTGGCCGAATGCTGGGCGGCGCCTCGGACCGAACGGGTCTGGCTGCATACCTGCACGCTCGACCACCCTGCTGCCCTGTCATTCTATATGAAATGCGGCTTTCGTCCGTATCGCCGGGCGATTGAAATTGCCGACGACCCCCGGCTGGCCGGCCATCTGCCGGATGCCGCCGGTGTGCGCTATCCGCTGCTCCATCGGTCCGCTGTCGCGGGCTGATCGCCTCGCAAGCGCCGGCAAAGACGACAACGAAACCATCTGTGTCAGGCGCGGGCGCTCTTTTCGATCGCAAGCGCGGCGGCGGCCGACAACAGGGTGGCCGCACCGAAGAACCAGATGCCCGGCTGCGCCACGGCCGATGCCATGCCGCTGGTCTTTGCCGCAAAGACGACAATCGCGACAAGCATCACATCCATCATCGACCATTTGCCGAGTGCCGACAGCCAGATCAGGCGCCGTACATGCAGGGTTCCGAACCCGATCAGGAACAGGACGACAAGTTTCGAGATCGGGAAAACGATCGAGAAGATCCCGATCACGGCGGCCAGGAGTGCGTCGCCCGCGTCCCATAAACCGGTGACGACCTCGATCAACGACGGCGTTTCCTCGAAAACGAAGAACTTTTCCAGGCTCATCAACGGCAAGGTAAGGCCGAGAGGAAAGCACAAGGCCGCGCCCAGGAGCAGCATGGGAACAAGAAACGCCGTTGGTCCAATGCGGTCGGAATCGTGAGGCACAACCATGTCGGTTTCCGGATCAGTCATTTTGCCGGACCATGGCGGCACGCGCTGGCAAGGTCAAACCGAAACGCCCGGAACATTGTCCGGGCGGGGTGCATTTGCATTGATGGGAATTCGGTCAGCGGACCTGGCGATCAGCGGCCAACGGCGTGGCGCCGGGCGGCGATTTCGTCCATGTCGTCCTGCTCCGCGGCTTCGGCTTCAGCCTGTTCGCGGGCATTGTCGCGTTCTTCGAGCTGTTCGAACTTCTTCAGCTCTTCGACGGCCTCGGCCAGCGCTTCGCGGGCGTTTTCCAGTTGCGAATCCAGATCGTTCGCGGACGCCTGAAGATTGTCGCGCCGCTGGATCGCCGCCTTGGCGAAGGTCGGATAGGCAAAATGGGTGACATCGGTGATGCCGACCCGCTCCTGTTCGGACGAGATCTGATGATCCAGCTCATCGGCCATCCGCTGGAAATCAGCAATCATGGCTTCGATCTGAGCGACCTGGCGACGTTTTTCGTCGACCTGGAACCTTTTCAGCCGCAACAGGCTTTCACGAGACTTCATCACGCAACACTCCGTTCAATGAAGCCACTTTACGACAGACTCATTTCCAAAAGGTTGGCCAAACGCTCAAATCCATCCTTGAATCCGGTAATTTCCTCCTTTTGTTGGGCTAAAAACTGTTCCAAATCGGGATTCCGCTGAATCGCCAGGTCCGTCAACGGGTCGGATCCCTTGCGGTAGGCGCCCAGCCGGATCAGTTCTTCCATGTCAGCATAGGCGGCCATCAGCCGCCGGGCTTCGGTCAGCACCGGACGGCAGTTTTCCGGAATGCAGGCAGGCATGGTCCGCGATACGGATTTCAGCACGTTGATGGCAGGGTAGCGCCCGCGTTCGGCGATCGCGCGTTCCATCACAACGTGGCCGTCGAGAATGCCGCGCACCGTATCGGCAACCGGCTCGTTGTGGTTGTCGCCCTCGACCAGGACGGTGAACAGACCGGTAATGGTGCCGCTGTCCGGCCGGCCGGGACCGGCCCGTTCCAGGAGTTTCGGCAATTCGGAAAACACGGTCGGCGTATATCCCTTGGAGGTGGGCGGCTCGCCGGCCGAAAGCCCGATCTCCCGCTGCGCCGTGGCGAAACGGGTCACCGAGTCCATAAGACAGAGCACATCCTTGCCCTCATCGCGGAAATATTCGCACAAGGCCATGGTCAGGAAGGCGGCCTCGCGGCGCATCAGCGCGGGTTCGTCTGATGTCGCCACGACGACGATCGAGCGGCGCAGGCCTTCCTCGCCAAGGTCGTCTTCGAGGAATTCACGGACCTCGCGTCCGCGTTCGCCGATCAATCCGATCACCGCGACATCGCAATCGGTATTGCGTGCCAGCATCGACAACAGAACCGACTTTCCGACGCCGGATCCGGCGAATATGCCCATACGCTGGCCGCGGCAGCACGTGGTGAATGTATTGAGGGCGCGCACGCCGAGATCGATCGGAGCGCCGACCCGGCCGCGTGCATGGGCGCTCAGCGGCGCCGCTCGTGTCGGACGGGGTTCGGGGCCGACCGGGATCGGCCCGCCACCGTCGAGCGGATCGCCGAAGGCATTGACGACGCGGCCAAGCCACGCCTCGCTCGGCCGCACGGCGCTTTCCTGGGCGCCGAGCAGCGCCCGGCAGCCAAGCCGTACGCCCTCGATCGGCGCGAACGGGAGGCACAGGGCCTTGTCGTCTTCGAAGCCGACGACTTCGCAGGGCACCATCCGTTCGCCGGATGCCTCGATGGTCAGCCGGCTGCCGACGCTCATCGCGAACAGCGGTCCGGCAACCTCGACAAGCAGGCCGCGCACGCCGGCCACGCGTCCGTAAATCGTGGTGGGGGCAATGTCGGCTACCGCGCGTTTCAAGGATTCCATGGGATGTCTTCCGGCCGCCCCTTAACGGTAACGGATCGTTAAGAGGTTTCGACAATGATTAACGCAAGTGCTTGAAGGCAACTGGATCCGGTTGCCGGCTCTATAAGGATAGAGATCCGCATTTCGGCTGTTCCGACTTTGGCAGGGTAACGAACAGTCCGGTTGCATTGCGTTTCCGTCCGCCGGCGGCTTTCCGACAGCCCTTAATCACTTGCTGTGACGAATCGCTATCTGTTAACCATATCACTATCTGATTCGGGTTGACGTACCGCTCTTCGTTGTAGCCGCGTGCTGGGCCGGATCCTCTGATCCGGACGAGGCAGGGATTCTAAGGGGATTTAGCATGCGCGTTTTACTGATTGAAGACGACAGCGCTACGGCGCAAAGCATCGAATTGATGCTGAAATCCGAAAGTTTCAACGTCTATACGACGGATCTGGGCGAAGAGGGCATCGACCTCGGAAAGCTCTACGACTACGACATCATTCTCCTCGACCTGAACCTGCCAGACATGTCCGGTTACGAGGTTCTTCGCACGTTGCGCGTGTCGAAGATCAAGACGCCGATCCTGATCCTGTCCGGCCTCGCCGGCATCGAGGATAAAGTGCGTGGTCTCGGCTTCGGCGCCGACGACTACATGACCAAGCCTTTCCACAAGGATGAACTGGTTGCCCGGATCCACGCGATCGTGCGCCGCTCGAAAGGGCATGCGCAATCGGTGATCACAACCGGCGCACTGACGGTCAATCTCGATACCAAGACGGTCGAGGTGAACGGCCAGCGGGTGCACCTGACGGGCAAGGAATACCAGATGCTGGAACTGCTCTCCTTGCGCAAGGGCACGACGCTCACCAAGGAAATGTTCCTCAATCACCTTTACGGTGGCATGGACGAACCGGAACTCAAGATCATCGACGTGTTCATCTGCAAGCTGCGCAAGAAACTTGCAGCAGCGACCGACGGTACGAACTTCATCGAAACCGTCTGGGGACGTGGCTACGTGCTGCGCGAACCCGAACAGGAAGCCATGCGCGAATCGGCCTGACGGGCCGCCCGCGTATCCCCTTTCAGTTTCCCGATACGATCTACCGTCCGGTTGCAGCCGGACGGTTTTTTTATGCCGGTTCGTGGTCGATCACGGGCCAGGTTTCCGTGATGCCCGCCTGAACCGGTCGCTCCAGATAGGTGGTCAGCACCACGTAGGATCGGGTCGCCTTCACTCCCGGCGTGGCGTAGAGCAACGAAAGCAGGGCCTCCAGATCGCCGGTATCGCGGGTCCGGACCTTGAGCAGCAGGCAGGTATCGCCCGCGACGGAATGGATTTCCTCGACTTCCGGATGGTCGGCAAGCGCCATCGTCTGCCGGCTTTTTCCCCAGCCCACCGTATCGACATGCACAAAGGCCAGTAACGGCTTGCCGACGGCAACCGGATCCATGACGGGCGCCATCCCGCGGAGGATCCCGGCCGCGCGCAGTTTTTTTACCCTTTCGTGGACGGCGGGGGCCGACAGGCCGACCTCCTGACCCAGCGCGGCATAACCGCGGCTGCCGTCCTTTTCGAGGGCGCTTAAGATTTTTCGGTCGAAAGCGTCGAGGCGGCGTGCCGGTGCGTCTTTTCCATGAAGATTGTCTGTTTTTGCCATGGATTAGAAAAACTTTCTGGGAAGCCGAATTTCATCTGGTTATTTTCTAAATATGCTGAATATCATAAGACAGACTGGAAATCGACCGATGATGCTTCTGGTTGCTGTCCTGACTGGATGCGTTGCGGTAATCGGCGCCAATTCCCTTGCGCTCGGACCGATCGCGCCGGCGATCGCCCGTGACCTGGGAAGCGGTATCGCGACCACCATGGTGGCTGCGGCCGTCTACGGTTTCGGCACCACGCTGGGTGCGCTTTTCCTGTCACGCCTGATCGACGGGCTCGGTGTGAAACAGGCCCTGTCCGGCGCCCTTCTGGGCCTGGTCGTCGCCTTTATCGCAAGCGCCGCGGCGCCGTCGATCGCTGTGCTGATCGCGGCGCAATTCGCTGCCGGACTGGCGGCCGGCATCGGGCTTCCCGCGATCTACGCCTTTACGGCGGTGATCGCGCCGAGAGGTCAGGAAAGCACCGTTCTCGGGCGCGTCCTGGTCGGCTGGACGATCAGCATGGTTGCGGGCGTGAGCCTGTCCTCGCTGCTGGCCGATCTGTTGCACTGGCGGTTCGTCTATGGCGGTCTTGCCCTCTGTGCCGCCGGCGCCTTCCTTGCCCTGCGGCACCTCGCGCCGCATACAGACCCGAACCCCGCCGGTTCGTCGGGTTCAGCGTTGTCGGCCCTCGCCATCCCGGGCGTCTTGCCGCTCATCGGCATCTGTCTTGCCTACATGACGGCATTTTACGGCACGTATGCCTATCTCGGGGACCATATCCATACCGTACTCGGATTGCCGGTCAGTGCCGGCGGGCTGGCAGCTTTGGTCTACGGCGCGGGGTTCGGCGCAGCAGCCTTTGCTAATCCGCTTGTGGACCGGTTCGGCCGGTCGCGCGTCATGCCTGCCAGCTTTCTGTTCATTGCCATCATCTATGCCCTCATCGGCCTTGTCGACCAGGCGTACGGTGCCCTGCTCGTCCTGTGCCTGGGGTGGGGCCTGGCCAATCATTTCGGCCTGAACCTGATCGTCGCCGGGTTGTCCGAGATCCGTCCCGACCGGCGGGGCAGCATTCTCGGCCTGAACAGCGCGGCAACCTACCTGGCGGCCAGTACGGGAGCACTGGCGTTCGGACCGCTATACGAGGTTTACGGATTTTCCAGCCTCGCCTTCACGGCGGCCTTGCTCACTGCCGGTGCGGCTTTGCTGGCGGTTTATAGCGGACGGCCGGGCCGCGCCGTCCGAGGACCGGCCTGAACGCAAAAGGGCCGGAAACTTTCGTTTCCGGCCCGTTCGGTAACTGTACCTGTACGCTCAGCGCGTCATCGACGTGCGATGATCAACCGGCCTTGCGGATCGAGTTTGCGCTGGCCAATGCGTTGAGGCGGTCGACAGCAGACGCTGCCGCCGGCGCGGTCTTGCCGGGCGCGGCTTGCGCGCTGCCGGCTCCTTGTGGCTGAAACAGGCCGCGTTTGCCTTCAACGGGAACGAAGCTGTCCGTCAGGCCGATGACGGTCTCGGCAGCGCCGAGAACGAGGAAGCCATCGGGAGCCATCTGTTTCGCAATGCGACCGAGGATATCAACCTTGGTCTGCTGATCGAAGTAAATCAGCACGTTGCGGCAGAAGACGATGTCGAAGCGTCCGAGTGCCACCATCGAATCGAGCAGGTTGAACGGTCGCCATTGGACCATGCCGCGCAGTTCGGGGGCTACCTGCCAGAGATCGCCCTGCTGGGTGAAATATTTCAACAGATGCTGGACCGGCAGGCCGCGCTGCACTTCGAACTGGCTGTACATGCCGGCCTTGGCCTTTTCCAGCACTTCGGTGCTGAGATCGGTGCCGAGAATTTCGTGACGCCAGCCCGGCATCTTGGACGCCGCTTCCTTCAGGCACATCGCGATCGAATAAGGCTCCTGGCCCGTCGAGGCCGCGGCACACCAGATCCGGAGCTTGCGTTGCGTCGACCGTGCCGTCAGCATTGCGGGAAGCATGGTGTCGTTGAAACGGTCGAACGGCGTCTTGTCCCGGAAAAAGAAGGATTCGTTCGTGGTCATCGCTTCGACGACCGCTTCCTGAATCTTCTTTTCGCCCGGTGACCGCAGTTTGGCGACCAGCCCGCCGATCGTATCGATCCCCGTCTTGCGGGCGATAGGCATCAGGCGGCTTTCGACCAGGTATTGCTTGTCGTCCGACAGCACGAGACCGGACCGTTCCTTGAGGAAGCCGCGAATGTATTCATACTCAGACGGAGTCATGGACGTCCTCCACTAATCAGGCGTGCCAGTTTCGGACCGATCTGCGGCAGGGGAAGAATGTCGCTGCATACGCCGGTCTTTGCCGTGGCGCCGGGCATGCCCCAGACCACGCTGGTTTCTTCGTCCTGGGTAACGACAGACCCGCCGGCTTCGGACACGATCCGCGCGCCTTCGGCGCCGTCATTGCCCATGCCGGTCAGGACCGCGGCCAAAAGGGCCGATCCGAAGACTTCCGAAGCCGTCTTGAACAGCGGATCGACTGCCGGTTTGCAGAAATTGACGGGCGCGGTGTCGGCGAGGCGGATGATCGGGCCGCTTGCTGCCTTTTCTACGAGCATGTGCAGGCCGCCCTTGGCGATGTAGATGCGGCCGGGCACGATCGGTTCGCCGTCCTCGCCTTCCGAACAGGGGCGGGCGGCGGTCTTGGCGACGTGCTCTGCCAGGATCGACGTGAAGGTCGGCGGCATGTGCTGGGTGACAAGTACCGGGACACGGCTCATTGCCGGACCGATATGCTGGAAGACTTCCGCCAGAGCCTGCGGTCCGCCGGTCGAGGAGCCGATGACGAGGGCTCTCGGCGCGACGCGCGAATAGGGTTTGGTGGTCAGGGCGCTTATCGGCTTTGCAGCCGGTGCGGTCGACGGACAGGACGCCGTGCGCGCCTGCGCCGGCCGGTCCGGTGCCGGCGCCATGTTGCGGCGGCGGTTGCGACCCCGGGCCCGCAAGCCGAGGTGTTTTACCTTTTCAATCAGATCGCGCCGGAAATCGACGGACGTGGTGACGCCGGAATTCGATTCCGGTTTGGGCACATAATCGGCCGCGCCGAGCGAGAGCGCCTTCAGACTGATCTCAGCGTTGCGGCGCGTCAGCGTCGAGGCCATTACGACTGCAAGTTCCGGCTTCTTCTTCAACATGAGGGGAAGTGCAGACAGACCGTCGAGCTCCGGCATCTCGATGTCCAGCACGACGACATCGGGGTTCGACCGTTCGATATCATCGACCGCCAGTTTGCCGTTGCGGTGGGCCGCGACGACCGCCATGGACCGGTCTTCGTCGATCCATCGGGAAACCAGCCCGCGGATCACGACGGAATCGTCGACCACCATCACGCGCACGGGATCCGTTTCGGCAGCGGGTCTGGCCGCGGCCGCATTCGGAATTGCTGACATGAAACTAATCGGCCTCAGATAAGGCCGACCTCCTGAAACTTGGCCTCGACGATCTCCCGGTCGAACGGCTTCATTATGTATTCGTTCGCACCGGCTCGGATCGCCCGGGCGATGTGCGCGACGTCGTTTTCCGTCGTGCAGAACACCACTTTGGGATCGTCGCCCTTGTCGAGACTGCGCAGGGTCTTCAGGAATTCCAGCCCGTCCATGACCGGCATGTTCCAGTCGAGCAATACGGCATCTGGCATCTTCTCCCGACAGATGTCGAGCGCCTGTTGGCCGTCCTCGGCCTCCGAAATCGTAAACTCGAGATCTTCCAGAATGCGCCGCGCAACCTTCCGGATCACGCTCGAATCATCCACCACGAGACAGTGTTTCATGGACCTTCGTCCTCCTGTTTTGAACCGGGGCCGGCCGGTTCGTTATGCCGCTAGTGTTTCCGTCATGCTTGCCAGCAACCGATCGACGTCCAGAATGACCATCAACTGGCCGTCGAGACGATGCACGCCACCCGAAATCGCCGCCCATCGGCTGTCGAGATTGGCCGGATTGCTTTCCTGACCGTTGGCCGGCAGGTTCAAAACCTCGCCGACCTGGTCGATCAGAAGTCCATAGGATTCGCCCTTGAATTCGATGCCGACCGCCATCGTCGATCCGCCGTCTTCGAGCGGCGGCAGATGCAGGCGTTCGCGCATGCTGATTGCCGTAACGATGCGCCCGCGCAGATTAAGAACTCCGGCAATTTCGGACGCGGACAACGGTACGCGTGTCATGCTGTCCGGCATGAAGACATCGTGGACCCGCTCGATCGGAATGCCGAACAATTGACCGCCGATGACGACCGTGACGTATTGAATGATGGTGCCGTCCCCGGCCGTGAGCTGTGCCTGGTCGGTCATGCCGCCACTCCCATTTCGTAGCTCGTGACCTCCTTGATGGAGGCGATAAGTCCCGGCCGGTCGAACTTGGCTACATAATCATCGAAACCGGCTTGCCGGCCGCGTTCGATCGATGCCGGCGTGCAGAGCGAAGACAGGGCAACGATCGGCATTTCCCGCAGGTTGTCGTCCCGCTTGATCATTTCGGCGAACTCGAAGCCGTTCATCTCCGGCATTTCGATATCGCTGACGATCACATCGAAGGGACCGCCGTCTTCCAGAAGGTTGAGCGCTTCCTTGGCCGAACTGCAGATCGTCACGTCGTAACCGGCAGCTTTCAGCACCGGGCCGAGCATGTTCCGGAAGAACGACGAATCGTCGACGAACAGAAGCCGCTTGGACAGGGATTCGGTTTCCATCTCCTTGCGCAGGAACCAGTCCTCGAAGGCGAGCGGCAAATAATGGCCGATATCGATGACCTCGGTCGCGCGCTCCTTGATGACCGCAGAGCCGAGAATGCCGGGGATGTCGGAACCGACCTCGATGTCGAGATAGTCCTCCACGATGTCGACGATTTCGTCGACCACCAGACCCATCGACCGGCCGTCGTCGGAGAAGACCAGCATGGGCTGGGTGCCTTCGGTGCGCCGCTGGGCGTCCATGTCGAAATAGACCAGCGGCATCAGCGCGCCGCGGTATTGCACCAGATGCCGTCCGTTCGACGTCTCGATGCGATCGATCTCGAACTCCTCCAGACGGGTGACCAGCGACAGCGGCACGGCCTTGGGTTCGTGCGAACCGGCCCGGAACAGGAGGAAAGAGATCTTGCTCTGGCCCTCGTGAACCCGCTCCGCCGCCTCGCTTTCGTGCTGCTCGGCAGCTTCTTCGTGGATGTGGTTGCCGATGCCCTGGGCGATGCCGTTCGGGTCGATGATCATGATGACGCTGCCGTCACCGAGAATCGTATTGCCGGAGAACATGGAGATGTTGCGCAACATGTTCGACATCGGCTTGACGACGATTTCCTCGGTATGGAAGACGCCGTCGACGATGATGCCGAAGCTCTGGTTGCCGACCTGCATGACAACGATGAAGCCGTTGTCGTTCTCCATCATGTCCTCGCTGACTGTCATGTCGTCCATGCCGAGCAGATTGGACATGTGAACCAGCGGCAGCAGCTTGTTGCGGAGCCTGAGGACCGGGGTTTCCTTCAGCCGTTCGATCCGGTGTTCCGAATTCGACTGGACCCGGACCAGTTCGACCACCGACAATTGCGGGATGGCAAAGCGGTCGCCGCAAGATTCCACGATGAGCGTCGACACGATGGCCAGCGTCAGCGGGATCTTGATGATGAAGGTCGACCCCTTGCCGGCGGTCGATTTCAGATCGACGGTGCCGCCGATGAGCTCGATGTTGTTGCGCACGACGTCCATGCCGACGCCTCGTCCCGACACGGCCGTGACTTCCTGAGCCGTGGAAAAGCCGGCGGCGAAGATGAACTTGTGGATCTGCGCATCCGTCATCTTTTCCATGTCGGCTTCGGTCGTGATGCCGCTGTCGAGCGCCTTCTGCTTGATCTTATCGACATCGAGGCCTTTGCCGTCGTCGGCGATCTCGATGATGATGTGCCCGCCTTCATGGTAGGCGGCGAGGCGGATCGTGCCCTTGTCCGGCTTGCCGGCCTCGCGGCGGCCGGCGATCGTCTCAAGACCGTGGTCGGCCGAATTGCGGACCATGTGGGTCAGCGGATCCTTGATCAGCTCCAGAACCTGCCGGTCGAGTTCTGTGTCGGCGCCGACCATTTCCAGTTCGATCTGCTTGCCGAGTTCCTTGGCAAGGTCACGTACGATGCGCGGCAGCTTCTGCCAGGCATTGCCGATCGGCTGCATGCGCGTCTTCATCACGCCTTCCTGCAATTCCGCCGTGACGTTCGACAGACGTTGCAGGGGAACCTTGAATTCGCTGTCTTCGTGCCGGCGCACGATTTCAAGCAATTGGTTGCGGGTCAGCACCAGCTCGCTGACCATGGTCATCAATTGTTCCAGCGTCTCCACGTTCACGCGGATCGACTGACTGGAAACCGATGCCTTGGCTTCGCCTTCGGCCCGCGCCGGCGCGGCGCCCTTGGCGGCTTCCGGAGCGGCATCGGCGGCCGCCTTTGCCGGTTCCGCGGCCTTGTTTTCTGCCGCGGCGGGTTTTTCTGAAGGCAGTTCGACCTCGATCTCGGTTTCGCGGAAGGCTTTTTCCAGATCGTCGAGGGAGACCTCGCCGGGTTTCAGCTCGCGCTCCAGGATCTGATAGGGCATCTCGCCGCTGTCGTCGTCGGCCGGTTGCTCGGCTGCCGCGGCGTCGGCGTCTTCAGCTTCCGGGGCGGCCGCGGCGGGCGCTTCTTCGGCGGGTGCGACATCGGGTGCGGCTTCGTCGCCGTGCAGGCCGGAGAGCCGTTCAAGTTCGTGAATGAGATCCTGGTCGGATCCCTCCGGTTCCTGGCCTTCCTGCTCTTCCAGTTCCGCGAGGATCGACTTGATGCGGTCCAGCGATTCCAGAATGACCGTGACGGCCTCGCCGGTAACCGGCGCCCCGTCCCGGAACTTGCCCATCAGGGTTTCGGCAGCGTGGGCCAGCGATTCAAGGCGCGGCAGTCCGAGGAAGCCGCACGTCCCCTTGATCGTGTGCACAAGCCGGAAAATGTTGTCCAGGATCTGTGCGTTGTTCGGTTCCTGTTCGAACTTCACAAGCTCCACATCAACAACGTCAAGGCTTTCACTTGTTTCCGTTAAAAACTCTCGAAGCAGATCATCCATTTCCGACACCTGACGACACGCCCAACCGGCGCGTTTTGCTGATAGGAAGCGCGCGATGCGTCACGCTTAACGTGTGGAGTGTCGGATCAAACGGTTAAAATAGGCTTTAGCGCACGGGCTCAAACTTAGCCTTTTAACTCCGGATGTTGCGTGGATCTGTAAAGGCTTGACAATAAGTTTCCAGGCGATCGCGATGACGGACCAGATGCCAGTTCGCGCAACTGGCTGGCAGCCGTCGCGGACGTGGCGCGATGATGCCGTTTGCTGCCGGAAGGATGGGCTGGCATGGGCGATGTTGACCTAAGGTTGTTGTCTGGAATCGGATCCGAAGCAGGCCTTCGCCGCACACCCGTCCGCCGGTCTTACGACGTTCGCGCGGCGGACGCCTTGGGAGGGATTGTTCCGATCCTGCCCTAAAACCGCCTCCGGAATCTTCGAACAGGACGATTGGAAAAAGACCGGTCGTCGGGCACCTTCGCCTTCTTCGTGCCGTCACTATCTCCGTTTGCCGCGTCTCCGACCAGGAGCATGCCGATGTCAGCCATTGCCATCTACCTTACCCACCCGCAGGTCGCGGTCGATCCGAGCGTTCCGGTTCCTCAATGGGGTTTGAATGCGGTCGGGCTTGGTCGGGTGCGCCGGATCGTGAATGGCGATTGGCCCGACAGTTTCACGCGCGTCGTCTCAAGCGAGGAAACGAAGGCGGTCGAGACCGCCGGGCCGATCGCCGATGCGCTGGGCCTTGCTCTGATCCGTCGTGCGGATATGCACGAAAACGATCGTTCGGCGACGGGCTTTTTGCCGCCGGACGAGTTTGAAAGGGTAGCCAACGCCTTTTTTGCAACCCCGCATGACAGCATTCGCGGATGGGAACGTGCAGTGGATGCACAGGCCCGTGTTACAGCCGCGGCCGAGGCCGAAATCGCCGCGGCGGACGGCGGCTCGATCCTGTTCGTCGGGCACGGGGCCGTCGGCACGCTGCTCTATTGCCATTATGCCGGCTTGCCGATCAGTCGGGATTACGATCAGCCGCCCGGGGGCGGGCATTATTTTTCAATGCACATGATCGGCCGTGGCGTCCGCCATGCATGGCGTCCGATGGAAGAGCTGCCTGCTGCCTGCTCGTCAGGAAGCTGACCGGCATCCACCCGGCAAAGGTTCTAGCTCCGGGCTTCGACAACGATGTCGTCGCCGTCCTTGACGACCGTCACGGTCATGCCGGCGGCGCGGGCGAGTTTGCCGGCATAGACCTGCTGGATGGAATGGGCGTCGGCGACGCCGTCCTCCGAACGACCGGCAAGAAAGTCTTCGACGCCGGTGGGGATGCGGGCGCTGGGGCCGATTGCCTTGAGCGTGAGCGTGGGTGTCTCGGCGTCCCCGTCGTAGACGACATCGATCGTTCCGCCCCGCGGAATGGCCGCGTTGGCGATCAGCACCAGGTTGAGGAGCAGCTTCACCTTGTTCTTGGGAACGAGCAGGCGCGGCGCCGACCAGGTCATGTCGGCTTTTTCACCTTCCATATAGCCCATCGCCACGGCTTCGGCGTCGGCCAGGTCGACTTCGGCACCGGCAGAGCCGGCGGCGCCGAAGGCGAGACGCGCGAATTTCAGCTTGGCCGATGCCTGGCGCGCGCTCTTTTGGATGAGTTCCATGGCGAATACGCGCATGTCCTCGCCACCGTCTTCGTCCAGGACTTCCAGTCCGTTGGTGATGGCGCCGACCGGGCTGATGATGTCATGACACACCTTGCTGCAAAGGAGCGCGGCGAGGTCCAGATCGGAAAGCTCGATGGTTTCAGCCATGGTCGTTACCGGTGCCGGATTGATGTTCGAATCATCCGGACCATAAGCGGTTCGCAGATCCGGCGCGAGGGGGAGCGAGTTATTGCGCAAGGCTTTTCCTTACCTTTGACCAGCGCTGTTCGGCACGGGCGATATGGGCATCGCGCGCATCGATCCAGACATGGCGGTTGGCGTGAGAGTAGAACAGGTAAACACGGTTTTCGTGGACTTCGAAGATGACCGGCTTTCCGGCCGTCGCAAGGCCCCTGGCAATGCCGAGCGCGTCATAACCACCATAGCGCGGGCAATAGAAATCAGGGGCGTCGGCAAATGCTTTCTGGTTGCCGATATTCACAAAACGCCAGGTTACGCCCGCCCATTTTTCCTCGTAATCCGACTTTCCGAGCCGCGCCTTGCCGTCGACCAGGTATGTCAGCGGGTCGTAGCCGAACAGGGCGAGGCCGGTTGCCGGATCTGCCACCACCTGGCGGTTGGCGCCGGCCAGGGCGCTTGCAGACATCGACAAAAACGCAATCGGCGGCGCGGCGGTCGCCAGGGCGCCAGTGACGCAGCCGAGCGTGGCAATGGCATCGCGACGGGTGATGCCGTGCGTGGCACGGATCGCCTGGTTCTGGCGGCCATCGCGGTGTGGATTCGGTGCTGCCGTCATACCGGAAATGCATTGATTGAAAATGATTAACGGCCTCTTAACGACAAAGACCGACACTGGCCCGGTTCAGTCGCAAAGGAGTACACCATGCGTTTCAGGTCTGATCGTACGGGCCGGGCCGTCCGGAGCATTGTCCGGATCCTGGGAACGGCCCTGTTCCTGATCGGCGTTTCGTCGACCGCCTTCGCGAAAGAGGGCTATTCGGCCTATGGCGACCACAATCGCGCCGAGCGCGAGGGTCAGCCCGATGTATACAGCCAGAAAGAGGTGATGGAAGCCGGCCACGAGTTCTTCGGTTCGGTTTCCGGCAGCATCGCCGGCTTCATCGAAAAGGTCTTCGAAAAACATGGCCAGCCGAACGGCTACATTCTCGGCGAACAAGGATCGGGCGCCTTCATAGCCGGTGCAAAATACGGCGAGGGCTATCTGCACACCCGAAATGTCGGCGACCACAAGGTTTTCTGGCAGGGCCCGACCATCGGTTGGGATTTCGGCGCCGACGGCACACGCGTCATGATGCTGGTCTATAATCTCCCGTCCGTCGACAGCATCTATCGCCAGTATAACGGCGTGAACACGTCCGCATTTCTTGTCGGCGGGATCGGCATGACGGTGCTGGAAAACGACAAAACGCTGGTTGTGCCCGTAAAGAGCGGTGTCGGCGCCCGCCTTGGGTTCAATCTCGGGTATCTGAAGTTTACCGACCAGCCGAAATGGAATCCATTCTAGGATGGCATTGCCATCGCCGGATCAAAACACCGGGGAATTCTGCAGGCCGGAATTTCGCGGCCGCTCACGTGAACGCGCCAGACACGGGACCGTCGTGTTTGGCGTCGTCTTACCCGGGCCGTTGAGGGCGTTGCACTGATCGATCGATGCCGTGCAGATCGGATATCTCCGATTTGCGGGGCAAAGAATACCTGTGTGCCGTTGTCGTCCTGATCGTGCTGTGCCGGGCGACCGGACGGCACAGATCGCCTGTTCTTTCCCGTATTCGCGGTCGATTGAACCGGATTTGTCCCGAAACCGATCTTCTCATCTGCCGCTCCGGCGTGTATTCCGGTAGCATGACGCTGTCGACAGTCCGGCCCGCCATCGCGGGGCGGTATGAAGAGTGCAGGGTGCTGCTTTGGTGCAGATCGTTCTATATGCCGGTATCGGCTTCTTTCTTGCGCTGCTGTTGGGCGTCCTCGTCTATCCGGCTTTTCGAAATCGTACGGTTCGCCTGACGGAGAGGCGGCTCAAGGCCGAATTGCCGCAATCCATGGAAGAGATCCGGGCCGACCGGGACAGCGTGCGCGCCGAGTATGCGCTCAGCATGCGTCAGCTCGAGATCAAGATGGAAAAACTCGAGGAAGAGGCCGTCGCCCGCAAGCTGCTGCTTGAGAACCGGGAAGGAGAGATCCGCACGCTCAAAACCGATATCCGCCAGAAACAGGACATCATCTCCGAACTTGGCGACGATCTGGACGATCAACGGGACCGTTCAAGCGACAAGGACGAAGAATTGTCCCGCGCCCGCAGCAAGGTGCGCGACATTGCCGGGCGCCTTGAGCGCAAGATCAAGGATCTGGAACGCAGCGAAACGCGGCTGGCGGAGATGGAAAAGACCGTCGAAACCCAGCGCGCCGAACTTCTCGAAACCCGTGCAACCCTGCGCAATTCCGAACGCTACGGACAAGCTACCGTGCCGGCGCTGGTGGCGGACGGGGCCGGACACGTCGAAGCGGAGACAAAAGAACAGGCCGCTGCCGACGGTCGCATCGAACCAAAATTGGGCGGCGCCGCGAAAGCTGGCGGCGATACGGTCATCGCGAAGACCGTGCCGGCGGAAGGGACCGCAGCGGACAAGAAAGAACTGGATCGCCTGCACCTACAGGTCACCGAATTGCAGGCAGCCAAACTGGCTGCGGAATTGCGCGCTACGACTGCCGAGGATCAGCTGGCGTCGCTCGACAGCCAGGTCAGTACGCTGGAAGAAAAGCTGCGGGTCCTGAAACAGGAACAATCGGCGCCGTCGGGCGGCGAAAGCGGCGACGGGGACACGGCCGCAGTGGCTGCAGAGCAGGCGCGCCTTGAAAATCGCATTGCCTCCCTTGAAGCGGATCTTCAAGACAAGCAGGCCCGGATCCGGGTTCTGGAGAGCGGCGATGGCGGACGGCATGCCGGTGAACCGTCCGGCGATAACGAGGCGTTGCGGGCGCAATTGCTGGAAATCGAGGCGGAAAAAGCCTCCTTCGAAGCCGAAGTCACGCGTCTCACGCTGGCGCTGGAAACCGCCAGGGCCACTGCTGTCCCGACCGGCGACGACGGCGCGACGGATCGGTTGCGCGAAGCGGAACAGGATCTTGCAGCGGTCCGGGCGGAGCGCGACGAGGCCTTGTCCCGCGTCCGGGTGCTGGATGCCGATCTGCAGAACATGAAGGCGCTTGAAGGGGCCAGCCAGAAAATCGAGCAGGCCGAAATCACACTTTTGAGGGATTCGCTTTCCGACCTGGCGGCCGATGTGACGCGCATGATCATGACAATGGAAGGCAAGGGCTCGACGATCGACGACCTTCTGGCGAAGTCGAACGGCGCAGATCGGCCCGATGCGGCGGTCATGAGCCTGGCCGAGCGGATCAAGAGTCTGCAGGAACGCTCCGCTTCGAGCGATGCCGGCTGATCGGCCGAACACTCGTCAGCGCGGCGTTTCGATCGCTATATCGGCAAGCCGGGCGCCCGTGGCGGCGTCGAAGACTATGATTGCGTGGCCGTCATTGCGGCGCACCAGGACCGTCAGGCGTCCCTCGGAAACGCTGGCGTTTACAATGGTGTCGCCGTTCTGCAGGGCAACACGTTCGGTAAAGGCGGCGGTTTGTGTATCGTCGATCCGATTGATGCGGTAGACAATGGCGGCGAACACCGCCGCCAGACCGAGAACCATCGTCAGGCCGGAAATCAGGATCAGGCGGCGCAATTTCTTCTGCAGGCGCTGCGCGGCGGGATCGAGCGGCTCTTCCTGCTCTGACGGATCGTCTTTGTAAGCCATGACATTTGCTCCTGACATGGACGGTGACCTGCCGGGGGACGGCGAGGCCCCCGCCCGCGACGACACGCACAGATCGATTGCGGTCGGGGAAGAGGCGGCCGGAGACCGGCTCGACGCGTTCCTGGCGCGTGCGTTCGACGGATTGAGCCGTTCTCGGTTGAAAGCCCTGGTGAAAGCCGGTCATGTCCGGGTCGACGGCCGGACGGTTCAGGAACCGAACTATCGTATCGCCGCCGGTGAAGCAATCGAGGCCACGATCCCGCCGCCGCAGGAGGCGGATCCGGAACCGGAAGACATCCCGCTGAGTGTGGTCTACGAGGACAGCGCGCTTATCGTCATCGACAAGCCGGCCGGCCTTGTGGTGCACCCCGGCGCTGGAAACTGGACCGGCACGCTGGTCAATGCCCTCCTGCATCATTGCGGCGACAGCCTGTCCGGTATCGGCGGTGTGCGGCGCCCCGGTATCGTGCACCGGATCGACAAGGATACGAGCGGCCTCATCGTTGTCGCCAAGACCGACGCCGCTCATCACAACCTCAGTGCACAATTTGCGGATCACGGCCGCACGGGCTCGCTGGAACGCGCCTACACGGCGCTGGTCTGGGGTGTGCCGGAGCCGCCGCGCGGCACGATCCAGACGGAAGTCGCGCGCTCGTCGCGCAACCGTCTGCGCATGGCAGTCGTGCGTACCGGCGGACGGGTTGCCATCACCCATTATGATGCCGGTGGCGGCCGGCTCGCCGACGGCATGGTGTCGAAAGTGATCTGCAGGCTTGAGACCGGCCGGACGCATCAGATCCGCGTGCATATGGCGCATATCGGCCATCCGCTGATCGGCGATCCGGAATATGGGCTAGGGTTCAAGACCAAGGCCAATCTGTTGCCTGTTCTCGTTCAGAAAAGCATCGGGAAGCTGAAGCGCCAGGCACTGCATGCGCATCTGCTGGCCTTTTCGCACCCGGACGACGGGCGCATCATGCGGTTTGAAAGCCCTTTGCCCTTTGATTTGAAGGCTCTTTTCGAGAATCTTAAGGAAATTTAACAAAAAAAAGTGAGGTAAGCGGGCTCTCAGTTACTATATAACAGATGTGGCCGGACCGCGTGCCCATGGTCTCGGGTGCCGACCACAGCTGGGAGGATTCGACGAAAATCGGTTTTTTCGCCCGTCTCCGGCTCCGACCTGCTAAAATCAATCTTCGTACGACTTGGACCCGAATCGCCTGAACATGTTTCGCCCGACGGTACGAACATAGTTCAATCGGGGTCACATCGGATTGCCTGGATCCGCATGGAGCGGTGAACGCTGTCGGTCGTACCACGGACGGTAGGGGTAATTATGGCTTCAAAAACGCTTCCTTCGATTGCTGCCGGCGATGGCAGTCTGTCGCGCTACCTGGAGGAAATCCGGCGTTTTCCCATGCTGGAACCCCAGGAAGAATATATGCTCGCCAAGCGCTATCTCGAACACGAGGATTCCGATGCCGCCCACCGCATGGTGACGTCGCATCTGCGTCTGGTGGCAAAGATCGCCATGGGATATCGCGGCTACGGCCTGCCGATCGGCGAAGTGATCTCGGAGGGCAATGTCGGCCTCATGCAGGCGGTGAAACGGTTCGACCCGGAACGCGGTTTCCGGCTTGCGACCTATGCGATGTGGTGGATCAAGGCGGCAATCCAGGAATACATCCTGCGCTCCTGGAGCCTTGTAAAGATGGGCACAACGGCCAACCAGAAGCGCCTGTTCTTCAATCTGCGCAAGGTCAAGGGCCAGATCCAGGCGCTCGACGAAGGTGACCTGAAGCCCGATCAGGTGGCTGTGATCGCGGAACGGCTCGGGGTGTCTGAAGACGAAGTGATTTCGATGAACCGGCGGCTGTCCGGCGATACGTCGCTGAACGCGCCGATGCGCCAGGAAGCGGATTCCGGCGAATGGCAGGACTGGCTTGTCGATGAATCCGATACCCAGGAAACGATCCTGGCCAACCAGGAAGAACTGGAAATGCGGCGCGGCCTGTTGCGCGACGCGCTCGACGTACTGAACGATCGCGAGAAGCGGATCTTCGAGGCCCGCCGCCTGTCGGAAAGCCCGATCACGCTGGAGGAATTGTCCGAAGAATTCGGCGTATCACGCGAACGCGTCCGGCAGATCGAGGTCCGGGCCTTTGAAAAGGTGCAAAAGGCCGTTCGCCGCAGTGCCGCTGCAGCCATGCAACCGAAGGCACTCGAAGCGTGACCGCTTCAACTATCCAGATGTTTTGAAAAAGGCCCGCTGTCCGGCGGGCCTTTTTTCTTGCCGTCGGCTTTCTTGCCCGGTTTCGGCGTGAGTGTGATAACCAGCTCAAAACACGAACCGGGAGGAGGCGACGCCGTGAACCTGTACGAAATGGCCGGTAGACGAGTCGAGGATGGGCGTCCGGTACGAGTCGCATTGATTGGCGCCGGCAAGTTCGGCTCCATGTTCCTCGCCCAGGTGCCGCACATTCCCGGCCTGGACGTTGTGGCGATTGCGGACCTGTCGCCGGACCGGGCGCGGCAGGCCTGCATCACCGTCGGCTGGAGTGAGGAACGGATCGGCGTCACGGGGTTCTTTGACGATCCTGGTGCGGCGATCGCACGCGACGATGTCGATGTCGTTGTCGAGGCCACCGGTAATCCGATGGCTGGAATCCGGCATGCCAGGCTGGCGATCCGCAACGGCAAACACGTGGTGATGGTCAATGTCGAGGCCGACGTGCTTGCCGGACCGATCCTGGCGCGCGAGGCTGCGATCGCCGATGTCGTCTATTCCATGGCTTATGGTGACCAGCCGGCTTTGACCTGCGAAATGGTCGACTGGGCAAGGGCTTCCGGCTTTCGGGTCGTCGCTGCGGGCAAGGGGACAAAGTATCTCCCGTCCTATCACGACGTGACACCGGATTCGGTGTGGATCCATTTCGGTCTTGCGCCGGAGGATGCGGCAGCGGCCGGTATGAATTCGCAAATGTTCAATTCCTTCGTGGACGGCACCAAATCGGCGATCGAACTGGTTGCGATCGCTAACGCGACCGGCCTGTCGGTTCCGCGCAATGGATTGGCATTTCCGCCTTGCGGCGTGGATGACCTTGCCCATGTATTGCGCCCGCAGGCGGCGGGCGGCCATCTGGACCAATCGGGCATGGTGGAGGTGGTGTCGTCGCTCGAGCGCGACGGGCGCCCGGTTCCGCGGGACCTCAGATGGGGGGTCTATGTGGTTTTCGAGGCCCTCAACGACTACGCGGCGGCCTGCTTTCAGCAATACGCCCTCAGCACGGATGACAGCGGCCGCTACGCGTCGATGTACAAACCCTTCCACCTGATCGGTATGGAATTGTCGATTTCCATCCTCTCGGCAGCCTTGCGCGGCGAGGCCACCGGACAGTCCCGGCATTTTCACGGTGACGTGGTCTGTGTCGCAAAAAAAAATCTCAAACCGGGCGACGTTCTCGACGGCGAAGGCGGCTACACGATCTGGGGTCGCGCCATGCCGGCGGCCGA
>JBCDLT010000049.1:0-50161 GCA_038745065.1 Pseudomonadota bacterium | reverse complement strand
TTGGGAATCTAAAACGAAATAATTTGCAGAAATTATTTAAGTATTGTTTCATGAATTGATTTCTATTTTTTAGTCACTCTATCGAGTGATCCCTTTTGGATCCATATAGTTGCCACGATAACATATTATAGTAAGAAACAATCTATGAGGAATCCAGCGGCGTAGCATCAAGTTTGACGGGCAAATATTCCCTAATATGTGGCTACCGAACCGGAAAACAACGCTGCCCGGATCGTCCGGCGCAAGACAGCCCGCGCCTGATCCGCCGTCCATCCGCATTCCTTCGTCAGCATCCCCCACATCTGCACGCTGAAGGCCGCCCACAGATATTCGGCGGCTGCCTGCGCCGTCCAGCCGGCACCGAGCGCGCGATCTTTCTCCAGGCTTTCGGTCAGCACGACCAGCCAGGACCGCAGATCCGCCATGCGGTCCTCCCAGGCCGCCGACGCATCGGGATCGGTGGCGCGCAGGCGGATGAGGTCGGTCGCGACGGGAAAAATGCGTTCGACGAAGTCGACCCAGACATCGATTGACGTGTCCAGGCGCTCGAGCGGATCCGCGCGGGCAAAGGCGCTGAACAGGCCGTTCTTGATGTCGAACCGGTCGTCCGCCCGGCGCACCAGCGCCATCAACAGGCCGCCGCGCGAGCCGAAATGGTCGTAGACCGATTGCCGGCTGATGCCGGCTGCCCTGGCGATCTCCTGCAGTGAAACTTCCGCTCCCTTGACGGAGACGAGGTCCCAGGCGGCATCGAGGATTTCGGCACGCGTCTTCTGCAGGCGTCGTGAACTTGACACGTGTAAAGTAACTCCTTATTTGACAGGTGTAAAGTTATGGAGATCGACGATGCACGTCAACGAACACACACATGATTTCACCACCTGGTACGGCGACGGGACGGACGGGTCGTGCCCGAATGCCGAACAATGGGCGCGCCTGTTCGGCCTGCCGGCCGACAGGCCGGTTACCCTGGTCAATCTGTTCAAACTGCGCGACGTCGCCGCCTATCCCGACGAGAACGGGGTTTCCGGTACAGACGCCTTTACGCGCTATTCTTCGGTCAGCATCCCGGCCATGCAGCGCGCCGGCGGTTCGTTCCACTATGCCGGACCGCATCGCGGCGCCTTTCTGGGCGAGGAAGAGGACTGGGATATCGTCGCTATCGGCACCTATCCGAACCTGGATTCCCTGATCGCGCTTTACGCCGATCCCGATTATCGAGCCGTCTTTCATCACCGCACGGCGGCCTGTGCCCGACAGAGTGTGTTTGTCTGCGCCGATTAGGCCGATGATCCGATGCTCCCGCGAACCTTTTGCCGGTTGCCCGGTTGATTGACAGGACTGTCCACCCGTCTAGACTTTTTTCGAGGAAACCGAAGAAACGGGGAAACCGCCGATGCGAACCTGGCGGGTGGACGGGCCGGCCGGACCACAACGCGAACGGCGATGGTCGGACGGATTGGCCGAGGCCTTTGTCCGTCTCGATGCGACCTATCCGAGCGACAACACGTTCGCCGGCTCGATCCGGCAGGCAAAGGTCGGTTCGCTGGCCGTCGCACGGGTCGACGCCGCAGCCCACCGGGTAAGGCGTCGCCGCGCCCACATCCGGGCCGAAAGCCCGGATGTCTGTTTTGTCAACATCCAGCGATCCGGCGTCGGGCGGGTATGTCAAGCTGGCAGCGACGCGATCGCCCGGCCGATGGACGTCGCCGTCGTCGATACCGCGGAACCTTTCAGCATCGATCACCGGCAGGCCTTTTCGCTCTATTCGGTGACCGTTGACCGTCAGGCGGTGCCGGCGCTGTTGCGCGAAAAGGGGGTCTTGTCGCTTTCCAAGACGGCAACCGGCCGAGAACTGGCCGGCGTGCTCGGCGGACTTGCCGGCCTCATGACGCGTGCCGGTGCGGTTGGCGGGCTGGCAGGCCATTTTTTGTCCCTGCTTGCATCCGCACCCGATCTCCTTGAACCGGAGGCGGAGCCGTGGAAATCGCACAGCGCCCAGCTTGACCTGTTCCTTGCCTATATCGAGCGCAACCTGGCGACGGAAACGCTTGGCGCCGCCGCGCTCGCCCGGCATTTTGGCCTGTCGCCGCGTCGGGTCCACCAGGTATTCGAACCGTCGGGCTGCACGGTTTCCGACACGATCAACGCGCGACGCCTTGCTCGTGCTGCTTCCCTCCTGATCTGCGATTCACAAGCCGATGCCTCCATCGGAACCATTGCCTACGCGGTCGGATACCGCGACCTGTCCTATTTCAACCGGCGTTTCCGCCGGGCCTACGGCATGACGCCGACGGAATATCGCGCCCGCCGATAAACCCCGGTTTTGGTATCGATTGCGCTCCGGTCCGCTTCAACGCTGCGCGTTTGTCCAAGCCGAAGACAAACGCCTTGCCTATCCTGTCCGGATCGGTTCCGGATCAGGGAGGATGCCATGGCCCGACTGACGACGCGGTTCACGGAACGCTATGCCGTCGACCACCCCTTCGCGCTTGCCGGCATGGCCTTTGCGGGCGAACGGCCGGCGCTTGCCGAGGCGGTCGACCGCGCCGGCGGGATCGGCGCGATAGGCGTCGGATTCACCCCGCCCGATGACCTGCGCGATATCATCCGCCAGTTACGCGATACCTGTCGCGGCCCGTTCAACA
The DNA here is from genome assembly GCA_038745065.1 of Pseudomonadota bacterium. Lineage (GTDB taxonomy): Bacteria > Pseudomonadota > Alphaproteobacteria > Rhizobiales > JANQQB01 > JANQQB01. Next base: position 47,513 of record JBCDLT010000049.1, on the reverse strand, counting down.
TCAATTTCCTGACCAATTTCGGCAATGTGGATCAGGTCCGGGTCGCGGCCGAGGAACGCATTCCTGTCGCCTCGTTCCACTGGGGCCACCCTCCGGCCGATCAGGTTGCAGCACTCAAGGAGGCCGGCAGCGCGATCTGGGTGCAGGTCGGAACCGTCGAAGACGCAGTGACCGCGGCCGGCTATGGTGCCGACGCCGTTATCGCCCAGGGCTGGGAGGCCGGCGGACATAATTACGGCGGCATGGGCACCATGGCCTTCGTGCCGGCCGTCCGCGATGCGGTCGGCGGGGAAACCCTGGTCTTGGCCGCAGGCGGCATTGCCGACGGGCGCGGCGTTGCGGCCGCCTTGGCGCTCGGTGCCGACGCCGTCTGGGTCGGGACGCGCATGGTCGCGACCGCGGAAGCGCATGTGCATGCCGAACATAAGCGGCGCCTGGTTGCGGGCGCCGGCGAGCAGACGGTGCGGTCCGGCGTTTTCGGTCCCGAAATGCCGGATTTCAATCCGATGCGCCTGTTGCGCAACCGCGTCGTCGACGACTTCACCGATCGTCTCGACGATGTCCCGATGGATCGCACCAACGAGCCGGTGATCGGCGAGACGGTGTTTCTCGGCGAAAAACACGTCAAGCGGAAGTTCGATGTGCTCTTGCCGACACCCGATACGAACGGCGACTGGGAAGAAATGGCCTGGCTGGCCGGACAGGGCGTCGGTCTGGTCACCGACATCCGGCCGGCAGCCGAAATCGTCGAAGAGATGATGACAGAAGCGGCCGCGATCCTGCATAAACTGGCGCCAGCTCCTCTCTGACGGCAGATACGGGACCCCGATGACCGACACCTCCACCGCCAACGCCGCCCAAGGCCTTGAAACCGCAAGAGACCTGAACGCTTTCGTCCGCGAACCCTTTCGCTTGGCCGGTGCCGATCAGGGCCCGCTTGCCGGCACCGACGTCGTGGTGAAGGCGAACATCGCCGTCAAGGGCCGGCCGTTTTGCGGGGCTACACCGGCGCTTGAAACGGTAACGGCCGAAGAATCCGCCGGTACGGTCGAAAGGCTGCTGGCCGCAGGCGCCACGATTGTCGCCCAGACCAATCTGCATGAGCTCGCCTTTGGCATCACCAGCGCGAACGCCCATCACGGCGCGGTGCGCAATCCCTATGCGTCCGACCGCATGGCCGGCGGTTCAAGCGGCGGGACCGCAGCCGCAATCGGGGCGGGCGCGGTAACGATGGGTCTCGGATCCGATACCGGTGGATCCGGTCGTCTGCCTGCGGCGATGTGCGGTTGCGTGGGGCTGCGACCGACCATCGGCCGTTACCCCGCCGACGGCGTGCTGACCCTGTCGACCACGCTCGACACGGTAAGCAGCATGGGCAAAACCGCGGCCGATGTCGCGAGGCTGGACGCGGTGCTCGCCGGCGAACCGGACACGCTGCCGGCGGTGGTGCTGAACGGCCTGCGACTGGGCATTGCGCGCGATCCGTTCTGGTCGGGCATAAGTTCAGCGATGGACCGTGCCTGCGGCGAGAAACTGGCCGAGCTTGAAGCGGCCGGTGCCGTCCCGGTTGAGATTGTCCTGCCGGGTCTCATCGAGCTGACCGGCGAAAACGCCTTGCCGCTTGTGATCTCCGAATCCCGCACATTTTGGGAACCCTTCGTGCGCGACCGGCTCGGCATGACCTTGTCCGATTTTGCCGAAACGATCGCCTCGCCCGATGTCCGTGGCATTTACCAGGCGATCGCTTCGGACGAGGCGCCGGGACCCGAAATCGCCGCCGGCATTCGTGAAACGGCAATCCCGGAAATCCGCAGCCGCATTCGGGACGCGATGGATGAAAACCGTCTCGATGCTCTTGTATTCCCGACACTTGCTGAAGTCGCGCCGCCTGTCGATCAGACCGAGACCCTTGATCTCGATGGCGAAGTCGTGCCGTTGTTCGACGCCATGACGCGCCGTGAATTGCCGGTTTCGATGGCCGGCATTCCGTCGCTGTCGGTTCCGGCCGGTCTCAATCCGGAAGGGCTGCCCTATGGTCTGGAACTGGTCGGCCGTGCCGGCGAGGACCGCAAACTGATCGCGATTGCCGCCGCGATCGAAGAACGCCTCGGTCGCCTGCCGGGCCTGGGAGGCGCTGCATGACCGGCAGCGTTGTTTCGCTCACGACCTACCCGGTCAAGGGTCTTTCCGGACAGGCGCTCGATCGGGTCGAATTGGAACCTGGAAGAGGTTTCCCGATGGATCGTGCGTTCGGCTTCGCCCGCGCCGACAGCGGGTTCGATCCGGACAATCCCAAACCGCTGCCGAAGGACCGGTTTCTAGTGCTGATGGTCGATGCCGCGCTGGCGTCGGTTGCCACCCGTTTCGATCCCGAAACGCGGATCCTTGAGGTCAATCACGGCGAGGAAATCGAGACGTTCGATCTTGCCGGGGCGGACGGATGCGAGGCGGCGTCCCGCCATTTTGCGACCCTGACCGGCCTTGACGAGTCCGATCTTCCGCGTTTCGTCGTCGCCGAACCGCACCGCTTTACCGATGTCTCGGTTGTCTCTCCGGAACTGATGAATGCTGTCTCGCTGATCAACCGCACCTCGGTGGAAGCCTTTGCCGAAGCGATCGGCAAGCCGGTCGATCCGATGCGGTTTCGCGGCAACATCGTATTCGAGGGCTGCCCGGCCTTTTCCGAACTGGACCGGGTCGGAGCGGAGATCTGGATCGGGGCAACGCGCCTGGAAGTCATGATGCGCACCAAGCGATGCGCCGCGACGGAGGTCAACCCTGACACCGCCGAACGCGACCTGCGTGTGCCCAACCTGTTGCGTCGGACCTACGGCCATTTCGACATGGGCGTCTACGCCCGGGTGATCGAGGGCGGTCCGATCGTGCCGGGCGATCCGGTCACGCTGATCGAAGGGTAAAAAGATCTTGCGCTGTGCGCACGCCGCGCAGAGTGTGGGTCCCAACGGAGGCAAGCGCACGATCGTCTGCCCCCAGTCGCTCCCTGAAGGTGCCGGAAATCAGAATGTCACGGCCGAGTGGCCGGCAGAGTTCCTCGATCCGGCTGGCTTCGTTGACGGCCGGTCCGACAACTGTGAAGTCGAGCCGGGTATCGGTGCCGATATTGCCGTAGAAGACATCGCCGACATGCAGGGCGAGGCCGAAGTCGAGTATTGGGTCGCCGGCCTGCCGGCGCCGGGAATTGACGTCGGAAAAATGGTGGCGCAGGTCTGCGGCGGCATCGAGCACCCGCGCGCATACTGCCGCAGCGTCGCCCTCGGCCAGGTCGAAGGTCGCCAGGAAGCCGTCGCCCATATATTTCAGGATCTGACCCTCATGGTCATGCACGGGCTGCGCCATGGTTTCCAGATAGCGATCGAGCAGGGATATCAGCGCGTTGCGCTCCATCGTATCGGCAAGCTGCGTGAAGCCGCGCAGGTCGCAGAACCATATAACGGCGTTCAGCGTTTGCGTCATGCCGCGTTCGATCTCGCCGTTCAGCACCCGCCGGCCCGCATCCGCACCCAGATAGGTCTCCGAGACGGTGCGCGCCACGTCGTAGGTCAGTCTGGATTTGACGGCGAGCGCCATATGCGGCAGCGCGGCAAGCACCTGCGCGATCGCATCGTCCGCAAAACCGTCGGGCGCATCAGTTGCGCAGGACAGGAATACCCCTTCCAGCGCGCTGCTTCCCTGCATCGTCGGATTGAAGCGCACGACGCATCCGGCATATTCCGTCATGCCTTCGGCGCGCAGCCGGTCGAGCAGCGGAAACCCGGTGGGCTCGTTGCCTTCAAGGCGCCAGCGCCGGGTTACAAGGCCCTCTTCCAGCATGTGCCGGACCGGGCTTTGCTCGAAGGCCTGACGGTTTTCCTCGGAGCGGTCCTGGGGGTCGTAGTCGATACCGTCAGTGTCCGGCTGCCATACATAGGTCAACGCGCCGAATTGCGGATGCAGCGTGCGCATGGAGAGGTTGGCTCGCTTCATGGGAAACCCGCCGGCGACGAGATCGTCGGCAAAGGCGGAGAATTGTGCTTCGAGCGGCTGGCCTTCCAGGCCACGCGCGACGACGCGCTCGATCAGCCTGGCGGTATCAAGCTTCAAGCGGGGCAAGGGATCGGACGTCGTGGACATGGCGGAACGGATCCGTCTGGCAAAAGGTGCGTCTCGCCGGTGATACCAGACACCGTCAGGGCGGCAAACGGGACCGTTCGGCGCGACCCCGGCCTGGTAAGGCCCGCTACCGCCCATGCCGAAGCGACCGAGGCTAGGTCTTGAAAACCCCGTTGGCTGCGCCACGTCTCGTCGATGACGTTTTTCACCCACGAATTCGAGGCCGCGCTCAGCCGTCACCCGATCGGCAAGGGCGAACGCGTCGTGACCTATTCGGTCGTCTATCTGCCGCCGGACTTGGCCGCCGACCTGCCGTTCGATGCCCATCCGCGCCTGCGCGTCGATGCGGAAATCGCGGACATTCCCTTCAACGGCGCCTGGCAGCCGGCCGGCGATGGACGTTCCTACCTGATGGTGCCGAAGGCGGTTTTCACCGAGGCCGGTGCCGCAATCGGCGACGTTGTCGAGGTTCCTTTCCGGCTTGCCGATCAGGACGCGGTCGACATACCTGAAATCCTCCGGCGTGCCTTGACGTCCGATGCGCAGGCGCAGGCGAAATGGGACGCGCTCACGGCCGGCACCAAACGTGGATTTGCATACCGCGTCGCCAGCGCAAAACTACCGAAGACGATCGACAAGCGTGTCAGGGAAGTCATGTCGATGATCCGCGAGGGACGGCGCTACGGCAAGGGCGGCCGGATTGTCTGAAACACGCCGTCCGACAGCGGCGGCACCGACAATCAGCCGGTTGGTGATATGATCCCGCAAGGAGCCCGCGTCCTCGCTGGTACAGGTTGATGCCCATCAAGAAAGTCGCGATCCTCGCCAACGTCCTGTCCGGCCGGGTCGGAAAGCAGGACGCCCGCCAGATCGCGGAAGCGACGACACGGCATGGCTATACCGTGACCGGCCTGCGCGCCGTTCGCGGTCGTCCTGACTCCGCATTGAAAAACCTGTTGCGCGGCAAGCCCGACGCGCTGATTGCGCTAGGCGGCGACGGCACCCATGCCGCAGCGCTCAATCTTGCCTCCTGTCCGGTGCTGCCCCTGCCCGGCGGCACGCTCAATCTGCTGCCAAAGGCCATGCTTGGCGACGCCGCGTGGCCGGACCTTCTGAAGGACGCATTGGACCGTCCCGGTTTCGCGTCGATTCCGGCCGGCGACATCGAAGGGCGGCGGTTTTTTCTGGTTGCGCAATTGGGCGGGCCAGCGCTTTTTACGCGCAGTCGGGAGGCGCTCCGGCGTGGTCTGATTGCGCGTGCGCTGTTGCGCGCCCGGTCCGCGTTCACCCGGATGTTCGACCATGAACTGATCGTGCGCGATGTTGGTCAGGACGGTGCGGTTCTCGAAGACGGCGTCACGGCGCTGCTCGTCAACACGGCCAATATCAGCGATGTGCACGATGAGACGGATAGCCTGGAGGTCGCGGCTTTTACGGCACGCAATCTCGTCGATGCCGCAGGCATCGGCGCCTGGGCGCTCGTCGATCAATGGCGCAATGCCGGACAGGTCAAGGTCTCCAAGCACAGCGAAATCGCGGTGACGGCTGAAGCTGCTATCCCGGCCATTCTGGACGGCGAATTCATGCGGTTGGAAAAATCCGTGCGCATTCGCAGCGTACCGGAGGCCGCCTGTATCTGGAGGGCGATCTGATGCGCATCGTCCATGTCTCGGACGTGCACTTCGGGCGCGAGGATCCGGTCTCCCTGAAGGCGTTCGACGATCACCTGGCGGAGTTTCCGGCCGATGTGATCATCATTTCCGGCGATCTGACCCAGCACGGGCGGCGTCGGGAGTTCAGGAGCGCCAGCAATTGGGTCGCCGGACTCGATACCCCGGTCATCACGACGCCGGGCAATCACGATGCTCCCAGCTTGAACCTCGTTTCGCGCTTTACCGGACCGTTCCGCCGTTACCGGCGCGCCTTTGAAAGCGGCGAGCCGTTTGTGCACACAGATGTGGCATTTATCCCGTTGCGAACCGCCCAAGGCTTCCAGTGGCGCCGGGACTGGTCGCTGGGCGCGGTCAGGGATCGTGACCTGGCAAACGCCTTGCGCCTGCTTGCCGACGCGGCCGCGGCGCGGTGGCGTATTGTCGTTTGCCATCATCCGCTCATCGACGTCGCCGAGACCCGGGTCAAGGGGCGCACGCGTGGCGGGCGCCCGGCGCTGGACGCTTTGGCCGCGAACGGTGCCGATTTTGTCCTGACGGGCCACACGCACACGCCGTTCGTCCGGTATTATCCGGAATCTGCGGCACGCGTTTGTCTGGTCGGTGCTGGCACGTTGTCGGACCGGGTTCGTGAGGCGCCGGCCAGTTTCAATCGGCTCACCACGCCGGATGACGGCTTGACGCTCGACAGCTACGCCCTGCGTCAGGGCGTGTTTCACCGCGAGGCGCGCCATCGCTTTCATCGCTCCAGTTTCCCCGAAGATCTAGTGCGGTAGAATTGAAGTACATGTCTTTAGGATTGCTTGTCCGGCTCTGTGGAGCGCGTCAGTGCCGCTTGACGAGGTACTAGAGCATTGTTCGACCACATAGAATCATTTGACCGGGTTTACAGGTCCGCTGGCTAGGCGCGGTTTCCGCCGTGGTCTCGATGACCACAAGGGGACCGCAACGACGTCCAGCGGACTTGTAAACCCGGCCTACCGCAAATCGGATGTTTCCGATTTGCGCACTTTGGTGCCAAACAGGGAAACATCCCTGTTTGGTGGACCAAATCAGCCCGCCGGCGTCGTTAAATCGCTTGCCAGATACACCGTATCGCGCTGCGCGATTTGCCTAGCCGAGCGAACTGATTTAGGCCATCAAATGTTTCTATGTGGTCGAACAATGCTCTAGCATAGGCCGCAAAAGCGAACGGTTCCCTTCAGATCGGTCTTTACCGTGAATGTTTGGGCATCCCGGCCAAAAGCCGTTCAAGATCCCCAGGCAGCGAGACGTGTTGCCCCAATCGGGCCAGTATATCGGCAACGGTCTCGGGCGATGCTGCCACATCCATGACCATCCCGTCGGGGCGCACAAGCGCGGCTACAATCCCCTGATCGGCAAGCCAGGTGGACAGCACCGGATGTTCGATGCGAACCGGCAACGTATCCATACCGGCCGTCCTGTTCCGGTTGGCCATGCTGCAGGCGGGCACGTGATGCGGATCGGAATAGACGGCGAACCGGTTGGCAAATAGCACGTCCGATCCGGTCCCGTCGGCAAGCCGCACCTGCGGCGCCGGCCGCCCGATCGCCGGATGGTCGCCGCGCCCGAGGCCCGGGCCGAGCGGCGGACGGATAGACGAAATGATTTGTGCCTCGCCGCTTTCCAGCCTTTTCGGATCGATCACCTTGTCCATGGCGGTTTTGTTGATCAGGCGTCCGAGTGCGACGGCCATGTCGATGTAGCGCGCCACATGCGGCTGGCGTTCGCTGCCATAACTGTCGAGCAGGGCATCCGGCGCTTTTCCCTGCAGGACGAGCGTCAGCTTCCAGGCTAGATTGGCGACATCGCGCAAGCCGGCGCACAGGCCCTGGCCCATGAAAGGCGGGGTTTCGTGGGCTGCATCCCCCGCGATCAGGATCCGGCCGGCGCGCCAGCGCGTCGCCGTGCGCGAGCGGAACGTATAAACGGCAGCCCGCTCCAGCCGGCCGTCATCCGGCGCGAGCCAGCGACCGAGCCGCGCCCAGACCCGCTCCGGTTCCTGTTCGATCGCGGGATCGGCGTCCGGTTTCAGCCGGAATTCCCAGCGCCGTCGCAAACCGGTCCCGCGCACATAGGTCGCCGGCGCGTCCGGATCACAATGCTGGATCGTGTGATCGCCGAGCCGGGGAAGGTCGGTATGGAGCAAGACGTCCACAACCAGCCACCGCTCATTGAAGCCGAAATCGACAAAATCCGGACCGATGGCGGATCGAGTGATGGAGCGGGCGCCGTCGCAGCCGATCGCATAGCGAGCCGAAACGCGGACCGGATCACCTTCCGCCGTCGGCGCGGCGTCCAATGCGACGCCTTTGTCCGACTGGTTCAGTCCGGTGACCGTCTTGCCCTCGATTATTCGGACCGTCGGATACCGCGTCAGCCCCTTACGCAGGATCGTCTCCAGGTCCGGCTGGTGGAAACGATAGCTCGCGTGCCATCCGAGCGGGCCCGTCTCCTGCGGCCGCGACCAATCGGCGAGCAGCGTACCGCCGGCGTCGACGAACAACATGCCGGGATTGACATGGCAGGTCGGCTCGAATGTATCCGCGAGATCGATTGCCTGTAGGAAGCGCATGCATTCGTCGTCGATATGCACGGCGCGGGGCAGCGAATAGGCCGTCTCTTCCCGTTCCAGCACGACGACGGACAGGCCGTGACGGCCGAGCGCATTGGCGAGCGCAGCCCCAACGGGGCCGTACCCGATGATGGCGACGTCCGCGCTGATTTCCTTGTCGGAACGCTCCGGCATGTCGGCTCCCAGCCAGGCGACAGTCGGGTCCGATCCCTTACAACTCGGCGACCCGGGCCGGCTCCACCCGTTCGCCGCGGGCGTTCACATAGACACCGTCGGAATCGATGCGCGCCATGTCGCAAAAGATCTCGATGCGGTGGCCGTCAGGATCGAGCAGATAAAAGGATTCGTTTTCGCCCCAGGAGCCGTCGCCGCGCGGATCCCAGGGAGAATGTACGACCGGTCCGCGCACGACGGGCACGCCCTCCTCGCGCGCCCGTTCCAGTAGCGCCGACCACGCTTCCCGGCTGTCGCATTCAAACGCAAAGTGATGAAACGACGGCGGCCCCCGAAGGTCCTCTTCCGGTCGCGCCGGTCGTTTTTCGTAGGTCTTGGCCGGATTGTGCACCAGCACCATGTCGTGATGCTGCTCGCCGAGCCGAAGGAAGGCCAGTTCGACCGGTATCGCCGCGACTTCGCCGGCCGCATGCCGTTCGCTGAGCTTCAGCCCCAGAAACGACCGGTAAAACTCAAGCGAACGCTCCATGTCGGAGACTTCGAGCGCCAGGTGCTGCATGCGGGCGAGGGGGCTGTGAGACATGGGGCGGTGGCCTGTGTGGTCAAAGATTGCAGGACATAATTCTCATATTATGCAAAATACGCTCAGAAACAACAAGCGTGTCGCGACCTGATAGGGAGTCGAATTTGTCCGGATGCAACAACTGACAGGGCAGTCGGACCCTTGTCATCGACGTATGGCTTGAAGGGCGCGGCCGGCTTCGGTCCAATGCCCTTCTTGCCACAGAAGATCCCATTCGTCCCTTTTTCGCCCGCGTCTCCCCTTGAGGCCGTCGATCTTGAGAAGTTTTGCCTCACTCTCCCACACGGAATAGGTCATGCGCCAGCAGACATAGATTGCCTCAGCAACAGCCACGTCGGTACAGATCGTCCATGTGAGGACGTCGGCATCCCTGTCCCACCAGATGCGCCCAATGTTCTCGGCCTCCATCATCGAAACGCGGCCTTTGAGATCAATTTGCGGCAGCATCAGTGGCCGCGAATGCCATAATTGAGGTGAAACGACGCCACTACCATGAATTCGAATAATGCGCGCCCAAATACTTGGTCCATTTTTTTCGGTCAAAACAAATAGGTGGCTTTTACCAAGTCTTTTTGAAAAGCCAAAAAGGCTTCTATCGATGATTCCTTCCCAGAACGGTTGAATATGTGCTGGAATGTAGCAAAAATCATTTCTATTTAGAGCACGGTATTCTCCAAAATATCTTCGGAAATCTAGATTGGAAATAGTTTTTTCTTCGCATTTGATGGGAGTAGACGAAAAGAATTCTAGGGAAGGCGCAACGGTGTTTTCCGTTGCGTTCACATGTGTTGGCCGATGTCCAAGCAGGAGACTTAGGATAAGGCAGGAAAGAACAATACGAACGAAGCGCACGCGATCAAACAACTCCGATTCGCAACAGATCATGGATGTGCACCAATCCCACCGGCTTTTCGTCCTCCACGACGAACAGGCTGGTAATCGCATAGGTGTTGAGCACGTCCATCGCCGAGGCTGCGAGCGCGGTCGGCGCGATCACCTTGGGCGTTTCGGTCATGATCGCCTCGACCGGTCGGCTCATCAGATCCGGGCCCATATGGCGTCTGAGGTCGCCGTCCGTGACGATGCCGGCAAGCCGACCCGCTTGGTCGACGACCCCGACGCAGCCGAAGGATTTTTCGGTCATGATCAGGAGCGCCTGGGACATGGCCGTATCCCGCGAGACCAGCGGCAGCGACTTGCCCGTGTGCATCAGGTCGCCGACCTGGCGCAGCTTGGCGCCGAGTTTGCCGCCCGGATGAAAGTCCCGGAAATCGGCTGCCGTGAAACCGCGGCGTTCCAGCAGGGTCACCGCCAGCGCGTCACCAATCACCAGCAGCATCGTCGTCGATGTGGTGGGCGCCAGGCCGTTCGGGCAGGCTTCCGGCGCGTCCGGCAGGGCAAGCACGATATCTGCCGCCTTGCCAAGTGGGCTGTCGGCGTCGTTGGTCAGCGCAATCAGCGGGATCGAGAACCGCCGGCTGTGATCGACAATCGCCTGCATTTCGGCCGACTGGCCCGACCAGGACAGGGCAAGCACCGCATCGTCGCCGGCAATCATGCCGAGATCGCCGTGATTGGCCTCGCCGGAATGCACGAAATGCGCCGGCGTGCCGGTGCTCGACAATGTCGCCGCGATCTTGCGCCCGATATGGCCGCTCTTGCCGACGCCGGTGATGATCACACGGCCCTTGGTCTTTTCGATCCGGCCGACGGCTGCCATGAAAGAGCGGCCGAGGGCGTCGTTCAATGCGTCGGACAGGGCGGAAAGGCCGTCCTGTTCCTGCGCGATCGTGCGCAAAGCTGCGCCGCAGCGAGTTTCCGTTTCGGTCTTTGTAGGCGCCATGTCGGGCCTTTCATCCAGTCTGAATATGCCGCCCGACGGGGGCCGCCCGTCAGACGTGTTGCCCGCCATTAATATGGATTTCCGATCCTGTCACGTAAGACGCGTCGTCTGAACACAGATAAAAGATGGTGTCGGCGACTTCGGAAGGCCGCCCGAGCCGGCGCAACGGAATCTCCTCGACGAGCTTCTCGGTACCCGGTGACAGGATGGCGGTGTCGATCTCGCCGGGCGCGATCGCGTTCACCCGGACCCCGTGCGGACCGAAATCCGCCGCCATTTCCCGCGTCAGGCTGGCAAGCGCCGATTTGGACGTGGCATAGGCTGTGCCGGCGAACGGGTGCACGCGCATGCCGACGATCGAGGTGACGTTGACGATCGATCCGCCGGCCGTCTTCAATTCCTCGAATAGGCCGCGCGCCAGCATGATCGGCGCGAAAAAATTCACCTGGAATACCGTGCGCCAGAGATGCATGGGTGTCGTCAGCGAATCCGGCCGCGCCCCGTCGCCGAGCTTCGGACTGATCCCGGCATTGTTGACCAGCGCGTGCAATCGCGAGCCGCCGGCCTGCAGGCGCTTTTGCATTTCCGCGACGGCCACACCCAGATTTTCGGGATCCGAAAGGTCGACCTGGATATGGTCTTCCGGACCGGCGGGCCAGGGACAATCCTCGGCGAACGGCTGTCGCGAGCACGTGATCACACGCCAGCCGGCTGCCGAAAAACGCTTGACCGTGGCATGCCCGATACCTCGGCTCGCGCCGGTGAGCACAATGGTCTTGCGTTCGCTGATGTCGCTCATAAGGGATCTCCGGGAGACACGGGTACGGGTGCGGAGATCTGACACAATAGCTGAAAGCCGATCCCTCACAAACGGGGAATATCGGGTCATATAGGGCATGGCCGCTCTCGATCACAGGCATTGGTCTGCCTGGACCGTGAAAGGACCGGTCGCAGATCAGCCGTATTGGTTCGCCCCGTCCGTGCCCGGCTGGATGTACCAGTAGAGCAAGACAAGGAAACCGAGGACCGGAACGAAGCCGATCAGCAGCCACCAGCCGGACCGGTCGATATCGTGTAACCGCCGGACCGCCACGGCAATGTTTGGCAGAAGCAACGCCAGCGAAGCAATCAGGCTCAGCGGTTGACCGGCATCCCGATCGAAGGCCGAAAAACCGAGCGCCGGCGCCAGCACGGCCCCTTCGATAAATGCCAGGACCGTGAACAGCAGAAACACGAAGAGGACGAAGAACCAGAACTCGGATCTGACGGCTCGGCCCTGGAACGTGGCGTATTTCGACAGGACCGTGCGTACGGCGTCGGTAAGGGACATGGCGGTTTCCTCCGACTGGAAACAGGACAACGACAGTCTGTTCAATTTAAGACTGTCGCATCGTTTTGCGACACGCAAAACAGGATAATTCCGGCGCTGACGATCCTGACGGCATTGGCGGCGTTTCCGTGTTAGAGGGTCTGGTACTTGGTTCGAATTCCGGAATACCGATGACCTTGCCCGCACCTTCTTCGACCCTTGCCCGGCGTGATGTCCGCAATGGCATGCTGATGATGGTCGCCGGTATGCTGATCATCCCGGGCATCGATGCGATCGCCAAATCGCTTGCCGGCCAGGTCTCGCCGGGCCAGATCGCCGCCAGCCGCTTCCTGTTCCAGACGGCGTTCCTGCTGCCGTTCGTTGTGATCGGCAGCCGCTATCTGATCCCCCGCGGCGAGATCTGGGTGCATGCGGCACGCGGCTTCCTGATCGCGCTCGCAACGCTGTTGTTCTTTTCAAGCCTGCGGGTTCTGCCGCTGGCCGATGCGATTTCGATTTTTTTCGTCGAGCCGCTGATCCTCACGGTACTGGCGGCGATTTTTCTCGCCGAACCGATCGGCTGGCGCCGGGTGACGGCGATCCTGATCGGCTTTTGCGGGGCCCTGATCATCGTGCGCCCGAGCTACCAGGTCTTTGGCGCCCAGGCGCTCTTGCCGCTCGGCGCTGCGCTTGCTTTTGCGATCTACCTCACGCTGACCCGGCATCTGGCCCGCGCCGGCGATCCGGTCACCATGCAATTTTATGCCGGTGTGTTCGGTGGATTGACGATGGCCATCGCGCTCACTGTCGGCGGGGTCACCGCTATTCCTGCGCTCGTCCCCTCCTGGCCGACGCTGTCGCAATGGGCCTTGTTGGCCCTGCTCGGCGTGATCGGCACAGGCGCACACATGCTGGTCGTGCACGCCTTCAAGCGGGCGCCCGCTTCGATCCTGGCACCGTTTCAATATCTGGAGATCATCAGCGCCACGGCCCTGGGCCTGCTCATCTTCGGCGACTTTCCCGATGCCACGACCTGGCTCGGCATCGCCATCATCGTCGGGTCCGGCCTTTATGTCTTTCACCGGGAACAACAGGTCGAAGCCCGCACGGCGTCAGAAGCGGCAGCCAAACCGCGCGCCTGAATGCCTGCCTTTTGCAGATCTCAATCGAGAACGGAATCGCCGTAGGCAAAGATGCTCGGCTGGCCGCCGGTATGCAGGAACAGGACCCGGCGTCCGGCAAGCAGGCTCTCCCGGTGCGCCGCGATCAGTCCCGCCATCGACTTGCCCGTATAGACCGGATCGAGAAACAGGCCCTCGCGCCGCGCCGCCTGTTTGACGGCATCGCGGGTCAGCGCGTTCAGCTTGCCGTATCCGGGCGCCAGCGATCCGTCGTAGACGGCGACATCCGCATCGGTGATTTCCATATCCAGTCCGAGCAGGTCGCCGACCCCGCGCGCCCGCGCGGCCACACGATCCTGCTGCAGGGAGGCCGGCCGGCGCACGCAGATGCCAAGCACCGGTATCGAGCAGCCGAGCGCCCTGAGACCGTACAGCAATCCCGCATGGGTGAACGAACTGCCCGACGGCACGATGATCTGATCGAACTCCTGTCCGGTCTCCCGCATCTGGTCGACCAGTTCCCATGCACAGCGCACATAGCCGAGCGCTCCGAGCGGCGGATTGTCCGGGCCGAGCGGAATGACATAGGGATTTTTCCCGTCCGCCCGGAGCCGATCCGCAAGGTGCTGCATCGACCGGTCCGCACCGGCTTCGTCTTCGCCGTCGGGATAGGGATGCAGCGTCGCCCCCAGAATGCGTTCCAGGAGCACGTTTCCGGATGACCGATAGAGGGCGTCGGCATTGGCAACGCGTTCTTCCAATTGCAGATGGCACTCCATTTCGAACCGGGCCGCCATGGCTGCGGTGGTCCGGGCATAATTCGATTGTACGGCACCGGTGATCAGGACCGTGTCGGCCTTTTGCTCCAGCGCGGCGCCAAAATAATACTCCAGCTGCCGCACCTTGTTGCCGCCAAAGCCGAAGCCGGTGCAATCGTCCCGCTTGACGAACAGGTCGAGACCGAGATCGGCGCCGAGATTGGGGGCCGGGTCGATCGGTGTTGGGACATGCCCGGCCGGAGCGCGAGGGAATCGGTCGAGCGCGGCAGCGAGTACGGTGCGCGGATTGTGCGTCATGATAGGTCTCCGTAGGCCGATACCAGCAGGCTGGCTATGGTGGCGGCAAGCACAGCCTGCAGCAGGATGCGGAAGGCCCGTTCCGACAGCCGGGTCGACAACATGCGGCCGGCGATGAGGCCGATCGCCGTGGCCGGCGCGAGCCAGACGACGATCATGCCATTGAAGGCGGTCGGGCCGGTCAGCAACAGCTGGATCGGTATCGTGGCGGCATGGGCCGGCAGGAAAAACGCAAGGATCGTTGCTCTGGTCGCGGCCTTGGCCCGCCCTTCGCGCAACAGGTAGGCTGCGGCGACTGGTCCCGGCATGGACAGGCAGACACCAAGCACGCCGCACAGAACACCGGCGGCGTATCCAAGGCCCGGTTGCACGGTCGCCGCCTGACGCGGCCTTGCGAAGAGCATTAAGAGGGAAAGGCCCACAACGATCGCCGCCGCGGTCTTCAGTCCGGCGGCATTGGCGAGGACGAGCGCGATTGCGCCGGCCGGCAGACCGATCACCCCGCCGAGGCAAAGCCGTTTCAGGTCCGGCCACGATATATCGGCGACCACATTGCGAATGAGGCCGACCGCAATACCGACGCTGAGGATGCCGGTCGCGATGAGCGCATCGGAGACGGCCACCTGGGTCAGGAGGGCCGGTCCGCCGATCAGCCCGAAGCCGATCCCGGTGGCGGCCTGCAGGCAACTGGCGAGAAATACGGCACTGTTGAGAAAGACGAGGGTGGCAGGACTCATTCACACGTGTCTACGCCAGTTTCGCCGATACTGATAGGTATGTGATACGTTTCGCGGTTGACGCAGAGTTAATCAGTCCGGAATGCGGTGTGAAATATTTATGTCACACCTGAAAAGACTCGCCTTAACCATAGTTTAATATTCCGTTAACCCTTCTTGCACCCCCGCAGCGGCTCCTCTACAAAAAACCGTTCGGTGTTGGGTGAAATTTCATGTGGCGGTTTTTCATAGCATTGGCGGGTTTTTTGACCGTCGCGAGTGGGCCCGCCAACGCCTTGAGCCTGCGTGAAGCGGTTCGGCACACCATCCTGACCAATCCGAGCGTCGGCTCCTCATCCGCAGAGAAACGCGCCAATTTTTATCAGCTGCAGCAGGCCCGTGGTCGGTATCTGCCGACCGTCGATGTCGAACTGTTCGCCGGTCCCGGCCGCGTCAACCGGCCGGAAGGGCTTTCCCGCGATATCAACCGCGATTGGTATGGGCCGCGCGAGGCGTCGATAACGGCACGTCAGGTCCTGTTCGACGGCTTCAATCGCGCCAATGATCTGTACCGCGCCGCAGCCGTGATCGATGCCGCCGCCTTCCGTGTTCTGGACGCTTCAGAGACCCAGGCGCTGAATGCCATCGAGGCCTATATCGACGTGCGGCGCCACGGCAAGCTGCTGGCCATTTCCGACAACAACATCTCCCGCCACCGGCAATTGCTGGCGCTCGTGCGGACGCGTTTCGACGGCGGTCGCGAGCCGCGGTCGTCGGTCGATCAGGCGAGCGAGCGCCTGGAGGCTGCCCGGGCCGTGCGCGAGGAGATCCGCAAGGCGTTCCTGGATTCCAGAGCCCGGTTCAAGGCGGTTATCGGCCTGCCGGCCGAAAAGACCCATGCGGTGGGTCTGCCGCACGGCATTCCGGGCACCCGGCGCAGCGCGGTCGATATCGGCCTGACCAACAATCCCACGATCAAGGCGGCCTCGGCCGATGTCGACGCGGCGTTGTTCGAAAAAAAGCAGGCGCGCTCGTCCTATCTGCCGACGGTCTCCGTCGAGGGCAATGCCACGTTCGGGCGCGACATCAGCGGCACGGTCGGCACCAACAACGAACTCGGCGCCCGGGTCGTGCTGACCTGGAACCTGTTCGACGGCTTCATTAAGACCAATCGTCAACGGGAACTGACCGAACGGGTTGGCCAGGTCGAACTGGAACGCGACGTCCAGACCCGCAACGTGGTCGAGGCGATCGAACGGGCCTGGGCGACGTTTGCGACCGGCGGCGCCCGGGTCGCCGCGCTCGGCCGCCAGGAACGGATCGCCCGGACGGTGCGCGCCTCCTATCTGGAAGAGTATGAACTCGACAAGCGCAGCGTGCTCGACTTACTGGATTCCGAAGCTGCCCTGTTCAGTTCCCGGTTTTCCCTTGAAAGCGCGCGGGCGGTCCGGATTTTCGGCGCCTACCAATTGCTCGCCAGCATGGGTGTGCTCCTGGACCGTCTCGGCGTCGATGCACCGCAAGAGGCCATCGGCGGCTTTCGCGAGCGGGTGCTTGACCGGCGCGGCATCTTCAACGTGATGATCGAGCCGCTGCGCCAGCAGTGACCACGGCCTGAAAACGCGATCAATCTGGCGCCGGCGTTGAAGCTCCGCACCCGGGCTGGGTATCGGTGACCCATCCGGATCCGGGCCCTTTGGCGCGTCGACATAAGGGTTAATACGGGATTGCCGATCGTCGGGCTTGGTGATGCCGCCCTGGCGGCGTAAAATGATCGGCAAATCAGCGGTTTCACGACGATCCGTTGGCGCAGAGCAATCAGGGTTACGCGATGACTGGCCCGGCAATTGCCGCAGCGTGGACAAAGGCATGAACGATGCGACCCCGCCGAGCGGCGCCGATCCCTTGCAGGGGGCGTTCGAACCGGAGGCCGTTCCGGCACGGGACACGGTATCCGGGTCGGCGCCGCCGCCTGTCGATCCGCTGCTGGATTGTCTGGATTTTCTGGCCCGCCAGCACAGCCGGGCATTTTCCCGCTCGGCCGTCCTGTCCGGTCTCCCGCTCCGCGACGAACGCCTGTCGACCGATCTGTTTCCGCGTGCCGCGCGACGCGTCGGGCTGACGGCCAAGCTGGTCCATCGGCGGGTCCGCGACGTGCCGGGGATCGTCGTGCCGTTCGTTGTTCTCATGAATGACGGTGAGGCTTGCGTCGTCACCCGCAAGGACAGCCGGACCGCCGAGGTCGACATCGTCGTGCCCGGACTTGGAGACGAACCGCGGTCGCTGCCCTTGTCGGATCTGGAGCGCGATGCATCGGGTTATGTGTTCTACGTGACCGGCGATCCGGCGATCGAAGCCGACCAATCTCTCACAAAAGCCGATCCGGCGCGGCGGAGGCACTGGTTATGGCCGGCCGTCCTGCGCTTCTGGCCGGCCTGGGTCCAGGTCTTGTGCGCGGCGCTGATCATCAACACGCTGGCGCTTGCCTCGCCGCTGTTTGTGATGAACGTCTACGATCGCGTGATACCCAACCTCGCGGTGCCGACCCTGTGGGCACTGGCTGCGGGTGTCGTGCTGGCAATTGTTTTCGACTTCATCCTGAAGCAGGTGCGCAGTCACGTCCTGGATCGCACGAGCCGGCGTGTCGACATGAACGTCGCGAGCGGCATTTTCGAACATGCTATGGCGATCCCCATGGCCAAGCGCCCGGTCACGGTCGGCGGGCTTGCCAACCAGATTCGCGAATTCGAAAGTGTGCGTGAGTTCTTTACCTCCGCCAGCATCGTGGCCGCCACGGATTTCCTGTTCATTGGCGTTTTCATCCTGGTTTTGTGGCTGATCGTCGGCCCGCTGGCTCTGGTGCCGCTTTTGGCCGTGCCGGTCGTCCTGGTGGTGACGCTGCTTGCCCAGATCCCGCTTACCCGGTCGGTGCGCAAGACGCAGGCCAAGGCGGCCCGCCGGCATTCGATCCTGGTCGAGGCCCTTTCCGGCGCCGAGACGATCAAGACGATTGGCGGCGAGGGGGTCATGCAGCGACGCTTCGAAGACGCCATCGCGTCAGCCGCCCGCACCGATTCCACGACCAAGTTTTGGGCGACGCTGACCGTGAACGCCACGGCGCTGGTCCAGCAGGCGGTTTCGGTGATCACCATCGTCTGGGGCGTTTTCCTCATCGTCGACGGTCAGATTTCCATCGGCGCGCTGATTGCGGCGAACATTCTTTCCTCGCGCGTGCTGGCCCCGCTCGGCAACATCGCCCAGACCATGATCCGCGGCCAGCAGGCCTTTGAGGCCGTGCGCGGGCTGTCCCAGCTCATGACAATCGACTCCGAGCGGGCCGGCGTCATCGCGAGCGGCCGGACCATCGAGCGCGGCGATATCGTTTTCGAGGATGTCGAATTCTCCTATCCGGACGCCACGCTTCCGGCCCTGAAGTCGTTGTCGCTGTCGATCCAATCCGGCGAGGCGATCGGTCTTGCCGGGCGCATCGGATCCGGCAAGACCACGATCGGCAAGCTGTTGTGCGGCCTCTATCAGCCCGATGCCGGCAAGATCCTGATCGACGGCATCGATATCCGGCAATACGATCCGGCGGAATTGCGAAAGGCGATCGGCTTCCTGTCGCAGGAACCGGAACTGTTTGCCGGCACGCTGCGCGAAAACATCTTGCTCGGCCGGCCGGACGCGTCCGAGGCAGACCTGGTCGAGGCCGTGGAAATGGCCGGCGTGGCGATTTTTGCCAACACGCATCCCCTGGGGCTCAACCTGCCGGTCGGCGAACGCGGTCGCGGCCTGTCGGGCGGCCAGCGCCAGGCGGTGTGCCTTGCCCGCCTGTTGTTGCGCAAACCCCGGATCCTGTTTCTGGACGAGCCGTCGAGCGCCATGGACGGCGGCTTCGAGACCGGCCTCGTGGCGCGTTTGCGCCCCTTCCTGGCCGAGGGACGCACACTGATCGTATGCGCGCACCGGGGTGCGATGACGGAACTGGTCGACCGTCTCGTCATAATCGACAAGGGGCAGATCGTTGGTGACGGCCCGAAGGCGACGGTCGTCAAGGCCTTGCGCGACCAGCATGCGAAGTCGGCGCCGGTAACCCGGAGGATCGTCTGATGGACCGCGACGAGTTCGTCTTCGCCAACGACCTGCGCGCGGCCCTGGAAGACCGCGCCCCGCGATCGGCCTGGATGCTGACGGCTGCGATCGGCCTTCTCATCGCGGCCGGTCTCGCCTGGGCGCATTTTGCGATTCTCGATGAGGTGACCACCGGGCCGGGCAAGGTGATTCCGGCCCAACAATTGCAAGTCGTTCAGCCGCTGGAAGCGGGACGCGTTCGCGAAATCCTGGTCAAGGAAGGGCAATTGGTCGAGGCCGGCGAAATCCTGATGCATATCGACGACACCGCTGTTGCGTCCGAACTCGGCGAATTGCATGAACGTCGATCTGCCTTCAGGGCGGAAATCCTGCGCCTTCAGGCCGAGGCGACCGGGGCGGAATCCATGCCCGATGAGAACACCGCGCCGGAGATCGACCCGGATACCTATCGCGTCGAAAGCCAGTTGTTCCGTGCCCGGCGCAAGAAGCTTCAGGACGACCTTGCCGTTCTGGAGCAGCAATCGATCCAGAAGGAGCAGGAGGTCCTGGAATTCGAGGCGCGGCGCGACAAGCTGGAAGAGTCGCTCGAGCCCCTGGAACGCGAACTGGAACTGACCCGGGAACTCTATGACCGCAAGGTCGTTCCGGAGGTGGAATTCCTGCGCCTGCGCCGCCAGGCGATCGACCTGCGCGGCGAACGCGATATCGTACTGGCCGCCTTGCCGCGCGCCAGGGCAGCCTATGAGGAAGTCCGGCGCATGATGGGAACGGCTGTGGCCAGCCACGAGGCGGATGCCCGGGAAAGGCTTGCCAGGATCAGCGCGGATCTGGCGGTCATCGAGGAGCGGATCCTCTCGGCCCAGGACCGGGTCGTGCGCACGGCGCTGCGCTCGCCGACCCGCGGCGTTATCAATGCGCTGAACGTGACCACGGTCGGCGCGGTGGTGAATTCCGGGCAGTCACTGGTCGAGATCGTGCCGCATGACGACACACTTCTGATCGAAGCCCGTGTCCGGCCGCAGGACGTGGCTTTCATCCGTCCCGACCAGGATGCCAGCGTCAAGCTGACCGCCTACGATTATTCGGTCTACGGAACGCTTGACGGCAAGGTGGAGCGCATCAGCGCGGATACCACGGTCGATGAAAACGGCGAGGCGTTCTATCGCATCGTCGTGCGGACCGGCGAAAACGCCTTGGAATTCAATGGCAACGCTTTGCCGATCCTGCCAGGCATGGTCGCGACCGTCGACGTGCTGACCGGTCGCAAGTCGGTTCTCGACTATCTGCTGAAGCCGATCCGCAAGGCCCGCAATGAGGCGTTGCGGGAACGCTGAAACGCCTCCCGGTCACTTGGTGGTGGCGACAAACACGCCGTCCCAGTCGACACCGGGCGGATCGGCCTGAAGATCCGCGATGCGGGTTTCATAGAGTGTATAGAAGTCGGCAAGGTCGAACCGGTCGGCGCGTGCCTGACACTCTGAAAGCGCGGCGCGGGCGGCGGCCCAATCCTGTTTGCGATAGGCGGTCAGCATGGAATCGTTCCGGGCGGCGAGGGTCTGGAAATCCGGATCGGCCGCCATTTTGTCATCGCCGACAAGCGCAAAGACATGTTCCGGTTCGAGCTTGCCCTTCACCCGGATCAGATCGAGTTCGACGACGGCCATGCTGTCGCGTACGGCAATTGCCGTTGCCTCTCCGATGATGGTGCGTACGCCGTAGGTTTTGGACTGACCCTCCAGGCGCGATGCGAGGTTCACGCTGTCGCCGAGCACGGAATAGTCGAACCGGGTGTCCGATCCCATGTTGCCGACGACGCACAGTCCGGTATTGACGCCGATGCCGACATCGAGCGGCAGGAAATCGCTGCCGGATTCACGGGCTTCGGCGCGCCGTTCCGCGTTGATGGTCTCGATGTTGTCGAGCATGTCGAGCGCCGCCTGACAGGCCGCCTTGCAATGGTCCGGATCGTTCAGCGGGGCGTTCCAGAAGGCCATGATCGCATCGCCCATATATTTGTCGATCGTGCCCTTCTTATCCATGATCGCGTTCGAAAGCGGCGTCAGGAAGCGGTTCATCAGGCTGGTCAGTCCCTGCGGGTCGTCCTTGAAACTCTCCGAGATCGACGTAAAGCCGCGCACATCGCTGAACATGACGGTCATCGTGCGGGATTCGCCGCCAAGCACGAGACTGTCCGGGTTCTGGGCCAATTGCTCGACAAGGTCCGGCGAAAGGTATTGCTGGAACGCGCCGCGGATCTGCTGCCGCCGTCGCTCTTCCTGGTAATAATTGTAGAACACCAGCGCCATGAACATCACGAACGACGCTGCAAGCGGATAGATCACGTCGATCAGAAGCCCCTCCGACATGAACCCGTACCACGACCCGCCGGTGACTGCCGCCGCCAGAACCGCGCCGATGGTCAGCGAGGCAAGCGCGCCGGCAAACGGCAGAAGCACGGCCAGAAACACACCGAGCCCGACCATCAGCCCGAGTTCGGCGCCGATCGCATAATGCGGCCGGATCAGAAACGATTGGGAAAGGATCGTTTCGATCAACTGTGCATGCACTTCCACGCCCGGCATGGCAGGATCAAGCGGCGTCGTCTTGATATCGAGCAGGCCGGTGGCCGACGTGCCGACGAAGACAAGCTTGTTGGCAAGCCGCTTTGGATCGACGCTGTCGTTCAGGATGTCTTTTGCCGGAATGTAGTCCGGCCTGCTGCCGAACTCGGTGAAGCGGACCCATATGCGCCCGTTCCGGTCGGTCGGAATGGCGACGCCGCCCACCACGACGCTATTGATGCCGGCTTGGTCCGTCCTGATGAGCATCGGGCGACCGCCGGTCGCCACCCGCAGCATTTCAAGACCCAATGATGCCCGGTGGACGCCGTTGGCAACGATCACCGACGGCACGCGCCGGACAATCGCATCCCGTTCGGGCAGGATGGTGATGACGCCGTTTCCGATCGCCGTTTGCTCCAGCACAGGCAGGTTGCGCAGGAGACCTTCGAAACGCGGCAGGAAAACAGTGGCGTCGGGGCCGCGAGTTGCGACCGGAAGCGGCTTGGGGGGTTGATCGTGCAATATCTGGGTCACGCCACGCGGCATGGCCGCTTCACCGACAATCACCCGGCCCCGAGCGAAGGCCGCGCCAAGCCGTTCGTCGTTGGCAGGCAGCTCCTCCAATTCGGAACGCAAGGTCGGTGACAGATCCTCTAGAGATGTGGCCAGAATGGCCGGCGACAGTCTGTCCGGTTCGGCAAACAGCACGTCGAAGGCCATTGCCAGGGCACCGGCGCGCGTCACCTTGTCGACGAGGTCGGCCAAGATGGTGCGCGGCCAGGGCCATTGTCCGATCGTGTCGAGACTGGCTTCGTCGAGGTCGATGATGGCAACACCCACCGGCTGAGCCTGTAGGATGGTGCGGTCCCGTGGACCGAGCATCTGGTAGATGTCGAAGACCTGCATGCGCAGCGATTGCAGCGGCGCGGGATCGGCGAGACGCAGGGCGATGAAGGCGACGAGAATAACCAGGGCCAGGACACGGGATGCGCCGAACGCATTTGCAAACCTGACGATCCTGTTCACGCGGTGTCCCCATGCCCTGCAAGTCGATGGGACAGACAGCGCCAGACCGCGAGAAGCAAGTCAAGGTCGTTTATCGCTGATGCGGAACAGGCGACGGATTGTGTTCGCGGGCACGTGCCCGGGACCGTTTATGCCACGCGCTCAGACTGCGACCTGAGGCGTTGCGATGTCATCGACCATGACTTCGACCGTCGCCGTACCGATGCCGCCCGATTCGTTTTCGATGGCGTAGTCGAAGGAGAAGATCGCACCGGGCTGCAGGTCGTCGTCGGCGGTGACCCGCACGACCCGGCCGCTGTCGAGGTCCTCGATTGTCGCTGTGCTGTCAAAGACGTCGAAGACGGATGTCAGATCGAACTCTTCGCCGTTCGGATCGGAATCGTTGGCGAGCAGATCTGCCACGGGGATGTCGATCGTGCCGCCGGCATTCACGGAGAAACCGTCGTCGTCGACAGCCACCGGGTCGGTGCCGCCCGAAGTGTCCGATTCGAAGGATATGGTGCTTGTTGCCACATTCGATTGCGCGGTGCCGTCACTGATCGTGATTTCGACGAGCCGATCGGCGACATTCGGTTCTTCGGCGCTGTTCGTATATTCGATCTGCGTCAGCGCGGTGCGGTAATCCGCAAGGCTGGCCGTGCCCGAAAGCGTCAGGATACCGGTCGCCGGATCGTAGTCGCCAGCACTGATCCCGTCCGGCAGGGTGCCGGCGACCGCGAGCCCCTCATCGTTGCCGTTCGGTCGATTGGTGAGTACCAGAGTTGCGCCGTCGAGCAGGCTGTCGTCGATGTCGCTGATCGCCGTGTCCGTATCGGCGACGGCGACTGCTTGCGCGCCGTCGGGCAGAAAGGTCTGATAGTCGCTGCTGGGCGCGTCGCTGCTGTCGTCGGCATCCAGGTCGAGAACCGGCGCGTCGTTCTGGCCGTCGATCGTGATCGTCGCCGTTTGCTGAGTGGCGGCGCCGGAAGCGTCGACCACATCATAGGAGAAACGAACGATCTCCTGCTCGCCTTCACCGAGATAGTCGTAGGCCGACGGGTCGACGGCGAGGTTAGTACCGTTGATGGCAACGCCGATGGCATTGCCTTCGACACCGACCACGTTGGCAACGGCAAGGGTGTCGGTCGTATCCGGGTCGCTTGCGCCGGAGAGCAAATCCAACGTAAACGCGGCGTCGTTTTCGACGGCCGTTCCGGAGACCGGCCCGCTGACGACCGGAGCGTCGTTCGCGCCGGTGATCGTGATGGTCACATCCTGGGCAACGCTGGCGCCCTCGACGTCGATAAGCGTCACCGTAAAGACGGCCGTGACCGTGTCTCCGGCACCCAGAAAATCGATCGCCTCATCGGCAATGGCATAGTCCCAGGCAATGGTGCCGGTATTCGTATTGCCGGGAAGGGCCGATATCGAAAAGGCATCTTCGATCGCCGCCACCTGGCCGCTGGTCAGCGCAAGGGCAATGCCGGCCGCGGTCGCGCCGGTCACCGATTTTGGAGCCTGGCTGGCAAACGGACGGTCGTTCAGGTCGGCATCGGCGAAGGTCAGGGACCCGCTGTCGCTGCGCAGCGTTCCGCCCGGCACGGCCGCGTCGCCCGTGCCTGGCGCCTCGGATACCGCGCCGTCGACATCGACCGGCGAAACCGTTGGTGCGTCATTGGCACCGACAATTGTGAGCGTAACCTGTTCGGTGTCAGATTTCTCGCCTGTCGCGGAATCCGTAACCGTGATGTCGTAGGTGATGGTCTGCGTTTCGCTGGCGCCCAGGTAATCGGCCACAACGTTGTCGAGATCGAAGTTCCAGTCGATGCTGCCTGACCCGTCCCCCTGGCTCGGATCGGACAGTTCGGCGGTAAACGCGGTGTCAATCGCTGCGGCCACGCCATCGGGCAGGGTCGCGCCGCCGCTCCAGGTTGTCGTGCCGCGTTCCACCGAGACCGAATGGCTGTCGTTGAGATCGACGTCGGTAAAGGACAGGCTGCCGCTGTCGGAAAGCACCGCGGCCGAATCTTCGGCAAGCGTGCCGCTGTCGCCGGCGGCGATGTCAGGCGCATCGTTCGTGCCGGTGATGACGACCGTAACCTGTTCGGTGTCGGATTGTGAGCTCGACGCGGAATCCGCAACCGTTACGTCATAGGTGACGGTCAGCGTTTCGCCTTCGGCAAGAAAGTCGACGAGCGCGTTGTCGAGATCGAAGTCCCAGCCAATACTGCCGGACCCGTCGCCCTGGCTGGCATCGGCAATTGACGTGGCGAAGGCGGCATCGAGTGCCGCCGCGAGACCGGCCGGCAGGACCGGTCCGCCCGACCATGTCGTCGCGCTGCGTGCTGCGCTGACGCTGTGCTGGTCGGAAAGGTCGACATCGGCAAATCCCAGCGCGCCGCTGTCCGAAAGCACGCTTGCCTGGTCCTCGACAAGCGCGCTCTCGTCGCCGGCGGCAATGACCGGCGCGTCGTTGGCGCCCGTGATTACCACAACAACGTCCTGGCTGTCGGTCGCACCCTCGTCGTCGGTTACCGTCAGCGTAAAGACGGCCGTGACGGATTCGCCTTCGGCAAGAAAATCAACGGCGCTTTCCTCGATCTGATAGAGCCAGTCGACGGTGCCGACATTGCTGTTCTGCGGATCCGCCGTGATGGAAAACGCGTTTTCGATGGCGATGCGCTGGGCGCCGCTGAGTGTGAATGCAACACCGCCGGCATCCTTGGCCGCCACATCGGCAACCTGAAAATCGGCAGTGGGCCGATCGGTCAGATCGACGTCGGCAAATGTGATTGACCCGGAATCCTGGAGCAGGGCCGCGCTTGCCGGCGGGTTGTCGTCCACGGTCTCGGCGATGTCGCTGACCGCACCCTCGACATCGCCGACGGTGATCACCGGCGCGTCGTTCGCCCCGGTCAGGGTGATCGTGATGTCCTGGGTATCGCTCACGCCTTCGTCGTCGGTCACCGTGATCGTGTAGACCGACACGACGGTTTCCCCTTCGCCGAGAAAGTCGACGTCGCTTTCCGGCAGATCATAGGACCAGGTGACAGTGCCGTTATTTGTATTGCCGTCAGCGTTGGCGATCGAAAACGCGTTGGTAATGACAGCGGCCTGATCGGTTGTCAGGGCGAGCGGCGACCCGTTCTGGCCGGTGGCGGTGAGCGAACTGGCTTCGAATGTGGCGACTGGACGGTCGGTCAGATCGACGTCGCTGAACGTGACGGACCCGTCGTCCTGCAGGTCGCCCGCGTTGTCGCCAGGGTTTTCGTCGGCGGTTTCGGCGACGTCGCCGACGGTGCCGGTAACGTCGACCGGCTCGATAACAGGCGCGTCGACGGCAACGTTGATCGTGATCGTGACGTTCTGCTGTGCGACACCGCCATTGCCGTCATCGACGGTGATGGTGAAGACGGCAGTGACCGTTTCGCCTTCACCGAGGAAGTCGATATCGGCTTCCGAGATCGTGTAGTCCCAGTTGATCGTGCCCGAATTGGTATTGCTGTCCGGGGCGCTGATCGTGAAGGCGTCTTCGATCGCCGCCAATTGTGCGTCGGTCAGTTCGCGCGGCTCGCCTTCCTGGGTCAACGCGGTGACGGAGAATGTCTCTTCCGTCGCTGTCGGCCGATCCGAGCCATCGATATCGAAAAACGTGATCGACCCGGTCGCGGTCTGGTCGCCGGCATTGACGGGCGGCGGATCCTGGGGCGCTTCGGAAATGTCCGTAACGGCGCCTTCCACGTCGACAACAGTGATCACCGGCACGTCGTTGGCGCCGATGATTTGCAAGGTGACGGTGGCCGGGTCGGAGGCCGCGTCGAAATCGTCGAGCGCCCGGTAGACGAAGGAAACCGAGGTCACCTCGCCGACGGCAAGCGTCTGGAAGATCGGATCCAGGATGAAGGAAAACGTGCCGTCGCCATTCACGACGACCGCACCGAATTCCGGTTGTTGAACGATCTCGAAACGGATCTCGCCCGGCCCGTCCGGATCGCTCGCTTCGAAACTGCCGAGCGCGATCTCGACGTCCTCGCCGAGCTGGAAGGCCTGGTCCTGGGCAGTCGGTTCGATATTGGTTTCGAATTGCGAACCCGACGGTCCGCCGGCATCCGACTGGTCTCCGGATTCTTCGGTTCCGTCGTCGGTTTCGGCGTCGCTCTCCCCTTCGCCCAGTTCGTCGATTTCGATGTCGAAGCCGTCAAGCCCGCCGGAGCCCGATCCCGGCGGACCGATGGATTCCGTGGTGATCGGATCGGCGCCATCCTGGTTCTGGTCGTCGCCGTTCTGATTGTTGTCCTGTGTCTGCGATCCGATGCGGGACCGCGCCACGGTGTAGACGAAATAGGCGTTCGACTGGGCCTCTGCCCGTTCCGCCAAGCGGGCGGCGTCGATGGTCACGGGTGCAAGCGCACCGCCGACCTGGTCGAGCTGAAAGACCGTGCTTTCCTCGACCACCCGGCCGATGGTTTCGCCGGTATTCTTGTCGCGGATTTCATACGCGCCGACGCCACCATTGGGATTCCTCAGGATGCCGAACTCGGTGTCGCCGTTCTGTCCCTGAATGATGACGATCGGGGTCGTGCCCCGGATTCCCATGGTTGCCACCGGAGTTTCGACGACCATTTCACCGGACGGTGCAACCTGGCCGGTCACGAACACGAAGGTGCCCTGGACCAGGTTCATGACCATGGAATTGTTCGATCCGCCGGCCTCGTAGACCAGTTCGTCGAGCACCATGCGGGCATTCGGCGACAGTGAAAACACGGTTTCGTCGACGAACGTAATGCCGAGATTGCTGCCGTCCCCGGTCTCGACAAGGTCGTCTTCAAAGACCGGGTCGCCGACCTGCAGCGAGACGCGCTGGCCGTTTGCGCGGGTCGCAAAGGCGCTGCCTTCGAGTGTTTCCACCTGGCCGATCGGCTGGGCGCCGGCCGGCGGTCCGGCTTGCGCGTAAACCGGTCCGGCCTGCGGACCGGCAAGGCGGGCGACCAGGTCCGGCGTCACCGTTGCGCCGGCTTCCGAGAACAGGGCCGGCGGTGTGTCGGAAGAGAAATAATCGACGATGCGCAGGACGGTTCCGTCCGGCCCCGAGATGACAAGATCCGGGCCATCGCGATCGTAGTCGCCTTGGAAAAGGGCTTCTGCATTCGGAACGACGACACGGTCGGCCGCACCTGAGATCAGTACGTCCGCCGTCGCTGTCCCTGTCGCATCCGGTCCGACCTTAGCCACGCTGCCCCCGCGCCGATCGGTGGATGATCGCGTTTGCCGCGATCGCAGATTTTCTTACCCCAGTCACTCTACGCACCACGCTCAGTAACGTCTTATGGCAATCAACAAAGACTATTGATTTAACGGAATGTTCACCAATCCTACCCCGAAGCGGCCCGCGGGGAAAGGATTTTGCGGACATGACGCAGCGTCAGTCGCAGGTTCTTGAATTTAACGATAACAGGAGCGGCGGCGGGATCAGACGTTCTGCATGTTGTCGACGATGATTTCGACGGTGCCGAAACCGTCGGCCCCGAGCGTGTCGGTCACGCGGTAATCGAAGCCGATCGTGTCGCCGTCCACGGCCGTCTTGTCGGCCGTGAAGGTAACGGTTGGGATGCCCGAACTCGTGTCCAGGACAGCCACGCCGTCGCTGGCCGCGAAGACTTCGGTGAGATCGAATTCATCGCCCTCGGGATCGAAATCGTTCCTTAAGAGGAAATCCACCGGGATCGTGATGGAGCCGCCCGACGTCACAGTCAATTCGCCGCCGAGGCCGTCATCTCTGACGACGGGCCCGTTGTTCACGCCCGTTATCGTCACCGTGGCGGTATTGCTCACTTCCTTGCCGAGCGAATCGACGGCGGTGTAGTCTACCGTAAACGTTTCGAACTCATTTTCTTCCAGGTCAGCAAAATCGGTGGGGTCGAAAGTGACGGTGCCGCTTTGCTCGTCGACGAGGATGAAGAATTCCCGGTTCGGATCGATCGTCGGGCCGACACGGACATCTTTGATTTGCAGAACGTCGCCGGAATCCGGGTCGAATATACCTTCGAAGAGGTCGATGGTAACAGGATCGTCCACGTCGTCGGTCACGTTCACGTCGATCGGCGCCGCCTGCGGCGCGTCGTTGCGCCCGGTAACCTGCAACGTCACTGTCGCGGTGTTTGAGCTGGCGCCAAGACCGTCGATCGCCCGATAACCGAACGATACGGCGGTCGTCTCTCCTTCGGCGAGCGTCTGGAACGCCGGGTCGGCAATGTAGGAGAAGGTTCCGTCGCCGTTGCTCACCACAGCGCCGAATTCCGGTTGCTGCACGATTTCGAACCGCAGCGGACCCGGTCCGTCCGGATCAAACGCGGCGAACGGCCCTTGTGAAAACAGATCGTCTTCCGACAATTGAAAGACCAGGTCGCGGGCCGTTGCGGCGACATTCTCCGCGACGTCTTCGGGCAGGTTCGGATCCGGAAGCGTCGGCAGCACGACCGGACTGCCGGGCGTGCCCGGTGGTCCTGGAAGCGTCGGCACCGCTGCCGGCCCGGTGAATCCCGGTGCAAAGCCGAGTGAGCCGAGGTCGAATTGGAAGTCGTTGAGGCCGCCCGAACCCGGACCGCGAGCGTCGTCGATGGATTCCGTGCGGATCGGGTCCGCACCATTGTCGCCAGGTTGGTTCGGCGCCGGAGCGGGATTCGGATCGCTGGTATCCGGCGCCTGGCCGTCAATGCGGGTCCGGGCGGCGTTGTAGACGAAATACGCGTTCGATTGCGCGGCAAGGCGATCGGCGAGGGCTGCGGCGTCCAGCGTAACCGGTTCGAGCGGGCCGCCGACCTGATCCAGTTGAAAGATGGTGGCTTCGTCGACCACTTCACCGATAATCTGACCGGTTTGTTTATCGCGGACGACATAGGCACCGACGCCGCCGTCTGGATCCTGCAGGATACCGAACTGGGTGGCGCCGTTCTGCCCGTCGATCACCAGGATCGGCGTCGTCCCGCGGATTCCGACCGTGGCAACCGGGGTCTCGACCACCATATTGCCGGTCGGCGCGACCTGGCCCGTGACGAACACGAACGTGCCCTGGATCAGGTTCATGACCATGGAATTGTTCGATCCGCCGGCCTCGTAGACCAGTTCATCGAGCACCATGCGGGCGTTCGGCGACAGGGAAAACACGGTTTCGTCGGCAAAGGTTATGCCGAGATTGCTGCCGTTACCGGTCTCGACGAGGTCGTTCTCGAAGACCGGATCGCCGACCTGAAGGGAGACGCGCTGGCCGTTGGCGCGGGTAACGAACGCGCTTCCCTCAAGCGTCTCGACCTGGCCGATCGGTTGCAGTCCGGCAGGCGATCCTGCCTGGGCGAACGCCAGCGGCGCTTGCGGTCCGGCGAGACGGGTGGCGATGTCGCCGGTAATGACCGCGCCGCTTTCCGATGCGAGGTCGTGCGGCCCCCCGTCGGCAAAATAGTCGAGGACGCGAAAGATGCCGCCGCTCGGTCCCTCGATGACGAGGTCGCGGCCGTCGCGGTCGTACTGGCCCTGAAAGAGCGCTTCGGCATCGGGAATGACGATCGGGCCGGCATTGGCGGTAATCGCAACCTCGCCCTCCGTCGCCCCCTGCGAAAGGTCCTGATTTCTGGCCAATATGTCTCCAACCGTACTTTATGTACTGCAAGGCGATTCGGAAAAACGCCATGCGGCCCGTTGCCCGCGATCAGGCTCAGATATGCCTGTTTGCGTCGATTTACAATGGATTCACCCTGTTTTTTCAGTGCGTTCTCTCACTATGCTTACCGCGTCGACCTTTGGTTGCGACCGTTTCCGCGCATTCGGGGAGCCGGGCGCGAAAGACCGCAAGGCACCGATCACGATCTTTTCGCCGGCATTGATGATCCATATCGATTTTACCGTCTTGATCTTCGTCGGAAATCGCTCTTTATCCAGCCGAACGTGCCGAAGCCCGAATCGGCCATTCCTGCACGCCCTGTAAGATCTGGAGTACCTTTATGACATCCCGCATCGAAGCCGGTGGCCTGTCCATCGACCGGCGAGTCTATGATTTTGTTGCCTCCGAGGCGGTTCCGGGAACCGGGCAGGACGCTGCCGAGCTTTGGCAAGGCTTCGGGCGCATCGTGGCCGACCTGGCGCCGGTCAACCGCACCCTCTTGCAGAAACGGGCCGACCTTCAGGAAAAACTGAACGACTGGCATCGGCGCAACCGGGGTCCGATTACCGATTTCGCCGCTTACAGGGGCTTCCTGCACGACATCGGATATCTCGTGCCGGAAGGCGCACCGTTTTCCGCCGAGACGCAGTCCGTTGATGCGGAGATCTCAACGATTGCCGGTCCGCAACTCGTCGTTCCGGTGATGAATGCCCGGTATGCCCTGAATGCTGCGAACGCGCGTTGGGGAAGCCTTTATGACGCGCTTTACGGGACGGATGCGATTTCCGAGGCCGATGGGGCGACACGGGACGGCGCATATAACCCGGTCAGAGGCGAAAAGGTAATCGCCGCCGCACGTGCCTTTCTCGACCGCGCAGCGCCGCTTGCGACCGGCAGCCACGCCGATTCCACCGCGTACACGATCGCGGACGGCGCGCTGACGGTCACGCTGTCCGACGGAACCATTTCCGGTCTGGCACGCCCGGACGGTTTTGCCGGATATGCCGGCAAACCATCGGCTCCCTCCGCACTCTTGCTGAAGAACAACGATCTGCATGTCGAGATCGTCATCGATCCCGAGCATGCCATCGGCCGGACCGACCCGGCGCATGTCGCCGACGTGGTTCTGGAATCGGCGATATCGACGATCCAGGACTTCGAGGATTCGATCGCCGCCGTCGACGGCGCGGACAAGGTCGACGCCTACCGGAATTGGCTGGGCCTCATGAAGGGCGACCTTGTCGAGCGTTTCGAGAAGGGCGGTCGCATGGTGGAACGCCGCCTGAACCCTGATCGGGAGTATACTGCGCCGGATGGCACGCCGCTCGTGCTGCATGGCCGGTCCTTGATGCTGGTTCGCAATGTCGGTCACCTCATGACGACGCCGGCGATACTCGACGCATCCGGTGCCGAGATCCCCGAAGGCATGCTCGATGCCTTTGTTACGACGTTGATCGCCTTGCACGACATCGGCCCGAACGGGGCTCGCCGGAACAGCCGCACTGGATCGATCTATGTGGTCAAGCCGAAGATGCACGGGCCGGAAGAGGTGGCGTTTTCCGATGAACTGTTTGCCCGGATCGAGGATCTTCTCGCTCTGCCGCGCCATACGATGAAAATGGGTATCATGGACGAGGAGCGGCGCACGACGGTCAATCTGAAGGAATGCATCCGCGCCGCCCGCAACCGCGTGGCGTTTATCAATACCGGCTTCCTGGACCGCACCGGCGACGAGATCTTCACTGCCATGGATGCCGGTCCCATGATCCGCAAGGCGGACATGAAAAATGCCGCCTGGATCAAGGCCTATGAGGACTGGAACGTCGATATCGGCCTGGAATGCGGCCTCCAGGGGCGCGCCCAGATCGGCAAGGGCATGTGGGCCATGCCGGACCTGATGGCCGCCATGCTGGATCAGAAGGGGGCCCATCCGGCAGCCGGTGCCAACACCGCGTGGGTGCCGTCCCCGACGGCGGCAACCCTGCATGCTACCCACTACCACGACCTGTCCGTTCGCGAGCGCCAGGACGAATTGAAGACACGCGGCCGCGCAAACCTCAATGCGATCCTGTCGGTCCCGGTTGCCGAGCGGCCGAACTGGACGGCGGACGCGATCCAGCAGGAACTGGACAACAACGCCCAGGGCATCCTTGGCTATGTGGTCCGGTGGGTCGACCAGGGAATCGGCTGTTCCAAGGTGCCCGATATCAACGATGTCGGCCTGATGGAGGACCGGGCTACCTTGAGGATCTCGTCCCAGCACATCGCCAACTGGTTGCATCACGGCATCGTCGACCGGGATCAGGTCATCGAGACCCTGAAACGCATGGCGGCGATCGTCGACGGCCAGAACGCCGGCGATCCGGCCTATCGGCCAATGAGCGCTGACTTCGACGGCAGCATCGCCTTCAAGGCGGCCTGCGATCTGGTGTTCGAGGGCACGCACCAACCGAGCGGATACACCGAGCCGATCCTGCACCGGCGCCGCCAGGAGGCCAAGGCCGCGCATTGAGGGACCGGTTTCCGCTGGCCGCGCCTGCTCGGACGGACGGTTTTCAAGGTCCGCTTGCCGGGCGGTGCTGGTCGTAGGCCGCCTCCAGTTCGGCTTTCAGGAACGAGCCGAAATGCACGGGCTCGAAACTGGCCGGCCGATCCGCACCAAGACAGGATGGCAGCGGCGCGATATGCGTCGCGACGTTCGGATCGTAGAAGAACGGACAGGAATAGCGTTCCTGTCCGGACCGGTTGATGACGCGGTGCGGTGTCGATTTCAGGACCCCGTTGCTCCAGCGGTGCAGCATGTCTCCGACATTGACGACGAAGGCATGGCGCCTTGGCGGGACGTCGATCCAGGTTCCCCCTGGCGTGCGGACCTGCAATCCGCCCGCATCGTCTTGCGCAAGGATCGTCAGGCAGCCGAAATCGGTGTGCGGCGCCGAACCGTAAAGGTCGTCTGGCCGCTGGGCCGGCGCCGGCGGATAGCGCAACAGGCGCAGCCAGGTC
Organism: Pseudomonadota bacterium; assembly: GCA_038745065.1. Taxonomy (GTDB): domain Bacteria; phylum Pseudomonadota; class Alphaproteobacteria; order Rhizobiales; family JANQQB01; genus JANQQB01. The sequence goes on along the minus strand of JBCDLT010000049.1, from coordinate 14,000 downwards.
GTAGGCCGCTCGAAGGCAGGCAGAACTTCTGCCGGATCGGCACCGAGAGCGCGCACCGCAATCGCCATGAGGCGGTATCCGAGGTCTTTCAGGGCGTCGTGATAGGCCATGACGTCCGCGCGAAAACTGCCCAGGTCCGGCCACTGGTTCGGGCCCGCCAGATAGGCACCGGTTCGGACGTCCGGGGAGTCCGGTCCGTCCTCGCGCATCACCATGAAGGATTCCGACTGGTTGGGGCGCTGCACGTCCGCAAGCGTCGAATTAACGTCGGTGGACGTGTTGATCGGGATGTAGCCGCGATGCCGGTGATCGAGCTCGACGGCCATCTTGCGCTCGAGCGGCAATGCATGGAACCGCGCCGATTGCCTGAAGACGGCGTCGATCAGGGCCGGGTCGATGCCGTGGTTGACGATGCAGCCGAAGCCGGTTGTCGCGTAGGCGTCATGAAAGGCGTCGGCAAGGGAGTCGAGGTCTGTTTCGCTGCCGGAATGCAGAGCGCCGGCATCGAGCACCGGAATGGTGTCAAAATTTTCCATCAATCTGTCCTGTCGAAAATCGGAGAGCCGGGAGTGGCGCGGAAAGCGGAGCGATCCGTCAGCCGGGAAACCGTTTCCGGCGGTATTCCGCATCGCGGGAAAGGACAGGCGGGTGGAACATCGGGTTGGCCGTCGATCTCGAGCCGGCTCACCCGGCCTCGCGTCGGCGAGACTGCCACGGCCGCGGCCCCGCCGCAAGCGTCGCGACGCCCGGCGACGGCTTGCGGATCCTGTGCGGCCATTGTATCGGCGGCGGGCGCGGTCCTGCGCGGTATCGAAAGGAGATCCCATGAAATGTGTTTACGACGAGCGTCAACGGCGCCACGCGCCGGCCGGGTTCATGGTGAGCGGTGCCTGGCAGGATTCGCCGGAAACACCGGAGCGTGCCGACATCTTTTCGCAGACGCTCCGCGATGCCGGACATGAGATCTTGTTGCCGACGGACACTGGCCGTGATGCCATCGAGGCGGTGCACTCGGTCCGCTTCGTCGATTTCCTGGAAGGCATCCATTCGCGCTGGCAACGCATTCCGGATGCGTCCGCGCAGGCCAGCCCGAATGTGCATCCGGTCGCGCGCGATGGCGAGGCGGCTGGCGGTTACCCTCGGTCCGCAGTCGGTCAGGTCGGTTTCCACGTCTATGACAGCGCCGCGCCGATTGGTGCGGACACCTTTCTCAGCGCCTATTGGAGCGCCCAGACGGCGATCCGCGCGACGGATCTTGTGCTTGGCGGCGAACCGGTTGCCTACGCGCTTTGCCGTCCGCCGGGACATCATGCGAGCCGGGAGATGGCCGGCGGTTTCTGCTTTTTCAACAATGCCGCGATCGCTGCGGAACGGCTGCGCACGGCCCACAAGAGGGTGGCGGTCGTGGACATCGACGTGCATCACGGCAATGGCACACAGCAGATCTTTTACGGCCGGGCCGATGTTCTGACGATCTCGCTGCATGCGGATCCGGAGCGGTTCTATCCGTTCTTCTGGGGATATGCCGACGAGACCGGATCCGGTGAGGGCAAGGGATACAATCTGAACCTGCCGCTGGACCGCGGCAGCGGGGACGTCGTTTACAGGGAGGCTTTTTCGGCCGCGATGCTGCGCCTGCGCCAGTTCGAGCCCGGCGCCCTGGTCGTGGCGCTCGGCCTCGACGCCCATGAAAGCGATCCGTTCAAAGGGCTCGCGCTCACCACCGGCGCGTTCCAGGCGTTGGCCCGCGAGATCGCCGCATTGGGATGCCCGACGCTTGTCGTGCAGGAGGGAGGCTACGCCAATCCGGCGCTCGGGACCAATCTCGACGCGTTTCTGTCCGGGTTCTGACGGCGTTCGCGTCGCTTCCCGCCGACGCTGTCCGTCTTACTGGGTCGATACAGGATCTTCGCCGGGCCCCGGATCCTCGGTGACTGGAAAACGCCGGGTGAAAAACGACTTGAGCTTGTCCACCGGCGTTTCGGGCCGGGCTTCGGCCTCGGCTTCCTGGTCTGCGTGTTTCTTTGCCAGCGAGCGCGTCAGCGCCAGCTTTTCCCGGCGTTCCGAAATCCAGTTGGCATATTGTGTCCGGGTTTGCCGACGCAGGGCGTTGTACTGGGCTCGGTTGAGAAATCCGGACTTGTAGAACCCGTTGGAGGACTGCCATTGCGACAGGGCCAGCCGGGTATTCGGGCCCGGCACGCCGTCCGCAGTGCCGATTTCGTAACCGAGCAAGGCCAGGCGCCGCTGAATAGCGCGGCGCTCGCCCAGGCCGAGTTTCATGGCGTCTTCGGTCTCTTGTGAGGAAACAGTGGTTTTCAGATCGGGCTCATCGACCGTCTCGCTTGCCGTACCGGCTTGCTCGATTTCTTCGGTTTCCGGTCCCTGGGCTTTCAGGCGCACGATCGCGTTGCGGGCGATCTGCGCGTAATGTCCGTTCGGGTAGGAGTCCAGATAGGCGCGGAAATCTTCGACCTTGCCGGTCCGCTGCGCCGTCTGGAACACATCCCGCTCGACGATGAATTCCGCTGATACCTCCGTATCGCTCAAGTCGAGCGTATCGATCGGTTCCTGGGTGGCGGTAAGGGCAAGCGGCTTGATGGCAGCGGTTTCCGGCGTCGGCGCAAGCACCACATCGCCGGTGAGCGAGGCCGACATCCAGGGCCGCTGCTGGCCTTCGGTCTTTTCGACAACATCCCGGTTGACCCGGGTCAGCATGCTCAAGATGTTTGTGTCGGGCATCTCGATATGTCGGAGCAGGGCGGCCGTAAACGGTGAATGCTCGCCCGTGCCGTCCAGCGCGACGTTGCCCGGATCTGTGGAAAACACCACGAGCGCGCCGTTTCCGCCTTCCGGTGCGGCCAGTTCCGCGAGCCCCGGTCCGATGCTGGAAGAACGCGGATCCTGAGACAGCGTATCGACGAAGGGATTGTCGCGGCAAGCATCGAGAATGACGATGCGATACCGCGTATTGCGATTGATCTGGCGCATCAGGAGGTCCATGCGCAGCCCGAAAAAGTCCAGATCCTTGGCGTCTTCCGGTGCCGCGTCTATGGGCAGGAGATAATTCTCTCCGCCCACCTGGATGCCATGGCCCGCATAATAGACGAGCGCGATCTCGGCGTCCTGGACCGCCTTGCCGTAACTTCTCAGCAGGGTTTCCATCTCGATCTTCGACAGGTCGAAACCGCGATGCACCTCGAAGCCGAGCCGAGCCAGCGAATCCGCGACTTTTTTCGCGTCGTTCACGGGATTTGCAAGCGGTTGTCCGCTCGCATAGGCGCCGTTGCCAACAACAAGCGCAACCCTGTCCGCCTGCCCTGCCGTCGCTCCGCCGGCGAGTGCAAGACTGCAGACCAAAACCATCAGAAAACGCAACACAGCCGCCTCCAATTCCAAATGGTGCTTGCGTCAATGATGTTTTAGGCGATCGTGAACGATCAATGCAACTCACATGATCCGACGCCCGTCACCATGGCCGCACGAATAGCCCGTTTTCGGCTCACATATGACGAGGTTTTCGAAACAATGTTTCGGATTTTTATAATGAGCGTCGAACAGGCCGGTGCTGACCGCCTCCCTTGTTACAAGAAACACTGAAATTGAGACAAAAAGACGGCATTTTCTGACGAATAGGTTCTGAATGCGCCGGATGAATGCTCGGATTTGATAAATGTTTCAAATATTTGGTGCTGGTGCGATTTGTCAGCGGCACAACCGTGGCTGAAAAAAGACATATTGTCTCAGGATATCGTAAAAAATACCAATAAAGGACTCGAATCCTGGGTCCGTAGACGGCGCGGTCAGGACGCTTTGGGGAACACCTTTTCCAGAACGACGTCCGGCGGGCCGTCATGGGCAACCGTCCCCAGTTCCATGAACACGAGACGGTCGGCCGCCCGCATGTGGCTGGGACGGTGGGTGGTCATGATGACTGTCTTCTTCCCGCGCAGGCGGTCGATCATCGTGAGCAGCGCCTTGTCGCCGGCGAAATCGAGGTTGTTGCCCGGATTGTCGAGCAGATAGATGGGCGCGTCCCTGACGAAGGCGCGGGCCAGAAGGATGCGTTGTTTCAGGGCGTCCGGCCAAGAATTCAGTCGCTGCGCCGTCAGTTTTGTGTCCAGCCCATCCGGCAGGAGATGGGCATAATCGGCAAATCCGAGCTGATCGACGACCCGTTGCAGGTCGGCTTCTGTCGCCGACGGCTCCGACAGGCGCAGGTTCTGTGCCAGGGTTCCGAAGAAGAAATCCATGGCCTCCGGCTGATAGCCGATCGCCTGGCGCCATTCGCCCGCATCGAGCTGGCGCACATCCAGGCCATCGGCCAGCACGGCGCCGGCCTGCGGCGCATAGAGGGCCAGCATGACCTTGAGCAGGGTGGTCTTTCCCGCCCCTGAATGTCCCGCGATCGCTACGAATTCGCCCGGTTCGATGCGCAATTGCAGGCCGCGCAAGGCCGGTTCCTGCCGGGTCGGATATCTGAATCCCACGCGCTCGATCGTCAGCTGTCCGGAAAACGTTCGATAAAGGCTGGGCAGGCGTCCGGGTTCGCGTTCCAGCTTCATCCGCATCAGGTTGTTCAGCTGCGAAAAGCTCTGCAGCGTCTGTCCGAGCTTGGAAAAGCTCAGAAATGCCATCTGGATCGGAGACAGCACGCGCCAGACCAGCGCCATGACCGCGATCAGCGCCCCGGGCGAGAGATCGCCGGACATGACCCAGTGCACGCCGAGCGCCAGGGTCGCGACCCCGGACAGCGTCATCAGCGCCTGGGCGATCGTTTGGACAAGAAAGTTGAATTGCCGGGTTTTCAGATTGCTCTGGACGTAGCGCGCCGACAGGCTGCGGAACCGGTCGATCCAGATGGGGCTGGCGGACAGATCGCGGATCGTGCGCTGTCCGGACAGCGCCTCCACGAGGAGGTTCTGCAGTTTCGACTTGCGATCACCGCTGTCCGATATCAGCCGTTTCATCAACGGTATCGTGGCGGCCGCGAGCGTCAGATAAAGCAGGATCAGCACGATCGGAATGAAGGCAAGCGGGCCGCCGATGAGGGCCACGGCCAGAATGAACACCAGGACGAAGGGCAGGTCGACGATTGCCGAGGCGAGCGGACCGGTAAACGCGTCGCGGATGCTCTCGAACTGCTTGAGGCGCGTGATCTGGGCGCCGATCGGAGCGGATTCCGTCATCGCGATCGGCATATGCAGCAATTGCTGGAAGCTTGCATTGCCGATCACCGTGTCGAGCCGGGCCCCAAGATAGGCCTGGGCATTGCCGCGCACGATCCGCAGGCTGAGATCCGCGACGATGATCAGGCAGATGCCGATCGTGAAATCCCGCAGCACGTCAATCGATTTGGCGCCGATCGCCTTGTCATAGATGTTCATGACATAGATCGGGATCGTCAGCGCCATGAGGTTGATGACAAAACTGACGGCAAAGACCCGTAGCAGGAGCGGCCGAAACTTCGAAAAGGCCACCCGCATCCACCCGAATTTCCGGGCGATCCTGGCATCTTCTTCGGAATCGGCTGCTTCGGGAAACAGCACCGTGCCGTCCAGGGCCTCCAATGGCCGGATGGATTGTGCCCCGCTCGTCCCGTCGAACACGGTGCAGGTCGCGGCCCCGTCGTGCACGGCTTCGACCAATAACGTATTGCCGTCGTCCGTGACGATGAAACAGGGCAGGAATTCCGGTTCCAGACGCGCCTTGTGCACCGGTTCTGCCAGGCTCTGGTAATTCAGGCGAAACAGCGCCGATTGCAGCGATGCCAGGTCGTCGATCCTGTCGAAATGCGGCAGCGCCTCGAACAATTGGCGGCCCTCGCCCTGCCAACCGATGCAGTTGAGGTAACGGTGCAGGCACGCTTCGCCCGGGGTAAGGCTTTGCGCGGACAGCTGGGTCGGATTGGAGGCTGCCGAATCCGAAAACGCGGTCTGCAACTCGTCCCACTGCGCCTGGACGGCGGCCGGGGCGCCTCCGTCCTGCTGCGATTTGTGCAGCAGGGCTTCCAACGCATCGAGGGGCGACCGGTCGGGTGATCCCGTCATGACGCCAGCACGCTGGCATTGCTCTCGTTTGGAGCGGGAGCCGGGGATGCCGCTGGATTCGGCCCGGTTGGATCCAGTGGATGCAAATTGCCGCCCTTCAGCTCGAAGGCGCGATCCGTCAATCTCAGGAGTGCCGGTCGGTGGCTCGCAATGATCACGGTGATCTGGCCGCGCAACGCGGTCAAGGCCTGCATGAGGGCATCCTCGCCACGATGGTCGAACGCGGTGTTTGCCTCATCGAGAATCAGCACGGCCGGCTCGCGTGCCAGTGTGCGCGCGATATTGATGCGCTGGGCTGTCGTCGCCGGGATGTCGTGGGCCGTGCCGTCTCCGAGCGGCGTATCGAAGCCGGTCGGATAGCGTTTGATCTCCGTCTCCAGGTCAATGAGTTCGGCGGCCGCCTTGGCGTTCTGCATGCTCGTGCTGCCGAACATCGTCAGGTTTTCCAGAACCGTTCCGGCAAAGGCAAACGGTGTTTGTCCGACATAGCCAATGCGGGGCAGAAACGCGCGAGCCGCTGGATCGCGCAGGTCCACCCCGTCGATGAGAACCTGTCCGTGGGTCGGCGGCAGGTCGCCGCGCATCAGATTGAGCAGCGTCGTGCGCCCGCTTCCGTCCCAGCCCTTCAGGCCGATCATTTCTCCGGCCGCGATTTCAAGGTTGATGGTGTCGAGCACAAACGGTTGATCGTCGGCATAGCGGAAGCTGACATTGCGGACCGAGATTCGGCCCTCGACATCGTCGCGCGTGGTGACCGCTTTCGGAACCGGCGGCAGTTCGAAAAGATGCGCGGCCTCTTCGCGTCGGTATTGCAGGGTCTGGATCTCGCTCCAGATCGCGATTCCGCGCAGCAACGGCTGGATGATCTGGGAAGACAAGAGCATGCAGCAGGCCAGTCCGCCGATCGTCAGCGAGCCGTGGATCGCCAGCACGCCGCCATAGACCACAAGCACGATCGTCGACAGGCTGGCGTAAAGAGCCCCCAGGGATTGCGCCGAACTCGTCAGGAGGATCGAGCGGTGCGACAGCGTGCCGACCTGGTTCTGCAGCCGTTCGTAGCGCCGCATGATCTGCGGCTCCATGGCCATGCTCTTGATCGTATGCAGGCCCTTCAGGGATTCGATGATGAAATCGTATTTGCGATTGTCCTGCTCGTCGCGTTCCTCCACGACCTCGCGGATCCGGCGAGACCGGTAGGCGCCAAGCAGGGCAAACACGACAAACAGCACGATCGGCACGAGCACGATCGACCCGCCGACGAAATACATGATCAGGGCGAACATCGGCACGAACGGCAGGTCCATGGCAATCAGCCGGGACTGACCGCCGAGATAGTCCCCGGCATTCGACAGCGCGTTCAAGCGGTTGAGATAGACGCTGACCGGCGTGGTTTCGTATCCGTGCGACGGCGCGTTCATCAGACGGCTGAACGCCTCCAGCGACGCGACATGCGTGTAGGCGGCGCCTGCCCAGCCGACAAGGTAGGATCGCAGGAATTTCAGGGCGGCATCGACCACGATCACGCCGGTCAGTCCGGCGATCAGCAGGGTCAGCGTATGGATCGACTGGTTCGGCAAGACCCGGTCGTAGACCTGCAGGATCGTCAACGGCAGGGCAAGCGCCATGCAATTGATGAACACCGACGCCGCGCATACCGAGGCGGGAATGCCCGGTTCATCGACTTCATGGCCGTTCGCGGAATTGGTGAACCGGAGCGGACTCTGCGAAAGCACGGCGCGTAAAGGGTCCAAGGACCGCTTCATGAGTCCCTCGTGATCTCATCGCGTCCATCGGGACCCGGGGGCGAACCCGATGGCCAGGACGCGTGAACGAATGGCGGCCCGGTGCGGTCCTGCGCAACGGCCTCACCAGGTCGGATCTGTCGGTTCGCCGGTGCATCCGGTCTGCGGAATCGGCCTTTATTAGACTTTGTAAATCCTAATAATTTGAATATTTCCCAAAGGGTTAAGACTCCGTTTATCAGAGTTTTCGAAAGCTTAACTTTTCGGTCGATTTTGTGCGCATCAGGTCTCGACAAAGCCTTCGGCGCACGAAGATTTAACCAGATTGCCTTAGAGCGGGAGGCTGAATTAGTCCGACGCTAATAGGGCAAGTCTCCATGGCCGACCCCAATGTTTCCAATCAGTCTTCGCCGCCCCGCCGACCTGCGGATGCGGAAAATGCCCAGGCGGTCTCGCGCAGCGAATTCCAGGCCGAGCGCGATTCGCTAGATCGCGCGAAGGACTACACGCTGCGTGACCGGACCCGGGACATCGAAGAAAACTCCATGGGGAATCTGCACTACGGGACGCCAGGCCCGCAGGGTGTGGGTGGAGGAATCGGCGCGGAGATCGGTGGCGGGATCGCGCTCGCATCGGTCGTTGTCCCGGAATCGTCGATCCAGTTCGAACCGGACGCCGTGCTGTTCCAGGCGGCACCGCAATTCGATCGGTCCGGTGTCGTCGATGCGCAGGCTGCCGCCGATATCGGCTTGGCCCCTCTGGCCCAGCGCTTGACGTCGGCATCCAGCGATCTGAACATCGCGCCTGCCAGCACGTTGATTGCCGGCGACGGGGAGACGGCCGGGTTTTCCGCTGAAAACAGGCCTGTCATGCCTGATGCGGGGATCGAGAACCTGAACGGTTTGGCCGCATCGGCGCAATCCGACGGAACGCCCGCCGCCACTCCTGGCGGCACCGCCGACACAGCGATCACCGGTGGACCGGGAATCGGAGAGGATCCCGCAACCGACGGTTATACGGACACCGATACCGATACGCCGGACGTGCCTGTTCTTCAGGTCGTTGCTGTGGATGTGCCGGAAAACGCGGCTGCCGGGACGCAGGTCGGGACTATTTCGATCGACGGTGCGGCAGACGGCTTTTCCTTTGCGATTCAGGGCGCGGGCGCCGCCTATTTCGAAATTTCAGGTCAAGACATCGTCGTGCGGTCCGGCGTTGACCTCGACCACGAAGCGCTTGCCCGGATCCCGCTTGAAATCGTTGCGACGGGCCCGGACGGTACGGTCCTGACGGACGCGGTTGCGATCGACGTCCTCGACATCAACGAGGCGCCGACGGCGCTGGCGCTGAGCGATACCTCCGTTGACGAAAACGTGCCAGGCGGCACGGTCGTGGCAATCCTGACGGCAAGCGATGAGGATGCGGGCGAGACCTTTTCCTATGCGCTGTCCGGCGCGGATGCCGGTCTCTTTGAGATTGTCGGCGACGAATTGCGCGTCGCCGCAGGTGCGAGCATCGATTACGAGACCGACGACACCTTCGATCTGGTTGTAACGGTCACGGATTCCGGCGGGAACACCTTCTCGCGGGACGTCCAGATCACCGTCAACGACATTCTGGAAGCGTCGGTCGGACCGGTATCCGACAGCGATGTCGCCGCCAACACGATTGCCGAGAACGCTGCCGCCGGTTCGACTGTCGGTGTCACGGCGCTGGCAACCGACATCAATGTCGAAGACAGTGTGAGCTATTCGGTCGACGACAACCGTTTCACGGTGGACGCCAACGGCGTGGTCAGAGTGGCGGCCGGCGCGTCTTTCGACGCGGAGACCGAAGGCTCGATCGATATCGTCATAACGGCGACGTCGACCGACGGCTCGATCTCGCAGGAGACCTTTACGATTGCCGTTTCCGACATCGATGAATTCGACGTTGGCGCGGTGACCGACAGCGACGGTTCGGCAAACACGATTGCCGAGAACGCGAGTATCGGCACGACGGTCGGCGTAACCGCCTTGGCGACTGACGCCGACGTCGCCGATACGGTCAACTATTCTGTCGACGATAACCGTTTCACGGTCGATGCCAATGGCGTGGTTAAGGTCGCCGCCGGTGCCTCGTTCGACGCGGAGACCGAAGGCTCGATCGATATCGTCGTAACGGCCACGTCGACCGACGGGTCTACGTCCCAGGAAACCTTCACGATCGCCGTGTCCGATGTCGATGAATCCGATGTCGGCGCGGTGACCGACACAGATGGTGCGGCAAACACGATTGCCGAGAATGCAACAGCCGGCACGACGGTCGGCGTCACCGCCCTCGCTGCAGATGCCGATGTGACTGATACGGTCAGCTATTCGTTCGATGACAACCGCTTTGCCGTTGATGGCAATGGCGTGGTTACGGTCGCCTCCGGCGCCTCGTTCGATGCGGAGACCGAAGGCTCGATCGACATCGTCGTGACGGCGACATCGACAGATGGATCGACGTCCCAGGAGACGTTCACGATTGCGGTCTCCGACATAGACGAGTTCGACGTCGGCGCGGTGACGGACAGTGATGGCGCGGCGAACACGATTGCCGAGAATGCGACGGTTGGCACGACGGTCGGTGTCACCGCCCTGGCTGCGGATGCCGACATCACCGATACGGTCAGCTATTCTGTCGACGACAACCGTTTCGCGGTTGACGCCAATGGCGTGGTCACAATTGCCTCGGGAGCATCGTTCGATGCGGAAACCGAAGGCTCCATCGACATTGTCGTGACGGCGACGTCGACCGACGGGTCGACGTCCCAGGAGACGTTCACGATCGCTGTATCGGATGTCGACGAATCCGACGTCGGCGCGGTGACGGACAGCGACGGTTCGGCCAACACGATTGCCGAGAATGCAACGGTTGGCACGACGGTCGGTGTCACCGCCCTGGCTGCGGATGCCGATATCACCGATACGGTCAGCTATTCCGTCGACGACAATCGTTTCACCGTCGATGCCAACGGTGTTGTCAGAGTTGCCTCCGGCGCAACCTTTGACGCCGAGACCGAAGGCTCGGTGGACATTGTCATCACCGCGACGTCGACGGATGGATCGACGTCGCAGGAAACGTTCACGATCGCAGTTTCCGACATCGACGAGTTTGATGTCGGCGCGGTGACGGACAGCGACGGCTCAGCCAATACGATTGCCGAAAATGCGACGGTCGGCACAGCGGTCGGTGTAACAGCATTGGCGACGGATGCCGATGTCACCGACACGGTCAGCTATTCGGTGGACGACAACCGCTTCACCGTTGATGCCAACGGTGTTGTAAGGGTTGCTGCCGGTGCCTCGTTCGATGCTGAAACCGAAGGCTCGATCGATATCGTCGTGACGGCGACGTCGACCGACGGTTCGACGTCGAATGAGACGTTTTCGATCGCCGTTTCCGACATCGACGAGTTCGATGTCGGCGCCGTAACGGACACCGACGGAGCAGCCAATACGATCGCCGAAAACGCGACCGCCGGTACGGCCGTTGGTGTGACCGCCCTCGCTTCTGATGCCGATGTGACGGATACGGTCGGCTACTCGGTTGACGACAACCGTTTCACGGTCGATGCCAACGGTGTTGTCAGGGTCGCTGCCGGTGCGTCTTTCGATGCGGAGACCGAAGGGTCGATCGACATCGTGGTCACGGCCACGTCTACCGACGGTTCGACGTCGCAGAAAACGTTCACCGTCGCGGTTTCCGACATTGACGAATTCGACGTCGGCGCGGTGACGGACAGTGACGGCGCCGCCAATACGATCGCCGAGAATGCATCGGCCGGCACGACGGTCGGGGTCACGGCTCTGGCGACCGATGCCGATGTCACCGACACGGTCGGCTACTCGGTTGATGACAACCGTTTCACCGTTGATGCAAACGGTGTTGTCCGGGTGGTTTCCGGCGCGTCTTTCGACGCCGAGACCGAAGGGTCGATCGACATTGTGGTCACGGCGACGTCGACCGACGGTTCGACCTCCCAGGAGACGTTCACGATCGCCGTTTCCGACATCGATGAATCCGATGTGGGCGCGGTGACCGATACCGACGGGTCGGCCAATACGATCGCCGAGAACGCGACGGTCGGTATGACGGTCGGAGTCACGGCTCTGGCAAGCGATGCCGATATCACCGATACAGTCGGCTATTCGGTCGACGATAACCGCTTTACCGTCGACGCCAACGGCGTTGTCAGAGTGGCGGCTGGCGCGTCTTTCGACGCCGAGACAGAGGGCTCGATCGATATCGTCGTAACGGCGACGTCGACCGACGGGTCCACCTCGCAGGAGACGTTCACGATTGCCGTTTCCGACATCGATGAATTCGACGTCGGCGCGGTTACGGACAGCGACGGGTCGGCCAATACGATCGCCGAAGATGCTGTCGCCGGTACAACGGTCGGTGTAACGGCCCTTGCAAGCGATGCCGATATCACCGACACGGTCAGCTATTCGGTCGACGACAACCGCTTCACGGTGGACGCCAACGGCGTGGTGAAAGTTGCTTCCGGCGCGAGCTTCGACTACGAGACAGAGACCTCGATCGATATCGTCGTGACCGCGACGTCAACGGATGGATCGACGTCCCAGGAGACGTTCACGATTGCCGTATCCGATGTCGACGAGGCCGGCGTCGGGTCGGTTACGGACACAAATGTGTCCGCCAACTCGATTGCTGAAAACGCGACCGCCGGAGACCTGGTCGGCATAACGGCCTTTGCCGAAGATGGCGACGGGTCGGATACGGTCTCGTACAGCATCGACGACAGCCGTTTTACGGTGGATGCCAACGGCGTTGTCAGGGTCGCATCCGGTGCCTCGTTCGATGCGGAGACCGAAGGCTCGATCGACATTGTCGTTACGGCGACGTCGACGGATGGATCGTCGTCGCAGGAGACGTTTTCGATTGGAGTATCTGACGTTGACGAATTCGACGTCGGCGCGGTCACGGACAGCAACGGTTCGGCCAACACGATCGCGGAAAACGCGACGGTCGGCTCGACAGTCGGCGTCACGGCGCTCGCGACCGATGCCGATGTGACGGACGACGTCAGCTATTCCGTCGATGACAACCGCTTTACCGTTGATGCGAACGGCGTCGTTCGGGTCGCTTCTGGTGCGTCTTTCGATGCCGAGACCGAAGGCTCGATCGATATCGTCGTAACGGCAACGTCGGACGACGGCTCGACCTCGCAAGAGACCTTTACGATCAGCGTTTCGGACATCGACGAGTTCGATGTCGGCGCAGTGACGGACAATGACGGTTCGGCCAACTCGATCGCCGAAAATGCAACCGCCGGCACGACGGTCGGGGTGACGGCTCTCGCAACAGATGCCGACGTGACCGACAGTGTCAGCTATACCGTTGATGACAATCGATTCACAGTCGACGGCAACGGCGTCGTCCGGGTTGCCTCTGGCGCGTCGTTCGATGCCGAGACCGAAGGCTCGATCGACATCGTCGTGACGGCGACCTCGACCGACGGCTCGACCTCCCAGGAGACGTTCACGATCGCGGTCTCGGATATCGATGAATTCGATGTCGGCGCAGTCACGGATAACGATTCCAACGCCAACACCATCGCCGAAAATGCGACGGTCGGTACGACGGTCGGCATAACGGCTCTAGCGACCGATGCCGATGTGACGGACGACGTCAGCTATTCCGTCGACGACAACCGATTTACGGTCGACGCAAATGGAGTCGTCCGGGTTGCTTCTGGTGCATCCTTCGATGCCGAGACCGAAGGCTCCATCGACATTGTCGTGACGGCGACGTCGGACGACGGCTCGACCTCGCAAGAGACCTTTACGATCAGCGTTTCGGACATCGACGAATCCGATGTCGGCGCGGTGACGGACACCGACGGCACGGCCAATACGATTGCCGAAAACGCGACAGTCGGAACGACCGTCGGTGTCACGGCTTTGGCGACCGATGCGGATATCACCGATACGGTTGGCTATTCGGTTGACGACAACCGCTTTACCGTCGATGCGAACGGCGTCGTCAGAGTGGCGTCCGGCGCCTCGTTCGATGCCGAGACCGAAGGCTCGATCGACATCGTCGTGACGGCGACCTCTACCGACGGCTCGACGTCTCAGGAGACGTTCACGATCGCAGTCTCCGACGTTGACGAATTTGACGTCGGTGCGGTTACCGACAGCGACGGCTCGGCCAA
>JBCDLT010000048.1:0-50440 GCA_038745065.1 Pseudomonadota bacterium | reverse complement strand
GTATGTCGGGCAAGCGATTTAACGACGCCGACGGGCTGATTTGGTCCACCAAACAGGGATGTTTCCCTGTTTGGCACTCAAGTGCGCAAATCGGAAACATCCGATTTGCGGTAGGCCGTGTTTACAGAACTGCTGGACGTCTTTGCAGTCCCCTTGTGGTCAACAAGACCACGGCGGAAACCGCGCCTAGCCAGCAGTTCTGTAAACACGGTCAAATAATTCTATCTGGTCGAAAAATGCTCTAGCATCGGCGACACCCGTACCCGTGACGTCTGTAGGAGCGTCGGTTGTAATAATGTCGGCGGCGATCCTTGCGGGCCTTGCCGATGGCCGCACCGGTTGCCGCACCGACTGCGGCGCCGACGGCAGCGCCTCTGCCGCCGCGCACGATGCCGCCGGCCAGCGCCCCGGCCGCCGCGCCGCGCAGCGCGTTGCGGGAAACCGGACCCGCATCGGCTTCCTCGTAGGCGATGAAAACCGGAACGGCTGACAGAACGGTAGCCAGCGCGGTCACGACCAGGATGTCTTTGAGCATCTGTTTCATTGAGCCTTCTCCCCATCCTTCCAGGATTCGGTCGATTGCGTCCCGTCCGGCCCGGTCACAAGCACGAGCCCGTCCGGTTTTCCGTCGACGAACCGCCCTTGGATCGTGCGCCCGTCAACGGCCACGACGGTCCCGAAACCGTTCGGCGTCCCGTCTTCGAATGCGCCGACATAATCCTCGCCGTCGTTTTCAAGAAAGATGCCGTAGCCCGAGGCCTTGCCCTCGAAGAACTCGCCGAAATAGACGTTTTCGCTGTCCAGAAGCAGCGAGCCCTTGCCGTGCCGTTTGCCGTTCAGAATCTCGCCCAGATAGGTTTCATCGCCGTCCTCGAAGAAGGCAAAGGCAACGCCGACGGTTTCTCCGTTTTTGAATTCGCCGCGGATGGTCGAGCCGTCCGGCGTAACGACAGTGCCGCGCAGATGCACCAGCCCGTCCAGGATTTCGCCTCGGAAGCGATAGCCGGTATCGGTAAGCAGTTCGCCCTCGCCAACGGGCACGCCTTCCTCAAACGCGCCGACGAAACGCCAATAGCCGGTTTCGTCCGGAGCCCGGAACACCACCTCGCCGGCGCCGGTCGCCTTGCCCGCCCGCATAGCGCCCTCAAAGCGCGCCAACAGGCCATCTTTTGTGTGCCAGACGCCAACACCTTCGCCGCTCGCTTTGCCGTCCACACAATCGCCGGTCCAGGTGACGCTGTCGCCGGGCGACACGCCGTCTTTCGACCAGAGTTCGCATCCGCCTACAGGGTCTTTGAGCCAGTTTTCAGTGGCGAATGCAGCCGGAGGCGCTGCAAGTGCCGCCATCAAAAGACCCGTCGTGACAAGCCTGATTGTCATAGCTTTCGGTCCTTTCCTGTCTGCCCCCAACTTTAAACCATAGCGTGTTGATGCCGATGTGACACCACATTCGAACACGCTCTCGATCACCTGGAATTGACATCTCACAAACCGGATCATGAAAAATACAAGCACCGGCGAAATCCGGACGCGAAGGCTTTTACTTAAGAAGTTTTCCTTTCTGAAACGAATTTCTAATGAAAATACTTTATGCAAGAGCCAGTTAGTCACCGCACGCGACACTTGTAAACGGTGCGACGAGCGTCCGCGTTCAATCAATACGTTCACCTAATCTGAGATAGTGCCATGCTCGGCAATCCAATTGAACAAATCGGGCTCGGCGGCTTTCTGTTTTTGCTACACTTGGTGCCTATGCTTGCCGGGGTCGCCTTATGGTCGGCAAAACGCGTCAACAAGAACGTCGTTTCGATGGTTCTGGACGGTCTGGGATTTGTCGCGACGCCCGTCGCTCTGGTGATCCTGATCGTGGTCTCGGAGGATAAATATCCAGGCGGCACGGCAGGCCATCCGGCCGGCTGGTTTTTGATCTTCTCCATGCTGACCATCGGCCTGCTGCCGTTGACGACAATCGCCTCCTGCTTCTGTTCTGGCAGGCTGATCGGACGCGCTGTGCACTGGTATCGCCGCCGGCAATGGTATCTGCCGGGTTAGCAGAGCTTCCTTTCAATCCGAACCATTTGAACAGAAACCGTTCTCGGCGCTCAGGCCTTTGGGCGCCAAGTCCCCGATCGAGGCTTCTTGGGCGTGCCCGTCCCGGCGTCGACGTGTTTTCGCGGTAGGCGGCAGCGGCGTGTCAAACGCATAGTCAGGCTCGGATTTTTGGCGTTCCCATGTGTCGAGCATTTCGCGCCAGGCGCCGCGCAGACTGCGCGGCTCGGGCATGTCGTCCCGGATTTCAGCGGCCAGCGCAGGAAGATTGTAGCAAGGGATGCCGGCATACATGTGATGCTCGGTGTGCCAGTTCATGTGCCAGTAAAGGAATTCGACAAACCGCGGCAGGCGCATCGACCGTGTGCTCTTCCGAAAGTCGGGTGTGTTTTCCATCAACCCGCAATGCTGGGGCAAGGCGACGAAATAGCTGAGCCAGTTTCCGATAAAGCTCGGGATCGTGATGACCAGCGGCAGGACCCAGAGGCCGGTCAGGATCGCCGCAATGAGCACTGCTCCATGAAATGCGAGTTGCGCGCGCGACCACCACATCGACCGGCGGTGCTGTTCCGGCTGGTCCTGGTGCAATGCTTCCAGCCACTCGTTGGCGGGGACCTCGGTCGACCCGGTCTTGCCGACCGCGTCGAGCATCGTGATCCAGATGGCCGACAGAATACCGCCCTTGCCGAAAGTGCGTCCCGGCTGGGTCAGGAGGTTGATCGTGAAAAGCTGCAGGAGAAAGGTGCGGCCCACATTAGGATGGACTGGCAACAACACTTCGCGGTCGCCTTCCGGGTGCAGCGTGTAGCGATGGTGGTAGGTGTGGCTGGCGGCATAATCGAAAGGATTCCACCAGGAGATCAGACTGAAGAGATAGAGGAAAATCCGGTTAAGCCACTTTGTCTCAAATACGGTTCCGTGGCCAAGCTCGTGGGTGGCCGTGCCGCGAAAGAACGATGCAATGGTCCCATGGGCGAACAGGCAGACCGCAAAGGCGATCCAGAATTCCTGCGCCCAGGTCAGAAAGACCAGCGCACCGGTCAGACAGAAGAGTGCGAAATGCCCGCCGGCCTGCAGCCAGCCTTGCCAATCGCTGCGCCTGGAAAGCGCGCGAAACCGCGCCGGGGGCAATCCGGAGCGGTACCATTGCACGTTCAGGGTCTCTCGGACTTCGGAAAGGGGCTTGTGTTGCATATCCCAACACCACGTTCATCCAAGCTTCGAACGCTGTCCGAAGCTCGTACCGATCTGCGTTCATCGGACCTCTAGAGCGACATGAGAAGCGGCACATGCACCTTTATACACGTCAACTCGCACTGTCGGAGACTTGCGCGCCCTCGCACAAGCCGTTTGCCTGCACGAGACCGTGCCCGAAGATCGGGTCCTTGCCCGGCTCGCCAAGATCGAGCGCGTCTTTGGCGAGTGCCTGGACGACGCCGTCATGACCTGCGACACCCTCGCCCGCCAGGACCAGAGCCACTGCCGCGGTCACAAACGGCGCAGCGAAGGACGTTCCCGTCTTGTTACGGGCACCGCGAATGGAGGCGGCTGTCCACACGTTTACGCCCGGCGCAGCAAAATCGATATGCTCGCCGCGCACTGCGCGCCTGAATATGCGCTTGCCGCGATCGACCGCCGTTACCGCGATCACGTTCGGATAGGCGGCCGGATAGGCCGGTTTCGCGCGAGGCCCGGCATTGCCGGCTGCCGCAACGACGATGACGTTGTCCGTGCCAAGCTGACCGACCATGCGTTCAAGCACCGCGTTCGCCGGACCGGCAAGGCTCATGTTGATCACCGCAACCTCGCGCTGCAGGAGCAGGTCCATCGCCTTGACGATCGTATAGGCGTCGCTGCGCTCGTCATTGCCGGCGGCCCGATAAAATGCATCGACCGCGACGATGGACGCATCCGGCAGCAGGCCCGGCGACCGGCTTTCCGCCGAGCCGAGCAGGATCGCGGCAACCGCCGTGCCATGCTGGCGGCCGGATTCGCGCTGTTTTTCGTCGGCCACTGTCAGCACTTCCAGGCTGCCGCCGGAGAACGTCTCGTGATCGGGATTGATGCCGGTATCGATCAGGCCGATCGCCGCCCCGGCGCCGCATGTCCCGCCCGATCCCGGATTGACCGGCCAGCGGATCAGCTGCGGAGAGGCGCAGTGCAGACCACTGCATGCGCTCGGTTCGTTCTGCGCAAGCCGCGATCCTTCCGATCCGGCTCGGTAATAATGATTGAAATCGGTCACGGCCTGCGGATTGAGTGCGCCGACAGCGGTACGGACATCGTCAAGCGTGGTTCCGCTCGGCACCTGCAACCGCACGATCGTGCCGGCCAGAGCCTGGATCGTGTCCCGTTGCAGCACGACATAGCCTTGCGTGACAAGCTGGTCGATCTGATCATCCGAGAGGCCCAGCGCAACGATCTCGTTGGTGGCGCGTTGGGCAAGCGTCACCGGCGCCGCCGACCGGCGCGCCCGGCGCGTGCGCTGCCGCTTCGGTCTGTCGCGCCGGAAGACCCGCATGATCGAGCGCCTGATGCCCCGGGCCGACGGACCGCGTCGGTTGCGGTTGCGGAAAATCCCCTCGCCGCCGCCTTCGCCGCCGCTTGCAGAACCGCCGCCCCCGCCTGAGGAACCGCCGCTGCCGCCACCGCCGCCGCCACCGGTACCGCCGCCGTTATCGCTGTCGCCGTCGCTATCGCTGTCGCCATCGCTGTCACCGTCGCTGTCGCCGTCATCGGCAAGCGCGATGCCGTTGCTGGTCTGCCAGCTGAAGGGGGTCGAATCCAAGGTTATAAGAGCCAGAAACACGAAGCCGGAGAAGAACCCTGCCTTTGCGAAACTGATCAGCGCCGAGATTACCGGTGCGCGGTACATTCCCGTCTCCCATATTGCCAACATGGTGTTGTCCTATATTACTTCGACTAAGGACAACGGCGGCCCGTGGATTTTATTCCACTACGACAGGCATTTTATTTGAAGGGGAGGATCGCCGGAATTATGGCGGACGCATTTGGCAAGGAATTGATTGCGCTCCTTCCGAACCTTCGCAGATTTGCACTGTCGCTCTGCCGGTCACGGGACATTGCCGACGACCTGGTTCAGATAACCTGCGAAAAGGCGTTGGCGAATCGCGCGAAGTTCGAGCCCGGCACCCGCCTCGACGCCTGGCTTTTTCGCATCCTGCGCAATGCCTGGATCGACCGGGGTCGGCGCAGCCAGACCGAAGGCGTCCAGATCGACATTGACGACACCCACGACCTGGCGAGCAAAGAAGGCGCCGCTGTGCCGGAAAACCGTCTCATGCTGGACGCCACCGCCAAGGCGATCGCCACCCTGCCCGACGACCAGCGCGAAGTTCTGGTCCTGGTCTGCGTGGAAGACCTTGCCTATCGGGAAGTTGCGGAAATGCTCGATGTGCCGATCGGTACCGTAATGAGCCGTCTCGCCCGCGCGCGAAAGAAACTTTCCGAGATACTGGGAATAAACGAGGACGAGGGTCGTTCTGATAGCAGGAAAGGACGCTCCATATGACCGAACTGCGCTTCAGTGACGAGACTCTCATGGCCTTTGCGGATGGCGAACTGGACCGGGAAACCCAGGAAGCCGTGGAACGCGCGATGGAGACGGATGACGATGTGGTAAGCCGTGTCGCCCTGTTCATCGAAACCCGCGCCCGCGCGAAAGAAGGCATGGCGCCCTTTCTCGACGAGCCGGTTCCCGACGCCTTGCTGGCCCGCGTTACCGAAATGGTCGAGGCGGCGACCGAACCGGAGCCAATGGGCAGGCACGAAAGACACGACAAACCCGAGCCACCCGAAGAATCGGCTGAAGCGACTGTCGTACCCTTTGCCCGCCGCGCGAAACCCGACCGGACGAGCGCGCGACCGGCAGCAATCACGGCAGGGCCCTGGGCCCTCCCGCTTGCCGCCTGCCTGGCCCTGGTCATCGGAGCGACCGGCGGCTTGCTGGTCGGCGGGTCTGACAGCGGCGGCACCAGTCCGCTTCAGATCGCGGGCTTCGATCAACCCGGTCTCATCGCGGCGCTGAACAGCGTACGCTCCGGCGACGAAACCACGCTTGGCGAGGGAGGCGACCGGTTTCGGGCCATTGCCAGCTATCGCGATGAAGCCGGCACGTTCTGTCGCGAATTCGAGATCGACCTGGAAACCCAGTCCACGACGGTTGCCGTTGCCTGCCGGCCGCAGGACACGTGGAACGTCCAGTTCACAGTGGTCGCCGGCCAGAACACGGAAGGCTATGCCCCGGCTTCCTCCATGGAATCGTTGGAGGCTTATCTCAATGCCGTCGGCGCCGGCGAAGCACTGTCGGTGGAGGACGAAGCGACGTTGCTCCAGGCTCTCCGGTAAGCGGACCGGCCTCGGGTAAAAACCTGACCTCAAAAGGGTACCGTTCGATGCGATGCGGACGTCTCGGCGAACGCAGAGACGTCGGTGCGCGCGACCACGGCATCGGTGGCCGATCCATCACTTTTGCATAACGCATCTGTCACGTTCCGATACCGGCGTCCCGGTCCCGGCTTGCGACGTTGGATGCGCCAGCCGCGAACTGCGGGAGCTGACCGGGCCTTGCCTCGAATTCTTGATCTCACGCATCACTTCATGTTTGCGCACAACGCCTGCTGACCATTGCGAAAATCCTCACGCAGAAATCACTTGGACGCGTTTTTGGCTCACGCAAAAGCGCTTGCCGCGTGTCCCGTTGTGACTGGCTTACGGGGCTTCTGGCAGCCAACGTCTGCCGCATCGCGCGTCATTCAGCGCGCGTTATGTGGAGGAGAGATCAATGACTGAATTGAGGGTATCGGTGAAGAACCTGAGCGACAAAGGCGGTGTGTTCACGACACCGTTCTGGTTCGGTTTTCACGACAATTCATTTGACCTGTTCAATCCGGGCGAAGCGGCATCGCCCGGGCTGGAAGCAATCGCGGAAGACGGCACGGTGGGCGGCCTCAACGCGGAACTGACCGCTGCCGACTCCGATGCTCTTGGAACCGTGCTGACTGGCGCAGCCGGCCCGATCGCCCCGGGCGAGACGACATCCACCATCGTCAATGTCGACGGCACATCGAATGCCTATGTGAACTACGCGGCGATGATCCTGCCCTCCAACGACGCCTTTGTCGGCAACAGCACGGCAACCAAACTGTTTGACGACGAAGGCAATTTCCTCGGAGCCCAGACCACCACGATTTCCGGCGAGCGCGTCTACGACGCCGGTACCGAAGTCAACACCGAACTCGACGCCGCCTTTATCAACCAGACCGCCAACGACACCGGTGTCGACGAAAACGGCGTCGTGACGCTGCATCCCGGATTCAACGGCTCGCTCGGCAATCCGAACAGCACATCCGGCGACCAGATCATTCTGGGCGGCACCAACGCGTTCGGCGAGTTCATCGATCCCATTGCCGCCGATTTCACCCAGCCGGGCGCGCAGATCGCCCAGATCCATATCAATACGGTCAAGGAAACCGAGGGCACCGACCGACGGGACGTTATCCTCGGTGGACGCGACGACGACATCGTGGACGCCGGCGCAGGCAACGACATCGTGCTCGGTCGTGCCGGTTGGGACGTTTTGAACGGCGGCGACGGTCGCGACTTTCTGTCGGGTGGCGCCGGCAATGACGAATTGCACGGCGGCAACGGCCGCGACAATCTGCTTGGCGGCTCGGGCCACGACGTCCTGTCCGGCGGTGACGGTCGGGACAATCTGAAAGGCGGCAGCGGCGACGACATCCTGTCGGGCGGCGAAGGCCGCGACACGCTGTCGGGCGGCCAGGGCGACGACATCCTCGGCGGCGATGGCGGCAACGACCTCCTGCGCGGCGGCCAGGGCGAGGACACCTTCGTCTTTGCCGACGGCGGCGGCCACGACACGGTTCTCGATTTCAAAGAAGGCGTCGATCACATCGCCCTCGACATCGAGGGCATCGAGACCTTCGAAGATGTCTTGGCCGTCGCCGAAGACCGGGCGCTGGGCGTCGAACTGGAATTCGACGACAGCAGCGTCCTGCTTCGCGGCGTCGACATTGCGGATCTGGACGAAGACACGTTCATCTTCGCCTGATCGGCGCTGACGAACGAACCGGCGCGGTCGGTCAAATCCGACCGCGCTAACGCGGCACCTTTCCAAGGTTCACACCGCAGACCTGAAGAAACGAAGTGCCCCTTAATTCCTAATCAACTGTCTCACCTTCGAATTGGCTCGCCCGCATGGAAGGACGGTCGATGAATTGGTTGAGCCAAACCGACAGTTTCGGATGCCGTGCCGGATCGACGGCCATTCCCCGAAACGCCAACCAGTCAAGAGCGCAAGCCAAGGCGATGGTGCCGACAGTGACGTCATCCTCCGACGGCGTATGGTCTTCAAGATAGGCAAAGCTTGCAGCGAGTTTGTCGAGCAAGCCGTCACGCAGCAACGGATAGCGCAGATTCTCGGGGCGCCGTTCGGTTTCCCACCGTGCGGCTATTCCCGTGGCGCACAGATCATCCGCAAGCGCCTGAAGCCGCAGCGCCCGAATCCGGGCGTCAAATGCCGACGGTAATATCCGGCTATCCGACTTAAGGTGGCACAGATACGCGCAGATGACACCGGAATCGTAGATCGCGCCGTTATCGGTCAAGAGAACCGGCACTTTCCCCAACGGGTTCGCGGCACTGACGACCGGGTTCGGATTGGTCGGGCTCGTCTCCTGGTGTTCGATCTCGATGTCATCGCAGCCCAGTTCATGCGCGACCACAACAACCTTGCGGGCATAGGGCGAATGACTTTGGGAAAGAAGTTTCATCCGGATTCCCGTTTTTTGAAGGTCGGATTTGATCGTGCCGGCCGGCGGACAAGATGCAAGCGCCTGCCCTGTTTGTTTGCCTGACCGGCCACAAGGGCCCTATCGGAACGCCGTCAAACCGGCCCGCCTCAACCGGTCAGAAGCGCAACCAAAGCTCTTTTTGCGATGCGAGGCGGCTGGCACCGCAAGCGTCGAGAAATGCGGACAGGCCGGCATTGTCGCGATCGACGTTGATCACGCGTAAACCGTCCATGTCGAGGGCGGCCATAGCCTGCGCCAGCAATTGCGTTGCCAAGCCCCCGCGCCGCCGATCCCGTCGCACCGCAATTTGCGCCAGGCTCGATTGTGCAGGAAGGATGGCCGCATAAGCCGCCAGGCCCGATGCGTCGTTGATCGCGAAACACGCCGCATCGTCGCCCGCGGCGATCACCGATTGACTATCGTTTTGCCAACTGGGTTCGCTGTCCCAGAGCTGACCGGCCGACGAAGAAAGCGCGCTTATGGCGCAGGCTGTCACATCAACCGATGCCTCGTGTCTCGGCGGCAGTTCCGACACGCGATAGGAATCGAGCGTTCTTTTCTCGGTAAATCCCAGGGAGCGGTAAAGCGGGCGGGCACGATCATTGGTTTCAAGCACCTCCGATTGCAGCGTGCTGAAGCCCTCGCTTGCCAGATGATCGATAACCGCTTCCCCGACAACCCGCGACAACCCACGTCGCCGAAACGCCGGCAAGGTTCCGCTGGCAATCAGATAGGCCCGTGTATCGCGTGCACCGACCAGCCAGAAGGCGGCGATCTCGCCCTCCACAAGAACCGCGTGCGACAGGTCCGTGTTTAGACCGCGCGCACGCATCATCAGCTCGAACGCCTCGGCGCTCAACTGCATCGGCACCGAGTAGTCGGAAAAAGCCGCATTCATGGCGCTGTGCAGGTCGCTCTGGGAAACTGTGCTCGCTTTACGGATCAATCGGGGAACACCTCTGCAAATGCAGGTTCTTGGCCGGTTCGGCCGATGTCATGTCAAATTCCAGACAGCATGAAGAAGGCTGTCATCGGGTTCGACATCGTCGAAAAAACGGCTGAGGACAAATCAAAAAAGTCACCGTACCCATCAACCGGATTGATAGATGGGTCCGGCCGTTTGTCTCAGGACGAGCGGTGCCCCTTCGGAAAACCTGGCAGCCCGGAACGGCACCTTCACCTCGGCGGTGGATTGATTCGGAATGAAGCGATCGGCGGCGAGCTATCGGATAACTCTCGTTGAAGGTCGACTAGAGGCGGCCTAGGGAGCGCCATGCCCGCAAAGAACACAGTCTGCAAATGGAAAGCCGCCAGCAACGACTATACCACGACCCAAGCAAGCCGCTGTGCAGAGGAGCATTTCGCCGTGAGGACGGTTTGAGTCCTGCTCCGCCGGGCGATACGACAGCACATGCGGCTGCTTTGGCGGAATCCAAATCGACGTTTTGACGCAAAGACTATTATAAATCTACACTTGACGTCAGGTTTGATTTTAGTAATTTGATGCTCAATGAAAAGCATGCCAAAGCCGCAAAATCTCATGAAGATCGGCGAACTGGCGGACCGAACCGGCGTCAGCCACCGCACGATCCACTACTACGAACGATTGGGACTTCTCTCGCCAAATCAGAGGGAGGGAACCGGTTATCGGTACTTCGACGACGAGGCGGCAAAGCGCTTGGAAAAGATCGGAGCGCTCAAAAAGCTTGGATTGAGCCTCGATGAGATTGCTTCGGTGATCGACCTGTACTTCGAGGATGCGACAGGCATTCGCGGCAAGCGCAAGGTCTTGGAGATCCTGAAAGCCCAGTTGGACGAAACGGATACCAAGATCGCCGAACTCAGGCGTTTCCGCTCCGACATCGAGGCCAATATCGCCAGGATCGAATTTCTAATCGAGGAAGCGGAGAGGTAATCGTTGGAAATGGATCGGAACATGTCACATCTCAAACCTACACCTGACGTCGGGTGTAATTATAGCCGGCGCCATGTCATGGGTGCACTCGTGGCGCTGGGATCCGGCACCCTCTTGATAGGGGAGACAAAATTGGCAGTCGCCACAACACGTGCGGCGCGATCGGCCGATGAAACAAGCGCGTTGGTGCCGCTTCCGAGCGGCCACCGGGAGGTGTCACGCCGACGCGTGGCTGTCGATGGGGCGCCCGCTGTTCTGATCAGGAACGAGCGCGCAGATGATCACAATACCGGGCTGGGCGGTGAACATGTGAGTTGGCTTCATGATGATCGCGGCCGCCTCAAGGGTTTCGTCAGAATGCAGCAGGCGCTGGCCTCGGGCACACTGCCCACCAAACAAGTCGCACAAGACGCCGCTCTTGATTTTTTAAAACGCGCCGCGCCCGACCTTCTGGAGAACCTGGAGCTTCACTGGATCGCACAGCATGACGAGGAAGTCACCGTTACCGCGGGCGCAAAGCAGGTGAAAACGACCGTAGCCGGAATGAAAGTGAAAATGCGCAACACCGCTGACGGACGCTGGTTTTGGGTGATCATCGGAACGGACGGCGCACCGATCGTTTTCGAGCGTGACATCGTCTGGGTCACCATGCCGGGTCATAGGCAAACCGAAAAGTGGTTGCACGACGATTGGCTCGCGGCCCAGGCAATTCAATGACACGACCCCCGAGCTTTCAGGCAGCCCCATGCCCGCAGATTGGGCGACGCTCTATGACCAGCAATAAAGCACCGCTCTTGTGCAAGGTGCTGCTCGTTCTTTTCGGGCTGGCTCTCACATCTCCTGGCGCACAGGCCCAATCCACTGATTCAGATATGTCCGACCTCATTCGCCCGGTTAATCCAAGTGGCGGCACCATTCCGGGGCTTTCCAAAGCCATGCTCGTCGAGAAAGGCAGCTTGCTCTTTCTTTCCGGTCACGTGCCCCTTACCGCCGACGGCTCTGTTGCCGGAAGCGCCCTGGATTTGCAGCTCCGCCAAGTCTTTCAAAACATTCAAGAGACGTTGAAAGCAGCGAATACGGATTTTTCAAACGTGGTCCGTCTGACGATTTATGTTCGCGACTTCCAGCCGGAGCAGCTCGGTCTGATCCGCTCGGTCCGTGACGAGTTTATCGACCTTTCGCAACCGCCGGCGAGCGCGCTGATCGGCGTGGCGGCGCTTTTCCATGAGGATGTGCGTGTCGAGGTCGATGCGGTGGCGGTCGTTCCGTAGACCCGGATCGCTGCAGGTCGAACTGGAATTCGATGACGGCAGTGCCCTGCTTGGCGTTGCCGAAATCGCCTGGCTTCAAGCAAGAAAAAACCGAACCGCGACGACGGGCCCGTCAGTAGACAATTGAAAACTCTCGGCTCGCAACGCTGCGCATCGCTTCGCGTAAAGCTTCAAGATATTCAGGAACATCCTTGCGAATGACGTTCGTGTGGCTCGGCGCGAAAATCCGGATGTCGTACTTGGCATAGAACGCATCGATCATCCGGGCGATCTGGTCCGGATCGGCCCATCTCAGCCAGGGAAAAACAACACAATTCGTGATCGAGACGTCGTGTTGGAAGCGCTCGCGCGAATAACCGGCCTTTTCCATCTCGTCCATGAAACGGAAGCTCTGATGCTGATTCTGGGCATTCAGCGCCCAGTCGACCGGACAAAGGAACCCGGTTCGGTGTTCATAGATCCACTGCGTAAGGGCGTGGTCGACAAACAACGGTTCGATGACTTCCATCGTGTGCTGGCCAAGGTCGACGCTATCGCCATAGGCCAATTGCCGAGCATCGCCGAGCCCATGTAAGGCGTAGTGATCGTGGCCGCCGACGGTCAGGATCTGTACCTCGGGATGCGCACGGACGATGGCTGCCGTGTTGCCCGCGTGGGGCAATTCCGTATGGCTGATCCAGAGATAGTCGAGCCGGCGCCCGGCCAACAGATCGCCGAGCGCTTGCAGCATCGTTTCATGCTGTGCCGGCCCCAGGGTGTCGATCAGGAACGTCTTTTCATCGAGGAACAGATAGGAGCCGTAAATGATGTCGTTGGCTTCCGGATCGAATCCGGGATTCACACGCGCGAAATCTTCGGCAAAGCCGCGGTTCAGTTTTGCCGCCTGATCCCCCGCGCTATGCGAGATCCAGAAGATCTGCGGCGTGATCCGGCGCACGCCGACCCGGGTGGCGCCGGCACCGTAAATTGTCGTCGTCATTGGCAGATCTCATGAATGGCGTTGTGGAATTTTCCGACAAACCGCGGCACATCACGGCGCACCGCATTGCCATGCGTCGGCGCAAGAACTCCGACGTTCCGCCTGGCGAACAGTCTGGCGAAATCCTCGCTGACTTTCGCACCGCTTACCAAAGGCAGAAAACGAAAGGCCGAGGCGTGATATTGCCGGATCCAGTCAAGCGGCACGCCGTCCTCTAATTCATCGTCGAACGTCGGATCGGCCTCGGCCGGGAAAAAATATCCGAACGCGTCGGCGGTAAACAGCGTGCCGGTCCGGTCGTCGAACATCCAATGGGTCCCCGGCTGATCCTTGAGGATGCCATCGAGGAAGGCGATTTCACGGCCCACATAGCGCTCCGTACTTCCGGCATAGGCGAAACGGACCTGGTCTTCTGTGACCCACCACGGCAATTCCACATGCGGGAGGATCCCGCTGGAGACGACGAGTCGTACCTCAGGCCATGCCTGTGTTATGGCGCTGATATTGCCTGTATGCGGAAGCTCCGTATGCGTCAGGAATACATATTTCGGTTCCGCATCGCCAAGCAGTTCCTGGAGCCGGGACATGATCTGGCCCGCATGCAGGTGCGATCCGGAATCGAAGATCAGCGGGTTGCCGTCATTGAGAAGCACATAGACCCGAACGGCTTCGTGCCAGCCGTTGGCGCCCGGCAGGCTCTCTCCGATCTGATAGAGATCATCCACGACATGGCGCAGCATGAAAGGTCCCTCCTCAATCGGCGGCGAACGGTCCCATGTCATGCCGGACAAAGGCGATCACAGATCTTTTGTCTCGGCCCGACGAGGCGCCCGCGCCTGCAGCTCGACCGGATGTTTTTATGTTGGCAGCATGATGTCCATTGAGCTTCGTCGTCAAACCCATTTCGCTGCTGATCTGCATCCCGCAAACACCGAAGCACCACAGACCCTTGGGATCGAAGCAGTGCGCGCGGTCAAAACCCGTGACCGACCCGCGGAATGCGGTTAGGACTCGCCTTTCGAACCGCCACCGGGCACCCAAGGACGCCATACATGCGCTGGAAAAAAACACTGTCCATGATCGAGGCACATGCCGAGGGCGAAGTCGGGCGCGTGGTCACGTCCGGTATTCTGGACGTGCCGGGCGCAACCATGCTGGACAAGATGGTGTACCTGAACACGGTCGACGATTCGCTGCGCCGGTTCTGTGTCTTCGAGCCGCGCGGCGCGGCTCAGATGAGCACCAATCTTTTGTTCCCGCCGACCCGCGACGATGCCGATGCCGGTTTCATCGTGCTGCAGGGCGACCAGGCGCACGCCATGTCGGGGTCCAATTGCATCTGTGTGGTGACCGTGCTCCTGGAGACCGGGCTGGTCGAAATGCAGGAACCGGAAACGATCGTGCGTCTCGATACGCCTGCCGGCCTCGTCACGGCCCGCGCAGCCTGTGCAAACGGCAAGTGCGAGACGGTCAGCCTCGACATGCCGCCGAGCTTTGTTGAAAGCCTCGACCTGAGCGTGGACGTCCCGGATCTCGGCGCTGTCCGGCTCGATGTCGCCTTCGGCGGTGTCTATTACGGGCTGGTATCGGCCGGCGAGGTCGACTTGACGATCGAACCGTCCGCGGCCCGGGCGCTTGTCGACATCGGGTCGCGCATCCATCGCGCCGCCCGCGACCAGGTCATCCTCGACCATCCCGACAGCCCGCATCTGAACACGCTGGGTTATGTTATGTTCGTCGATCAGCGAAGCAACGGCGATCTGGTCGGCGCGACGATCATGCCGCCCGGTCGCATCGACCGTTCGCCCTGCGGTACGGGCAATTCCGCCCGCCTCGCGGTCCGCCATGCCCGCGGGGAAGCAACGACCGGCGACCGCGTAACCGCCCGATCGATCATCGATTCAACATTCGAGGTCGCGCTTGCGGAAGAAATGAGCATCGGCAACCGCCCCGCCGTGCGGCCGCGCGTAACGGGGCGGGGCTGGATCCACGGCATTCATCAGATCGGTGTCGACCCGAACGATCCTTATCCGTTGGGCTTCAAGGTTTCCGATTGCTGGGGCGACGCGTTCGACCTGTTGCGCTGAACCGATCGTTCAGGACACGCAACCCGAAGCGACAATGGCGTCCGAACTGACTTCGAACGTGCCGCGCAGGCGCGCCGTTCGGCCGTCCGGTCCGACAAACGCGAAGACCATTTCGGCACCCTGCATCTCCGTACCGTCAACGATGGTTTCGCTGGCCTGCAATTGGTCATCGACGTCGATCGAAAAGACAAAATCCCGACCCGGGCCGAAGCCGTTGAATTCGAGGGACAGGGCCTGGTCACCGTCCTTGACGTCCGGTTGCCGGGCAAGCAGCTCTTCCGATTTTTCGATCCTGAACGGCTGATACACCTGGACGCCCGCACCGGCGCCGGTGACGTCGAACAGGACACGTCCCTGCGATCGCGCCAAAAGCCAGTCCGCTCGCGTCAGCGTCCATTCGCCGGCGCTGAGGTTCTTGACGACGAGCCGGTCCCGCGGCGCGCCCTCGAGAAATGTCGCGCTCGCCCTGACATCGCAAGCAAGAGCGGCGCCGGAAAGCCCGGTCAGGATCCACGCGGCGGCAAGTATGACTTTCATGGCACGTCCCCCAAAGACGATATCGAGTGTCAGTGTATGATACGCTCGGGTGAACCCCATGGATTTGCCGAAACCGTGCCGTCAGCTCAGCGACCGACTGGTCCGGGCATCTCAATTCCTGTGCGAAACGCCTTCGAGCCGGGCGAGCGGCGTATCGGAAATCTCGCGGATGAGTTTGCGGCGGATGGCTTCGGCAAAATCGGGAAAGCCGCTGACGGGCAGCACGAACGCGCCCGGACCGCCAATGACATGATCCTCGAAATAGCCGATCAGGTAGTCGGTGCGATCCTGAACGGCCAATCCGTTGATGGTGATGCCTTTTTCAAGGATCAGATCCCGAGCGCTTTCTGGATGCCGGCCCTGATTGGATCGCTCATCCGATGAAATGTCGATCACCCGCCTTTTGCCGGTAAAGCCGTTGTTTTCGAACATGGCGGCGGCATGCATCATTGCGCTCCCGGTCGCGGTCCCGAAGCCGGTAAAGCGCCGGGCTTGGCGTTCGATGGCGTCAGCGAACCGCCGCGCATCTTCGGCATTCCGGATCTGCGTCCAGCCGACTGCCTCGATCTGCTGGAATGTGGCGCTCCATTGTACGAACGCCGCCGCAATCCCGTTGCCGCCAAGCCCCGTGATCGCTGCGACAACACCGGGATCGCGAAACGCATCGGCATAACCCTTAATTTGCAGGTCGAATTCGCTGCCGCGAATGCTCGATGACGTGTCGGCGGTAAGCACGAGTTCCAGTTCGACGGGAAGCTCCGCCGCCATAGTCGCTTTTGCCGTCACACACGCCGCCGTCAGAAGTCCGACGCCGAGTGCGAACCGCCAGATTGGTCGCCAGTCGCCCATGCCGTACTGTGTCACACGGCAGACGCGGCACAAGTGAAAACGGAGCACGTTTCCATGAACGAAACTCCTGCAAAGGATCCGCTGCTTCAACCGTTTCGCCTGAAGCACCTTGTCCTGAAAAACCGCATCATGAGCACCAGCCATGCAAGCGGCCTGGAGGAGCATGGGCTGACCGGTGAACGCTACCAGCGTTACCACGAGGAAAAGGCCAAGGGCGGCATAGCGCTGTCCATGTTCGGCGGCTCCTCGAACGTCGCGCCCGACAGTCCCAACGTGTTCGGGCAACTGGATGTCGGCGATGACCGATGCATTCCGCGCTTTCAGGAATTCGCCGAGCGCATGCATCGACACGGCGCGGCCCTGATGATCCAGATCACGCATCTCGGACGGCGCGCCGAATCCTATGCCGGCGACTGGTTACCGGCGATTGCCCCCTCCCCGATCCGTGAAACCCTGCACCGTGCATTCCCTCGGGAAATGGACGACAATGACATCAAACGCGTGGTCACCGCCTTCGGTGACGCCGCCTGGCGCTGCAAGCAAGGCTGTCTCGACGGCCTGGAAACCCTTGCCGGCGCGCACCTGATCGGCCAGTTCCTGTCACCGGCCACCAACAAACGCACCGACTCTTTCGGCGGATCGCTGGAGAACCGCTGCCGGTTCGGCCTGATGGTCTATGAGGAAATCCGGCGACGGGTCGGCGACGATTTCATTGTCGGCTTCCGATTCGTCATCGACGAGGCGATGCGCGGCGGCCTCGATTTCGAGGAATGCCTGGCCATTGCGCATCGCTTCGAAGCCTCGGGCACGCTCGACTTCTTCAATGCCGTCTACGGGCGGATGGACACGGTCATGGGACTGGCCCGGGACAACATGCCAGGCATGGCTTCCCCGATCGCACCCTGGCTGGACAGGGCCGGCGCCTTCAAGAAGGCGGTGACCCTCCCGGTGTTTCATGCCGCCCGCATTGCCGACATCGCGACAGCCCGCCACGCCATTGCTGAAGGTCTCCTGGACATGGTGGCGATGACCCGTGCCCATATCGCCGATCCGCACCTTGTCGCCAAGCTGGAGGCGGGAGAGGAAGCGCGCATCCGGCCCTGTGTCGGCGCCACCCATTGCATGAGCCCGCAGCGGCCCGTCTGTCTGCACAATCCCGCCACCGGAAGGGAGACCGTGCTGCCGCACGAAATCGACCGTGCGGAGACGACCTTGACGGCCGTCGTCGCAGGCGGCGGGCCCGCCGGCCTTGAGGCCGCGCGGGTCCTTGCCGAACGCGGGCATGACGTGACGCTGTTCGAAGCCGCCCCGCGTCTCGGCGGCCAGGTATTGCTCGCGGCATCGGCAAGCTGGCGCCGCGACCTGATCGGTGTCGTCGATTGGCGCGTTTCGGAACTGGCAAGGCTGGGTGTCGAGGTTCGAACCGGATTGCTCGCCGATGCCGACGATATCAAGACCCTTGCACCGGATATCGTCATCGTCGCGACAGGCGGCGAACCCGATCTTGCATGGCTTGACGGCGCAGATCACGTCTTGTCTTCCTGGGACGCGCTTACCGTCTCCGTACCCGACGGCGGCACGGCCATCGTCTATGACGGCACCGGGCGCCATGCGGCTGCGACCGTCGTCGAACGCTGGGCCGAAGCGGGCGTCACTGTGACCCTGCACGCCATCGACGATGCCGTGACCCCTGAAATGGCCTATGCCGAACGCACCTATTGGAAGAAGCGCCTCTATGAGCTCGCAATACCTTTTGTGCCGGAGGATCGGCTGATCCGGGTCGAACCGTCCGGCAACGGGTTCCGCGCCACCTTCGAGAATGACATTACGGGCACCGTCAGCGAACGGGTGGCGGACCGGATCATTGTCGAACACGGTACGGTCCCGGTCGACCCGGTCTTTCAGGCCCTGAAACCTTTATCCCGCAATGCGGGCGTCACCGACCTGGCCGCCGTGAAACACGGCGCACCCCAGCCGGCCGGTCACGACGGTGACCTGGCCCTTTATCGCGTTGGCGACTGTGTTGCATCGCGCAACATCGCCGCTGCAATCTACGACGCCTTCAGGCTCTGTCGCACCCTTTGAGACCCGGAACCGCCATGACGATCCTCTTAAGCACCAAACTTTCGGACTGGATGACCAACGACGCTTTACGCGACGTCCTGAAACCCTTGCTGCCGGACACGCCTATTGTCTGCCGCGAGGAAACGGTGGCCGCCGATGCGGTGCGCATGCTGGTTGTCGACCGCCTCGATCCCGGCGAGGCGGCCGGCTATCCGAACCTGCAGGTGATCCAGAAACTGGGTGCCGGCGTCGAAACCATTGTTCGCCAACAGGATCTTCCGGACGGTGTGCGCATTGCCCGCCTGAAGCCGAAGGCCGCGGCGGACGAGATGACACGCTATGCGCTGGCCCATGTGCTGGATGACCAGCTCAACCTGGCGCATTATCGCGCCGACCAGCCCGCGCACCGCTGGCACCCGCGAGCGCCGCGCAAGATGGCGGAGACCGTGATCGGCGTGCTTGGTCTTGGCCATATTGGCGGTTCCATCGCCACCGCGTTTTCCAGCCTCGGTTTTCGTGTCATCGGCTACAGCCGTTCTCCGCGGCCAACCGGCCCGGTGGAATGCCATACCGGAGAAGACGGACTACGAACCGTGCTCGCAGAAAGCGACTACCTGATCGCTGTCCTGCCGTCGACCGAAGCCACGCGCGGACTGATGAACGCCGAACGGTTTTCGCAGATGAAGCCCGGCGCGCATTTCATGAATATCGGCCGCGGCGACCTCGTCGACGACGACGCCCTGCTTGACGCCGTCGACCGCTTTCACCTTGCAGGTGCTGTCCTCGATGTATTTCACGTCGAGCCACTGCCCGCCGACCATGCCTTTTGGACCCATAACAGGATCCGCATCACCCCGCACATTTCCGGCTGGCACGTCGATGACGGGCTTCAGGACGTTGCGGAGAATTACCGCAGGCTGGAGGCCGGCGAGACGCTCATCAACGAGATCTCGGTCGCACTTGGATATTGATTCTGAATCAGAACTTTATCGCTGACCGCCGCTCGAAACGGCTCGAACCGATCGGAAAAGCGATTCCGCCTCAATCGTTTCGCAACGATGGCGGACTCTCCGCCGGAGTGTCAGGTGCCGGCAACATGACTCCATGTATCATGTCTGCGTCTCGTCGCCGGCGCGGCGAATCTCGCGCGGCGCGTGACCGGTCGCCCTTCGGAAGGCGGCGCTGAAGGCGCTTTGGTTCGAATAGCCAAGCAGGAAGGCGACCTGGCTGAGCGACAGGTCACGCTCGCGCAGGTATTTGTGGGCGAGCTCGTGTCGGATGCCGGACAGCACCCGCGAAAAGCTTGTCTCCAGATCGCCCAGATGGCGCACGAGGCTGCGTTCGCTCATACCGAGCTCGCTCGCAACGATCGATGCCTTGGCGCGACCCGCCGGAAGCAGACCGACAATGCTGCGTTCCAGCCGCAGGATCAGGTCAGGCTTGCTCGTATCTCTGCGTGCCAGAAGCGCATCGCAATGCGCTTTCAGGATCTTCAGAAGCCGATCATCCGACGTACTGATGCGCGTTGCCAGATCGCTCCGCCGATACACAATCTCGCAGCGCCTGCGGCCGAATTGCACCGGGCAGCCAAAATGCCGTTCGTGCAGGCCGGCCGGTCCGGCAAAGTCATGACAAAACCGTACGTCGATCGGGTTGATCCGGTCCTGCGTGACGAACTGGTAGTTTCGCACGAAAAAACCGACGCTGCATTCTGCCGCCTGTCGCTGAAGCAGCAAAGACGCCTCTGTCGGCACAAGGAGAATTGTCGCTCGATCCTGCGCCGTGGACAGCTCGATGCGGAAGGCTGCGGTGACGATCGCCAGGTAGCGCTCCAGGTTGTTGAGCGCATCGCCGAGCGTTCGCGATGTAAGGCCGAGATAACCGATGGCTCCAAGATCCCGCGGATCGAGACGCGCCGCGATTGTCAGTCCGAAATTCGCATCGCCGCTGAGCCGCGCAGCCTCTTCAAGCAGCACGGCCTGTTTCATGTAGGGAACGCGCGGCTCGTCGTCGCCGATCACCGCGACTGACAAACCCGCGCGGGCGAGGAGCGGACCCGGATCGAGGCCCCGCCGCTCCAGTTCATCGACCGCAAGCCGGGACGCAAGCCCGTAGGTTCTCGGCGAATCCGGCATCAGTCACCCTCTCGGCAGGCCGGCCGCGGCGGGGCGCGACGATTCTCGGAGGCCGCTTCGGTCAGTACCGCACCGGCGTGCTCTATCGGCCGGCGCGCAAAAGCTGCAACCCGAATCTGAAGATAACCCGGCAAATGAGGATATGGCGCAAACTCGTCGATATTTGGCGTCAATTCGAAAGAAATTAGAGGGCTTTAGGTTTATTAAGACGCTGCACTTGCGACGAAAAGTTGTCAACTGTGTCGGTCCGGGCTCCACATCAAACCGGCACGCTTTGTTGGCGGCATTGGCGCGATGTCCGAGCGGGAATCAATAAAAACCGCAATCCCACCATCCGGTTGGCCGCTCGGGGAAGGCCGGGGACGATAGGACCCGGGGTCTCCGGCCTTCCGCCCTCGCTATCATGCCGGACCGGTAATTATGCGAAGCGTCTTCGGTAACAAGCGGGAACGACGACAAATACAATCAAACGACGATTATCGGCGCGAACCGGCAACAGACCACCCGTTCGCTTAGCCGATGCCGCCGTCGTTGAAAGGCATTACCCGGCTGAAGCGGCAACCGGCCGGAAGGAGTGCTGACGATACCGTGTCCCCGGTGCCGGGGGATCGTTCGGCGGTCCGGCGAAACACTGGGCGAGCGCCATCCATTGCCGCGCCGTTTCGCCGGTCGTGACCAGCCCGGTATCGGCAACGTTGCGCACCTGTGTCACCACCTGGCAGAAATCGACAGCCTCTCCGTCGATCCGCGACTCGGCTTTCGGGTCGTTCCATTCCCAGACCGCACCCGACGGCGCCGTCAGCCGAACGAACGGTGCCGGCTCCGGGATGGCGAGGCCGCGGTTCCTGAATGTCCAGCCGAACGTGTTGACGCCCATGATGGCGATGTTGCGGATCCGGTCATGGTTCCGTCGTTCGACACCGAGGAGGTCGTAGAGCTCCTGGCCATGCGCCCAGGTTTCCATAAGCCGTGCCGTCACATAAGACAGCGCGCTCATGTCCGGGCCGACCCATTTGAGGCGACGTTTTGGATCGACCTGTTTGAAGGCCTCGGCCATGGACACCGAATTCTCGATCCAGGCTGCGAGCAGTGCACGGCCTTTCAGGCCATCGAGCCAGGCATCGGTAAAGTCGAGCATGCCGCGCGGTTCATCCAGCGCATCCGACAAGCTCCCGGAAAATTTCAGAAAAGCCGGTTCGTCGGCGAGCGACATTTCGGCCGCCACATTGAACATGTGTAAGTGGCCGATCACATCGTTGATGGTCCAGGACTTGAACAAAGTCTCATGTTCAAAATCAGCTTCATCAAGATCTTGCAACAGATTATGAAGAGCCTCGCTTTCGTTTTTGAAATCAAGGGCTTGTTGCAACATATCGAATCAGTCTTTGCGGTCGTTCAACGCCCGTCACAGGTTGCCCGTTCGGTGGGCCCGCGCCAAGCGCGGACCCGTAGAAACTGGGCTGTCCGGCGGCGCTCAGTCCAGGCGGCGCAGCCAATCGGAAACCGCGCGACCGATGATTTCCGGCTCGTCTTCCTGAATGTAATGGATTCCGCCGCCGACGAAAATGCTTTCTATGTTTTTCAACGTCCCGGCCAGATGCTCCGCGACGGCCGGCGGATTGAGGGCGCCAGGCGACGCATATAGGTGCAGTTTCGGCAGGTCTGTTTGCGCCAGCCACGCGCCATAGGCCTTCACCCGCTCGACGACGTCTGCCGGCTCGCCTGCGATTGGAATCTGGTTCGGCCAGACCAGGGTCGGCTTGCGCGACGCCTCGGTGGCAAAGGGCGCCCGATAGGCCTCCATTTCGGCTGCACTCATCGGGCGCATCACTGCCGCCGGCAGGATCTGTTCGACAAACCCGTTCTGGCCGAGGACGAAGGCGGAACCGGCTTCCGGGTCCCGCAACATGCGGAACAGATCCGCGTAGGGGCCCATCGCCTCAAGGTTCTCCATTGGAAAGACCGGCGGCAGGATCGCTTCCATGAACGCGATCCCGCGAACCCGGTCTTCGTTCCGCGACGCGAAGTCGAAACCGAGCCCCGATCCCCAATCGTGCAGGACGAACGCGATGTCGGTCAGGTCTAGCGCCTCCAGAAAGGCGTCGAGATAGGCGGAGTGGTCGGCAAAGGTATAGGCAATATCCGGTTTGCCGGATTGTCCCATGCCGATCAGATCCGGCACGATGACCCGGCCGCGCTTTTCAAGAAACGGGATGATATTGCGCCAGAGATAGGACGACGTCGGATTGCCGTGCAGGAGAACGATCGGCTTGCCCTCGCCGACATCGACATAGGCCATGGTGCTGTCTTTCACCGCGATCGTCTTGTGTTCATAGGCAAATTCGGCGGAAATCGGCGGAACATAGACGGGCTTGTCCTGCGACAGCGCCGGATGTACCGCCGTCAGGCACAGCCCGATGGCCATTCCGAAAAGCAATGTGCGTTTGGTCGTCTTCATAGGATCGGCTTTCCTTCTGGGGGTGGAAATTTAGTTCAGAATATTCATTCTGAACCAGGCAAAAACCGGTATTGATCCCTGTTCTCCACGGTCGTCCCGCCTCGTGTTCAGTCGATATTGTGGGCTCTGAAGACGGCGCGAAGCTGCGCCCGCATGGTGTCGGCCGGCGTGCCGGCACGGGCGAACAGCGACAATCCCTGCACGCTCGCCGTCAGGCCGATGGCCGCATCGGCCGGATTGACTCGTTCGTCGATCTCACCGGCAGCCACGGCGTTTTCGAAAGCTGTCCTGAGCGCCGCCTCGACCCGCGAGAAATGCGCGCGGGCGCGTTCGCGGACCGCCGGCTCCGCGCTCTGTTCGGCTGCGGCCGCGCACATGAAACAGCCCATGGAGGCGTTATCGCCGATGTCGAGCCCCGCCAGGATGCGGTCCCGATAAGCCCGCAGTGCCGCAAGGCCAGCGGCTTCGGATCCCAATTCGCCCAGGAGCCCGGTAATCAGATAGTCGGTGTACCAGTCCAGGCACGACAGGTAGAGGTCCCGCTTGTCGCCGAACTCGTCGTAAAGCCCGTAGCGGCTGGCCCCGGTTGCAGCGACGATGTCGGCCATCGACAGGCGCTTGAATCCCTTGCGCCAGAACAGCGCCATGGATTGCTGCAAGACCGTGTCGCGGTCGAAGGATTTTTCCCAGGGCATCGTGCCGCACCGAGTTCAGAACGTATATTCTGAATATTTGGAAACGCGCATTTCGTCAATTCACAAAACGGTCAGACCGCTTTCTTTGCCGGCTTTTTAAATGTCCGCACATAGTCCGCATTGAACCGGGCATAGCCGTCTTCCGTTCTCTTCAGATGCGCCCGCGTGAACCGGTGAAACAGCGGCAATCGATAAAACGGCACGCTCGGATAGGCGTGATGTTCGGCGTGATAGGGCATGTTCCAGGCGAGGAAACGAACAAGTGCGGTCGTGAATGTCGTGCGGGTGTTTTCCAGCATGTTCGCTACGTGCGGACAGCGGCCGTGTTCGGCGAGCAGATAGAGCCGCAGAAACGGCCCGCCAAGCAAAAGCGGCCCAAGCCATAAAATCACGATGTCCGTCCTCTGCATGGCAAACGCGGCGGCGAAGACGAGCCCATAGGTCGCGGTAAAGAGCCGGGCTTCCCGGACAACACGATGGCGCGCCTTGTCCGGCACATATCGGTCCGATCGGAGGCCAAGCGCATTGCCGAGGATCGTGCGGATCCGCCCTACCCAGTCCGGTATGCCGGAGACATAGATCAGGTAGGCGGTCCAGGTTTCCGGTTTCGGCGTTTCCAGTTCCGGGTCGCGTTCCAGATCGTGGGTGTGCCGGTGATGCGCCAAATGGAAAAACCGGAACCAGAGCGGCGGAAGGAACACAAGAAACCCGCAGATTGTGGCAACCATCTCGTTGAGCCGACCGGTTCGAAACGCCGTGCCGTGAATGCACTCGTGCAAAGCCGTGAAGAGGAACACGATCAGCACGCCCTGTAGCGGCAAAAGCAGTTCAAAGCCCGGCACCCGCAGACCGATCCCGACTGTACACAGCCCGATCGCCCCCGCATGCCCGGCTAGATGAAGGAGCCCCGCGCGGTCGGATTTTTCCGTAAGCCGTTTGCGATCCTCCGCCGAAAGCGCCGCGATCAGTGCGACATGGTCCACACGCTCGATTTCATGCCTCGTCATTCTAGCCGTCGTCTTGCCGCGCCGACCTCCTCGTCCGGGGTCGGCGCATCGCTCCAGGATTCTGTCGCGGCGGCATAGGCAAACAGGCCCGACGCGGCGACGACACAGATTACCATGACGAGCGGCATGGCCAGAATAGGCAGCGCACCCTGCAGACTGCTGACCGCGACCGTGCCGAGCGCCCCGCCGATCATCTGCGTAAATCCTTGCATGGCGGCCGCCGTGCCGGCCCTGTCGGGGAATTGGGCCAGCACTTGGGCGATCGCTATCGGAATGAAGATTCCGAACCCGGTCACGTTGGCGGCCATCGTTGCTGCGAACCAGAACTTGTGCACGAGGCCGAAGACCGGCCCGAGGAGCATGGCGAACAGGCTGACGCCCATGATTGCCAATCCCAAGGCGGCCGCTCGCTGCGGTGCGACCGAGCCGGCCATTCGTCGGGTGATAAGTCCGCCGATCACGAACCCGATCACGGCGACGGGCGGATAAAGCCCGTATTCGACCGGCGAAATCCCCAATTGTGTGATGAAAAGCTCCGGCGAACCGGCGAAGAACGCGGCCAGCGCCCCGAAGACAAGCCCGATGGTCAGGCAGAAAACCAGGGCGATCCGGTCGCAGACGACCGCCCCATAGCCGGCTAATATCTCACGGGTATTGAGCGCCGGTATCGGTGTCCGCAGCGTTTCGGGCAGTCTGCGCAGCGCAATCAGGGCAAGCCCGAATCCCAGGATCAGGGTGATCCAGAAGATCATGCGCCATCCGGAAACCTGCTGGATCAGCCCACCGGCGAGCGGAGTCACCGCAGGAACGATGGCGAAGGCGATGGAGATCGTGGCGATCGCACGCGATAGCTCTGCGCCTTCGAAACTGTCGCGCGTCGCGGCGCGGGAGACGACGAGCGCCCCTGCCGCACCGACTGCCTGAACGGCCCGGGCAGCGAGGAGCATCGTCAGGCTCGGCGCAAGCGCGCACAAGGCCGTCCCCAAGAGAAACAGCGCGAAACTCCAGACCAGGACCGGCCGGCGACCGAAGCGATCGGCCAGGGGTCCGTGAACCAATTGCGCGAACGCGAAGCAGGCCATGAAGATGGCGAGCGTCAATTGTGCAGCGCTTGTTTCCACGCCGAGCGATTGCGCCACGAAGGGCAGCGCAGGCGTGTAGAGGTTCGAGGCGAACTGCCCGACGGCGGCGAGCGCCGTCAGCAGCGCAATCGTGGCCGCCCCGGCAGGCAGGGTTCCAGGTTGGCGTAATGCCGTTTCCTGCGCGACGCTCACGCCGCCTCGAGCGCGCAGGCGATCCCCTGTCCCACGCCGATGCACATGGTTGCAAGCGCCCGTTTGGCACCGCGTTCGCGCAATTCGATCGCCGCGGTACCGGTAAGGCGGGCACCGGACATGCCAAGCGGATGACCGAGCGCGATGGCGCCGCCGTTCGGATTGACATGATCAGCAGCGTCCGGCAGGCCGAGCTGGCGCAGAACGGCCAGCGCCTGCGAGGCAAACGCCTCGTTCAGTTCCACCACATCGAAATCCTTCACAGACAGACCAAGCCGATCGGCCAGCTTCTGCGAGGCCGGTGCCGGACCGATTCCCATGACCCGCGGCGGCACACCCGCCGTCGCACCTGACACGACCCGCACGATCGGTGTCAGATCATAGGCCTTGACCGCTTCTTCGGACGCAATCAGCAGGGCTGCGGCGCCGTCATTGACGCCCGACGCATTGCCCGCCGTCACCGACCCGCCGGCCCGGAAGGGCGTCGGCAGTTTGGCCAGCTTGTCGACGCTTGTGCCGGGACGCGGGTGCTCGTCCTGATCGACCACGATCGGGTCGCCCTTGCGTTGCGGGATGCTGACCGCC
Organism: Pseudomonadota bacterium; assembly: GCA_038745065.1. GTDB lineage: Bacteria > Pseudomonadota > Alphaproteobacteria > Rhizobiales > JANQQB01 > JANQQB01. The sequence goes on along the minus strand of JBCDLT010000048.1, from coordinate 23,702 downwards.
ACGATTTCCTTGCCGAGGCGACCGCTCGCCTGTGCGGCGACCGCCCGATCCTGGCTTCGCACGGCAAATGCGTCCTGGTCCTGGCGCGACACCTGGTAGTCCTCGGCGACGTTCTCACCGGTCTCCGGCATGGAATCCGTACCGTGTGCGTCATGCATCAGCGGATTGACGAAGCGCCAGCCGATCGTCGTGTCGTAGATCTCGGCCTTGCGGGAAAATGCACTGTCGGCCTTTGGCATGACAAACGGTGCGCGCGACATGGATTCCACACCGCCAGCGATCAGGAGATCGGCATCCCCGGACCGGATCTGGCGGGCTGCCGCCAGCACCGCATCGAGACCGGAGCCGCAGAGGCGATTGATCGTCGAGCCCGGCACGGAAACCGGCAGGCCGGCAAGCAGCGCGGCCATGCGGGCAACGTTCCGGTTGTCCTCGCCCGCCTGATTGGCGCAGCCGAGTATCACATCCTCGATCTGCTCCGGATCGACCCCCTGATTGCGCTCCAGAAGCGTCCGGATCGGCAGGGCGGCAAGGTCGTCAGCCCGAACAGCGGACAGCGCACCGCCGAAGCGGCCGATCGGCGTACGGACATAATCACAGATGAAGGCTTCGCTCATTTGGGTCTCCCTGCGCGGGCCGGAATTGGTGTTTGGGTTCGTCTTACACCAAAGAACCTTGCTTGTGTCGTTTCCGATGGCCGGCCCGGAGCTGATGGCTCGGCCTCATGGAACGGCGGTCAAACCATCGACCCGCCTTCCGGAAGCCGGACAGGCCGCGTCCGAGGCGAAATGTCGCTTGTGTGGCGGAAACGTCTTGAACCTAATGCAAACCTGGGCCTAAGCGCGCGGTTCGCGGCCAAAAGAAAACCATTTTGATTTTGAAGACAGGGGCTGCTGTTCGCCGGGCGCACTTCAGCGCCAAGTGTAGGAAGTAACCTTTTTTCTGGAGGCGCAGCTCATGACCAGCGCAAGGTTGAAACCGGTATTTGGACCGTCGGCGTTGCTGATTGTCATTGTCTTTGTGGCAACACTACTTGGATGGGGCGACCGACACGCGCTGGCGCAGTCGACGAGCGATGCACAGGAGGTAGTTGTCACCACGGTCTCCGGCGGGCTTCTCCGACCTATCCGCACGGAAAGCCCGAGGGCGACGCTGGAAAGTTTTCTGAGCAAGAGCGAAGAGTTCGCGGCCGCGATCCTTGAATACCGATCGAATAAAAGTCTGGAACTCGCGCGCCGCATCGATGTGCTTTCCGAGCAGATCCTGGCCCTCATCGACCTCAGTGAGGTGCCCTTGGCCAACCGGCGCAAAATCGGCGACCAGACGACAATGGCGCTGCTCGATATCCTGTGGCGCGTCGAACCGCCATCTGTGACCGATGCTCCGAATGTTGAGCAGCTTTCGGAGCTGGGGGAATCAGGAACCTGGCGATTTCCTCTGACACCGCTCCAGATCGGACTGATGTCGGACGGACCGCGCGAGGGCGAATACTTGTTTACCGCAGAGACGGTGAACAGTGCGCCGCGATTTTTCGGCGGAATATCGGATCGTCCCTTCACGCGCCCGTTGCCGTTTTCCAGTTGGACCGAGATGAGCCGCCGGATTACGGGGCCCCTGTTGCCGGCCTGGCTCGACACGTCCGTGCCGAGCGCGCTTCAGGTCTTTTGGCTTGAGACCCCGGTATGGAAGGTATTGCTGACTGTCCTTTTCTACGCGCTGACGGCCGGGCTCGGTTTCCAGGTGTATCGGCTGATCGGGCGTACGGAACCGGAAGACCGCATGGGCAGAGCCATGGTGTATTTCATTGCGCCTGTGGTGGCACTGGCGGCCCTTTACCTGTTGGTGCCAATCGTCGTCTTGAACATCAATCTGTCCGGTCGGGCGTCAGACGCGGAGGTGCTGATCCGAACGATCCTGTCCTTTCTGGCCTGGTCGTGGCTCTTCTGGCTGAGTGTCAGATTGGCTTTCGAATGGACGATCAAGTCTCCGGAAACGGCAGAAGGAAGTTACGACGCCAACCTGATGCGTCTGGTATCGGGAATAATCGGCGTCGTCGGCGTAGTGCTGATTTTGGCATTCGGGGGGCAGCAACTCGGGCTGCCGGTTCTCAGCCTGCTTGCTGGCCTTGGCGTCGGTGGCCTGGCCGTCGCCCTGGCCATCCGCCCCACGCTGGAAAACCTGATCTCCGGGTTCACTCTCTACGCCGACAAACCCATTCGGGTCGGTGATTTCTGTACCTTTGGTGGCCAAAACGGCACGGTCGAAAAGATCGGCATTCGCTCCACGCAGATCAGGGCGTTGGACCGGACCCTTATCTCGGTTCCGAACGCACAGTTCGCGGACATGCAATTGGTGAACTGGGCGCGTTGCGACCAGATGCTGATCGAGGAGACGATCGGCGTCCGGTATGAAACGACGCCGGATCAATTGCGTTTCCTACTCGCCGGCATACGGGAAATGTGCCACCGGCACCCACGCATCGACCCGCAAACGGTCAGGGTGCGGTTTATCGGCTATGGCGACAGCGCGCTGAACATCGGCCTCAGGATCTACGCCAAGACCCGCGAGTGGAACGATTTCTACGCCATTCGCGAGGACATTTTCCTGCGCATCTACGATCTTGTAACCGACGCGGGAAGCGGTTTCGCCTTCCCCTCTCAGACAGTCTATTTCGGGCGAGATACCGGACTGGATGAGGATGCGGGCAAAGCCGCCGAACGCAAGGTGCATACCTGGCGTCGGTCCGGCAAGCTGCCCTTCCCGCGGCTGCCCGAAGAACATCAAGAGAAGCTTGAGGGAACCTTGGACTACCCACCCCGCGGGTCTTATGAATCCGGTGGCGAGGATCTGGAAGCCGCCGCCGGTACGGAGAGGTTGTCGGCAGAGCCAATGGAAGAAGAACTGGTGGAGGAAGGTAGCAAGCCTCAAGCCTGATGCTTCCGCGCACGGGCTTACAACACGGACTTTTCCGCCTTGAAGAGAAGAAACCATGAAGATGCGTTCCCGAGCGCCCTATTCGGCTGAGACCAAGGGAACGTTCAGAACCTCTTCGGTAATGGCAGACGACGCGTAGTCGAAGAAGGCGTGTACGCGGGCGCTTCGGCGCACATCGGGATGGGCGAGCAACCAGAGGTCCCAACCGATGCGGTTATCCGGTTCGTGAATCTGAACGAAACCGGAAGACTGCGCGCCGAGGTAGCACGGCAGGGCCGCGATCCCGAGGCCGGACCGCACCATATCAAAGACGCCCATGACAGTGTTGACCACTGTCATGGGCGCGTCGTCGGCCATTCTTGATTTTGCGATTTGGCTCATGGGCGATTGGTTGAGATCATCGTCCAAAACCACCCAACGCTGCTGTTCCGGCGGCAAATGCTTTGCCGCTTTCCAGTAGTCTTCGTGCGCGTAAATGGCACACACGATCGGGACAAGCCTGCGACCGACCCAATGCTCAGGCGGACGCTGTGTTGGTCGAAGCGCGATATCGGCATCCCTTTGCATCAGATCGAAAGGTCGCGCATCGGACAGAAGCCGCAATTCGACATCGGGGTGCTTTTCCTGGAATGCCCGGAAAACCGGGCTCAGGCAGTGCAAGAGTGAATCGGTGGTCGTGACCGTGAGTTTCCCCTCCAGACGCAGGTCCTTACCGGCCAGTTCCAGTTCAATCCGGTTCATGCTCTCACAGAGCAGACCGGCGCGCTGAAAGAACAGTTCGCCCGCTGCCGTCATGACATACCCGCGGGCCTGCCGATCGAACAATCGCACACCCAGTTTGGCTTCCACGCTTTCAACGCGGCGAAAAACCGTCGAATGATTCACACCCATCATCCGGGCCGCAGCCGCGAGACTGCCTGCCTCGCAGACGGACAGGATGTAGGGCACGTCGCTCCAATCGAGCTTCTGAAGTTTCTGTGCTTTCATGCAAGATTCATTTGCAAGATTCATCGATTGTTTTGCACAAAGTAACAGTCATCTTTGTTCCATGCAATTGTATGGAGCCGAGAGATGAACCCCAGGATGAACCTCAAGCAGCGCAGCGGACCCAGGCCGGAAACCACCAGCAGCTTGCCGCATTCGCAAGTCACGCAGCACGGACCCGACGACGTCGTCGATAAACTGCACGCATGGTGCTTTTCCCTGCCCGGCGTCAACAACGAGCACAGCGGCATTTCGGTGCCGGGTTCCCGCGCGCTTGTCCTGCATGACGGCGTAACCTGCAATCACGATGCCTTCATGATCGGGCGCGAATTTGCGCACATTCACCCCCATCCGGACAACGGTAGCATGCACGTGCAATTGCCGGCCGACGATGCCCGCGAAGTCATCGAAACCGGCTGGGGCGAGAGCCATTATCTGGTCACGCAGGGGCAGCTTCCCATGGGGCTTGTCTTGGTGTTCTCACCGCGCGACGACGCTGAACTTGAAGCGGTAAAGACAATTGTCCGGCGCTCATTCGACTATGCGACCGACGTGAGCCTGCCGGCATAGTTCCATCACACTAGGTCGTCGCCCGCTGCCCGAACAGGATCTTCCGCGCCTCGTCGCTTACCGTGGACGACCGGTTCGGGTTGATCTCGTCGGCCCGCGCATAGGCGCGCTGCGTGGCCGGCCGTTCCTTGATCGCCTCAAGCCAGCGCTTGACGTTCGGAAAATCGTCGATCTGCTGTCCCTGGCGTTTGTGCGGCCGGATCCAGGGAAAGCACGCCATGTCGGCGATCGAATAGGCATCGGCAATGAAGTCCCGGCCTTCGAGCCGCTTGTCGAGCACGCCGTAGAGCCGGTTCGTCTCGTCCACGTAGCGGTTGATCGCATAGTCGATCTTTTCCGGCGCGTAGATCGCAAAATGGTGGTTCTGGCCGAGCATCGGACCGAGGCCGGCCATCTGCCACATCAGCCATTCCATCACGGCGGCCCGGCCACGAATGTCCTCCGGGCCGGGCAGGAAAAGGCCGGTCTTTTCGGCCAGATAGATCAGGATCGCACCGGATTCAAAGACCGACACCGGGGCGCCGCCATCGGCCGGCGCGTGATCGACCATGGCGGGGATCCGGTTGTTCGGGGCGACAGCAAGGAAGTCCGGTGCGAACTGCGCGCCGGCATTGATGTCGATGCCCTTCAGCGTGTAGTCGAGCCCGGCCTCTTCCAGGAACATCGTCACCTTGTGACCGTTCGGCGTCGTCCAGTAATAGAGGTCGATCACGAACCGGTCTCCCCTAGGCAGCCCGCGCGGGCATCGCACCGGCCAGGCCGTCATACATGTCCAGGAGCGAACGGCGCCAGATTGCGATCGGGTCGTCGGCCTCAAGCAGGTCATGCGGCGCCGATACCCGGGCCCATTGGAACGCCCCGAACGCCAGATAATCCGCAAACGACGGTGCCTCGCCGCCGAGATAAGGTTGCACCGAGAGCGTGGCGCGCATCGGCTGCAGAGATTTGCGGAAAGCCGGCAGGAGATCGGCCTGTCCGGCGCCGAATTCTTCAAGTGTCGTGCCGAAAGCCTTTTCGCGCGTTTCCCGGAAATAGGACTGGTCCTTTTCGGCCAGCATGGCGAATAGCGGCAGGATGATCTGCCGGATAATGCCGGGATTGACCGCGGTTTCGATCCAGTTCTTGACGAAGAACGCATGCGCACGGGCCTGCGGGCTCTCGAACAGTTTCGGCCGGTCCGGGTAGGCTTCATCGAGATAGACGGCGATCGACCAGCTGTCGACCACGGTGCGGTCACCGTCGACGATCACCGGGGTCTTGCCCTGTTCGGAGAACGCAATCACTTCCTTGTCGGTGAAACGCCACGGCACGGTTTCCGTCTCCAGTCCCTTGTGCGCAAGCGCCATGCGCACCCGCCAGCAATTCGGGCTGAACCGGACATCGGGATCGGCGGCGGCAAGGTCATAGAGCGTAATGGGCATGGCGGGACTCCCAGGATTTTTGGTGGCGGGCATCCGGCGAAGCGGATGTGTGTCGGTCTGTTCTATAGGGCATTGCCGGCCGGTGGGCACCGGGGGCTCGCGGATTTGTGTTTCGGTTCGCTTTCCGAAGCGTTCAGCCAGGAACCGATCAGGGGAACTTGCGCCGCTACCATGGCTCGCCCGGTGACAAGCGGAATCCCACGGCGCTTCGCCAAGGCGGCGAGCTTTGTCTCGGGCGGGTCCGCAACGATGTCGGCCACACAAGCCGCCTTCTGCACGAGGGTTACGGGAAACGGGTTGGCGTCGTCGGGGACCATCCCCAGCGGCGTCGCGTTGATGAGCAGGTCAACCGGCCCCGCCTCCCCGACCCGGACCGCCTCGATAGCGGCGCCACGCGCCTGCAGGTTTCCGAGGACAGTGGCTTCCCGGTCCGGGTCGGCGTCGCAGACCTGAAGCAGCCGGCATCCGCGCTCGACCAGGGCCTCGGCAATGGCCAGACCCGCACCGCCGAGCCCGGCGAGCACGATCCGTGCATCGTCGATTATCAGATTACCTGATTCAACGGCGGCAACGAGCGCAAGTCCGTCGAATTGGGCGCCGATCAGCGTGTTGCCGTCGGCGCGCTTGACCGCGTTGACACTGCCGGTGCGTTCCGCGGCGCCGGACAGTCTGTCGAGGTAGGAAAGGATCGCCCTTTTGTGCGGCATGGTGACGAGCAGCCCGTCGATCCCCGGATCGACACGAACCGTTTCCATGAACGATGCAAGATCCTCAGCCGCGACATGCCGTGTGTCGATCCGGGCCTCGATTCCCTGATCGGCAAACCATTCGGAGAGGAGCGGCGGCGTGCGCACCGCGGTGACCGGAGCGCCGATCATGATGTAATGCCGTCGACGCCGCGGCGCCGCCTCGCTGCTCATGAACCGGCCTGTCCGAACCGGTAGACGCCGAGCTTTTCGAAGATCTCGTAGATGCGCCGCGCGTAACCGGCAAATTCCGGATAATCGCCCAGATGCGCCGGCCGCGGCCGCGGCAGGTCGATGACGATCTCGTCAACGATACGCCCGGGGCTCTTCGACATGACCAGCACCCGGTCCGACAGGCCGACGGCTTCGTCGATGGAATGGGTGATGAACAGCACCGTCTTTTGCGTGGTCAGCCAGAGCATTTCCAGATCGTGGCGGATCTGGGTCCGGGTGATCGCGTCAAGCGCGCCGAACGGTTCGTCCATCAACAGCATGGACGGGTCGTGCACCAGCGCCCGGGCGATCGACACCCGCTGTCGCATGCCGCCGGACAATTGCCAGGGATAGCGGTTTTCCGCACCGGAAAGCTCAAGCCGTTCGAACAGGTCCGCGGCCCGAGACCGCAAGGTCGCCTTGTCGAGGCCCCTGATTTCCTGCTGGATCATCACGTTGCGCATGGCCGTCCGGAATTCCAGGAGCAGGTGATCCTGGAATACAATTCCGACATCGGAAATCGGTTCGCGCAGCGGCTTGCCGTCGACTTCGACCGTGCCGTCCGAATGCGGTTCGAGACCGGAGACAAGAAGGAGGGTCGTGCTCTTGCCGCAGCCGGAGGGACCGATCAGGCTGACAAATTCTCCCGGCCGGATGTCGAGGTCGATCGGACCGAGCGCATGAAAGGCATCGGCGCCCCGGCCATAGATCTTGGTCAGCCCGCGCGCGACGATCGACGCGCCGATCGTGGCATCGCCGTCCCCGCGCAGTCCGGCGACGGCCTCCCCTTCCCGGTGCTCCGGATCGTTGTGCACGCTTTCGTCCCCCTGCCGGCCCGGCCGGCCGACGCCTTCATCATACCGCATGGCGCACCCATGGCATCAAAAGGCCCTCGGCGAGGCTCATCGCCCCATTAAAGACCAGCGCCACCAGCGCCGCGGCGATCAGACCGGCAAACATCAGGGTCAGGTCCATGAAACCGGAGGCCTGCATGATCATGAAGCCGAGACCGGCATTCGAGGCGATGAATTCGGCGATGATCACGCCTTCCACCGCCTTGACGACACCGATCTTCATGCCGGCCACGATGTAACGCATCGAAGCCGGCAGCCGGACCAGCCGGAACGCCTGCCAGGGTGTCGCCCCCATCGAGCGCGTCAGGTAGGCCAGCCGCGGATCGACCGCCCGAAAACCCGACATACTGTCGACCAGGATCGGAAAGAAGCACATGAGAAAGACGATCAGCGCCGACACGAGCGGGCCGATTCCGAACCAGACGATCAGGATCGGACCGATCACTGTCTTCGGCATGATGTTCAGAAAGACGATCACCGGATAGAGCCCGCGTTCCAGCGGACCGACCGACACGATGACCAGGGCCAGCGGCACGGCGATGACCACGCCGAGACCGAAGCCCATCAGGATGGTGATCGACGTTGCCAGCGCGTGCCCGGCGATCAGGCCCGCATCGGTCACCAGCCGGGCAAGAAAGTCCGACGGCTTCGGCACCAGCCAGAGCGGCACGTCCAGAACCCGGATCAGCCCTTCCCAGATGGTCAGCAGCGCCGCCACCGAAAGCAAGGTGTAAAGCACCGGAGCGGCCCACGCCGCCAGCCGGTCCGAAACCGGCGGCGGCGCGGTCGAGACGTCAGCCATGCCCGGGGATCCGCCGGAAAAGCCCTACGGACACGTCACCGGTGCCGCCGGCACGAAGTCGAGGCTGTAATAGTCGGTCACGGGCTTGGATGTCGGCAGGTTCATGGCAGTGGTCATAACCGAATAGATCGTGTCCCACGTTGCGGCATCGGTCACGCCGATCGCATCGCCCGATCCGCCCGGGCAGACCGAAGTGAAGCTGTAGGTAGCACCCTGCAGCAGCGCCTCCTTGGTGTTCTCGGTTTCCGGGAAGCTCTCCAGGAGGGCATCGACTGCGGCCTCCGGATCTTTCATGGCATCCTGCCAGCCGCGAGCCGTTGCCGCGATGAAGCGCTTGTAGAGGTCCGGATTGGCTTCGAGTTTGTCCTCGCGCGCGATCAGGCTCAGACTGACCAGCGGAACACCGTGATTGTAGAAATACATATTGCCGACCTCCAGGCCCTGCGCGGCGAGCGGCACGACCGTGTTTTCCGGCGTCTCAGCCACCGCGTCGACACCTCCAGAGGCAAGCAGACCAAGCGCCGCCGCCTGTTTGGCCGATACGATCTCGACATCGGATTCCGACATCCCGTTGGCCTTCAGGAAGACCGGGACCAGCGCGACCATGGCGGTTCCGGGTGCGACGGCGATTTTCTTGCCGGCAAGGTCCTTGGGTTCGGAAATGCCGGACGATGTCAGGAACTGCACCCCGAACTGGCCGGACTTCCAGATCGTGGAAATGATCCGGATCGGCGCGCCCTGCGAGGCGACGTTGAGGGCAGCGCCGGCATCGGCATAGCCGATTTCCGCCTGTCCGGTCGCAACCAGTTGCGCGGCCACCGATGAACCGCGCCCCTCTTCCAGTTCGACCTCCAGACCCTCTGCCGCGTAGTGCCCGTTCTTCTGGGCCATGGCAAAACCGAGATGTGCGGAATCCGCCGTCCAGTTCATGATCAGTTTGATCTTGTCGGCGGCCTCCGCCGTGCCGGTAAACAGCGCGCCGCAAAACACAATCGCGGCGCTTGCGGCGATCACTGCGCGCGTTTTTGTATGGCGTTGTTTCATATTGTCCTCCCTTGTGAAGTGTCGGCGCGCCTTGCGGGGAGCGCCGTACCGACACTTTGGTTTTCATGGACGGATCGATCCGCAGGATCGGACCGCTCCGGTTAACAGGCCTCCTTAGTCACGCCGCCTCCAGGGCAGTAGCACCGCCTCCAGGGCGACAATTCCGTAATTCAGCGCGACGCCGATCGTCGAACCGACGACGAGGATCGCGAAGATCAGCGCCGTGTCGGCGCTGTCCATGGCGCGCAAGACGAGGTAGCCGAGCCCGGTCTTGGAATTCAGCCACTCGACAACGATCACCGCTGTCACGGCGATGACGATGGTGATTTTCAGGCCTGAAAAGATGTTCGGCGCGGCGGACGGAAGTTCGATGGTGCGAAAGGTCTGCCACCATGTCGCCCCGGTGGATCGGCTGAGATAATAGTGCCGACGGTCGACGGACTTGAAGCCCGCCACGCTGTCAACGAGCACGGGAAAAAACGTGATCAGTCCGGTCAGGAGCACTTTCGGAAAGTCGCTGAAGCCGAACCAGACGAGCAGGAGCGGCGCCAATGTGATTTTCGGCAAGCCCTGTATGAACACAACCAGCGGATAGAGCAGCCGTTCGCAAAGCCGGGACGTGGCGATCAGGTAACCGAGCGCGATTCCCGGGACCGCGCCGGCGACGAACCCATAGGCGACCATCTTCGTCGTCAGGAAACCGTGGTAGGCGAGACGTTCATGGTCTACCACGATCCGCACAAGAAAATCCGACGGCGCCGGCAGAATGAATGTTGGCACCTGAAACGCGGCGACGGCGATCTCCCACAGAAGCAGGAGCCCGGCAAACCAGAGAGCCGGTTCGAGCGTGTGTTTCAGGACGGCGGTCACAACCGCGGCTCCGGCCGCTCACGCCCCATGACCGTTCTCCTCAAGGGCCGCGTCCGTGTCGGCCGCACCGGGAGCCGACCCGATTGGCGCGCCGCGCTGACGGCTGCGCAACGGCCAGATCGCCGCCGCTTCCCGGGCTGCATCCGACAGGGCATTGGCGAGTTCCGCATAGCGGTCCGGCGTGATGCGCAAGGTCGGTCCGGCAACGCTGATCGTGCCGGCCACCGGTGCGCCCGGCGCCTCGCCGGTCCGGAACGGCACAGCCAGCGCGGCCGTGCCCGGCTCCGCCTCTTCCACCGCCGTTGCGTATCCCCGTTTCCGGGTTTCCGTCAGGTGCTGTCTGAGCGCATCGACGGTCGACAGGCTGCGCGGTCCAAGCGGACGGCGCGTTTCGAAACCGCGGGCACAGACGATGCGCAGGGCATCGTTTTCCGGCAGACAGGAAAGCCAGGCTTTGCCGTTCGCGGTCGCATGCAACACGATTTCCTGACCCATATCCGGATCGTATCGCAGGCCGGCCGGCGCCCCTTGCGCCCGTGCCACCCAGACCAGATCTTCCCGTTCCACGATGGCCAGCCGGCAATATTCCCGTGTCCGCCGGGCGAGCCGGTCGAGCACATGCTGCACCACATCGGGCACCGCGCGCGCATCCAGATTGCGAAACGCGAGGGAACACAGGCGCAGGGAAAGCGCGTAGTTCTGGCTTGCCGGATCCTGAACGACCCAACCGCGCTCGACGAGCGTCGACAGCGTCCGGTGAGCCGCGCTGTTCGGCAGCCCGACCCGTGCCGCCAGATCCGACAATTCCAGCGGGTCCGCCTCTCCGGCAAGCGCTTCGATCAGGCTGAGGCAGCGATCCACCGCGGCCACGGTCATGAATCTCCTCCGGGCTTTTCTCCCGCTCGATTTAAGAATATATAGAAATAAATTCAGAATTGGAATTGAATTCCAGAAAATCTGAGGGACCTTGTCTGCGTCCATGCGACAAGACGGTCTGCTTGGAGCGGGAGGAACTGACATGGCTCTGGCGGGAACGGGTGCCGTCGCGATCTGGCATGATATCGCGCCGGAGGGCCGCGACGCCTTCTACGCCTGGCACGGCCAGGAGCACATGCCCGAACGGATTGCCATTCCCGGTTTCCGGCGCGGTCGCCGGTATGTCGCGCTCGAGGCCGACCTGGAATTCTTCAATCTGTATGAGGTGTCGGATCCGTCGGTGCTGACCGGCGCCGACTACAAGGCTCGGCTGAACGATCCCACGCCGTGGACGGTCGAAACCGTTCGACATTTCAGGGATGTCGCCCGCTCGCTTTGCCGCGTAGCCGTTTCTGCAGGCTCGGGCGGTGGCGGTCTCGTCGCAACGTGGCGCTACGACGTGCCGGACGACCGGGTCGCGGACCATGCCGACCGGATCGCAGCTGACCTGCTGCCCGATATCGCAGGCCGTCCCGGCGTTGCCGGCGCCCATCTTCTGGTCGCCGATACCGAGGCCAGCGCCGTGGACACGAAGGAACGCCAGGTGCGCGGTGAAGCCAACCGGATCCCCGGGACCGCCCTGATCATCGAGGGGTGGGGCGATGTCGATGCTTTCACGACGCTGTGCGGCGAAACCCCGACGCCGGCCGATTTTGTCAACGCAGGCGTTGACGGCCCCGTCATCCGCGGCCTCTACCGTCTCCAGGCAAGCGCAACGCCTTGATCGGCGCGCAAGGACTCTGTCCTTCAGGTCAATGCGGCCGCGCTGAAGCCGTGCTCAGCCAAGGAACGTTCGGGAACAAGGCCCATCATGGCGCCCGCCACGTTGAGGCCCGTGACGGTTTCGAGCGCTTCGAAGCCCGGCGCCACATTGACTTCGCAAATCGTGAAACCTTCCGCACCGAAGAGAAGGTCGACTGCGGCGATCTGAAGATCGAGCACCTGGGCCGCCTTCAGTGCGATCTGTTCGGCCTCGCGCGGCGCGGCGACGGCTCTTGCCTGTCCGCCAAGGGCGACATTTGATCGGAATTCGCCGCTCGGCGCTTCGCGTACCATTGCAGCGACGACCCGGCCGCCCGCAACAAGAATGCGCAGGTCCTGACCGGCGCTTTCCGACACGAAGGCCTGGGCAAGCAATTGCCGTTTGCTCCCGGTTTTCTCCAGAACACGGGCCAGGTCGGCGGGCGTCCGGCAAAGTGAGACGTGCTGGCCTTTCAGGCCGGCCAGCGGCTTCACCACAAGCGGATAGCCGATGATGTCGGAAAGGGCGCCGATGTCCTGGCCGGGTCGCAAATCGATCGTCGCGGGACAGGGAAGCCCGGCCCGTTTGAGTGCGACGGCCGTTGCGAGCTTGTCCACCCCGAAGGCAAGGCCCCGCGCGCTCGGGAAACAGGCGACACCCTCGGCTTCGAGGGACGCGACGATGGCGCGGGCGGCCAGATTCGTGTACGCACCGGCGCGGGCAAACACGGCACAGGGCAAGGACATGGCACGCCCCTGATACCGATACCGGGTGCGACCGGATGGGCGTCGAATGATTTCCACCGCATTCGCATCGACAAGCCGCACCGAAAGGCCGAGACGCCCTGCCTCTTCGAGCATGCGGCGCCGGGAATACTTCAAAGAACCCGCTTTGCCGGTGCGTCGCGAGAGCAGCCAGACATCGCGTCCCCCGAGAGGCGTTTCCCATCGCGTCACCGGCTGTGTGGGGCGGACGCCCACCTTGGGACACATCACGGTCATCATCTGCGTTTCCTTTCGCTCGCCAGCCTCTGGCTAGGGAAACGCTGCCGGGGACCGTGTTATTCCCGGAAAGATCGAGCAAAAGTCGTTTCACGCCACGACCTGGGTAGTCCATCGTGGACATTCGGCGGCTCAAGTCCGGCTCGGTCAATACATTCCGGCTTCATATCGGGTCAGGTCGTCCGACAGGTGAAGCCAGGAGATCCTTTCGCGATAATGCGTGTGTTCGTTCGGCGGAAATGCATCCGGGTCGTCGAGCGTGCTGATATGGAATTCGATCAAATCGGTTCCGTTGTAGTGTCCCTCCCAGGTGAGCGACGTCCCGCATGTGCTGCAGAACGCCCGGAATTTGCCGGGCGAGGATTCGAACCGGGCCCGTTTGCCGGACATCCACTGCACCTGATCCGCCGTGAAAACCACAAAGGCCGCGACCGGCGCACCGGTATGATGTCGGCAGCTTCGGCAATGGCAATATCCCGAACCCAGCGCCACACCGCTCGCATCGTACCGGATTGCTCCGCACAAACAGCCACCCGTGGTCATATCTGCCTCTTTCGCCATCTCAATCGATCCCCTTACCGTCTGCCTTACACTCTTGGGCAGCAGACCGCTGACAGCATTGTATTGGAAGCGGGGACCCAAGGGCGGTATGCCGTCGCCCAGCCTTGGACGAATATGGTCGGCAGAGTGCCGCCAGTTCGGATTTGATGCTGAAACATGACGGTCCCGTGCTTGCGGATTTCCGGCATCCATGGCTCATGGGCACACCGTCGGGACGGCCCTCGACGGGGCATCGATCAGGAAGGAGACGCCGGACCATGGACGAGACGATCATCAGACAATTGGCGCCGACAGGGACCTTGCGCGCCGGCATCAACCTGTCCAACTTCCTGCTGGTCAGCGATCGCACGCCCGACGGAGATCCGGTCGGCGTCGCGCCCGACATGGCGGCTGAAATCGCCCGCCGGCTCGGTGTCCCGGTGAACTATGTCACCTTCCCCTCACCCGGCGCGCTTGCCGACGCGGCGGGTACCGATACCTGGGATATCGGCCTGATCGGCGCCGAACCGCAGCGCGCGGAAAAGATCGCCTTCTCCACCGCCTATGTGGAGATCGAGGCGACCTATCTGGTCCCGGCCGGCTCGCCGATCGAAAGGTTGGAAGAGGTCGACCGGGCCGGCACGCGCATCGCCGTCACCGGCCGGGCCGCCTACGGTCTCTGGCTGGAGCGCAACATCCGAAACGCCGACCTGGTTCGCACCGACAGTCTGGACAGCGCCTACGAGACCTTCGTCGCGGAAAACCTGGATGCCCTTGCGGGCCTTCGGCCACGGCTTTTGAGCGATGTCGAAAAGCTGCCCGGTGCCCGCATCCTCGACGGCAAGTTCATGACCGTGCAGCAGGCGATCGGCACTGGCCGCGCAAACGATGAAGCCGCCGGTTTCCTGCAGGATTTTGTCGACGAGGTGAAGCAAAGCGGGTTTGTCGCCAACCTGATCGCGCGACATAACATCGACGGGCTCACCGTCGCGCCCTGATTAGTCGGCGCGGGAAAACCAGCGGCGCATCCAGGCGAAAAAGGCAAGCGCACCGGCCGGCCAGATAGCCCAAAACGTGCCCTTCCAGGTCAACAGGTTGATCACCAAAAGGGCCGCGACGATAACCAGGTATCGCCCCAGAAAGGGCGGTGCGACGCCCCGCGTCAGCGTCGGCACGGCCGTCCAGCCGACGACAACGGCGATGACGAGGACCGGCCAGTGAGCCCAGACGGACGATCCGGTGGCGAGATCCACCGCGACAAAGGCGGCCGCCGCGATCCCGGCCCATCGAAACTGCCTCATGAGGTTACGAGGCGTATCTATTTCCTTCGCCGGTTCGACCGACCCCGGTTGCGCTTCCGGCACCGAACCCGGCGACGGCGGGCGCTCCCGACCGGTATCGGCGACAACAGCCTTCGGGCGGCCGCCAGCCAGCGCTACGCCATAGATCGGAATGTCTTCGGCAAAATTCTTGGGCCGTTTCGATCCTAAAAACGTAAAGCCGACGGTCAGCTTGTTGTGGACCTGATCGTAAACCTGTTGCGAGATCAGGATGCCGCCCGGCTCGGCCATCGCCTGTAGCCGCGCGGCGAGATTAACCCCCTCCCCCAGCAGATCCTCCCCATCGACGATGACGTCGCCGAGGTGAATGCCAATGCGAAAATTCAGCGGCTCGGCATCCGAACCGGCGCCCGCATCGACCACCGAAAGCTGGCGCTGCACATCGATGGCGCATTGCACCGCCTCCACGACCGAGGAGAACTCGGCGATCATGCCGTCGCCCGCCGTGTTGGCGATCCGGCCGTTATGCAGGGCGATGAACTTGCCGAAAACGTCGCGAGCCTCGTGCAGCGCCTCGAAAGCTCGCACCTCGTCGGAGCACATGGCCCGGCTGTAGCCTTCGGCGTCCGCTGCCAGGATCGTCGTGAGCTTGCGTCTGATCGCAGTCGACATGATGCGTTCCGGTACCTGTCAGCATTCGAAAAGGCAAATCGGTCGGCAGGCGGCAATCGTTTATTCGAGAAAGACCTGCGCCCGCGCCGATTGTCCGGCAGCGTCGATGACCACGATATCGACGAAGCCCCGAGTATCAGGAACCCATTCCGCGCTGGTCGAAAAAAGCCGCCGGGCGATCGGTGTCCCGTTGATGAAATAGGTATAGGGCATCTTGCCGTTGCGCACCTTCAGGGGCAGCGGGCCGGCCGCCGCGGTGCTCTCCGTCAACGCGATGCGGGCGCGGTCCGGCGGATAGGCGAGTTGCGGTCCGCCGGCCGTTGTCGACCGCTCGCTCGCTGCGCGCCCGATATGGCGCAGCCGGGCCGGCAGATCGACGGTCCGCCTGGCATTTGCACCGGGCGGTGCCGGCGGCAGCGGCACCAGCGACCCGATCCGGGCAAAAGCGTCGGCCAGGACCGGCGCGGCGACGTCGATGCCGACGAGACCCGGCACCGGCTTGCCATCCGGGCGCCCGGCCCAGATCCCGATAACGTGCCGGCCGTCGAAGCCGATCGCCCAGGCATCGCGATAGCCGTATGTCGTGCCGGTCTTGAAGGCGAAACCGCGTCCGGTTACCGCGTTCGGATCGCGGGTTCCGGCGAGAATGTCGGCGGTCATCCAGGCGGCGCGCGGTTCGAAGACCCGGCGTAAATCCCGATCATCGCCCTCCGCATCCGAGGCGATCTTGAGATCGACCGCAACACCACCGGAGGCAAGTCCGGCATAGATCGTCACGAGGTCCCTCAGGCTGAGGCCGATCCCACCGAGCCCGATCGCCAGATTGGGCGTCGTTTCGTCAGGCAGAACCGGTCGCGCACCAAGACGGCGCAGGCTCTGCAGCAGGCGCACCGGCCCGACGGTATCCAGCACCTGGACCGCCGGTACGTTCAAAGACAATTGCAGGGCTTCGCGCACCGTGACAGTGCCGAGATAGTCCCGATCGAAATTCGTTGGCGCATATCCGGCAAACGATACCGGTCGATCGTCGATCAGGCTTTCCGGGTGCGCCTGACCGGTCGAAAAGGCAAGCGCATAGACCAGCGGCTTCAATGTCGAGCCCGGCGAGCGCACGGCCTGGGTCATGTCGATGAACCCGTCGGATCTGCGATCGAAATAATCCGGCGATCCGACCGAGGCGAGCACATCGCCGCTGCGGATGTCGGCGACCATAATGGCGAGCGAAAATCGCTTGCGCGATCGCTCGGCGACCTCGCGCGCAAGGTCCTCCAATCCGGCTTGCATGCGGGCATCGATGCGCAGCGCGATTTTGTCGGCGGCCGGCTGGCGCGCCCGGGCCTGTTCGGCCAAATGCGCCGCCCGCATCGGCATGGCACGTCGGCCTGTCGGCACAGGTTCCGCGAGCGCCCGCTCATAGGCCCGCCGGTCGATCAGTCCGGCCTCCAAAGCCCGGGCCAGAACCCGGTCGCGGGCGCGGCGGGCGACTTCCGGATACCGATCAGGACGCCGCGCCTCCGGCGCCTGGGGCAAAGCGACCAGCAGGGCCGCCTCGGCCGCCGACAGGCGGGCCGGCTCCTTGCCGAAATAGGCGAGAGACGCCGTGCGGACCCCTTCGATATTGCCGCCGAACGGCGCCAGGTTCATGTAGAGGCGCAGGATTTCCGGCTTGTCGAAGCGCTCTTCAAGCGCCAGCGCCGACAGGATCTGATCGAGCTTGCGCCCGGCATTGCGGGTCGGCCCGCCCTTAAGCAGACGCGCGACCTGCATCGTCAGCGTCGATCCACCGGACACGATGCGACCGTTCAGCCCCAATTGCAGGCCGGCCCGAGCAAGCGCCCGGACATCGACGCCGCGATGCTCGGCGAAGCGCCGATCCTCGAAGGCGATCAGCATTTTCAGGTAATCCGGATCGACCCGGTCGGGTTCGGCCGGCAAGCGCCAGCGGCCGTCGGCCACCGGAAACGGGCGCAGCAGCCGGCCCGAGCGATCAACCACCAGCATCGACGACTCGATTTGCGGCACCGGTCCGGCAGCCTTGTCGACGCCGGACTTCAACACCGCAACGACCGCAACCGGCGCACAAAGCGCCAGGGCAAAAGCGCCAACGAGCGCCGCCCTTGCCTTGAGACCGGAAAGAGTGCCCGACACCGCTCAGGGCCTCACCGAAGCGGACCGATCACGTCGACAAAGCCTGAACCGGTCCGTGCCACGCGTTCCATCCGGTACATGTCCTGGACGATCGCGGCCGGATGCGCGAAGCGCCCCGGCGAGACCGCCCGCACGACATAGGCGAGCACGACCCGAGCCTGGTTTGTCTCGTTGCGGTCGATGGAGGCGATGAACCGGTCGGCCCGGAACTCCCGGTGTTTAACATTGGCCGTCGGCTTCAGCCAGTCGAGCGCGGCGACATCGCCGCTGCGCAACAGGCTCGGATTGTCGATCTCAAATCCGGCAGGCAACGGATCGTCGACGATGATCTGCCCCTTCTGCTCATCGTTGAAGATAACGGTCACGACCGAAACGAAGCGCTCGCCCTGGCCGATCGCGGCAAGGTCCACCGGCGTACCGTCGAGCGCGAAATAACCGCGGGTGATCGAGGCAAACGTGCCGCCGGCTGGTTCTGGTTGCAGCGGCGCACCGCGCGCCGTGACGGCGATGTCGATCGGTTCGCTGCCGCGATTGCCGATGGCCACGCCCTGCCCGAGCGCGTCGAGCCCGAAGCGCTGGAAAAGCGGCCCATCATGCGGGGTTCCGTTGACCGAGAGCGCGGGTTTTGCGCGGCCCTGGGTGAGTGCGTGAACGGCCATCAGCGCCCAGGCCTCTTCCTGCGTGCTGTGCGCCGACTGGCCCCGCCATGCGTCGTCGAGATCCGTCGCCATCAGCGAGGCGTCGACCGACGGCAGGCCGCTTTCGGCGGCAAGCGTTAGGATCGCTGCCCGGTCGCGCAGCCGCGATCCGTAATCGGCCCGCCAGCCGCGTCGCTCGACTGGTTGCTGAAGCTCACTGACCGCAACGCGGAACACCTGTGCGGCGCGGGTCTGGTCGCCATAGAGCGCGAGCGCGGCCCCCATCTGCGCCTTGGCGAGCGGCGTCGCAAACGCCTCAAGCTTGGCGGTTGCGTAATATCTGAGGTCGCTGATCGCCGCCTGGCCGTGACGCGCCAGCAGATAGAACGCATAGGCGATCGCTTCCCCGCCGCGTTCGAAGTCCTGGATGTAGGCAAGCCGGTTCTTCAGATTGTCGAGCGCCAGCCGGAAAGCCTGGTCCGGCACGACATAGCCGCGGTCCCGCGCCCGGCTGAGGAAATCGGTGACATAGGCCTCGACCCAGAGGTCTGCCGCACCGGGAGACCAGAGCCCGAACCCGCCGGACGAGGTCTGGTTGGCCAGCACCGACGCAATCGCCTTTTGCACCCGGTCGCGCACGCTTTCCTGCCCGGCGAGACCGGCCGCGAGAATGACCTCGTCGACATAGAGCAGCGGCAGGGCGCGGCTCGTCAGCTGTTCCGAACAGCCATAGGGATATTGGTCGAGCGAGCGCACGATGCCGGCAACGTCAAGCCGACCCGCGCCGCTCGCCGAGACCGTCACCGTTCCGGTGCCGGACCGCAGGCCGCTGACCACATCAGGATCGAGCGACACGGTCTGACCGGGCGCCAGCCGCACTTCGCTGGTGCGTGTGACCGGCGGTTCGTTGTCGCGAACGCCGAGCGGAATCGTCTTTTCAAATTGTGTTCCGTCGGCAAGCGAGAGCGTCAGGCGAACCGTACCGTCTCCGACCGTACCGGCATCGACCGGCACGAGCACGGATTGGCGGCCGCCATCGGCCAGTTCAAGCGTGCGATCGGCCGCGGCCGGATCGACACGCAGCGCCGTGCCTTCGGCCGAAACCGTCAGCCGCGCGCCGCCGCCGACACCTTCGACATCTGCCACGTCAACCAGCACACGCGACCGGTCGCCGGGCGCCAGGAAGCGCGGCATGCTCGCCGTCATCACCACCGGGTCGCGGGCGATGATGTCGCGTTCCGCCTTGCCGATTCCGGCCGACGACCAGGCGATCGCCATCAGGCGCACCGTACCGCTGAAATCGGCAATCGGCACCTCGATGCTGACGGTGCCGTCCGGCCCGACTTCCTCAATACCGGAATGAAACGCCATCAGCACGTCGGGCGGCGGCGGTCCCTCGAACCGCATCATCGACGCGTCGCCGCCGGAACGCACCCGGCCGGGCGTGCCGATCATGCGATCGATCAGCTTGTTGTAGACGTCCTTGATATCGACACCGAGGCGCCGTTGCCCGAAGTAATGCGCTTCCGGGTCCGGCGTTTCGAAACCGGTGAGATTGAGGATGCCGGCATCGACCGCGGCGAGCGTGACATAGGCCTTGTCGCCGGGCCGTGCATTGGCGACGGCAAGCCGGACATTTGTCGTCTGGCGCGGCCGCACGACCTCGTCCGCCTCGATCGAGACGGCAAGGCGTTTGTCCGCGGGATCGACGGCGGCCCAGGCAAGGCCGACGGCCCGCGCCGGCATGCGTTTGTTGCCGAGATCCATCGGCCGGTAGACCAGGGCCGTCACATAGGCGCCCGCGCCCCAATCCTCGGTAACGTCAAGCGAGATCGTCGCCCCGTCTTCGGGAACATCGACGTGCCGCACCTCGATCACCCGTTCGCCGGCCACCATGATCCGGGCCTTGCCCGCAAACGGCGGCGTGATCTGAACCGCGGCCGTCTCGCCGATCCGGTATTCGGATTTGTCGAGCGCGACCTTCAGGGCTTCCGGCGACTCGAGCGACTTGCGTTCCACATACCAGCCCGCCTCGAACCGATGGCTGACGGGCGCCATGCCCGCCGTCGACGGTTCCAGCATCAATTCATAGCCGCCCCATTCGACGGCGGCGTCGAGGGTGACCGGTTCGTCGGCACCGATATCGACCGTACCGGACGCGACCCGGCGCTTGCGATAAATCGGTTCGTAGGACCAGCGCCCGTCCGTGCGATACCATTGGTAATCGGTTTCGATCTTCGACAGGGTCCAGGCCGTTTCGGCGGCCGCGATGCGCCCGCCGTTCGGATCGATTGCAACGGCATCGAACTGCACGGTCGAATTCTGTCCGGCCGCCCCTTCGAACAAAGGCTTGAGACCGAGCCGCGGACCGTCGTCGGCGACCGGCAATTCGAGCGTGCGTTCGACCGGCCGGCCGCTCGTATCCGAGACCTGCGCCGCAATCCGCGCCTGGAGCGGCAGCGTGGCGACCGGGCTGGCGGGCAGGCCGACGGTAAGACTGGCGCTGCCCGCTTCGTCGGTGCGTGTGCTCTGGAAAACGTCGGATACCGGCGTTGCCGCCTCTTCGGCAAGCCCGAAGACATAGCCGGGATAGGCCGCCCGCGTGCGCACCGGCGTCAGCGTCGTATTGCCGAAAACCTCAAGCCCGGAGGCCGGCGCGCCGTAGAGGAACCGCGCGGCGACGGTGACCGGCAAGGCTTCGCCGCGGCTGAAGACCGGCGCCTCGGCCGTCAGCTCGAAATCGAGCCGTTCCGGCAGGAAGTCTTCGACCAGGAACGACGTCTCGGCGAGCGCCTTGCCCTTCGGATCGGCGTAGATCCCGATCCGCCAGGCACCGCGCATCGCCGAGCGGTCGAGCGCGATCTGGGTCAGCGACCCGCCCGCCGCCTGCTGCGGGATGAGCCGGCGTTCGGATTCCTTGCCGTCCGGTCGGAAGATCATCACCGTCAGCGGCAGGTCGGCGATCGCTTCGCTGCGGCTGTCGCGCGTCAATGCGGTCGCAAAGACGGTTTCTCCGGGACGATAGATGCCGCGTTCCGTCGTCAGGAAAACATCGACGGGACCGGGCGCCTCGCGCCCGTCGACGCCGCGGTCCGTCAGATCGAGGCCGGACGCCTTCAGGTCGAGGAACGCATAATCGCCCGCCGCGTTTTCAGCGACGAGCAGCGCCGGCGCAGCACCCCCCGTGCCGCGCGCAAGGCCCGGATCGAAGCGGGCCGTCCCGTCGGCACCGGTTTTTGCCGTGCCGAGAATTTCGTTATTGCCGGCAACCAGCCGCAGATCGAGATCCGGCAGCGGCTCCGCCGTCGTCAGCGAACGCGCGGCGACATGGAACCCGTCATCGGCGGCAAACACCGACAGGCCCAGATCCGTCACCACGAACCATTGGGTGGCCTTGGCCTCCCAGGGTCGCGCATCGCTCGACGCCCGCGCGATCAGCGCATAGGCGCCGGGTTTGAGGTCCGGTGCAATCTCGCGCACCGGAATGGCTGAGACAACTTCTTCGTTGAGGATGCGCTCGACATCGACGGTACCGGACCAGACTTTTTCGCCGGTCTTCGTCTCGATTTCCTCGCCGTCATATTGATTGAGCTGGCGCAGGAACCGTCCGTTGCCGATGGTGGCGGCAAGGCTGCGATCGCCGATCCGCAGGAGCTCGGCCTCGACCTGGCTCGCATTGACAGTGACGACCGGGATCGTCGCCCCGTCATGCCCTGGCAGGACATAGGCATTTCCTGGAAACCGCACGGAAGCCTTGCGATCGCGGATGAAGAGATCGAGCGCGGCGGTCTTTTCGATCATCTCGCCGTCGGCTGCCGCGAGCCCGGCCCGCAAGGTCACGGCGTAACGTTCCCCGTGCCTGACCCCGTCGATGCAGATGTTCCGGCGGCCGGCCTCGACGGCCAGCCCGGCATCGGGCACGACCTTCACAAAGTCCTCGGGCCTTGCATCGCCGAGCGCCAGGTCGTCGGAAAGCACGAGACAGATCTGCGGCGACGCGGCGTCGCTGTCGATCCGGTGTTCGACGAGGCGGAATCCGTGGGCGGCGACGGCCCGATCATAGGCCTCGCGCACCGCCGCGACTTCCTGCAGGGCAAGGCTCGCGCGATAGCTTCTAATGGCCGGCTTCCAGCTGTTCCGGTTGCCGAGTGCCCGGCCGATCGTGGCCAGTGCGAACGCCCGCTGTTCCGGGCTCGTTGCAACCAGATAGGCATTGACGGCGGCCGAAACCGCCTCATCGCGAACGCGCCGCTGTTCCTGCCAATTGTTGGGTTTCCACGACACCAGGGTATCGGCATAAAGCGACCAGGACGGGAACCGTTCCGGATCCTGGCGCAGCGCCTGGCGATAGGCATCTGCACTGGCCTTCAGATCATTCGCCGCGCGTTTTTCCGACCCGACATTGAGCCAGTCCGTCAGCGTCCCTGCCGCCGGCCGCGTTTGCCGCACCCGCGCCGCCTGTGCTTCGGCGGCGTCGAGCAGATCGGTCCCAAGAAAATCAAGCTCGGCCTTGCGCGTCTCCCGCGCCGGCGGCTGCCCCAAAGCCGTCTCGACCACCCGCCCGGAAATCGCGCCTTCGACCGCCCGGAACTCGCCGACGGCTTCCTTCAGGAAACACCAGCCGGCCGAAACGTTGTAGGTAAAGGCCTTGCATTGCCGGTCACCGGCACACGCCGCGGTACAGGCATCGACTGTAACGTCCTTCAGGATCCGGTAATCGTTGCCGAAGTAATCCGAATCCTGGGTAACGACGACACGCCGTTCGGTCTGCTGGGCGTGGCTTTCGACACCGGTCGCCGGCAGAAGCAGACCCGCCAGCACGAGGAGTGCCGTCGGTTTGAAAAACGGCAAGGACATGGTCACCTCCCCCGAGGGTCGATTTTTTTGAAACGATCGCTGCCGACAATATAGGCACTGCGCGGACCGATCGCGATTGGGGATTGTACGGTCCTGTCACCTAACAGCGTTGCAGTTGGATCCCTTCATTGCGTGATCTTTTTCAAGATCTGTTTGATATCGTCGACGCTATTGGCCGCGTCGATTTCGGCGTGCAGTTCCTCGATCTCAACGATCCGCTTGGCATACTGGAGACTGCATTGCCGTTCTTCGCGTACCTGCTTGATGCGGTCGATATTCACCATCGCCCCGATCGCTTGTTCACCCTCAAAGCTGCAACAGGATTAAAATTACCCCACATGTAAACGTAATAGGAGGACCGTAGAATAAAACATTTTTTACTACCTCAATTCCTATTAGTATATTATTGAT
>JBCDLT010000047.1:0-50971 GCA_038745065.1 Pseudomonadota bacterium | reverse complement strand
GGCTGTTGTCTGCGGATTGGCCGGAAGTACCAGCGCGTGCCGCACTTGGCAGGCTTTATGCCGACCTTGCCGGGCCGGCAAACCGCTACCTGCAGGAGATCGTCGAACGGGCCGACGGATCTCCCGCCGGGTTTGTTCGCGGGGAAGAGGAATGGCGTTTCACCGGCTGAGCCTC
The DNA here is from genome assembly GCA_038745065.1 of Pseudomonadota bacterium. Classification (GTDB taxonomy): domain Bacteria; phylum Pseudomonadota; class Alphaproteobacteria; order Rhizobiales; family JANQQB01; genus JANQQB01. The sequence continues at coordinate 50,796 of JBCDLT010000047.1, read as the reverse complement.
ATGTTTGAAGTCTGTGGCAGGTAGGCGGGCGCGAGACACGATCCGGCGCCGGGCCAGCCAAGGGAGCCTGTTCCCGGACGCTCCGCCGGGATCGGTCCCCCGGCGCGGTCACCGCATGTACCGGTCGAACCAGGCGATCATACGGTCCGGGTTCCGGCCGAAATAATTATAGCCGTCGAACCGGCGGGTCGTGCCCTCGATCCAGAAGACTTCCTTCTCGTTGGCGCCGAGCAATTCAAAGGTCTTCTCGCCGTCTGCCGGCGTGGTCCAGAGGTCGTCGCGCACCTGAACGATAAAGGTGGGAATCCTGACATCGGCCGCGAACAGATGCGGGGTCATCTCGGCATTCGCAAACCCGCCAAGCTTCTTCTGTTCGGCATCCATTTCGTCAAGATAATCGCCCACGCCTTGCAGCCTGGCGAACTGCCCCATCAGCGCTGTCATCGACACTACCAGGGGGCTGAGCATGCACAGCACATTTTCAAACAATTCCGGTCGGCGCGAGATCGCCTCGTATTGCGCGTTGCCTCCGGTGCACTGGCTGTAAAGACCGAGTTTCATGTTCGACAGGCGGGGATGGGCATCGATATAGGTCTTGGCGCCGACACAATCGCGCCACTCGTATCGCCCGATACCGCAAATCCCGCCATTTGCCGCGCTTGAGTTCCCGTGGTTGCGCAAATCGTAGGCGAGTACGTTGTAGCCGGCGTGCACCAGATGAGAGATATGCGCGACAAAATCGATCTCGATATCGTCGACCTGGCTCCAGGGTTCACCGAAATGCCCGGTAAATCCCGACCGGCTCATGGGCATCGGATGGTTCATCACGATCAGCCTGTCGCTTTCGCCTTCGGCCGCGGGGACATACCATCCTTCCAGCGGGGTGCCGTCGGCCGACGGGAAAAAGACGTCCTCCCATTCCGCAATCCCGTGGTCCGCCGGGGTTTTGTGGACCGGCGTGCGAAAAGCCGGTTTGACGGCAAAACTGGCAAGTGCCTTGACCACCGCCAGTTTGTCGGCGGGAATCGACGCGTGATCGGTCATCTGTTCCTCCAGGGTCTCGAGATGACCGGGACATAGGCGGCAATCCGGTGAACCAGAATTCCTGTTCGCCTCAGAGACATGCTCGATTCTCTCAAACCGCATTCCGGGAGCGGGACTTTCGGCACGATGCATGCCAGTTTCGATCATCTCGGAACGGACCAGAGGCATGCATTCAGAGCTTCGAACAAACTTGGAGGCCATCCGCGCGGAGCAGGCATCGTTGCGTAAGATAGGCTTCGTTGAAACACAGATGCCTCGGGTGCGCCTGTTCTGGGCCGACACATCTGTGGCGCGCGCGCCGCTCAGCTACGAGCCCGGCATCGCCGTTATCGTATCGGGCCAAAAGATCGGGTACTTCGAGGACAGGCGGATCGTTTACGGGCCGGGACAATACCTTGCCGTTGGCCTGCCGGTGTTCTTCGAATGCGAAACGATGGCCTCGAAAGAGACGCCTCTGATCGGCATCTTCCTCTCAATGGACCCATTGGAGTTGCGGACACTTGCGCGGGAACTCGCCACCCATGACCCGGCGACCTTGTCGCCCCAGACAGGATTGGGCATCGAACCCCTGACAATGCCCGAGCCGTTTCGTGACGCAGTCACGCGGCTCACGCGACACGTGTTGAATGCGGCCGAGGCGGCGGTGTTGGGGCCGGACACAGTGAAGGAAATCTTCTTTCATGCGCTTCAGGACCGGCACGGGCGCGTTTTGTTGAGCCAGACGCATGGTAACCGACCCGAAGCCCGGATTGCCCAGGTTCTCCGCGATCTTGAAAAAACGCCGGAGACCATTGCGGATGTCGAAAGCCTTGCAGACGCCGCCGGAATGAGCACGGCGTCGCTGCACCGCCATTTTAAAGCCGTGACCGGCCTGTCGCCGCTGCAATATCAAAAACGAAAGCGGCTCATGCAGGCCAAGAGCCTGCTTACGTTCGGCAATCTCGGTGTCGCCGAAACCGCGCGTGCCGTCGGGTATGCGAGCGCCGCCCAATTCAGCCGAGATTTCAGCGCCTATTTCGGCACACCGCCCAGCCGCGCGGACCACTACCCTTACCCCGCCTGAACCCCGGGTATTCGCCGGTCACCCGTGCGGGTTTTGAAGCTATCCGGGATTTCCGGTCACAAAAGCGTGGGCCATCTCATCGTGTGCGCTGCGTCGCCACGGTGGGAATCGGTCATAAACACTCTACATTGCGATGTGAGATTCCTTTGGATCGGTCGCGCGACCGAGCGCTCAACAGGAGACATCACCATGACACAGGTTAAAGTCGATCGCCGCGCTGTCCTTGCCGCCGGCGGCGCGTTCGTCGCGACAGGCGTGTCCGGCCTGCTCGTTCCGGCCCAGGCAAAGGGCCTCGCACCGACCCGCACGATGCGCGGCGGGGCCAACAATTACCTTCCCGGAGCGCCGATCGTGAAGCGGATCGGCGGCGGCGGCTTCTGGATGACGGGTACCGTGCGCCGCGCCGGCGACGGCGCGCCGCTTGAAGGTCAGCGCATCCAGATCTGGGCGCATACAACCGAAGGTCACGAGCGGGATCCGCACAGCCACGGTGCGACGCTCACCGATGCCAATGGCGAGTTCCGCCTTGAAATGCCGCAAATCGTTCCGGCTTTCGGGCAACCGCACGGACATCTTGCCTATGACAGTGGCGACTTCGAGACCGTCTTCCTGCGTCCGATCATGCCGAGCTCGAAAGATACCAGTCTTGAGGCGCATTTTGTGCTGAAGCCGGTCTGACCGGGGCGGGCCTGAAAAGATGGTTCGGGCCCGAGCGATCCTCATCTGGGCCGCCGTCACCCTTGCTGTCGCCGTGCCGATCGCGGCCGCGGCCGCAAGCCCGCTGCTTGCCTGGCGCGAACCCGTCTACATTGCCGCCGGTTTTGCCGGAGTGATCGGACTGGCGCTGATGCTGTTTCAGCCCTTGCTCATGGGCGGCTACCTGCCGGGCTTCGAGGCGTATCGCGGGCGGCGCGCGCATCGCTGGATCGGCGGTGCCATCGTGCTTTCCGTTGTCATCCATGTCGCGGCGCTTTGGGTCACGAGCCCGCCGGATGTGGTCGATGCGCTGCTCTTTGTGTCGCCGACGCCGTTTTCCGCCTGGGGCGTGATCGCCATGTGGGCCGTTTTCGGCGCCGCACTTCTCGCCGCATTCCGAAAAAAGTCGGGCCTTAGACCGCGCACATGGCGCATTGCGCATACGTCTTTCGCTGTGATCATCGTCGCGGGGACGGTGGCGCATGCCCTGCTGATCGAGGGCACGATGGAGACCATTTCAAAGGTGGTACTCTGTGCACTGGTGGTCATCGCGGTCTTGAAGGTCATGGCCGATCTGCGCGTTTGGGCGACGCGAAGGAAGCCTCGCTGATACAGTCTATACCAGAGGTCCTGAACGTCAGGTTGAAAACAGCCATTCGAACGCCCGCTCCGAATGACTGCTTGCTGTCTCACTTGCTCTGAACGACTTCGCTATACCCGCCGCGCACCTGCAGCGTCACGGTGACGTCCGATTTGTCCCGGTTGCGCCAGAACCAGCCGTGTTCTCCGGCAAAGGGAGCTTCTATGCGGCCCTTGCCATCGGTCTTGCCGCGACCGCGTTCGTAGTCGACCGACTGGCCGTTGCCATGAGCGTGGAGGTCGAAATTGATCCGTCCGCCCTCCGCGACCCATGAATATTCAGCAATGTCTCCCGCGGCCATTAGTAGCTTGATCTCGGCCGAAGCATTCGGAGCGAGAGTTAAGGTCACCCGGTCCCGCCACGTTTCTTCTGCATACGCGGTTCCGATAATCAGGCCGAACACGCCTTCCAGAAGATGCGAACTCTGATCCGAACCACCGTGGATCTTGCGGTCGCGTTCGGCTTCGTCGGCCAATTCCCGCTTGATCTCGCCCATCTCCGTGAGACCGAACAGGCGGCCCGCGCCCGTCGGATCGATGGCGTATTCGGCAGGGAGTACGACGGTAACGAGGATCGCCGCCGCACCAATTGCCGCCAATATCGTCGAGCGCAACAACTGAGCCGAACTCGGCAGGGCCTCAAGGCTGGGTTTTTCTGTGTTGAACATCTGTCTCTCACTTGTCTCAGGCGGCTACGAAATAGCCGGTGATCTGGTAGCCCATGAGCATGAAACCCATGGACATCATGACGACGTTTGCGGTGTAGGCCTGTCGGAAGAAGGCGGGTTTCCTGCGCCAATACCCCATGACAATGAGGATCACCGCGAGCGCCAGGATCTGACCAATCTCGACGCCGACATTGAAGGCGAGGAGGTTTGCCAGGAGACCGTCCTCGGCGATCTGATAGTCGAGGATCTTGGTGGCGAGGCCGGTTCCGTGGAACAGGCCGAAGACCAGCGTCGCTACCTTCGTATCCGGTTGATATCCGAACCAGCGCTGGTAGGCGCCGAGATTATCGAGTGCTTTGTAGACGACGCTGAGGCCGATGATGGCGTCGATGATATGGGCGTTCACGCCGCAGCCGAACCAGACACCGGCCAGCATCGTCGTCGAATGACCGAGCGCAAACAGGCTGACATAGATCGCGACGTCTTTCATCTTGTAGAGGAAAAAGACGACGCCCAGCAGAAACAGGATGTGATCGTATCCGGTTACCATATGTTTGGCGCCCAGATAGGCGAAGGGGATGAGGTGTACCCCCCAGATTTCCTGGATGTAGCCCGCGTCACCCGGTGTGACGTTGTGGGCAAGGGCCTGGCTGACGCAAAGGCAGAATGCGGCCAGGCAGATAAAGGACAGGAAAGCCGGTCGGCCGAACGCCGCGGCTCGCCAGCCCCTGAGGACTGTGGTCATGGATTGATCTCCGCATTGGAACTGACTGATCGGGAAAGCCGCACGAAGCGGCTCAGATCAGGCGCGCGGAGGTCGGTCGATCCGGAATTGGCGCAACGGCCCCGATGTCACTGGCCGGATTCTGAGAAGATCGCGTAAGATCAGCGGACCTGGCCCGCTTCCACGCACCAGCATGGCCGGGCTGTGATCGTGATCGGCCGTATCGTGGCTGTGGCCGTGCAATCTCTCGTAAAGGTCTTCTTCCGGCCCGTGAGAATGCCCATGGTCGCCGATGTCTGAGTGAGCGTGAAGGGTTTCGAAGACCGCTGAGGCGTGCGCGGCCGTCGGCACGGCGCTCCAGACCGCAAGCGACAGGCAAAGCAGCGTCAAGAATGCTTTCCGGCCAAGACTGCCCAAGGCTTTCATCGGTTCTTCCTGCTCATACCTCTCCGGCATATCGCCTCGGTAGCACCTTCGCCCGTCGCCAGGACGAATCACCCTTGTTTAGGGCAATGGCGCCCGACCGTGCAAGGTGTCTCGCGGCGATCGCCTCGGTCGAGCGCTCTGCGGTTGCCGGTTACGGAAAAGACGGATTGCGATCGAACTTTTCGAAGCCGTGTCGGTGCAGGTGCGCTCAACTGACACTTTGGGGAGACTGTCCGGCCGTCACGGTCAAACGATCGATTGAAACAGTAATATTGAAATATTCAGTTTTTCTGAACGTCTTGAATAAATCCTGCGCATATAAATCGACAGAGTCACAAGTAAAATTGAAAAACTCAGTGCAACACTTTATATAATGTCTATGACCCATCATCTTCCAGAACATCTCCGTGACCCCCATCGCGAAGCCATAAACGAGTCAAGGTATGGATCCGACAGGTGTGCGCACGAGAAACCCTACGATAAGACGTGGTCGTGGGTTTTCTTCCTCTTTTTTGTTTCGTCCCTCGTTTTGGTGGCACTCGGTCCATTCATTTGGTGACTGGCAAGGAGCCCAAAACGGGCCGAAGGTCCGATTGCCAGGTAGAGAGCTTTGTCGGCTTCGGGGCGGTTGGTCTCCCGTGTGACAGTCACGTGCTGTAGTTCAACATTTGGGATGCGGGCAGCCGGATATTTGTGGTTCGAAGATGAATGACCGTTTGCGGCATGTTCATCTGTAAAAATATTTTGCATGAATAATATTATTAATTGAAGTATAGCTGCCTTTGATCTCTTATTCATCGAATATATGTCATAATACATTGAAATTTTTGAAATTATTACTATATCAGATGTATGAGACACCATCTTCCTGACCATCTCCGCGACCCGCATCGGGACGCATTGGATTACGCAAAATATGGCCCTGACAGGAGTGCCGAGCGGAACGCGCAACGCACCGACCGGCCGGTGACATGGGCCGCAGTGTTTGCTTTTGCGCTTATCTTGTTTGCCCTCTTTGCGTTCTGATCGCGGCGCCTTGCCGACGATGTTCGGCGCCCTGCCGTCGTCGCGTTCCTGTCACTTACGCGGACGGTATTGTCCTAAGCAGCGTTCGTCGATGCCCCATCGAGAGACGCGGGTGTTGCAATGTCCGCCTGATCCCCGAAAGAACTGCGCACGAGCCAGGTATCAATGGTCCGGATCAGGTGCGGGCTGCCGATCAGGGAAATGCGGTCGCGGTCCATTTCCTGGGCGAGCGAGGTCCAGTTCATCCAGTACGATGTGAAGGCCTTCAATTCCGCCTCGATGAACAGATCGACGTCAAATCCGGGGTCGTCCAGACAGACATCGATTTCCGAGCCGGGACGCCAGATCAGCCAGAAAAGGCGGTCGCGTTTCTTTGCATCGGGGAAGTGAAAACGAACGACCGTGCGTTTTTTCGCGACCTGGTCCAAGGCGATTTTCCGGCGGATGTTCCAGATCAGAACCTGGGCATCCAGATGCTGCAGCGAAACTTCCGCCTCGACATGGGTCCAGGCCCATTGGCCAAGCTGCCAGATAATCGGGTTGAGCGCCTTGCCGGCTTCGGTCTGGACATAGTCGACCGATCCTGTCGCCCGGTCTTCGATGCGCTCGATCAGGCCGAATCCCTTCAATTCGCGCAAACGTTTTGCGAGCAGCGTCGGAGAGATCCCCGGTACGCCGCGTCGAATGTCGTTGAACCGGGTGGAACCGCAGGACATTTCGGCGAGGATCAGCATCGTCCAGCGCGGTTCGAGAACTTCACAGGCTTTCGCGGTCGGGCAGAAATTTCCGTATCCGTTGTGGGTCATCGAAGGGTCTCCGGTTGAACGTCCTTTCAGCAATGCGTCCAAGGTAACGCGTCGCCTTTCAGCTCGGCCAGTCCACAAACTGTACCGGCCTCACTCCAGATTCTTCACTAGTTGCCCCATGCCCTGCGGTGTCAGCTTTGCGCGATCCGGCCAGGTCCCCCCGGCCGAGTGTTCAGTGCAATCGGATTGAAACGGAGAGTCTGATGAAACCCACGCAAACCCTTGCCCTCGTTGGCGCGACCTTCATTGGTTCCACGATGGCGGTCGCGGCTCTGGCGGACACCCCTATGGTCCGCCCGGTCGCCCATATGGCGACGGATACAGCGCCCAAGCGGGTGATCGACGCCGCCGAGGCACGCCTCAGCACCGATGCCGACGGCGTGACCATGACGATGAAAACCGCCGAGTTGACGCCCGGCCATGTCACCACGGCGTGGTGGGTTATCGTGACCCGGCCCGAACTGTGCGAAACCTCGCCGTGCGAAGCCGACGACATCATCGGACGCGCCGAACGCGTGGGCACACAGATCACCTATGCAGACGGTGCGGTCAATTCGCCGGAAGGCACGGCGCGTTTTGTCGGATTTCTGCCGAGCGGTTCCGTCGAAGCCGGCTGGTTCGATCAGTCCCTCGACAATCCGACCGAGATGGAAGTCCATCTGGTCCTGAACGACCACGGCCCGCTGATTGCGGATATCGCCGCCTCCATGCTGACGACCTATCGCGGCGGCTGCAGCGACGAGAGCCTGCCGCCGCCGTTCCCGGCCAGTGCAAAGGCCGATGGTGTGTCGGGCCCCAATACGTGCCAGCTGATCCAGGCCGCGATCTTCATGCAGCACGACAAAGCCTCGAATTGAAACGGGCGCGGGCCTGAGACCCGTGTGCCGGCGTTTGCCGCACGCGCGCTCGCTGTTCGAGTGAAAAAGAACCGAATTGCCGCATGGCGGCGTCCATGCCGCCTGATTTCGTGAAATTTGATTGAGAAGGACCACAGGTAATGCGTTGGAAATTATCAGACAGCCGAAATGCCCATGCCAAATCGTCGATCGCCAAAGCCAGGAAAGCTCCTGTCTGGGTCGCGCCTCTGGCTCTTGCAACTGCGACGTTTGTCGCGATACCGGACGCGGTACACGCCGCCACGCTCACGCTGGTCAACAGTTCCGCTCGAGCCCAGGTCGCGGCCTCCAACCGGCCCCGGCCGAACGACATCCGGGATATCGATCCGCTCCTGGCGGAGGTCATCGAACCGGCGCTTGGCGGATCCAGTTCCGCGGATGCGCTCAACGGCCTGATGCGCTTTGCGACGACGGCCGACGACACAACCGGCAGCGGCAGTTTCGGCACGACCAACTCCACCTCGCTCAGCTATCTGTTCCGCTATAACGGTGCGAGCCCGTTGACCCTGTCGAGCGGCGCGCTCACTTACTCGGTCGACGCCGATTTAGCGCGTTCGTTCGCCGTGCCTCTGGTCGACGGTCAACCGGTTGCGGCACAGACAAATTTCCGGTCCGGGCTGGTGATGGATTTCGGGCCTCCGGGACAGGCCACAGGCGGCGTTGAAGTCACTGAAGTGAGCGATGGACGGCTGACGGTCAATCCGAATGCCAGCCAGAGCAATGTCGGGCTCAGCATTTCGCGCCAGGATCAGTCCGGCTTCGATGCCGTCTTCGCGGCTCCGTCCCTAACGCTCAACGACGGCAACATATTTGGCTTCACAGTGTCGATGGTCGGCAATGGCGTGCGTGTCGGGCCTCAAGGAGCGGCCGTGCTCGGCGCGATGGCCAGTATAGATGCGTCGAACACCGGGATATTGAGTCTCCTGCTTCCCCAGGGCGTGACGATCGCCGGTCTGGAGCCAGGTCAGAACCTGAGCTGGGTGAGTGTTGCGAAGGACCCGACCGTCATACCGCTTCCGCCGGGTGCCGTTCTGCTGTTCTCCGGGTTCGCCCTGGGACTGAGCCTGCTCCGCAAGCGCCGACGGGCCGCCTGAGCCAGGAGTCCAGTCGACGGCCGGATCGGATCCGGCCGTCGGTCGTATTCCGGATTGCCGCCGCCAGTGTCGGGTGCCTGTTTTTCCGGCGCATTCGGTCGTGATAGGATCCGATCCGGTCGCGATAGGCGACGGGCTGTTGCTTGCTTCCAGCGTCTTCGAGCGAGCGATCGCGGTGCTGGATGTCCGGTGAATGTTTTTTTCAAAGAGCAAAGACTTTCTTTTCATCCATATTCCCAAGACGGCCGGGACCAGCTTGAAACTGGCCTTCCGCCCCTATGGCATCGACGATCCCCTGACAATTTCGGCCGATCCGGAGCTGTCCCGGTTTCTGGAAAACCGACCGCGGCATCTCGTCGAACGCGGCATGGCGTTTCCCAACCATCTGGGTGTTCGTTCCGTCGCCCGTCTGACCAAGCTGGACCTGGAAACACTGACGATCATGTCCGTCGTCCGAGACCCCTGGCGGCGGATGCAAAGCCTTTATCGTCACATCCGCCGCGATAAACGGCACCCCTACAACGCCATCGCGGCCGGACAGGCGCTCAAAGGATTTGTCGGCCATTTGCTGAAACGGCGACAGGACCGGCCCTATGTCGATACCTTGCCGCAGATGGACTACCTCGTCGATCAATCCGGCCGTGTCGGCGTCGACGTCATATTGAAACAGGACAGTCTTGAAGACGGCCTGCACCTTCTGTGTCGGGACCTGCAGATATCGTTGGAACTGCCAAGGGCCAATGCATCGCCCGAGCACCAGGATGCGCCGGACGCCATCGACAGTGAAACGCAGGACATGATTGCCGATTATGAAGCCGGCATCATTCGATTGCTGGGCTACCAGCCGGGAGGACGGGACGGGCCATTCGCTTCAAAGGTCCTGTTCCGAACGAACCGCAAGCAGGGTAGACAAAAAACGGCATCGGCCGATTTCCCGGGGGTGGATTGATGTCGACAAAGGCCGACTTTCAGTCCGCGTTGAGCACCCTGCGCCAGGGAGATCCCGAGACGGCCGCCTCGATGTTTCGCACCGTGCTGGCCGACACCCCGGACCATCCGGCGGCCACCCATTTCCTCGGCATCGCGCTGCATAATCTCGGGCGCACCGAAGAGGCACGGAAGCTGGTTCACCGTTCGATCGCGCTGGAGCCGGACCGCCCTGAGTTCAGGCGAAACCTTGGCGGCCTGTTGAAGGATCTCGGCGCCTACGAGGAGGCGCTGCCCCACCTTCAGGCTGCCGCTGCGAAGCGTCCGGACGATCCGTCGCTGCTTGCCTCACTCTGCGAAATGCTGTTCCGCCTCAACCGTCTGGAGGAAGCCAGGGCGGCCGGCCAGAAAGCTCTGGAACTGAAGGACGCTTACGCGAACGAGGCCTTTGACGGGACGCGGCTTGCCGGCACGGCCCCGCCGTTCCAGGCGACGGAGCGGGCACGCAACGTGATCGCTTTCTCGCTGTGGGGCGATGACGACTATTATCGTTACGGGGCCCTGGAAAACGCCCGGCTTGGCCGGCACTTCTATCCGGAGTGGATGTGCCGCTTCTACTGCGATCAGACCGTGCCGCAGGACTTTATCCAGCAATTGGTTGCCGCGGGCGCGCAGGTCGTTCAATACCCGACACTGGCTAAAGGAAACGAAGCGCTCTTCTGGCGGTTCCGGGTGGCCAACGACCCGTCCGTCGACCGGTTTTTATGTCGGGACTGCGACAGTCCCTTCAACGTGCGCGAACGGGTTGCGGTCGAGGAATGGATCCGGCTCGGTACCTGTTTTCATGCGATGCGAGACCATGTCATCCATGTCGACCTGATCCTGGCCGGCCTCTGGGGCGGGGTGACCGGGCTTTTGCCGGATATGAAAGCGCTCGCACAGGCCCAGCTTGAGGACTATCGCGGTCGATGGGCGGACCAGACCATGCTCGGTCGCGAAATCTGGCCCCGTATTCGCGACACGGTCACGGTGCATGACAGCCAGTATTCGGTTGCGCGAACAAGGCCCTTTCCCGAATTCGGAACGCTTCCGCCACCGCTCCATGCTGGATACTCGAAACCGCGCGTAAAAGAACGCCGAAACGAGTTTCAAAACTAATTCGCAAGAACGAATTGTTGCCACAATGATAATTGAAAGCTACGGTATACTTTATATTCCGTATAGGTAGACAAATATTGGGCAATTGCGATGGGTAAGTTCTTCAGCTTTTTTCAGTTCATCGTGAACCGGCTCCCATTTGCCGATCGTTTTCGTCCTGTGCCCGAAGACGACACGGCACAAGTGACGGAAAGCGATCGCATCGTCATCGATCCTCTCAGCAATGATCGTGATCCGCAGAATAACAAACTCGAGATCACAAAGATCGACGGAAAGCCGGTGCGCAAGGGTGATAGCGTTGACCTCAATGGCGGCGGCAAGGTCATGCTGAACGAAGACGGCACCCTGACCTTCGATCCCGACGACAGCTACGAGGGACTGGATGAAGGCGAAACAGCGCCCGATATGTTTACCTACACCATCAGCGACGGTCTGTTTACCAGTACGGCGACGTTCGACCTGACAATTGTCGGCGAGGACGACGCGCCTGAAGCGGTGGACGACACCGCGCGAACGCTGGCCAGCAAGACCGCTGCGCTCGACGTATTGTCCAATGACAGTGATCCGGAGGGCAAGCCGCTCCGGATCACGGCCATCAACGGTGAGGCATTTGGCCCGGATGGCAAGGTGGTTCTTGAGAACGGCGCCGTTGTCAGCCTCGACGCGGATGGCGGACTAATTTTCGAATCCAACGGTGTCTTCGATCCACTTGAAGCCGGCGATACAGAGACACTTTCATTTCAATACACGATCAGCGACGGCACTCTGTCGAGCGTGGCGACCCAATTCCTGACCATCGTCGGTGAGGATGACGCCCCGAAAGCGGTCGACGATACGGGCCGAACGCGCGCCAGCGAGGTCGCCCGGCTCGATGTTCTGGCGAATGACAGCGATCCGGAAGGCCGGCCCCTCAAAATCATTGCGATCAACGGCGAGGAATTCGGGCCGGACGGCGAGGTGGTTCTGGAGAGCGGGGCGAGCGTCAGTCTCGACGCGGACGGTGCGCTGATCTTCGATGCCAACGGGGTTTTCGACCCCCTCGATGCGGGACAGACGCCGCCCTTGAGTTTCCAGTACACGATCAGCGACGGCACCCAGACCAGCGTCGCGACGCAGACGCTCATGATTATCGGAGAGGACGATGCCCCGAGGGCGGTCGACGACACGGGCAGGACCCGCGCCAGCGAGATCGCACGGCTCGATGTGCTCGCGAATGACAGCGATCCTGAAGGCCAGCCCCTCAAGATCATCGCAATCGACGGCGAGGCATTCGGACCGGACGGCGAGGTGGTCCTGGAGAGCGGGGCGAGCGTCAGCCTCGACCCGGACGGTGCATTGATCTTCGATGCCAACGGCGTTTTCGACCCCCTTGATGCGGGCCAGACGCCGCCCTTGAGTTTCCAGTACACGATCAGTGATGGCACCCAGACCAATGTCGCGACCCAAACCCTCACCATCATAGGCGAGGACGATGCCCCAAGGGCGGCCGACGACACGGCCGAAACGCGCGCCAGCGAGGTCGCCAGGATCGACGTGCTTGGCAATGACAGCGATCCGGAGGGCAAACCGCTCCGGATTACTGCGATCAACGGCGAAGACTTCGGGCCTGATGGCAAGGTCGTGCTTGAGGACGGGTCGAGCGTCAGCCTCGACCCCGACGGTGCACTGATCTTCAACGCCAACGGTGTCTTCGATCCTCTCGATGCGGGAGAAACTGACACCATCGACATCGTGTACACGATAAGCGATGGCAATGGGTCGAGCGACGCAAACCTTTCGCTTACGATCATCGGGGAGGACGACGCCCCACGGGCGGTCGACGACACCTTTGAAACCCGCGCCAGCGACGTTGCAACGCTCGACGTGCTTGCCAATGACAGCGACCCGGAGGGCCGTCCGCTCCGTTTCACCGCAATCAACGGCGAGGAATTCGGGCCGGATGGGGAGGTTTTCCTGGAGATGGGCGTCAGCGTCAGCCTCGATCCGGACGGCGCGCTGATCTTCAACGCCAACGGCGCGTTCGACTCGCTCGAAGCGGGAGAAACCTTCCCCTACATCTTCGAATACACGATCACCGACGGCGCCTTGACCAGTGCGGCGGAAGTGACCGTGAACGTATTGGGCGATGACGAACCCGGCCGTCTTACACTGCTGGACACACCGGATATCTGAATGTCTTGACGAGGCGCGCCGGGCTCAAAGGTAGCCGAGGCGTCCCATTGTCTTGCCCGCTACGCTTTCGATCCAGTCCAGATCGGCGGGTGCATAGATCGATTGACGGTCCGGACGATCGCCGATCCGCGGCAGGACGACGTTTTTGTTCGGGTCCGGTAACTCGATCCGCGTCGGTTCCCGGCCCAATAGACCGCCGAGGCTGCGGATCGTGCTTTCAAAATCCCGATCCAGGTCCTCGTATCTGATTGCAACGATGCGCGGGTTCCGACCCGAGGCCGGGCCCAGGGTCCAGCCGTCGACATGCGCCATCCAGCGATGCAGCACCGTTTCGTGCTGGGCGTCCTGGTAGCGCAGCATCTGGCCGCACGGCGCGGCGCGCATGAATTCCGGACAGGTCTCCACCTTCGGTCCCTCGCGCCACGGCCAGTGGTTCATGAACCGGTGCAGGCTGATCATCACGTCACGCGGATCGCGATAGATGTAAATGATGACAAAGGCCTTGGTGATTTCCGCCAGCGTGTCTTCAAAGAACTCGACGGCGTGATGCGCCTTGACGATGTTGCGCATGGGCACTTCGTTGAACTGGGCAAAAAACCCGCGCACGTGCTCCGGGTAATAAAAATTGATGTTGACCGGCCGGCGATCGAAGACGAGGGCAGGGGCCGAAACGTATCCGTAGCAGGCCGCGAGCGCATTCATGATGAAATGCGTTCCCGACCGCTCATGGCTGACGACCATTACGCGGGGCCGATCTTCGTCAAACACTTCTGGCTTCATGCGGTCCTCGCTCGCCGATTGTCGCCTCAGGCATCGCCCGGATTTCGAGGACCCGGCAGCCGATCCTTGCGGAATTGCGACGGCGACTGGCCGGTCCAGCGTTTGAAGGCGCGGCGGAAGGCGCGGTCGTCGGAATAGCCGAGCAGAAGCGCGATGGTCTCGATGGCGATCAGCGGATCGCCGAGATAGGCCCTGGCGTTGGCTTCGCGCACGTCCTCGATCAGGCCGGCCAGAGACGCGCCATGCGCCGCTGCGAGGCGCTGGGCCGAGCGTATGCTCAGATTGGCACGCGCGGCCGCTGCCGCGGCGCTGTACTCGCCGCCTGCAGCGTTTTCTTCCACTGCCGCGCGCAAACGGGCAAGGCCGGGCGGGGTGCGGCTGGAGTCGAGCGTGCGCTGAAGTTGACCAAAATGTTCTTCGATATAGGTGAACAATTCGATGTTGGCCTGGCTGATCGGAGCGCCCATCAAATCGCGCGGAAACACCATCGCGGTTCGCGGTTGTTCGAAATGAACCGGGGCGCGGAACAGCGACCTGTAGGCTTCTTCCGGGCCAAAGCCTTCGTGCGTGAACTCCACCCGTATCAGTGACGCTTCCCCGGTAACAATCTCGGACAACACGCGCCATGTCAGAGCCAATCCGACTTCGGAGGTGCGACCCCGATCAATGACATCCAGGGGATGGAAAACGACCACCGCAACCTCGTTGCCGGTTTCGACGAGGCTCACCTCGACACTATCGGTCAGAATGGTGCGGTATCGTGTGAACAAGTCGAGCACTTCGCGCAAGTCGCGGGCAAACTGAGCACCGTGCGCCAGACCGCCGAGAAATGAAAACGGTACGGCGCGGGCCATTTCCATGGACAGCGCCGTGTCCGGTTCGCTTTGGGATGTCAGTGCCTGCCACAGGCGAGGAACGGCTTCCTCGGGAGGGCGGGCATCCGGCTTGACCATTTCTGCCGGATCAACGCCGGTCGCCGCTTCGATCTGTTCGATCGTCAGGCCACGCGACAGCGCAAAGGCGACCATTGTCGATGTAATGCTCGTATGGGTTCCGGGGCCGGGATGTTTGGCGGAATGGGTCCGGTTTCGGGCGTGCATGGTCCTGCCGGTTCTGTTGGGCGTGATGCAAGATAACGGCGCCGTTGTGCGGAGTGAACGGGGCGCGGACGGCTGTCGACCTTGATTTGCCCTAATGGTGTGATCCGGAATGCTGCAGAAAAATCCAGACGTTGCAACCAGATGTTTTACGGACCGGGATGAAGGTGACAAAAGGTTTACGGCCCCGTGAAGCGCATCGCGCCGCTGGTTCTGGTCCTGTTTGCACTCGCTGGATGTGACAATCAGGAGCAAAGCAAAGGAGACGGGGCAGCGCCTGTGCGCGGCCTCGTTACCACGATCGTCGCATCGACGGGCAAGACCACCATACGCCGCTATCCGGGCGTGCTCGAGCCCGGCGAAATCACGTCGCTGTCCTTCGAGGTTGCCGGCAAGCTCGGCCGGATCGACCTGTCGGTCGGCCAGCGCGTATCGGAAGGCGACCTGCTCGCCCGGCTGGATAGCGAACAGTTCGAGGTCGAGATCGAAAACCGGATCGCCGCCGTCGACGAGGCAGAGGCGCTGCTGGCGCAGGCACAAGACAGCCTCGGACGCCAGGAGACGCTATTCGAACGAGGCACGGTCAGCCGCGTGACGCTGGACGACGCGCGGACCGATGTGCGCACCAACCAGGCCAAGCTCACCCAGGCTGAAAAGGATCTCGCCTCGGCCCGGGAGGATCTCACCGAAGCCATCATGCTGGCGCCGTTCGACGGCATCATCAACTCGGTCGATGCGGATTCTTTCGCGACCGTCTCGGCGGGAACCACGGTGACCTCAATCTACGATGCGTCGTCCTACGAAGTGTCGTTCTCGGTCAATTTCGAGACCGTGGCGCAATTGATCGTCGGAACGCCCGCCCGGATCAGGCTTGCCGACGATCCCGATATCGCGCTCGCCGGTGTCGTCAGCGAATTGGGGGAGCGGGCGGACACGGTCTCCTCCTTTCCCGTCATTGTGGCCCTGAAGGAAGACCATCCCCTGATCCGGGCCGGTATGGCGGTCGAGGTGTCGTTCGAACTCGATCTGCCGGCGGAGGAGGGCTTCCTCATCCCGATATCGGCAGCGATCCCGGAAGGTCAGATTCCGGAGGACGCCAATCCGAATTCGAAAGTGCCGGTCGGCATGTTCGTCTTCGACGCGGAGACGGAGACGGTGAAACGGCGCGAGGTCATCATGGCGGGCCTGCGGGAAAACAAATTCCTGATCATCGACGGGCTGGAGCCGGGCGAACATGTTGCGATCGCCGGCGTGTCGTTCCTGCGCGAGGGCATGAAGGTCAAACTGCTGCCGATCGAGGATTGACATCGTGGATTTCCTGACCCGTTTCGGCCTCGACAATTCACGGTTCACCAGCCTGGTGATGATCCTCATCCTGCTGATGGGTCTGATTTCCTATCTCGGTCTGCCGAAGCGTGAGGATCCGGCGATCACGATCCGTACGGCAGCTGCGATCGCGACATTTGACGGCATGTCGCCGGAACGGATCGAGGATCTGATCGCGATCCCGATCGAGCGCAAGATCCGCGAAATCGGCGAGATCGAGGACATCGAGACGATCATCACGTCCGGTCAGGCCCTGTTCTACGTGCACCTGTATGACGAGACCTCGATCGAGGACATCGAAAGCGCCTGGGAAGATTTCCGCAACAAGATGCAGGACGTGGCCGCCGAATTGCCGGACGGAACGTCCGGACCAATCGTCAATACCGATTACGGCGACGTCTCGATCGCGACCATCGCGGTGACCGGCGACGGGTTCGACCTTGCCGCAATCGAGGACGTGGCGGAAGATCTGCAAAAGGAACTCTACCGGGTTTCCGGCGTCACCAAGGTGACGCTCTACGGCGAGCAGGAAGAACGGATCTGGCTCGACCTCGATATCCGCAAGCTCGCCTCCGTCGGCGTGCAGATCAACCAATTGCTGGAGGATCTCCAGGCCCAGAATGTGATCCTGCCGGCCGGCGAGATCGACGCGAACGGGACCAAGATCGTCCTGGAGGCCAATGGCGATCTGAGTACGGTCGACGAAATCCGCGGCGTGCTCACCAAGGTCAGCGGCCTTGCCGGTTACATCCGGCTTTCAGACCTTGTCGATGTCCGGCGGGGTTTCGTCGATCCGAAGGAAACGCCGGTCTTCTTCAACGGCAAGCCGGCGATCGTGCTGGGCGTCGAAATGTCGGAAGCGTCCGACATTCAGGATCTCGGCCGACGGCTCGCCACGCGCATAACGGACTTCGAACAGACCCAGCCGATCGGAATTTCCTTCGAGGTCTCGACCTTTCAGGAAACGAATGTGACGGCGGCGATCAACAACGCGCTGTCGAATGTCGGCCAGACGTTCGTCATCGTGTTCGTCGTCATGCTTCTGTTCCTGGGCTTCCGTGCGGCGCTGGTGATTGCCTGCATCGTGCCGTTCACGGTTTCCTTTGCGCTGTCGAGCATGGGTTTTCTCGGCGTCGACATCGAACAGGTATCCATCGCCGCGGTCATCATTTCGCTCGGCCTGCTCGTCGACAACGGGCTCGTCGTGGTGGAGGACATCGAAAACCAGGTCAATCGGGGCGTGCCGGCCGAGGAAGCCGCCAAGAAGGCGGGTGCACAATACATGGTCCCGCTCGGCGTGGCGTCAATTACGACCATCTCGGCCTTCATACCGATGCTCTTGGTCAGCGGAACGGAGGGCGAGTTTTCCTATTCGCTTGGTGCGGTCGTCGCTTCCATGCTCCTCGGCTCCTGGATCACGGCATTGTACATCCTGCCGTTTCTCGCGGCGCGGATCCTGAAACAGAAAAAATCGAAGGCGGCCTCCGGGAACAGTGGGCTCCGCGGGCTGTATGGCGCGTTCACGCGACGCTCGATGCGTTTCGGAATCCCGATTGCGCTGATCACCTATGCCGCGGTCGGTTACAGCATGACGCAATTCGCGACGCTTAAGCCGGAAATGTTTCCCTTCAGCGAGCGGGCGGATTTCCTGATCTATATGGACATGCCCAAGGATGCGGCGATTTCGGAAACCGAAAGGCAGGCGCTTTCGGTGCAGAAATGGTTGGCGGATCCGTTGATCAATCCCGGTGTGGTCAACACGACCGTCTATGTCGGCGACGGGGGACCGCGTTTCTATCTGTCGCTCAATCCGGCCGATCCGGATCCGGCAAGCGCCTTCTTCGCGGTCAAGACCACAGATCTCGATGCGGCGATCGACACGGCCGAACGGGCTCGTCGGGTGTTCATCGAACAGTTTCCCCAGGCGCGTTTCCGTGTCGCGCGCCTTTCCCAGGGCGGTTCGGAATCCGGTATCGTCGACGTGGAGATTTCCGGGCCGGACGCCGATGTGCTCATGGCCGCCGCCAACCAGGTGGAGGCGGCGTTCGACGGTGTTCCCTTCCTGGTCAAGAACGAGAGCGATTGGGGCAACAAGGTCCTGAAAGTCGTTGTCGATATCGCTCAGGACAAGGCGCGCGAATTCGGCGTCACCTCGGAAGAAATCTCCGAGGTGATGAACGCCTATTTCTCCGGCACGTCGTATTCGGTCTTCCGGGAAGGGGATGACCAGATCCCGATCGTGTTGCGCGCATCGCTCGCCAACCGGGACAGTGTCGAGGATCTGGCCAACCTGACGATTGCCGCCGGCGGCGAATTGATTTCCGTCGACCAGGTGGCAACGTTTCAGCCGAAGCTGGAATTTTCCGAAATCCGGCGGGAAAACCAGGTGCGCAAGGTAATCGTCTCGGCCAAGAGTTCCGACCTGTCGGCCGAGCAAATGCTGGCCCGTGTCCAGCCGACGCTCGACGGTCTCGATCTCGGGCCGGGGTATGCGATCACTATCGGCGGTGAAATCGAGGACAGTGCCGAAGTCTATGCCAAGATCGGCGCGAACCTGCCGCTCGCCCTCGGCGTCATGCTGGCCGCGCTTGTCTTCCAGTTCAATTCGTTGCGCCGCTCGATCGTGACCTTCATGACGATCCCCATCATCCTGATCGGCGCGCCCTATGCACTCGGCGCGGCCGGCCACCCGATGTCGTTCTTTGCCGTACTCGGCCTGATGTCACTGATGGGAATCATCATCAACAACGCCATCGTGCTGATCAACCAGATCGATATCGAACGCGAGACGATGGATCTTGAGGACGCGATCATCAGCGCGGCGCAGCAGCGGGCCAAGCCGATCATTCTTACGTCGCTGACCACGATCTGCGGCCTGATCCCGATGGCGTTCGGCGGCGGCGCGCTGTTCGAACCGATGGCGACGATCATGATCGGCGGCCTGGCGATCGCATCGCCTGTCACGCTCATCTTCGTCCCGAGCGTCTGTTATCTGGTGATGCGCAAACGGGGCAAGCCCGCCGCGGCGCAAGCGTCGTAATGGCATTGCAGGTCGTTGTCGGCGTCACGGTCATCAGCCTTACCGCCTATATCCACGCGACCACACTGGCGCTGGCCTTGCATCGGTTTGAACCACTACGGGCATGGGCGTTGGCATGGCCGAGCACGCTCCGCACGGCGACCTTGCTGGCGGCGTCCGTGCTCTGGGTCATGGCGGCGCATCTGATCGAGGTCGCACTGTGGGCTGCGGTGCTCATTCTATTGGGGGTCTTTTCCGACCTGGAGCGGGCGGTCTACTTTTCGCTCGTCGCCTACACTACGCTCGGGTTCGGAGACATCATCCTTCCGGAGGACTGGCGTATCCTTTCCGGTCTGATCGCGGCCAACGGCTTTCTGGTCTTCGGCTGGAGCACCGCCTTTCAGGTCGACCTGCTTGCGGATCTGCGACGGGATCAGTCATGATCCCGAGGCTTGCAAGAGCTATGACGATATCTCGCCGTAATTCCCGGCCTTATCGACGACCATGCGAAAGTCAGGTACCCGACATATGAGTGTGCGTTCGAAACTCCTTCACTACCTTGTGCTTGCCGGGCTGTGCGGTCTGGTTGCGGGATGCGCCAGCGGCCCACGGCATGTGATCGGCTTCGGGGAAAATGTGTTGCCGTTTGCCGAGGAAAGTGGGGCCACACGCCATAGCCTCTACTTCGCGACAACGCGAACCCGTGCCGATGATCCGGCGGAATTCTTCTCCGGTGAACGGGCGGACGGATTGTCTATGGGGCGGATCGACGTGGCCATTCCCCGCGACCATCAGGTCGGCGAGATCGAGCGACCGCCTTCGGCCAAAGCCGATCCCCGCAAGCACTTTGTGATCGGGCTTCCGGACCTGGCCGAGGGAGGCGGCGATTTCCGTGCGATGATCAATCAGGCGCTGGCGGAAAAACCGAGGGGCAGTCGGAGCGTGATGGTGTTTGTGCATGGCTACAACACGAATTTCAGTTCCGCCGTCCTGCGCATGTCTCAGTTCGTGCACGATACGGGTTTCGACGGTGTGGCGGTCCTGTTCTCCTGGGCTTCTCGCGCCAAGACCATCGATTATGTCTACGACCTTAACTCCGCACTTCAGGCGCGCTTTTATCTGTACGAACTCAGTCTGATCCTGTCTCAGACCAACGCGGAGGAATTCGGCATCGTCGCTCATTCCATGGGCAATCTGGTTACGCTGGAAGCCATGACGGCGCTGGAAAGAAGTCCGGAGTTCAAACCGAAGGGCCGATTGGCGGGCGTTATTCTTGCGTCGCCGGACGTGGATTTCGACCTGTTCGTGGAACACATGAAGGAACTGAGACAGACAAAGCACCTGTTTCATGTTCTGGTGTCGGACGATGACAGGGCGCTGACCCTGTCGAGACGTATTGCCGGCGGCGTCAGCCGGGTCGGCGCGGCCGATCCGGAACGGCTGGCCAGCCTAGGCCTGAAGGTCGTGGACCTCAGCCTGATCGACGACAAAAGCAGCGCCAATCACAGCAAGTTCGCGGATTCACCGGAAATCGTTCAACTGATCGGACGCGGCATCCGGGAAGGCAATACCCTGCAGGCCAGCACCACGACCGACACGCCGACACGGGCGTTCGTCGGCGATGTCTTCAAGAGTTTCACGGCAATCCCGGCGGCCGTCGCCGGCGGTGCGGCGGGCGGGGGTGTCCTTAGGGTGGAGAACTGACGAAAGACCTCAGCGCGTCGGATCAGGTTCGGCGCGAAGCCTGTTATTCGAGGACGCAAGGGCGATATGCCAGGAGCGGCGCTCGCGCCGGTGCCGCATCGTTTCAGCCGGTATCGGAAGTCGGTTCAGACTTCCAGAACGAGCACAGCCCGCGGCACGATCGACAATACGGCGTCGCCCGGGGCGAGCACGTCGCCTGGAGCCCGTACCTTCAGGTCCACCACCGTGCCGTCGTTCGGCGCCTTGACTTTCGCGCCGTCGACGATTGCCAGCACATCGCCGCCCTTCACGTTCTGGCCTTCGCGTACGAGCAGACGATCGACGATACCGCCGGGTTCGTGGACGATCGGTGTCCTCGCGGCATAGGCGGTAATGCCCTTGCCAATGCGCGCCGTGGCCACGTCCGGCTGGACGGCGTACCAGGAAAGGCCGGCAAGGGCGATTGCGGCGGCCAGGATCGGCAGCGAAAGACGGGTATAGCTGCGCCGGCCGGCAGCCGGGGGGATTGTCTCTTCTGCGGATTCCTGGTGCATGGCAGTCTCCATTTGGCGCAACCTGTTCCGAATTGGCACGTGGACGTCCCCGAAATGGGGGGCGTGCTAACGATCGGTTAAGAAATTGCAATGGCCATGCCAGCGGCAAAGCCGTTCGAAGGAAATCCGTTGGCCGCGTGCAAGAACCGGAATGCCGGCGGTCGGTCCGCGTCCTAAAGTGATGTCCTACGGCCCATAAAGCGTCAGGAGGATGTCATGGTCGACGGATTGGCGCGTGAGGAGACATTGACCTCCGCCCGGCTTCAGGAAGGCCTCAACACATTCGGCTATGCCGAAACCGGGCCGGTACTGTCGGAAGCGGAATGCGATGCGCTTTCAGCGCTTTACGATCAGGATAAAGGGTTCCGCAGTCATGTCGTGATGAAACGGCACGGTTTCGGCGAGGGCGAATACAAGTATTTTGCGCATCCGCTGCCGGAACCGATTGCGCGGTTGAGGGCGGCGTTCTATCCGCTGCTGGTTCCGATCGCCAATGAATGGGCGGAGCGCATGGGTCTCGATATCCGCTATCCACCGACGCTGGAGGACATGCTGGCGCGCTGCCATGCGGCCGGGCAGGAGCGGCCGACACCGCTGCTTCTGAAATACGGGCCTGGCGACTACAATTGCCTGCACCAGGATCTTTACGGCGAACATGCCTTTCCGATCCAGGTCGCGGTGCTTTTGAGCGCGCCCGGCGAGGATTTCGAGGGCGGGGAATTCGTGCTCACCGAACAGCGCCCGCGCATGCAGTCGAAGGCGGAAATCGTGCCGCTTCGCAAGGGATACGGGGTGGCCTTTGCCGTCAGCCAGCGTCCGAAACGCGGCACGCGCGGCGATTACCGGGTGACGCACCGGCACGGCGTGAGCCGCGTGCGATCAGGATCTCGGTTTACGACCGGGATCATCTTTCACGACGCCGCCTAACGGGTCCCGTCAGGCTTCTGCGGTGCGCCATGCGGCTGCGAGCCGGTCGACGCCGTGCTCGACATCGTCCGGCGTGTTGTAGGCGTGCACCGACAGCCGTAGATAGGGGCCGCTCGACGTGACGAATACGTTTTCCGCGGCCAGCGTCTGTTTGATCGCGGCACCGTGGCTGCAGGGCAATACGGCAATTCCGCTTTCGCCGGCCGGGCCGAGCGGCTCGGGCAGGCCGCTCGCGGCGAGACAGGTGCGCAGGCGCGCCTCCAGGTCGACAATGCGCGACCAGGCGGCATCGATCCCGACGCTGGCAAGGTGATCGAGCGCGCCGCCGAGCGCAAAGACCGGGGCAAGCGGCGGATGGCCCATTTCGAGCTGGACCGCCGTCGGTGTCGGATCGATTGCCACCGGATCGAGCGCGTAGGGGATCGCGGCGCTGCGCCAGCCATAGACCGGCGGGCGCCGTTCGCGCAGGCGAGGGGACAGATAGACCGCGCCGATCCCGTAGCCGGCGCACAGCCATTTGTAGCCGCTTGCCATGAGGATGGAGACGCTGCTCTCGTTCAAATCGATAGGGATCGCGCCGGCACTTTGGGTGGCGTCGACGATCAGGAGCGCGCCCTTGCGGTCGGCAATGGCGCCGAGGGCGGAAAGATCCAGCCTTCGGCCGGTGCGAAACTGGACATGACTGACGACAATGGCGCCGGTCCCGTCGGCAACGGCGTCGGCTATCCGGTCGATCGACACACCGCCGTCGGCGTCAACGGGAATTGCGGTAACCGGGTGACCGCGATTGATCCAGGGCAGGGTGACGGACGGGAACTCGTCCGCGACCGTTACGATCGGATCTTCCGGATCGAGGTAACCGGTCACCGCGTTCATCGCCGCCGACGCGCTCGACAGGAAAGCGATATCGTCAGGCAGGGCGTTGACCAGGTCCGCGAACTTGGCGCGGACGGCGTCGGCCCGGGCCAGCCAGTCGGGCCATTGCGCGTCGCCGTCGGCGAGCATTTCCTCGTAATAAAGTGCGCCTGCCGCCGAGGCCGCGCGCGACAAGGGCGCACCGCCGGCTGTGTTCAGGTAGGTGCGACCGTTCAATGCCGGAAAGGCACTACGAAACGTGTCCCAATCGGGGGTCGGTCTGGCGTCCATAGGCGCGGGCCTTTCGTCCAAAAGCGATGCCTGGCAAGGCGGAGTTTAGGCAAATTGGCCACGGCCCGCAAAGTCGGCCCCATCGCTGGGGCCGGTTCGCCGGCCGGCACAAAAAAGTGAAGAGGCTCGCCATCATGCGGGCGCCACCGCTAGTGTATGACAGCTCCGTTCAACACCATCCGATTTGAAGGATCGCCTACCATGAAATTCGCTCGTGCCGCCCTTGCCGTTTTGCTGATGTCCTTTCTGCCGTCGCTCGCTCTTGCAGATTCCGGCATGATCTCCAAAAAGAGCGCTCACTCGGTCGCCGAGACGATCGACCGGCTCGAGGCGATCCTGAAGGAAAAGGGACTGACCATCTTTGCCCGGATCGACCATGCGGCCGGGGCCAAGAAAGCCGACCTGGAACTGGCGCCGACCCAGGTGCTGATCTTCGGCAATCCGAAACTCGGCACGCCGCTCATGGCGGCCAGCGCGACCACGGCGCTCGACCTGCCGCAAAAGGCACTCGCCTACCAGGACGCGTCGGGCGATGTGTTCCTGGTCTACAACAATCCGGCCTATCTGATGGCGCGGCACGAAATCGCCGGGCGTGACGAGGTCCTGAAGAAGATTACCGGCGCGCTCGACAACTTCACCAACGCGGCCGTCAAGTAGGGCCGCTCGGTCCGGTATTGCGGAGCGGCATGCCGATGCCGCTCCGATTTTCGATTATGCCTCAGCTGAACATGTCGGCCGTGATGCCGGCATACCAGCCTTCGGATTCCTGATAGGTGGCTTCGCGGACATCCTCGGACTCGCCGGTCTGAGAGATGAACTTGTCGACCGCCTCGATCTTTTCGGCACCGGCCTCGTAGGTCGCGCCGACCTTCACGCCGTCATTCTTTGCGATTAGGCTCCAGCACGTGTTCTGGTAGCGGGCCGGGAAGGCGCGCGATCCGGTCAGTTCGGAGCGTACGATATTGGCTGCGGCCTTGGCCTGGCTGTTGGCCGAGAATCCGGATTTCGGCATTGCCGAGGCGACCGAGGCATCGCCGAGCACGGTGATGTTCTCATCCGCCTTTGAGCGCATCGATGCCGGATCGATGGGCGCCCAGTCGCCGTCCGTGACGCCGGCCAGCTCCGCGATACGCCCGGCCTTTTGGGCTGGAATCACCGTTGCCGCGTCGGCCTTGAACGTCTCCAGATCGGTTTCGATTTCCATGGTCTCGGGATCAACCTTGAGCACGCCGCCGGACATGGAGGCCGGGATCCATTCCACCATACCCGGGTAATGGGTCTCCCAGCCTTCCATGAACAGGCCCTGTTTGGAGAACTTCTCCTTGGGATCGAGCACCAGGATCTTTCCGGTCGGATTCTTCGCCGACAACAGGCTCGCCACCATGGAAATGCGTTCGTACGGGCCGGGCGGACAGCGATAGGGGTTGGGCGGTGCCACCATGATGAAGGTGCCGCCTTCCGGCATCGCTTCGACCTGGGCTTTCAGGATCTGGATCTGGGTGCCTGACTTCCAGGCATGCGGCATGCGTGTCTGGGCCTCGACCGAATAGCCGGGCACGCTATCGTATTTCATGTCGATGCCGGGCGACAGGACCAGATGGTCATAGCCGAGCGTGGCCCCGGAGGCGAGGGTGACCGTCTTGGCGGACGCGTCGACACCGACGGCCCAGTCGTGCACGACGTTGATGCCATAAGTGGTCGCCAGCGTGTCATAGCCATGACCGATTGTAGCGTAGTCGCGGAATTCGCCGAGATAGAGGTTGGAAAAGAAACAGGTGTAGTAGCGCTTGCTGGCCTCGATCAGCGTGACGTCGATCCCGCCGTCCGAATCCTTCGCCAGATAGCGGGCCATGGTCGCGCCTCCGGCGCCGCCGCCGATCACGACCACTTTGGGTCGGGCGCCTCGGGCAATGGAGGGCAGGCCGATCATGCCGGCCGCGGTCGCGGCGCCTGCAAGTGCTGTGAAACGGCGTCGGTTGAGGGTCATGGCGATTTCCTCCCTGGATTGCCCGTTTTCGGGCCTGGTTTAATCCTGCGGTCTGAGCGTAGCAAAAAAGGCGGCCAGCGCAGCGATCTGTTCGCTGTCCAGGCCGCCGGCAATCATCTGCATGACGGGGTGGGCACGTTCCTTGGATTTGTAGGACAGCATGACGGCGGCAAAAGCCTCCTCGTCCCATCCGACGATCGCCGGGATGCCCTGGTCCGCTCCGGTCGTCTGGTGGCACGTAACGCATTGCGAGGACAGATACTTGCCATACGCGACATCGCCCGCCCGGGCGGGCATGCCGGCCAGCAGCAGCGCCGTCCAGATCATGCAAAGCCTGATCATCGTTTCCTCTGGTATTCTTATATTTATATTCTTGAATGTTTCCTGATCTTGCGGGGAAGATCAAGATCTAATTTCAGACCTTGGAAAAAACGCGTTGGCAAGCCTTGCCCTTCAATAATCCGCGGCGGCGACCTGGTCGACGATCTCGGTCAGGAAAGCATTGATCTTGGCTTCGACCTTGCGGCTGGCCTTGGATGGTCCAAAGACCGGCTTGCGGTAGCCGATGCGTACCACGCCGGGCTCGCTGCGCGCTTCGTAAAGGTAGACGAGGTAGGGACAGATCGCCAGGTTCTGGGGATTGGCGCTGACAGCTTCGTGGGTAAGGGCGGCCGAGCAGAACTGCATGTATTTGGCGTTCAGATAGGGCGACACACTTCCGCCTTCCGTGACGCTGCCGGCGGCATCGGCGGTGCGTTCCAGCATCTTGTCGACATGACCGGTGTAATCAATCACAAGGCCGCGTTCGATGATCGCGTCCTGCAATTCAAGCAAGACGTCCTCAAAGGCTGCCTTGACGGCGCGGGTCTCGGGCGGAGTTTCGGCGGCGGCCGACACCCATCCGATATTCATGAGAATGAACAGGGCAAGCAGTTTCGATCGCAACATAGGGCGTCTCCTGTTATCGGGTTTTTCCAGCAAGCGG
This sequence comes from Pseudomonadota bacterium, assembly GCA_038745065.1. Classification (GTDB taxonomy): domain Bacteria; phylum Pseudomonadota; class Alphaproteobacteria; order Rhizobiales; family JANQQB01; genus JANQQB01. The sequence goes on along the minus strand of JBCDLT010000047.1, from coordinate 23,953 downwards.
TGTTTTGGGTTCCGATGTACGCGCTCCGTCGGTCTGACCTGCGCGTAGCAGCCAGTGCGTGGCGCCGGCGGCGCCCCACATGGCGGCAAGCGCGATCCAGGCCGTTAGCGACAGGACCGATCCGCCGGTGATGCCGGCGCCGACGGCGCAGCCACCGGCCAGCATGCCGCCAAATCCCATAAGGGCGGCGCCCATAAGATACCGCGCGGTGCCGGTCTCGGCGGAGAAGGCACGCAGGCGGAAACGGCCGCCGGCAAGCGCCGAGAGGCCGGACCCCGCGAACACGCCGGGCACCAGGCCGATGCCGAAATTGAGCGGCAGGTCGGGCCGACCGATCAGGGCCATCAGCGTGTCGGCGGAGGGCCCCGTGAACGTGATGCTCTCCACGGGCACCGGATCAAAGGCGATGTCCGCGAGCCGTGCGGTGGCGGCCCAGCCGAGCACGACCGCCGCCCCGACAAGCAGGGCCGCAACACCTGTGCCGGCATCGGCCTTGCAGCGGCGGAACAGAAAGACGGCTGCCGCCAGAAATGCCAGCCCGGCGAGCAGGCCGGCATGCGGAAACAGGCGGGCCGACAGATCGCGGGTCTCCGGTTGGACGATCCAGAGCCCGGCAAGCGTATCGCGCAGCGGGGAGAGCGCGCCGGTGAGTGACGCCTGAGCAACCACGGTCAGCACAAGTCCGGCGACAAGCGCGCGCATGTTGCCCGTGGCCGAAAGGACCAACAGCCGGCTCGCGCAGCCACGCGCCAGAACCATGCCGCTGCCAAATAGCAAGCCGCCGATGACAGCGCCCGACAGAGAGCCCGGATTGGTCAGCTGGCGCACGTTGTCCGGATCGAGCAGGGCACCGGCCAAGAGGGCCTGCGTACCGGCAAGCGCCGCACCGAACACGGCCAGCCAGGTGGCAAAACGCAGGCCGACATGTGCGGTCCAGAATTCCTCCGTGGCCGCACGCAGACAAAATCCCGACCGCTCGGCGGCCGCGCCGAACAGCATACCGACGGCCAGGCCGATGAGGGCGGCCTTCGCCGCATCGGCAATCAGGTCGGAGGACATCAAAGCGTCGATCATGGCATGTCGGCCGGCGGGAATGCATTCCGCCCCTTACGTTGCCATACATATTCGAATAATTGAATGGATTAATTGATTTCAGTCAATTCGGCACGCGGTGCAGCAGGCTGTAGAATGGCCACCTGACGGGGGAGACGAGGGAAGCGGTTCACCTGAAGTGCGCGGGCGGCCAGTCAGCCTGGCGTGGCCGGCTCCCACAATTCGATCGGGTTGCCCTCGCAATCATGCACGCGTGCGAACCGACCGATCTCGGAATCCCATTCGGCCCGGGTCTCGACCGCGATATCGGCCGCCTTGAGTTGCTCGATCATGGCGTCGAGGTCGTCGACGCGGAAATTGATCATCCATTGCTGTTCGGCGCGGCCGAAATAGTCCGTGTCGTGGTCGAACGGGGCGAACACTGTCGTGCCGGCCGGCTGCTGCCAGATCGACGGCATGACATCGACGCCGAGATGGGTCGCGTACCATTCGGCGACCGCCTTCGGGTCGCGGGCCCTGAAGAAAAATCCGCCAATTCCTGAGACTCTTTGCATCGGGGCCTTCCGGGTTCACATGGATCCTGCGGTGATCGTACCCGAACACCGATCCCGGCGCATCTTCGATTGTCGTGGTCGGATTCCTGACAGGATCGGATCAGCGCATCGGGTCGGAAGTGAAGAGGTTTTTCAAAGGTTCGAGCACCGAGCCGTGCACAAGCTGGTGCAGGCCGATCCATGCGCCGGCGAAGATCGAGGCAAGGGCAATCGGTGCCGTGTAGGAGAGGGTGGAGGCGGCGGACAGGCCCTGGCCGACGGTGCAGCCGACGGCCGTGACGCCACCGACGCCCATCAGGAAACCGCCGAGGATCTGGCGGCGCATCTCGCGCGCGTCGTCGCAGGCCTCCCAGCGGAAATAACCCTGGGCGAGCGCCGTAGCCGCGGCACCGGCAACAACGCCGAACACGGCGCCGATGCCGAATTTCAGGCTCGCGCCGGTCATGGTCATGACATAGAGGATCGTCTCGCCCATTGGCGCGGAGAAGCGGAACGATTCCAACGGATAGGGTTCAAAAGGATCTGCAGCGAGAAAACCGGTTCCGAACCAGCCGAAGGCAATCGTCAGGCCGACGAGGAGGGCGGCGACCACAAAGCGTCGGTCCGAGCGGAAACCGGCGGAGGCGAGGCACAGTCCGGCGATCAACGCGGCGAGCGCATAGGCCGGCGCGTGCGGCGCGACGCCAACAAAGCCGGCGAGCGTATGGGCAAATCCGGCGCTGGTTTCCAACGTGTTGGGGTTCGGGAAGAGGGCGACGCGCAGATAGGCGGTGGCGCCGCTCATCGTTGCGTAGGCGGTAATGCCCATGACCAGAAACGTGACGATCGATTTCAGGTCACCGCCGCCGATCCGCGCCAGCGTACCGAACCCGCAGGTGCCGACGAAGGCCATGCCGATGCCAAAAAGCACACCCCCTACCGCGGTCGCCAAGAGGGTCGTTGGCGCCGCCAGATAAAACGATTGCGCGATTTCGATGAATCCTGCCTGATCGAGGCCGTACGTGGCTGCGATCGCGACCGCGATCGCCAGACCCCACATGCGCAACCGGGTGAAGTCGCCGCCCAGGCTGGCATCCTCGATGGCGCCCAGCGTGCAGAAGCGACCCCAGCGCGCGCAGAAGCCAAGCACGGCGCCGCCGCCGAAACCGCATAAAGCTGCAATGACCCCAGGTGTAAGGGCCTCCATTGCGGGCGTTCTCCCGACACGTGTTTTTATCGTTTCGCCGGAGCGCAAAGACGCTCCGGAAACCTGGCAAGCCGGCGTTCAAGCCGAAAACGGGTTGTCAGATCTCGTCCGCGCGCGCGCCGCAGAACATGTCGTAGATGTGCCCTATCATGCGCTCGACGCGCTCGTCGGCGATCGAGTAATAGACGGTCTTGCCATCGCGCCGCGTCTTGACGAGGCCTTCCAGGCGCAGTCGCGTCAATTGCTGGGAGACGGCGGCCTGGCGGGCCGACAGCATGGTCTCGAACTCGGCAACCGAGCATTCGCCTTCCACCAGGCGGCACAAAATCATCAAACGACCTTCATGGGCCAGCGCCTTCAGGAAGTCGGTCGCTTCCTTGGCGCTTTCCATCATCGCATCGACATTGTCGTTGTCCGCCGCCGCGGCGGAAGCAAACAGTGCGGCTTTCGTCATGTCCTGTCTCGTTCGTCGTCAGCTCGACCGGCCCGGTTCGTCGGGCAGTTTTTCGATCATGCGGTCAAGCAATCCCCAGAAGAAGTCCTCACCGGGATAGCCGCGCAGGCGGGCGATTTCCCGATTGTCCTCCACCAGGATGAAAGTAGGCGTAAACCATCCCAATTCGATCGCCGACAAGTCCGGCGGCAGCTTTTCGTGGATGTCGATCCGGCGCAGCGGCGCACGCTTGCCCTGTTCGGTCTTGGCATAGACGACGCCGATCTCTGCATCCCAGCGGGCGCACCAATGGCAGCCGGTCTGCTCGACCATGACAAGTTCCGCTGCCCCGGCGCGCACCGCCAGGAAGAGGGCAAATCCGACGGCCAATGCCAACGTTGCGACCCGCATATCCGGTTCCACGAATTTGATTGACAAACCTATAGCATTTTTCGATTCTGAAAAACAGATCATAATATATGAATATGTTGGGAGGTGACGTATGGACCTGACCGTCACATGGCCCGGTGCCTTTCTGGCCGGTCTGGTTTCGTTTGCCTCGCCCTGCGTCCTGCCGCTTGTGCCGCCCTATCTGTGTTTCCTGGCCGGCGTCAGTCTGGACGAATTGTCGAACGAGGACCGCTCGGCGGCGAGCGGCCGGCACATCGTGTTGGCCTCCATCGTCTTTGTCTGCGGTTTTGCGACCGTGTTCGTGCTGTTCGGGGCGAGCGCGTCCTATCTGGGGGCCTTCGTCACACGCTATAAATTCGAGCTCGGCATTGTCGCCGGCATCATCATCATCCTGCTCGGCCTGCATTTTCTCGGCGTGTTCCGGTTCGCCATGCTCTACCGCGAGGCGCGGTTCCAGGTGCGCAGCAAACCGATCGGCCTGGTCGGCGCCTTCGTGGTCGGACTGGCCTTCGCTTTCGGCTGGACGCCCTGTGTCGGTCCGGTGCTGACGGCGATCCTGTTCGTTGCCGGCAACGAGGCGGAAATCTGGCGCGGCGCCGCCCTTCTGTTCGTCTATGCCATGGGGATCGGCCTGCCGTTCATCGCCGCGGCATTTTTCGCCAAGCCGTTCATGGCGGTGTTGTCCCGCTTCCGGCGGCATATCGGTACGATGGAAAAGGTGACCGGCGGCCTCCTGGTCGCGACCGGCCTGTTGTTCGTGACCGGCTCGATGCCGACCCTGGCCTTTATGATGCTCGACTATTTCCCGGCGCTCGGCGCGCTCGGCTGAATGCAAGTCCGAACCTTGGGAGGTGCAAATGCGCGTAACGATTTCCGCTCTGGTCTGTCTGATCTTTGCAAGTGTCGGCGTTGCCGCCGGCGAGATCGGCGAGGACGGACTGCACAAACAGGCCTGGTTCGCAACCACGTTCAAGGATATCGGCGAAGACATTGAAACTGCAGCGGAAGAGGGCAAACGCCTCGCCATTATTTTCGAACAGCGCGGCTGCATCTATTGCCGGCAATTGCACGAAAAGGTGCTGAGCGATCCGGAAGTCCGCGATTACATCGAACAAAACTACGTGGTCGTGCAGTACAACCTGTTCGGCGACGAGGAGGTGACCGATCTTGACGGCGACACGCTGAGCGAAAAGACGGCAGCCCGCAAATGGCGCATCATCTATACGCCGACCATCGTTTTCTTTCCCGAGACGGTGCCCGAAGGCATCGATGCGGCGGAAGCGGCGGTCTCGACGATTCCCGGTTCCTTCGGCAAGTGGACGACGCTCAACATGTTCCGCTGGGTGCGCGAGAAGGGATATGAGAGCGGCGAGCACTTCCAGAAGTATCACGCCCGCAAGCTCGAAGAAGCCGGCGTGGTCGGTAACTAGGACCTTGTCCGATCAATCGTCGCCGGCATCCCGGAATTGCTGCGCCGCATCATATCAACTTATTCATTAAATTGAATTTGTGATTGCGTCGACGGCGATCTTGGGATTATGCTCGGGGACGCGGACAATGATCCGCGGGGAGGGATGCATGAAATCAACAACACGTCTTGCGGCCGGTCTTCTCCTGGCGGGACTGATGGCGATACCGGCAAAAGCCGGCGGTGAAGTCGACGCCAACGATGTTGTCTTCAACGAGGACGGGGAAGTCGCCGTGGCGCTGACGGCCGAACCCGGCAACGCAGAACGCGGCCGGGAATGGTTCCAGAACCGCAAGCTCGGCAATTGTCTGGCCTGCCACCAGAATGACGACCTGGCTGAACAGCCGTTTCACGGCGAAGTGGGCCCGGAACTGAACGGCGTTGCAGACCGCTATTCGCAGGCGGCATTACGGGGTATCGTCGTCAATTCGAAGATCGCGCTCAGCGAGGAAACAATGATGCCGTCGTTCTACCGCAAGACAAACGGTGCGCGCACGGCAAAGGACTTCAAGGACAAATCCATCCTCACCGCACAGCAGGTCGAGGATGTGGTGGCCTACCTTTTGACGTTGAAGGAATGACGAGATCGCCGGGATCCTCCGGGTCCGGCCAACCAAGGAGCGAATGATGCAGCTGACCAGACGACAGGTCTGTGCGTTCGGTGCGACGGCCGTGCTGGCAGGAGCCGCGGGTATGCGGGTCACGCCGGTGCTCGCCGCAGAAAACGATTTCGAGGAAGCGCTCAAGGCGTTTACGGGCGGTGCCGAAGTGCAGACCGCCCGGGTCTCCCTGAGTGCGCCGGAGATTGCCGAAAACGGCAACACGGTTCCGATCTCGGTCGATGTCGAAAGCCCGATGACCGACGACGACTACGTCGCCGAGGTCATGGTGATCTGCGATGCCAATCCGCGGGCGGGTATTGCCACGTTCCGGTTCAGCCCGATGTGCGGCGAAGCCGCTGCGTCGACCCGGGTGCGCCTCGCCCAGACCCAGAACGTGGTCGCGGTGGCCAAGATGAACGACGGATCGTTCTTTATGGACAAGAAGGTCGTCAAGGTGACGATCGGCGGCTGCGGCGGCTAAGGGACAAACCGGCCCGGTGATCGGATCCGGGCGAGCGACAAGGACAGTTCGATGGCTAAATCCAAACCGCGCGTCAAAGTCCCCAAGAAGGCGGCGAAAGACGAAATCATCACGATCAAGACGCTGATCAGCCACAAGATGGAATCCGGTCAGCGCAAGGACCGCAAGACCGGCGAAACGATCCCGCGTCAGATCATCAACAAGTTCTCGGCTGAGTTCAACGGCCAGACCGTGTTCGAGGTCGACCTGGAACCGGCGGTCTCCTCGAACCCGTATTTCCAGTTCAACGTCCGGGTTCCGGAAAGCGGCGAGTTCAAGTTCACCTGGCTCGACGACGACGGCTCGGTCTACGAAACAACGAAAAAAATCTCGGTCGAATAGGCCGTCAGGTCAGAGCCGGCCTCGGCCGCTCCGACGACAGGGGGAGGGAGTTCCATGGAACCGATCATCACGCGGACAGGCGCGATCTTTGCTTTATCATTGTGTGTTGCATGCATTCCACCGGCTTTTGCCGACCCGGATGACAAGGCATTGGTGATTGAGGGCGTCGAGATCACGACGGATGTCGCGGCACCCGCGGACAGCCCCTTCAATCGCCTCTACTCCGGCTGGCGGTTCCGTTCTCCGGAAACCCAGGCGCTGCAGACCGACGATTTCGACAATCCGGCGTTTGCCGCCGTCGAACTCGGCGCCGAGCTCTGGGAAACCGTCGATGGGGCCGCAGGCAAGTCCTGCGCGTCCTGTCACAATGAGGCAGAGGAAAGCATGAAGGGCCTCAGGGCCTCGACGCCAAAATGGTCGGAGGCCGCCGGCAAGCCGCAGACGGTACAGAATTTCGTCAATTCCTGCCGTACCGAGCGCATGGGCGCGAAAGCCTGGAAATGGGAATCCGGCGACATGCTCGCCATGACCTCCTTCATCGGGCTGCAATCGCGGGGCATGCCGGTCGCCGTGAAGACCGACGGCCCGATGGAAACGTGGTGGCAGAAGGGCAAGGACCTCTATTACACCCGTGTCGGGCAGCTCGACCTCGCCTGCGCCAATTGCCACGAGACCAATTACGGCATGCGCATCCGCTCCGACCACCTGTCGCAGGGCCAGATCAACGGCTTTCCGACCTACCGGCTGAAATGGGGCGGGCTCGGCTCGATCCATCGTCGCTTCAAAGGCTGCATGGACCAGGTCCGGGCCGAACCGTACAAGCGCGGCTCGGATGAATTCCTGGCGCTCGAACTCTATGTCGCATCGCGCGGCGCGGGCCTCTCGGTGGAATCGCCGGCGGTTCGCAACTGATCCTGCCGGCCGTCCGACCGGTGGCGCGCGGTCGGTTTCGAGACGAACGCTGATTGAAACCGCCGGGCGGGTGCATAAGGCGCGCGCCGGAGACGGTCGGGCTTTGCCGGGCGGGTAGAATGAGTGATGCGGAGCCAAGCCGTGCGGCCTGAAGAGCGGGCCCGGCGCCCGGGCGCTCACATAACCGGAGACGGACGATGATATCTCGGCGCGAATTCCTGCAGGCATCGGTGGCGCTCAGCGCCATTCTCGGCGCCCAGGCGGGCAGCGCGTGGCAATCGCTTGCCGCCCAGCAATCGCTGACCCAGGACGACCTGCTCGGTTTCGAGGATTTCGGCAACGTCACGCTCGCGCATATCACCGACATCCATGCCCAGGTCATGCCGCTCTACTTTCGCGAGCCGTCGATCAATCTCGGCGTCGGCGAGGTCTCGGGCAAGCCGCCGCATGTGACCGGTTCCGACTTTCTCGACCTCTACAACCTGGAACCGGGCTCGCCGCATGCCTATGCGCTGTCGTCGGATGATTTCGTCGCGCTCGCCCGCGCCTATGGGCGCATGGGCGGGCTCGACCGGATCGCTACGATCCTGAAGTCGATCCGGGCGAGCCGCGGCGATCGCATGCTGCTTCTCGACGGCGGCGATACCTGGCAGGGGTCGTATGTGTCGAACAAGACCCAGGGCGCCGACATGGTCGACCTGATGAACGCGCTCGGCCCGGATGCCATGACATCGCACTGGGAATTCACGCTCGGTGAGGAGCGGGTACAGGAGATCGTCGAGACGCTGCCGTTCGCATTCCTCGGCTCCAACATCTTCGACAAGGAATGGGACGAGCCGGCGTTTGAGCACACCAAGATGTTCGAACGCGGCGGGGTCCGGATCGCCGTCGTCGGACAGGCCTTTCCGTATTTGCCGATCGCTAATCCGGGCTGGATGTTCCCGTCCTACAGTTTCGGCATCCGTGAGGAAACGCTGCAGGAAAACGTCGACGCGGCCCGTGAGGACGGCGCCGAGCTTGTGGTGCTGTTGTCTCACAACGGCTTCGACGTCGATCGCAAGCTTGCCGGCCGGGTCACCGGCATCGACGTGGTGCTCACCGCGCATACCCATGACGCCCTGCCGGAACCGGTCCTTGTCGGCCAGACCTTGCTGATCGCCTCGGGATCGAACGGCAAGTTCGTGTCACGGCTCGATCTCGACGTGCGCGACGGCGCGCTGAAGGGTTATCGGTATCGGCTGATCCCGGTCTTCTCCGATGTTATCGCACCTGACGCCGACATGGCGGCACTGATCGCAGAGACCCGGTCGCCGCACGAAGCCGAACTATCGAAAGTGCTGGGGCAGACGGAATCACTTCTCTACCGGCGCGGCAATTTCAACGGCACGTTCGACGACCTGATCTGCCAGGCGCTCCTGAAGCAGCGGGATGCCGACATTGCGCTTTCGCCCGGCTTTCGCTGGGGGCCGTCGCTGCTGCCAGGCCAGGACATTACGGTCGAAGACGTGCACAACGCCACGGCCATGTCCTATCCCGCGGTCTACCGCGTGGAGATGACCGGGGCCTTCCTGAAGGAAGTGCTTGAGGACGTGGCCGACAATCTGTTCAATCCGGATCCCTATTATCAACAGGGCGGCGACATGGTGCGCGTCGGCGGCATGGGCTATTCGATCGATGTCGGCAAGCCGATCGGCAGCCGGATTTCCAATATGACGATCCTTAAGGACAATACGGCGATCGAGCCTGAAAAGACCTACACCGTTGCGGGCTGGGCCTCCGTCAACGAAGGCACCGAAGGACCAGCCGTCTGGGATGTCGTCTCCGACTATCTGGCCGAGGAAAAAGTGGTGCGGCTGGAACCGAACCGCTCGGTCAAAGTTGTCGCATCGTGACGGGGCGCGGTGTTTGAGAGCTTTACATTCAAAAATGTGAATGTAATAATATGAGGCAATGACAACATGCCTTCGGGATACGAAACGCCCATGAGCACTTCGGACAACAACGATCGGAAAACCTCCGGTGAAGGGGGGCCTGCGACGGCTTCCCGCCGCCACGTCTTAAGGGCTGGTCTGGCAGCACTCGCGGGCGCCGGCGCGGCCGGTGCGGCACGCGCCTCGGAGGGCGATCCGGCCATTCTGGAAAAGCAGGACTGGCAGGTCTATCTCGGTGACGGCGTCGATGCGCGGCCCTATGGTGCGCCGTCCGAACACGAAGCGCATGTGGTTCGCCGGCACGTGGCCTGGCTGACGGCCGATCCCATCTCGTCCGTCAATTTCACGCCAATCCATGAGCTGGACGGCATTCTGACGCCGAACGGCTTGTGCTTCGAACGGCATCACGGCGGGATTGCGGAGATCGAACCGGACAAACATCGGCTCATGATCCACGGCCTGGTCGACAAGCCGCTGGTCTTCACCATGCAGGACCTGATGCGGTTCCCGCGGGAAAACCGCATCTACTTTCTGGAATGTGCCGCCAATTCGGGCATGGAATGGCGCGGCGCGCAGCTCAATGGCTGCCAGTTCACGCACGGCATGATTCACAACGTCATGTATACCGGCGTGCCGCTGAAATACCTGCTTCAGGAGGCAGGCCTCAAGACCAACGCCAAATGGATCCTGCCTGAAGGTGCGGATTCGTCCGCCATGACCCGGTCCGTGCCGCTGTTCAAGGCACTCGACGATTGCCTCGTCGCCTTCAAGATGAACGGCGAGGCGATGCGGCCGGAACAGGGCTACCCGATCCGGCTGGTCGTACCGGGCTGGGAAGGCAATATGTGGGTCAAATGGCTGCGCCGCATCGAGGTCGGCGACATGCCCTGGCACCACCGCGAAGAAACCTCGAAATACACCGACCTCATGGAAAACGGCAAGGCGCGCCGCTTCACCTGGGAAATGGATGCCAAGTCGGTGATCACCAATCCGTCGCCGCAGGCGCCGATCCTGCATGGTACCGGCCACACCGTCCTGACGGGCATTGCCTGGTCCGGGCGCGGCACGATCGACCGGGTCGACGTGACGCTGGACGGCGGGCGGAACTGGCACAAGGCACGGATCGACGGGCCGAGCCTCGACAAGTCCATGCATCGGTTCTACTTCGAGTTCGACTGGGACGGCTCACCGCTGCTCTTGCAATCGAGGGCGGTCGATTCGACCGGCTATGTGCAGCCGACCAAGGACGCGCTGCGCGCCGAACGCGGCACCAATTCCATCTATCACAACAACGGAATCCAGACCTGGCACGTGAAGGCCGGTGGCGAGGTGGAAAATGTCGAAGTGTCCTGACTTGTCCGCTCTACGGGCCGGCGTGTCCCATGCGGCCGCGCTCGGATTGGTGATCGGCCTGACCGCCGGCGTGGCGCTGGCCGAGCCCTTCGGTCTCGGACGCGAGGCGACCGAGGCAGAGATCGCGGCGTGGGACATCGACGTGCGGCCGGACGGGCAGGGGCTTCCGGCAGGTGCCGGGACCGTGGCCGTTGGTGAAGAGGTGTTTGCGGAAAAATGCGCCGCCTGCCACGGCGATTTCGGCGAGGGCGTCGACCGCTGGCCGGTGCTGGCCGGCGGACTGGACACGCTCGCCAGCGACGATCCGGTCAAGACAATCGGATCCTACTGGCCGTATCTCTCCACGGTGTTCGACTACGTGTACCGGGCCATGCCCTTCGGCGAGGCACAATCGCTTACGCCGGACGAGGTCTACGCCATCACCGCCTACCTGCTCTACGTCAACGACATCGTCGACGACGAGGAATTCGAATTGTCTTTGGAAAACTTCACGTCCGTGCGGCTGCCGAACGAAGACAACTTCTTTGCCGATCCGCGGCCCGACCTGACCGGTCCGGCGCCGGACGCGTTGTGCATGACGGATTGCAAGGAATCCGTCGATATCACCATGCGGGCACGGATCCTCGACGTGACGCCGGATGATGACAACAACCCCAGCGGCTCGATCGACTGAGCCGCGCCAGTTGCTTTCTATACTATCCCGGTTCGCCCTCGAAGATCGCCCGCTCATTGGCCAGTGCGACCCGCAGGATGTTCGTTGAACCGGGCTGGTTGAACGGAACGCCCGCGGTGACAACGATCCGATCGTTTTCTTCCGTAATGCCCAGCGAACGGGTGACGCGGACCGCCGATACGACGGCCAGCTTGAATCGTTCCACCGGATCGACGATGGCGCTGCGAATGCCCCAGAACAGGGTCAGCCGCCGGGCGGTGGAAATCAGCGGCGTCAGGGCAATCAACGGGACACGCGGGCGTTCGCGCGAGGCCAGCATGCCTGTAGAACCGGATTGGGTGAAACAGCAGATCGCCCGGATCTCCGTCGTCTCCGCCACTTCACGGGCAGCGGCCGCGATCGCGGTGGCAATGCTCGTCTTGTCACTGGTCCGCGACGCTTCCATCAGAGACCGGTAGACCGGGTCGCGTTCGACGCGGCGGGCAACCTGATCCATGGTCTTGACCGCCTCGATCGGAAAGTCGCCTGCTGCGGATTCCGCCGACAGCATAACCGCATCGGCCCCGTCATAGATCGCGCCGGCCACGTCGGAGACTTCTGCGCGGGTCGGCACCGGCGAGGTGATCATGCTCTCCAGCATCTGGGTCGCGACGATGACGGGTTTGCCGACGGCGCGGCAGGCATTGATGAGCTTTTTCTGGATCGGCGGCAATTCGGAGACCTGCATCTCGACGCCAAGATCGCCGCGCGCCACCATGACCGCGTCGGTTGCTTCGAGGATGGCTTCGAAGTTGTTCACTGCCGCAGGCTTTTCAACCTTGACCATTACGCCCGCGCGGCCGGCAATCCGCTGCTTGGCTTCCTCAACGTCTTCCGCGCGTTGCACGAAAGAAAGGGCGATCCAGTCAACGCCCAGTTCGCAGGCGAATTCCAGGTCCTTGACGTCCTTTTCCGTCAGCGCCGTCAGCGGGAGGGTAACGTCCGGCAGGTTAATGCCCTTGCGATCGGAAATCGCGCCGCCGACTTCGACGACCGTATCCACGGCACCATCGCGCGTCTCCGTCACCCGCAGACGGATCTTGCCGTCATTGACGAGGACCGTCGCGCCTTCCTTGAGCGTGTCGAGGATTTCGGGATGCGGCAACCGAACCCGCGATGCCGATCCCGGCGCATCGTCGGAATCAAGCGTGAATGTCGCGCCGACCGGCAATTCATGCGGGCCGTCTGCGAAGACGCCGCAGCGGATCTTCGGTCCCTGCAGATCGGCAAGAACGCCGATCGGACGTTCCAGTTCGTATTCGATTTCGCGAATGAGCTCGTACCGGGCCGCCTGGTCGGCCTGTGTGCCGTGGCTCATGTTGAGCCGGAACACGTCGACTCCGGCCAGCGCCAATTCCCGGATCACTTCTCGGCTGGACGAGGCCGGCCCAAGCGTGGCGACGATCTTGACGCTCTTCAATTCGTGCATTCTGATCCCCCGATCACCTGTTTGTCCCCGATGCCCCGTCTTTGCGACCAACGACCTCGTTCCGATGACCGAATGCCGATCTTCGGTTGCCGCCTGAAAGGCTATCGAATCCCAGACACCGCGCCGCACTGGCGGCGCTCCTCAAGCGTCAGGGTAATCGGAACAGGACAGGCGGCACGAACGGGCCGGAACACGCACCGAGACGTGCCCCCTAACCAACGAGTCTGTCAAGTGGATGACAGGCCGGGATTGGAGGAAACCACGCCGGTGCGTGTGTTAGGCTTTAGCAAGCCCGGTCAACGGTTTGTACCGGAACCGATTGAAAGCCCGCGCGAAAGGATACCGAATGACAGAACAGACCATCCTCATCACGGGCGCGTCCTCCGGGATCGGCGCGGCACTGGCACGCCGCGTCGCCGCCCCGGGCATCCGACTTTATCTTCATGCAAGACGATCCGAAGAAGCACTCCAGTCCGTGGCCGCAACCGCCGAGGCGGCCGGCGCGACGGTGGCGACAAGGCTCGGCGATTTTTCCGAAGACGGGGTCGCGGAAGGCCTGGTTGAAAACTGCCTGTCGGCCTTCGGCGGGATCGACGCCCTGATCGCGAATGCCGGTTTTCCGATCTTCAAATCGTTTGCCGAAGGCAGTGCCGCCGATATCGACTATGCGTTTCGCGGCAACCTTTTCAGTTTCTTCGACATGGCGCGTGCCGCGCATCCGGCGCTTGCGCGCTCCGCGTCCGGACGGGTTGTCGCTGTCGGCAGTTTCACCGCCTCCGTCTTCCGCACCGACCTGCCGCAATTCCCGATGTCGGCCGCCTCCAAGGGCGCTTTGGAGACTGCGGTGCGAAGTCTTGCGGTCGCATTCGCGAAGGACGGCATCACCGTGAACTGCGTGGTTCCGGGCTTCATCGCCAAGGACCGGGATACGTCGGATGCGCTGCCGCCGGGCCGAATGGAGGAAATCGAACGGCTGATCCCGGCGGGCCGTGTCGGCCAGCCCGACGAGGTGGCCGCCATGATCGCTTTTCTCATCGGGCCGGACACCGACTACGTGACCGGCCAGGCCATTCACGTCAACGGCGGCTTGATCTGAGGGCCGGACCGGTCCACCCTTCCGGCCGAATTCGACGGGACAGAAAGGGGCGGGCATGACCGCAAAAGGCTATTGGATCGCACATGTCGATGTTCGCGATCCGGAACGGTACAAGGATTACGTGGCGACCGCCAAGCCTGCATTTGAGCGATACGGCGCGCGATTCCTGTGCCGCGGCGGCGACACGACGCCGTTGGAAGGACAGGGGCGGCCACGCAATGTGGTCATCGAATTCCCTTCCGCGCAACATGCCAGGGACTGCTACAATTCCGATGAATATCAGGCCGCAAAGGCGATCCGGGTGCAGGTTGCGGATGGCGAGCTCTTGATCGTCGAGGGACTGGAAGGATAGCCGGCCCCACACTCCATCCTTTCCGCCGATCTGAAAAAAGCGCTGAATAATAGAATCTTAGGCGAGCTTTTTCGGCTGATCTGTGAATGTCTTCCGGGTGTTCGCTTCGATAATGCGCGTGTTTTTTGTTGCGCTTGGCCGTCAGAGTGGTGTCAACTTCTGACAGGACGTATTTCTGACGAGTTGGGAACTCGCCGTTGAATTCGGGGCCGGCACACCAAACTGCGGAAGCGGTTTTGAAAGTGGAAGATCTGAGGACGGTCTTTCACACCCAGGATGGCACGGTACATGCTGTAAACGGGGTCAGTTTCCAGGTGACACCGGGCGAATTGCTCGGAGTTGTCGGGGAAAGCGGGTCCGGCAAGAGCGTCACCATGATGTCGCTCATGCAATTGCTGCCGTCGCCGCCCGCCGAAATCGTCGCCGGCGAGGCTCACTACGGCGGGCACGATCTCCTGACATTGGAACTAGGCGAACTTCAGGAGGTCCGCGGCGCCGGCATCGGTTTTGCGTTCCAGGACCCGATGACGTCCCTCAATCCGGTCTTCACGATCGGCTTCCAGCTCATGGAACCCTTGCGCAAGCATCTCGGACTTTCCAAGGCCGAGGCCCGCAAGCGTGCCGTCGAACTCCTCGAACTTGTGGGCATTCCGTCGGCCGCAGATCGTCTGAACGATTATCCGCACCAGTTTTCAGGCGGCATGCGCCAGCGCGTCATGTTCGCGATTGCCCTGTCCTGCGATCCGAAGGTGTTGATCGCCGACGAACCCACGACCGCGCTCGACGTGACGATCCAGGCGCAGATCCTGGAGCTCGTCAAATCGCTGCGCGAGAAGCTGGGCATGGCGATTGTCTGGATCACCCACGATCTGGGCGTGGTCGCCGGCATCGCCGACCGGGTCATGGTGATGTATGCGGGGCATGTGGTGGAAGAGGCGCCGGTCTATGAATTGTTCGACAACCCCCGCCATCCCTATACACGCGCGCTCCTGGAAACCTTGCCGAGCGTCGATGGCGAACGCACCGACCGGCTGCGCACGATTTCGGGTCAGCCGCCGCACCTTCTGAAACCGCCGACCGCCTGTCCCTTCGCACCGCGCTGTCGCAACGCCTTCGAGCGCTGTCTTTCTGAAAACCCGACCTTGATGCCGGTCGGGGACGCGCACAATGTCGCCTGCTGGCTCGATGCGCCGGCCGAACGGGAGGCCGCGGAATGAACGCCCCGGCCGCCAACCGGGCAGATGACGGCGAGGTGCTCGTGCGGGTCGAGGACCTGTGTATGCATTTCCCCGTCCTGAAGGGCATTCTCGGTCGCCAGGTCGGCGTCGTGCGCGCGGTGGACGGAATCAGCTTCGACATAAAGCCGGGCGAGACGCTCGGCCTCGTCGGCGAGTCCGGGTGCGGGAAGTCGACGGCCGGCCGCACGATCCTCAGGCTCTACGACGCCACGTCCGGGCGGATCCTGTTCAAGGGCGAGGACATCGCCTCGCTCGGTCGCAGCGCGATGCGGCGCATGCGGCCGCGCATGCAGATGATCTTCCAGGACCCGCAAGCCTGCCTCAATCCGCGCATGACCGTTGGCTCGATCATCGCCGAACCGCTCGACGAACACGGCACGCTGAAAGGCGAGGCGAAGCGCCGCCGGGTCCGGGAACTGCTCGATGCAGTCGGCATGAACCCGAATTTCGCCAACCGCTATCCGCACGAATTCTCCGGCGGCCAGAGGCAACGGATCGGGATTGCCCGGGCGCTTGCGCTCGACCCTGATTTCATCATCTGCGATGAGCCGATCGCCGCGCTCGACGTCTCGATCCAAGCACAGGTGGTCAACCTTTTAGAGGATCTGCAGGAAAAGCTCGGTCTGACCTACCTGTTCATTTCGCATGACCTGTCGATGATCCGGCATATCTGCGATCGCGTGGCGGTGATGTATCTCGGCAAGATCGCCGAACTTGCGCCGCGCGACACCCTGTATGCCGCGCCCTTGCATCCCTACACCAAGGCGCTGCTTTCGGCCGTGCCGATCCCCGATCCGAAGGCGGAGGCCGGTCGTCGGCGCACGATCCTGCAAGGAGACGTGCCGAGCCCGCTCAATCCGCCGAAAGGATGCCGCTTTTCCTCCCGCTGTCCGGTTGCCGAAAACAAGTGCTTCGAAATCGAACCGGAGTGGCGGGAAGCAAGACCCGGCCAATTTGTGGCCTGTCATCTGGCAAATCCGGACTGACGGGCGCCTGGGAGTGAAAGAGACGTGAGAAGTCAGACTGGCCGGAAAGACCTGCCCTGCAAATCGAGTCGGACGGTGGGGCGACAACACAGAGAGGACGGAAGATTATGAGACATACATCACGATTGATGCTGGCCGCGGCAATGACCGCGCTCCTGACTTCGCCCGCGCTTGCCGAACGCGGAGCCGACGGCGAATTGCGGATCATCTACTGGCAGGCGCCTTCGACGCAGAACCCCTATCTGTCGGGCGGCACCAAGGAAGTGGAATCGGCCTCGCTCGTTATCGAGCCGCTGGCCGGTTTCGATGAAACGGGCAATTTGTACCCGCGGCTTGTCGAGAGCATTCCGACCGTCGAAAACGGCGGTGTTGCCGCCGACCTCAAATCGATCACCTGGGTCTTGAAGGAAGGCCTGCTGTGGTCTGACGGCACGCCGGTGACCTCGGCCGACGCCGTCTTCACCTGGCAATATTGCACGCATCCCGAAGGCGGTTGCGCCCAGTCCTCCTACTTCGAAGGCGTGAGCGCCATCGAAGCCGTCGACGACCGTACGATCAAGATCTCCTTCGACGAGCCCAAGCCGTTTCCCTATACCGCGCTGGTCGGTTCGGAAAGCCCGCTGATCCAGAAAGCGCAGTTTGAGGCTTGCATGGGCGCCAAGGCGCCGGAATGCACGGCAGAAAACTTCGGGCCGATCGGAACCGGGCCGTTCATGGTCTCCGAGTTCCGCCCCAACGACGTGGTGACTTACGAAGCCAATCCGAATTATCGCGATGCGGCCAAGCCGGCATTTTCGCGCGTTCTCTTCAAGGGCGGCGGCGAAGCCGCATCGGCGGCGCGTTCGGTGCTTGAAACCGGCGAGTTCGACTATGCCTGGAACCTGCAGGTCGAACCGGAAATCCTGTCGCAGATGGAAGCCGCCGGAAAAGGCAAGATCGTCGTGGCCTTCGGAACGTCGGTCGAACGCATCTGGGCAAACCAGACCAACGCCGATGCCTCGCTGCCGCCTGAAAAGCGGTCCGTTTACATGGACGGCGAGAACAAGCACCCGTTCCTGACCGACCCGGCCGTGGTCAAGGCCATGTCGATGGCGATCGATCGGCAATTGCTGGTTGATGTCGGCTATGGTGCAGGCGGCAAGGCGACCTGCAACATCCTGCCGGCCCCGAAAATCTATGCTTCGACAGCCAACGATTCCTGCCTGACGCAGGACATCGAAGGCGCCAAGAAAGTGCTCGACGATGCGGGCTGGGTTCCCGGTTCCGGCGGCGTGCGTGAAAAGGACGGCGTGCGGCTTTCCGTGCTCTATCAGACGTCGACCAATTCCGTGCGCCAGGGCGCCCAGGCGCTGATCAAACAATGGTGGGACCAACTCGGTATCGAAACCGAATTGCGCAACATCGACGCGAGCGTGTTCTTCGGCGGCGACCCGGCGAGTCCGGACACGTTCCAGAAGTTCTATTCAGACGTCGAAATGTTCACCAACAACTTCTCAGGCGTCGATCCGGAAGCCTATATGGCCAATTGGCGTTGCGCTGACATTCCGGGTCCCAACAACCAATGGCAGGGCGCCAATATCCCGCGGTTCTGCAATGCCGACTACGACGCGCTCGTCGCCAAGATGGCGGTTACCGCGAAGCTCGAAGAGCGGGCCGAGCTGGCCAAGCAGATGAATGACATGCTGGTGCAAAGCAGTGTCGTCATTCCGCTGATCCACCGGGGTGGCGTCTCCGCCCACAGCAATACGCTGGGTGGCGTCAAGATGTCGGACTGGGACAGCGAACTCTGGAACATCGCTGACTGGCATCGGGTGAAATAAGCCTGAACCGCCTGCGCAATGCGGCGGAACTGACGCTTATCGGGGCACCGTGTCGACACGGTGCCCCGGCACGGCCCGCCGCGTTGAATTAATCTGTGCCCGTCCAATGCGCGAGCCTGCCGTATGTTCCGCTTTACGATCCGTCGCCTGATCCTGGCGGTCCCGACGCTGATCTTCATCAGTTTCGTGATCTTTGCCATCCTCGATCTGGCGCCGGCCGACCCGACCGCCAATCTTCCGCTGACCATTCCGCCCGAGGTGCGCCAGCAGATCCGGGAATCGCTCGGGCTCGGCGAGCCGTTTCACATCCGATATGTGAAATGGCTGCAGCAATTCTTCATCAACGAACCGATCAATCTGGTCGAACGCATGACCGGATACGAGTTCGCGGGTTCGGAGGAACGCCTGCGACTGCGCTCCTGGGCCACGCGCAGCCCGATCGTCGACCTGATCGCGGAGCGCATGCCGCAGACGCTGATCGTGGTCGGCATGGCTTATGTGGTCGGCATCCTCATCGCTGTGCCGATCGGCGTGATCTCGGCCTACCGGCAATATTCCTGGTTCGACCAGTTCGGCACGCTGTTTTCCATGATCGGGTTCTCCGTCCCGACCTTCTTCACCGGCCTGCTCCTGATCATCATCTTCAGCGTCCAGCTGCAATGGCTGCCCTCGATCTACGATACGACCCACAGGATCACGGACTGGGACAGCTTCGTCTTCCAGGTGAAGCAGATGATCATGCCGGTCATGGTACTCGGCCTGTTCAACGCCTCGCAGATCAGCCGCTTCATGCGGGCCTCCATGCTCGACAATCTCAGCCAGGATTATGTGCGCACGGCGCGCGCCAAGGGCATGAAGGAACAGGTGGTCTTGCTTGTTCACGTCCTGCGCAACAGCCTGATCCCGGTGGTCACCGTTCTGGCGCTCGGCGTGCCGCAGATCTTCGGAGGCGCAATCATCACCGAGCAGATCTTCCGCGTAAACGGGCTCGGGCAATTGCTGATCGTCGGCATTCAGGGCGCCGACATTCCGCTGGTTCAGACGCTGACGTTCATCTTCGCCATCCTGATCGTCCTGTTCAACCTGATTGCCGACATCCTCTACGGCATCCTGGACCCGAGGATTCGCTATGACTGACCACGTTGCCGATCAGAAATCCGGCATGCCCGGCGGCGGTTTCGACGAGGCGATCGGGGAACACCGGTCGCTCTGGTACGATGTCTGGCTGCAGTTCCGGACGCATCGTGGCGCCATGGCCGGTGTTATCGTTTTTGCGCTGATTGTGCTGGCGGTGATTTTCGGGCCGTACATCCACACGATCGATCCGCAATTCCTCGATCCGCGCAATTCCAATCAGGCGCCGTCGTTCGCGCATCCCTTCGGAACCGACAATCTGGGGCGTGACATGCTCGCCCAGGTGCTGGCCGGCGGGCGGGTTTCACTGGCCGTCGGCATTGCCGCCATGCTGATTTCCCTGATCCTCGGCGCTCTGATCGGCATCCTTGCCGGCTATTTCCGCCTGCTCGACGGGCCGCTGATGCGGCTGACGGACCTGTTCCTGGCCTTGCCGCTGCTGCCCCTGCTGCTGGTTATCATCCTCGTTTTCCGGGACGCGCTGCGTCAGGCCTTCGGGCCGGAGACGGGCATCTTCATCCTGATCGTCTTCATTATCGGGATCACGAGTTGGATGCAGACAGCCCGCATCGTACGCGGCGACGTTCTGGCCTTGCGCGAGCGGGAATTCGTGCTGGCCGCCCGCTCGATCGGAACCCGGGAACGGCGGGTGCTGATCCGGCACATCTTTCCCAATGTGCTCAGTCCGATCATGGTCTCGGCGACGCTCGGCATTGCCAACGCGATCATCACCGAATCGGCCTTGTCGTTTCTCGGTCTCGGATTCCCGCCGGACTTTCCGACCTGGGGCCGGCTCCTGTTCGACGGGGCGAACTTCATGACGTTGACCCCGTCGCGGGTGATCTGGCCGGGACTGGCGATTTCGCTCACCGTGCTCAGCGTCAACTTCATGGGCGACGGATTGCGCGACGCACTCGATCCGCGGATACGAGGGCGTTGATCCGGTTCACACGGCGCGCAGGCTCCGACTCACATAAGTCATGAAATGCGCGACATCGGGGGTCTCGACCTCCGGGTCCTTGGCGCGGTCGTCCCAGACCCTCAGGCGAATGGCGTCCCGATAATGCGGATCCGTCTCGAAGGCCGCTACTTCATCGGCCGTCATCGGACCGCCCTGCAGGGCAAGCGAATGTTTCGAGGCCTCCGACAGGCCGGCATGATAGCCATCCTTGGTCGCGCACAGGTACCGCTTGGCGGCCACGTGCATCTTGACCGGGCGGGTGACGTCTGAACCGAACGCCGATTCCAGGAATGCTTCGCCGACCGTCTCGTGTTCCAGATCCTTGTCGGCGGCAAGCGCGGCTTCGAACTCCGGGTCGAGGAAGTGTCCGATATCGTGCAACAGACTGGCGGCGATCAGCGCGGGCGAGGCGCCGGCGGCCTCGGCCAGCGCGGCGCATTGCAGAGCATGCTGGGTCTGGGTGACGGCTTCGCCTCCGTAAAGATCCGTCCCGCCTTCGTTGAGCATGTGTGAAATCCGCTCGACAATGTCGGTCATGGCCCGTTTCCTTTGCATTTTATCGGCCTTCCGGTCTAGCGGTTTGGCTATCGCGTGAACCTTGCTGCCGGCTGTTTCGTATCCTCATCGATCCCAAACGGAACCGAAGAAGACCGCCCGTTATGTCCGCGCCGACCCGCTATGTTGCCATTACCGGCCTCATGTTGAAGCGTCCCTGGCATGCCATCCGGTTCTACCGTCATGCCCTGCCGTGCATGCGCCAGGCTCAAGCCGCGCCGGGCAATATCAGCGCGGAGGCCACGACAATCGACTCGGTGCATCACACACGTTCCGTCTGGGTCGACGAAGCCGCCATGCGGGCCTTTCTCTATTCGGGTGCCCATCGCCGGGCAATCAAGGCGTTTCCGTCGATCGCCACCGGAAAGACGTTCGGGTTCACCTCCGATCGTGTGCCGGACTGGCAGGAAGTCCATGCACTCTGGCAGGCGCATGGCAAGGACTATGCCGTGCCTGCCTGAGACCTGTCTCACCGGGCCATCGTCTCCTTGTCCCAGTCGGCGTAGTCGGGCGATCCCTCGATCCGGATTGGGCCGGAATAGCCGAACTCCACCATCTGGACCATGACAGACTGCGCGTCGGTCAGGACAACGGCGTAGGATTCGGGCAGATCGGACGATGACAACAGGTGTTGTTCGCCAAAGCTCGGCCAGCCGGCATGATTGGTGCCGCGCGGGGCGCTCATCGGGACGCCGCGGAACGAGCCGGACAACGGCAGATGGCAATGCCCGAAGAAGATATGCGCAATCCGGTCGCGATGACGGGCAACCACGTCGCCGAAGGCGTCGGCGTCCTGCAGCATGATACGGTCCATGGGGGCGATGCCGGTCGGGGCCGGATTGTGGTGCATGAAGAGAAAGGCCGGTTCGTCGGCTTCCGCCAAACGAGCGTTGAGCCAGGATAGTCTCTGTTCACAAAAGTGGCCAGCATGGGTTTCCGGTCCCCAGGTGTCGAGCGTGATGCAACGCCCCTGTGATACCGGAAACACCGTCTGGACGAAGCCGTTTTCATCGGCGAGTTCGGGAAACACGGTCAGGAACGTGTCCCGGTCGTCGTGATTGCCGATGCAAAGGTGAGCTGGGAACGGCAGGTGGCCGAGCCGGTTCTTCAGCCGCTCGTAATCGTCGCGTTCGCCCCAATCCGACAGGTCGCCGGTGATGATCAGCGCTTCGGCGTCGGCATGATCGGCCAGGCAATGGGCAAGCGCCCGTTCGAAATTCTCGTTCGGATCCCGTCCGGCGATCGTCTTGCCGGGCGCAGTCAGGTGAATGTCGGTAAAATGAATCAGTTTCACGGGGATTGGCTCCGGTCGGACGGACGAGACCGGACAGCATCCGTGCGCCTGAGCACACTGGAAGCGGGTCCTTTGGGACAGGCGTCCGCCCGTCTTTGCGGTAAGGAAGGGGGCCGGGTCGGCGCACACAAGGGAATGCGGCTGACCCGGTCAGGACAGTCCATCGCCGATTAAGGTCTTAGGACCCTTTTTGCGGCAGCAAGTCCTGGACTTCTTCGGTCAGTTCCTCCTGAAGCGCTTCCATGTCATCGAATTCGCCGGAAACGATGCCTTCGATGCCGTCATAGATCACCTGGGTCGCGGCAAGGCCGTTATCGCCCGGATAGGCCTGCCATTCGCGCAGCAGCGGCAATTGGCGCACGGCCGTTTCCTTGTTGGGGTTCTGCTTGTAGAAGTCGGCGAGCATGACTTCGTTGGCGGCCCGGTTCGGGGGCATGTAGCCGGTGGTGCGGGCGACGTCGGCCGCGCCTTCGCCGGAGGTGATGAATTTCAGCCACTTCCAGGCCGCGTCGAGCACTTTCGGGTCATCCGATTGGGAGACCAGCATGGCGGAATTGCCGCCAGCCGGCAGGCCCATAGGCCCCTTGCCGATACCGGGGAATTCGTTGGTACGCAGGACGAAGTCGCCCTTGGCACGTTCCACGGCGCCGAGCGCGGAGGTCGACCAGAACATCATGCCGATTTCACCGGCCGAGAACGAGGCAAGCGCGGCTTTCCATTCCAGGTTCTGCATTTCGCAGCCGCGGAACAGGCCGTGCATGGTTTCAAGCGCGGTGCGGCCTTCCGGCGTGTCGAGCTGGAAATCGACATCTTCGACGGTCGCCTTGTCCTGGCTCCACATCAGGGCCTGGAGGAACCAGTTGCCGGTGATGTTCCAGCCCCAGAACATCGGGTTCTTGACGCCGGCCTCGCGCAGCGACTGGCACACGGCGACCACATCGTCCCAGGTCCTGGGCAGTTTGTCGACGCTGTCGATGCCGGCCTTCTTCAAGAGGTCCATGTTATAATAGCCGACCGGCAGCGAAACCGAGAACGGCAGCCCGTAGACCGCGCCCTCGAACGTGCCGAGGTCGAGCATCGCCTTGTGATAACCGTCCTTTTCGAAATCCGCTTCCTTGGCGATGAACGGTTCGAGCGAGCGGGCGATTTCCTTTTCGACCAGGATGGCCTGGCGGTTGAGTCCCTGCATGGTGACGTCCGGCAGGTTGCCGGCCACGGCCTCGCGCAGGATCGTGTTCGTGCCGTCCTCATAGCTTTCGTAGGTGGCCCGGAACTTCACCTCGATGTTGGGATATTGCTCCTTGAACTTCGGCATGATCTTTTCGTACGTCACGTCGAAAAGATGGCTGTAGGGATAGGCGAACTCGATCGTGATCGTCTCGTCCGCAAAGGCCGCGCCGGTACTCAGCAGCGCGGCAAGCATTGCCGTAACGGTCTTTTTCATGGGATAGGTCCTTTCATTGCCGTCGGGGCCGGTCTGGTCTGCAAACGGGGCCGTCCCCTGATTGATCCCGTCCTCGGGATACCGGTGAAGGGGCCGCCGCGCCATGCGCGGCGGCCCCGCGCGTTCTCGCGGTTTTTTTTAATTCATGCCGCTCAACGTGATGCCGT
>JBCDLT010000046.1:0-51296 GCA_038745065.1 Pseudomonadota bacterium | reverse complement strand
GCTAAACACGGAAACATCCGTGTTTGGTGAGCCATATCGGGCCGTCGGCAGCGTTAAACAGCTTGCCCAATGTCCCACATCGCGCTGCGCTGTTTGCCTCGCCGAACGTCCTGATCTGGCACATCAAATGGGTCAATCTAATCACACAATGCTCTAGCTGCCCTGAGCGGGCAGTCGGTCAGCGAATACCCTTGGCGGACAAGTCCACGACCTGGGCGGCCTTGTCGGCCGTGATCAGATTGGGGCCGGACGGCACGTCGCCACCCGGAACCAGGCCGAATTCGGCGTGCAGCGCCAGGAAGGCGACGGGCAGATAGCCTTGCAGGTATTGCTGCTGGTCGATGGCAAAGGCCGCATCGCCCGCAGCGACTGCCTCCAGGAAACTGGCCGAGAGGTCGAACGAAGCCACGCGGACGGAATCGCTGAGGCCGATGGCCTTGACCGCGGCGACCGCCGGTTCACCGGACAGCGACGCGCCGAGCGCGATGACCGTATCGATGTCCTGGTCGGCATCGAGCGCCGCCTTGACCTTGGCCTCGATCTCGGCGGGATCGTTGGTTGTGGGGAGAACCGTAACGGGGCCGCCGAAGCCTTCGGTAAAGCCGCCGCAGCGCAGATCAAGCGCCACATTGCCGACTTCGTGGTTGATGCACAGGCCCTTCTTGCCGCCCATTTGTGCGAGCGCTTCGCCGGCGGCCTTGCCGGCGTCGAATTCATCCTGACCGACATGCAGCAATGCGCCAAGGCCCTTGGCGACATCGGAGCCGGAATTCATGGAGATGACCGGAATGCCGGCGGCAACCGCCTTTTCGATCGAGGGGCCGAGCGCGTCCGCATCCGGGATCGATACGACCAGACCGTCCGGTTCCTGGTTCACGGCGGCGTCGATCAATTGGCCCATAGCGACCATGTCGAAGGTTTCCGGTGCCCGATAGGACACGTTCGCGCCGGTATGCTCAGCCGCCTTTTCAACGCCGTTTTTCACGACCGACCAGAAGGGGTCGCTGGCCTGGCCGTGCGAGACGACGATGATGTCGGCTGCAAACGCCGCGGGCGCCAGGGCCACGGTTGCCGCTGCGAGCGCCATGCGATGAACGAATTTCATTGATTTCCTCCGCGATCGGGGCGCGTCGCCCCGGTTGTGATGTGGACGAGTCTTCGGCCGATCTCGCGGCGCCGTCTGGAAGCGTCGCATGGTCGACCGAACCAAGCGGTCTTCTTATTGGTCCGGTTCCGGCACCGCAGGGTTGCGGTCAATCGGACGGGTCCGAGGGGTCACACGGCGGCATCGGACATGAGAGGCCGTACGACAATGACCATTCTTGACCGGGCCGAAATCGAACGTTTATTCCAATATAACAATCGTTGCAGTTTTGCAATATTTAGAATAAACATTTCATATGACCGGCAATGGCGCCCCCCAGACCCCGCCGCCTCCGGCCGATTTCGAGGCACTCAAATCGCAATTAGCGACCCATGCCAGAGACCTTCCGAAACGGTTGCGGCAATGCGCGCGGTTCGTGCTCGACAATCCGGACGAGGTCGCGCTCGGCACGACATCGGCAATCGCCCGGGCCGCCGGCGTGCAGCCGTCCACTCTGGTTCGTTTCGCACAAGGTCTCGGGTTTTCCGGTTTTTCTGAAATGCAGGTGCTCCTCAAGGACAACCTGCTCAGCCGCGGCAATGCCTACGAGACCCGTCTGCGGCGTATGCAGCGCCGGGATCTCGGCGCACCGGTCGATATCTTTGCAGGCTTTGCCGGCAGTGCGCATGCCGGTCTGACCAATGCGGTGGAACAGGTGGATGCCGCGGCGCTCGACCGTGCGGTCGACGTTCTGGCGCGGGCGCGCCACGTGCATTTCCTTGGCCTCAGGCGCTCGTTTCCGGTGGCGCATTACCTGTTCTACGCGTTTGGCAAGATCGGCAAACCGTGCTCGCTCCTCGATAATCTGGGCGGCATGCTGGCCAGCCGTGTCGATCTGATCGGGCCCGACGACGCGCTGTTTGCCACGACGTTTCATCCTTATGCGCCGGAAACCGCGGAGTTCGTCGAGGCCGTGCACCAGGCCGGTCGCCCGATCGTGGCGATCACCGACACGGCGCTCTCGCCGGTCCTGCCGTTCGCCACGGTTGCGCTGCTTGTCCAGGACGCGGCGGTCGGTGAATTCCGATCGCTCGCGGTCACGATGTGCCTGGCATCCTCGCTGACGGTCGCGGTCGACCAGCGCTTGGCGCCGCCGACGGAGCAATAGCCGTTTTCGGCCCCCCAATGGAGATCTGCATAATTCTGCATTTTTTACGGAAAGAATGTGGAGTGTAATCCAATATCCGGTCGCTATTTCATCCATGGAAGCGAAAATTCAGAGCTATTTTACCGAGTAAAACGCCGCTTTCGGCGGGTTGCCGGCCTTGCGTCCCCCTGGCGTTTCGTGCACACATGGAGCTAACGATCCTGTCCTTCGACAAAAACAGGAAATTATGCAGGATTTGGGAGAAGCCTTCAGGGTTGCGTTTGCACTCGTCATGTCTGCTGATCCGGACCTGATGGAAATCGTCGTCCTGTCGCTGCAGGTCAGTCTTGTGGCCATGCTGGTCGCATGCGCCATCGGTCTTCCGCTCGGGGCGCTTATCGCGATCACCCGCTTTCCGGGGCGCGGAGCCGTGCTCGTTGTCGTCAACGCTCTGATGGGCCTGCCGCCGGTGGTCGTCGGACTGCTTGTCTATCTTCACCTGTCGCGGGCCGGACCCTTCGGCTGGCTCGGTCTGCTGTACACGCCGACGGCGATGATCATCGCGCAGGTGATCCTGATCACCCCGATCATCATCGCCCTGTCGCGACAGGTGCTGGAGGATCTCCATACTGAATATGCCGAGCAATTCCGGTCCCTGTCAGTGCCGCAGCACACCGCGATCGGTGCCCTGCTCTGGGACGGGCGCTTTGCCCTGCTCACCGTGGCGCTTGCCGGGTTCGGGCGGGCTGTGGCCGAGGTCGGCGCGGTGATCATCGTCGGCGGCAACATCGATCATCTGACGCGGGTCATGACGACGGCAATCGCGCTTGAGACCTCGAAAGGGGATCTGGCGCTCGCGCTTGCATTGGGCCTCGTGCTCCTGACGATCGCGCTGACAGTCAATGCGCTTGTCATGAGCCTGCGCATGACCGCGGACAGGCATGCCCATGCTTGATCGCCCTCACCTCCCGGACAATGCGAACGGTCTGGCCTCCGCGCGAGCGGCGGCATGCACGCTCGACGTGCGCGGACTGACCCTGGAGATCAAGGGAGAACGGCTTGTCGACGGCATCGACCTGTCGCTGCCTTCGGACGCGCTGACCGTAATCATGGGGCCGAACGGTGCCGGCAAGAGCCTGCTTCTGCGCCTCTTGCACGGATTGATCGCGCCGAGCGCCGGCTCGATCGCCTGGGGCGGGCTGCCGCTTGATGCGGCCGTCCGAGCCCGTCAGGCGATGGTCTTTCAACGGGCCGTGCTCTTACGCCGGTCTGTGGCCGCAAACATCGAATTTGTGCTGAAGCTGAAACGCGGCGCCGGCGGCACCCGGCGGGATGCGCTTTTGCGGCATGTCGGGCTTTTCGAAAAGCGCCATCAGCCTGCGCGCCTGCTTTCCGGCGGAGAACAGCAGCGTCTTGCGCTCGCCCGCGCGCTTGCGACCGATCCTGACATGCTGTTTCTCGACGAACCCACCGCCAATCTCGATCCGGCCTCCGTCGCGCTGATCGAGGACACCGTCGTTGACGCACATCGGCGCGGAACCAAGGTGATCTTCGTAACGCACGATATCGGCCAGGCGCGCCGGTTGGCCGACGAGATCGTCTTCATGCATCGCGGCCGGGTGGTGGAACACGCCGCTGCCGACCGGTTCCTGTGCGATCCGGACTCCGAGGCCGCCCAAGCCTATCTCGACGGACGGATTGTCCTGTAAGCCAAGCCCCCCAAAGGAGACGCTCCATGAACCGACGTTCGATCCTCGTTTCGGTCGCTCTGATGTCCGCTCTCTTCCTGGCGGGACCTGCCGGCGCCGCGGATGTTTCGATCATCGTTCAGTCGACCACCTCGACTAAGAATTCCGGCCTTTACGACCATCTGTTGCCGCAATTCACCGGGGAGACCGGCATTACGGTGCATGTGGTCGCCGTCGGGACGGGACAGGCGATCCGCAACGCCCGCAATTGCGATGGCGATGTCTTGCTGGTGCACGCCAAACCGGCGGAGGAGAAGTTCGTCGCAGACGGCTTCGGCACAAAACGTACGGACCTGATGTACAACGACTTCGTGCTCGTCGGACCACCTTCCGATCCGGCCGGGATTGCCGGCGCGGCGGATGCCGCGGACGCGCTTGCCAAGATCGCCGGAAGCGGCGCGCTGTTCGCCTCGCGCGGCGACGATTCAGGCACGCACAAAAAAGAAAAAGCGCTCTGGAAAGCGGCCGGCATAGATCCGTCGGACCAATCCGGGCAGTGGTACCGCGAAACCGGATCCGGCATGGGAGCGACGCTCAATACCGGTATCGGCATGGGTGCATACGTCATGACCGATCGGGCCACCTGGATCGCGTTCAAGAACAAGGCCGACTTCGCGATCCTCGTCGAAGGGGATGACGCGTTGTTCAACCAATACGGTGTGATCCCGGTGAACCCGGCAGTTTGTCCGCATGCAAAGGCGGAAGCGAGCAAGACCTTTGTCGATTGGCTCTTGTCGGACGTTGGCCAGAGGGCGATCGGCGCGTATCGGCTGGACGGCCAGCAATTGTTCTTTCCGAATGCCAATCCGGCGCCGCAGGGCTGAACGGCCGTTACGGCCCGTTGAAGCGGACCTCGCCGAACGTGTCGATCGCATAGCCGGCTAGGTCCTCTACGCGCGCACGGAAGGCCGACCCTGCACAAAACGCCAGTAGGGTCTGCATGGCCGGCTCGAACCAGGCGCGCCGGTCGACAAGCAGGTCGAAGCGTTCTTCGATCACGGGCACGAAGGGAAGCCGGAACTGGACCGCGTGCGCGTGCAGGCCGAATGCGGCATCGGCCTTGCCTTCGCTGACGGCCAGAACCGCATCGACCTCGGTTCGGCAGGCTTCGCCGGAAACAAAGGCGTCTTTGCCGAGCCCGGCGCGGTCGCACAGGTCCTGGAACAGAATCTGTGCACCGGCCTCTGGCTGACGCGACGCGACGCGCAGCCCATGCAGGTCGGTAAGGCCGCGGATCGTCGATGCATGGGCTTCCCCGACGATCAGGCCGCGTTCGCGCCGGCACCAGGTGACAAGTACGACCGGCTGACCGCCGCAGGCCCGCCGGACATCCGGTTCGTTCCAGCTTTGCGTTTCGGAATCGTAGAGGTGAAGGCCGGTCGCAATGCCCTCCCGGTTCGCGAAGCGGTTCAGGCCATCCAGGCTGCCGTCGAAATAACTGGCGATGCCGCAACGAGATTCGCGCAAGGCCCAGTCGAGAAGCGGGTCGTGGCTGCCAAGAAAAACCGGGGGCCGCGGCGCTGCCCCGGTCTCTTTCGGGCCGGAGCTCTGCGCTGCCAGCCAGGTCTCGACGGCGGCCTTCGGAAACAAGAGCTTTCCCATCGCGCGCGAACAGGGCACCTGGCCGGAGGCGGCAAGATCATAGACCTTGCGTTCCTTGATGCGCAGGTAGGCTGCCAGTTCCTTCGTCGTCAGATAGTCCGTCATGCCGTGCCAGTGTCGAGGTGCAAGTTTTGGCGCGATTTTGCAGGAAATGCCGGATGGTGCAAGGCGGCGGGCGGGAGCTTGTCGGCAGGGTGCGGAAGCGCACCATCGATAAAAATGACACTTCTTGTCGATCGGCTGTCGACCAGTTGACGGAAACGTGTTAATGCGGTCGCACTCTAACACGGAGTGTCTCGATGGAAATGTCACGCGATCTATCACCGACCCGGTGACCGCGCCCTGAGGGCCCGGTGCCCTCGAACCGGCTCCTGCCGGATTTCCATCCCTTTAGCGCCATAATCGATACGCCTGACGCCGCGGCTTTGTGCGCCGTGCCGTCGTCGCACCGTAGGAGCGGAGACCATGTTCCGTTTTTTAGAATCCCTCGTTGATGCCTTTCGACCGGTCGACGGTACGCCGTCCGACCAGTTCTGGCCGTTTCTGCTCGACCACCTGAAACCGTTTCGCGGCGTGCTCGGGACCGTCGCGGTCACCGGGTTCTGTGTCGCGCTGGTGGAAACCGGTCTGATCTTTTATGCCGGTCGCCTCGTCGACCTTATGACCGCGTCGGGTCCGGACGGTTTTACCGCACGGCACGGGGTCGAACTCGCGATCGTCGTGGGTCTGATCCTGATCGCGCGCCCGTTCGTGATCGTGCTGAATATCGCGCTTCTCAACCATGGCCTGTCCGTCAACCTGCTCGACCAGGTCCGCTGGCGGGCGCACCAGCATCTGCTCGGTCAGTCGGTCGGTTTCTTCCAGAACGACTTTGCCGGCCGGATCGCCAATCGCGTCATGCAGACCGGCCCGGCGGTCGAGGATTCGACCTATATGGCGTTCGAGGCGCTCTGGTATGCGGCCGCTTACGTGCTTGGTGCCGTGCTGATCCTGGTCAACGCGGATCCGCGCCTGATCGTGCCGCTGACGCTTTGGCTCGTCGGTTACCTGTTGCTGTTGCGCGTCCTGGTCCCGCGCATCGGCGACGCGTCGAAGCGTCTGTCGGATGCGCGCTCGCTGGTCACCGGCCGGATCGTCGACGCGTATACCAACATCCAGACGGTCAAGCTGTTCGCCCATGCGACCCGGGAAGAGGCCTATGCGCGCAATGCCATGCGCCGGCACCGGCTTAGATTCTCAAGGCTGCTGCGCCTGATGACGACGATGACAGCCGGTCTGGCGACGCTGAACGGTGTCCTTATCGTGTCCACCGTCGGTGCGGCCGTCTGGCTTTGGCAGGTGAACGAAACCACGGTCGGGACGGTTGCGGCGGCGGCGGCGCTCACCTTGCGCCTCAACGCCATGACCGGCTGGATCATGTGGGTCACCTCACAGCTCTTCCAGTATGCCGGCGTTATCAAGGAAGGCATGGAGACGATCTCCAAACCGCATGAAATCGTCGACGTTGCGGCCGCGCCGGCGCTCGCCGTATCGGGCGGTGCGATCCGGTTCCACGACGTGGCGCATCTCTATGGCCGGCCGGACGATCAGGTGATCGCCGGCGGGTTGCGGGGCGTCGACCTCGACATTCGTCCCGGCGAACGGGTCGGCCTCGTCGGCCGGTCGGGCGCCGGCAAGTCGACGCTGATCAACCTGCTCCTGCGCTTCTACGACGTGGAAAGCGGTCGGATCGAGATCGACGGCCAGGACATTGCCGGCATCAGCCAGGAGAGCCTGCGACGGTCGATTTCCGTGGTCACGCAGGATACCGCGTTGCTGCACCGTTCCGTCCGGGACAACATCCTCTACGGGCGGCCCGAGGCGAGCGGTGCGGCGATGCGCGAGGCGGCCCGGCTTGTCTATGCGGAGGAGTTCATCGACGGCCTGGAGGATCCCAAGGGCCGGCGCGGATACGATGCGCATGTCGGGGAGCGCGGCGTGAAACTGTCCGGCGGCCAACGGCAGCGGATCGCGCTGGCGCGGGCGGTCCTGAAGGATGCGCCGATCCTGGTGCTCGACGAGGCGACCTCGGCGCTCGATTCCGAGGCCGAGGCCCTGATCCAGTCCGCGCTCGGGACGCTGATGCAGGACAAGACCGTGATCGCGATCGCGCACCGACTGTCGACCATCCAGCGGATGGACCGCATCATCGTGCTCGACCAGGGGCGGATTGCGGAACAGGGCACCCACGCCGAATTGCTCGCCCGGCGCGGTCTTTACGAAACCTTCTGGTCGCGGCAATCGGGCGGCTTCATCGGTATCGATCCCGCCGACGAGGTGGAAGCCAAGGCAAGCTGAACTCAATCACGGCGCGGGGAGCCAATACCGCGCCGTGGAATCGTCGCGCTCGACGACGACAAAGCTGTTGGCAAACACGCGGTACGGCGCGCTCCACGCGCCGTCCGGCCATTTGATGCGGATTTCGGCACGTTCGGCGGTGCCCAGGCCGATATGCAGAAAACCGAGCCGGCCGGAGGCATGGCCGCCGCCGACCTGCACCTTGCGAACGCGGGTTTCGTTGCCGGTCTTGACGGTGACAAGGGCGCCGACTGCAAACCGGTTGACTTTCGGCTGGCGAAGCTCGACCTGCAGCCAATTGCCCATGGGGCGGGTGCCGAACGCCGTCGACGCGCCTTTGTTGCGAAACAGGCTGACCGGCGCGGCGCGGTTCACGACGACCAGATCGAGCATGCCGTCAGCATTCAGGTCCGCGAGCGCCGCGCCGCGGCCGCGGCGGTCAAGGGCGAGGCCGGCCCGGTCGCCGACCTCGACGAACCGGTCGTCGGCCTGACCGAGCAGCAGGTTGTCGGGATCGAAGGCCGCAAAGTCCGGCATCTGTTCCACATTGCCCTTGGCGATAAACAGGTCGAGGCGTCCGTCATTGTTCATGTCGGCGAACTCGGCGTGCCAGCCGGTGGAGGGTTTCAGGTCGCTGCCTGTATAGGGGCGGTGGGCCGTGGCACCGCGCTCGAAGGCGATGTCGCGATAGGACGGCCGTGTCTCCTCCGCCTCGTCGTCGAGCGTCTGCAGCTTTGTGTCGCCCATCGAGGTGAGCGCATATTCCGGGAATCCGTCGGCATCGAGATCGGCCTCGGCAATGCCCATGCCCCAGATCCGCATCGCCTTCCAGCCGTCCGCCGACCGGTAGGGGCGTGCCGGGCGTCCGGGATCGAGCCGCCACATCTGTTCCTGGCCGTCGCGATAATAATGCCGGTCGTTACTGATGCGCAGCGCCGGGACGCCGGAGCGGTTCCAGTCGGTGAACAGCAGCGACAGGCTGCAAAAACCTGGGCTCAGGATCTGCGGTTCGCTGTAATCCGGATTGGCGGCTTCGGATCCCGGTGCCGGCCGGCTGAGCACGTTGTCATGGCACGTGCCCCAGGGCGCTCCGGGCGCCGAGCGATCTACATAATTGCCGAAGGCCAGCGTCGGAAAGGTCCTGTCGGCTTCGAATGTCGCGGCAAAAGCCGTGGTCCAGGCACGACCGCCGTCAAAGGCGAACAGGCGATTGGCGCGTTCGAACGTGCAATCCGGTCCGCCCTTCAAGAGAATGTTCTCGCCGACGCGCAAAACGACCAGATCCAGAATGCCGTCATTATTCAGGTCGACAGGATAGAGACCGGTCACGCGACTCCGGGCGCTTTCCGGCAGCGCGTCCGGCCGTTCGGCGAAACTGAGCCGGCCGCCGGCCGGGCTGCGATTGATGAAGAGACGAGCTTGACCGACGCCGCCGGCAAACGCCAGATCAGGCATTCGGTCGCCGTTGCAATCGAAGGCGGCAACGCCGCCGCCGACGAAGTATTCCCATGGGCCGTCATAGACGTGGTCGATGCCGGCGGCCTGCGCCTCTTCCAGAAAGGACGGGATATCCTGG
The DNA here is from genome assembly GCA_038745065.1 of Pseudomonadota bacterium. GTDB lineage: Bacteria > Pseudomonadota > Alphaproteobacteria > Rhizobiales > JANQQB01 > JANQQB01. The sequence goes on along the minus strand of JBCDLT010000046.1, from coordinate 41,802 downwards.
GCGGCGACATCGGAGCCGGTAATGCATGCCAGGACCAGCAGCAGCGGTGCCGACGGCAAAGGGCGCCCGATCATTCGGGAATCACCAGGGTCTGCAGGAAGGCGACCAGAGCCGTGCGATCTTTCGCTTCCAGGGCGAGATAGGCGTCGCGGCTTGCCCGCGCGTCGCCGCCATGCGCGGTGATGATGGCATCGAGCGAAGGGAAATCGCCGCGATGGCCGTAGGGTGCGGTGGAGCCGATGCCCCAGAGTTCGGCGGTCTGGAACACAGTGCGGTCGACAAAGCGCTGGGACAGCAATTCGTTGCCGAGCGCGGCGACCTGGCGATCCGTCATGGTGTGGCGCTTCAGATCCCCAAAAAGCGGTACAAGGATCCGGTTCCGATCGTCCCGCGGCAAGCCGCGCGCCCACTCGGTTTGTGCAAGGTCGTAGGTCGCCGGCGTTTCGACTTCGGCTGCCCGCAACGTGCCGGCGGCATCGAACGGACCCGGATCGGCGAATACCAGGCTCTCCAGCGGCAGGGCGCGGATATGGCAGGCCGCGCAGCCGACGGCGTCGAACAGGGCATCGCCGCGCGCCGCGGCGCTGCGCCTATCCGGCTCATCCGGGACGGTGCGGCCCGGCGGCGGACGGGTCGCCTGCCAGGCGACCAGTGCCGAAATGCCTTCCGGATCGATCTCGTCTGCGATGCCGTCACCATCGAAATCGGCTTCGCCGGTCCAGCGCCGCCCGAAGCGTTCGCTCGCCTGAATGCCATGGTGGTGGTTGAGGGCGTTGATCGTGAACTGGCGCAGCGACGTCATCACGCCCTTTTGTCCAAAGGGACGGACCACAAGATCCGGGTCGACGCCTTCGATCCGGGACAGGTCAAGCAGACCATCCGGATGGGCGGTCAGCGCGCCGAAAGTGACGCCCTTGGTCTCAAGCGCCCGGGTCTCTGTGCGGCCTGTTTCGCGGGCAAGGCGCAGCGCGTTGCGCCGGATCGACCAGAGATCGGCCGTCATCTCCCTCGCGAGCAGTTCGACGAGCCCGGCACCCATCAGGTGATTTGTGTTGCGCTCGTTGGAAAATTGCGGGTCGGTCGTGTCGAAGTCGGCATGGGTAAACCCTTCCGATACAAAGACGTTCGCGGCGAAGTCCCCGGCACCGCCAACGATCGGATCGTTATGGCAGCCGGCGCAGCTGCTGGCGTCGAGACCGGCTGTGCGATGGAACATGCGGGCCGGCGGGCGTTTGCGTTTGGTCGGGATGATCGCCTGGGTCGCCATAGGACGTCCGACCCCGTCGTCGGCCGTGAACTTTTTGCGGAACAGAGCCTCGCCCCGCTCGATCCGTTCGGCAAGGGTGGCCTTGCCGGGCGAGATGTCCGTGCCCGCGGCCTGTCCCGGGCCGGCAATTAGAACGAGCATGAGCGACAGGGTGATCGGGACGGTGTTAAGATTTCCGCTCAAGGGCACGGCTCCGGGCGACAACGAACCGGCATTATGGGCGAATATCGCCGCGCGGCAATCTCCGGGATGGTGTTCTATTGGTCGCGGCCCGATGGGATCGGTGTGCCGATTGTCGTCGGATTGCGCGGGCTCTTGCGACAGCGGTTCAACGAAGTGTTTCTGCTCTTTTACCGCAGGACGGAGCGCCGACCGGCGCCGGCCGTTCAGACCGGGCGCCGGCAGGGTTTTCCGATTTCCGATCAGGCGGCAATCCGGGCAGCGGGCGCAACTGCCGGGAAATCGACATCCGTCTTGAACACCTCGTTCATGTAATTGGTGAGCGTGTTCAGGGCGACATGGGCTACGATCTCGACGATTTCGGCGTCGCTGTATCCGGCCGCTTTGACCGATGCAATGTCGGTTTCGGTGACTGCGCCGCGGTCGACGGCCACTTTGCGGGCGAACTGGACGGCCACGTGAGCGCGCGGGTCGTCGGAGCGGCCCTCGCGGTTGGCGGCGAGCTCGCCATCATCGAGTTTCGCTATGTTCTTGCCGATATAGGTGTGGGCGGCATTACAATAGTCACAGCCGTTCACATTGGCGACCGCCAGCGCGATGCGTTCGCGGGTCGCCGCGTCAAGCGCGCCCTTGGCCAGGGCGCCGTTCAGACCGAGATATCCCTCAAGCGCGGCCGGACTGGTGCCAATCAGGCGAAACAGGTTCGGGACCGACCCGATCGACGCCCGGACGCCCTCAAGCAGCTTATGGGACGCTTCGGGGGCGGACGCGATGTCCGCGGGCGTGGGAATGCGGGACATGGATGTTCTCCTTCATGTCGTTTGCGGCGCGGGGGCGCGGTGCGCCTGGCCGAACCGTGTTGTTCGACGGGATCGCCTACCTGTCGATAGGTAGCCAATAGATGGGCGATGGACATTCCGGTTTCAATGTCTATCTATCACAAGGTAGTTATCAGACGTGCTGGATGAACAATCGGGGCCGAGCGTGCCAGACAATGTCACGCCGGCGCGCAGCCTCGGCGCCGATTCAGTACCGGAAAGGAAACGACATGTCCGAGGTATCAACAGCGGATCGCATCCTGGACGCAGCGGAAAGCCGTGTGCAAACAGCCGGATACAATGGATTCAGCTTCCGGGACCTGGCCGAGGATGTCGGTATCAAAAGCGCCAGCGTGCATCATCATTTTCCGACAAAGGAAGCGCTCGTGACGCGGTTGACGGACCGGTACACGGACCGGTTCTTTGCCGGGTTGAAGGATAAAAGCGACGCGTCGGGGCGCGTGGGGGCCTATCGGGCAGCGTTTCGACAGGCGTTCTTGAACGACAACAAGATGTGCCTGTGCGGGATGCTCGGTGCTGAAAGCGGTGGATTACCGGGCGCTGTTACGGCTGCGACGCACCAGTTCTTCGACCGTATCGTGGCACACCTCGCGGAAAGTCTGGCGAGCGTGAGCGCGAAGCCGCGTCAAAGAGCGCTGGCGATCGTTGCGCGACTGGAAGGAGCGATGATTCTGGCCCGTGCCTGCGGGACGGTCGAAGTTTTCGACGAGGCAACGCGGGGCATGGAAGACGAGCTTGCGTAAGCAAGAACACGTGTAGAGTGCGCCGGCGAAAAGGGGCGATTTCGCCGGCGCTAAGATGAAACGTTAAGCCGCTTCAGGGAGTGGCGGTCTGCTGACGGTGCGCAAAACGCCGGCGATGGCGGCGATCTCATCTTTCGCCCTGAGCCGTAAACGTTTCATTTTCTGTATCCGCAGAGTATCAGGCAGGGGACGGATCGATTCCACGGCGATCCGGTCTTCAAGGTCCGCATGAAGGGTTTCCAGCGTCTGGAGACGTCCAAACAAACCCTGCCTTTTCCGCGTCAATCTCATACGATCCACCTCCATCCTTGTGCCGGCACTGACCATGCCTCTTGAGGACGCGTCCGGGACCCGAATGCCTGTCTGGTGAAGCGGCCGATGGGCGGCGCATTTCACAGTCGGATCGGTTTCAACGTCCTTGTGATCTGTCATGTATGGCTTTGGGGTGTATGAAAAAAGATAATCAAAATTGAAATCGTAATAGGAAACACCTATTAGTAAATTTACGTGTCCGAAGCGATGGGCCGCCCATGACGCAAACTTCCCTGACGCTGAAACAGCTCCGGTACCTCGTTGCGCTCGACGAGGCGAAGCACTATCGGCGCGCCGCCGAGCTCTGCCACATCAGCCAGCCGTCGCTCAGCGCCCAGATCCAGAATGTCGAGGAGGTGCTGGGCGTGCAATTGGTGGAGCGCAGCCGGTCCGGCGTTTCCCTGACGCCGGTCGGGCGGGAGGTCGTGTCCCGGGCGCGCGCCGTCCTGATCGACGTGCAGGGCATTGTCGATTTCACGGCCGGGGCGCAACGCGGGCTTGTCGGAACCATCCGGCTCGGAGCGAAACCAACACTCGGTCCCTATCTACTGCCGCATGTCGTTGAAAAACTGCACCGGCAATATCCCGATCTCAGCCTCTACATTCGTGAAGGCGGTCCACGCGACCTGGAACACGAACTGGGTCGGGGCGTGCACGATCTGATCCTGGCGCAATTGCCGGTGGTCGGGTCGGAACTTGTGACCCAGCGGCTGTTCCGCGAGCCGCTTTACCTCGCGGTTGCCGCGGACCATCCGCTGGCAGAGCGCGAGATCGTGCAGAGCGAGGATCTGAAAGGCCTCCAGGTGCTGTCGCTCAGTCCGAACTATCATCTGCACGACCAGATCGGCGCGCTCTGCCGCGAATTCGGTGCAACACTCCTCAGGGATTACGAGGGCACCAGTCTCGATGCGTTACGTCAGATGGTGGGCATGGGCATGGGGGTGACTTTCCTGCCGGCGCTTTATGTGGATTCCGAGGTGCCGCGGCGTGGCGACGTGGTCGTCAAGACCCTCAAAGGGCGCCCGATCACACGATCGGTCGGGCTTGTCTGGCGCAAGAGCGCTGGACGCGCGAGCGCCTATCGTCAGATCGCCGATGTGGTCCGGGATGTGGCCGCCCAAAAGTTCGGTGCCCTGATCATCGAATAGAAACGGGACCGAAAAACGCCGTCTGACGAAGGCCTTAAGGTCGTCAATAGACAAATCCTATCAACTGGCCGTGGTTTTCCTTATTCCCGATACCGGGCGGACTCGCCATTTTCCAGAAAAGACCGCCCCGTCCGGGCGGTTCGATATTTGAAGGAAGGACGTGTCGACCATGCATGATGCCAAAGCCCTGCTCGATCAGTTTCTGGGGTCGGCGACCAATACGGGCGGACAACCGGCAGCGCGCGATGCCCGGGACGGCGATGCCGGCGGCTTCGACCTGAACAGCCTGCTCAGCGGCAAGGGAGGCCTTGCCACCGGTGCGATCGCCGGCGGGCTGGCGGGTCTGCTGCTCGGCGGAAAGAAGCCGAAAAAGCTTGCCAAGTCGGCGCTGAAAGTGGGCGGGGCAGCTCTTGTCGGTGGCCTGGCCTACAAGGCGTGGCGCGACTGGCAGGCGAACAAGGCGCCTGAATCGCTGCCGACCGCGGGCGCCGAACCGATGATCGAACCGGCGCCGGCCGGAACGGTTTTCCTGCCGGACAATCGGGAGGAGGAGGAGAGCCTCAGCCGCGCCCTGATCCGTGCCATGATCGCAGCCGCCAAGGCGGACGGCCATGTGACCTTCGAGGAACAGGCCCGGATATCCAAACACCTGGAAGCACTCGAGCTCTCCCCGGCGGACCGGGCCTTCATCGACGAGGAATTGGCAAAACCGCTCGATATCGACGCCGTAGCCCGAGGCGTCAATTGTCCGGAACAGGCGGCCGAACTCTATGCCGCGTCGCTGCTCGTCATCGATGCGTCCGGCGCCGCGGAAAAAGGTTACCTTGCCATGCTGGCCGCGCGCCTCAAGCTCGATCCCGATCTGGTGGCGCACCTGCATGCCGGCGCGGATAGCGTTCTGGAGCGTGAATCGGTCTGACGTTACGCAACTGGAGAAATCCGAAGGCCCGCGCTCCCCGCGGGCCTTTTGCCATCAGGTGCCGCAAAACGTCTGTTGCACGACCTCTTCCGGTTCCGGCGGGTCGGCATAAGCGGCACTTTCCGGCTGATCGTCATACGGTGTCGACAGCACTGTCATCAGGCGCTCGAAGGGCCCGAAATCGGATTCCGTGACGGCGGCCGCGATCACCTCCTCGACCCGGTGATTGCGCGGAATGAAGGCCGGATTGACCTGGCGCATGGCGGCAGCCCGGGCGTCCGCGTCACCGCCTTCGGCACCCAACCGCGCGTGCCAGCGCGCCAGCCAGGCATCGAGGGCCGTCGGATCCTTGAACAGGCTGCGGACCGGTTCCGCCGTTTCGGTCCCTGGGGCCTGTCCGGCTTCGGCGATAGAACACAGGCCCCGAAACGTCAGTGTGAAATCGGCTTCGTTTTCAGCCATCGTCGTCAGAAGATCCTGGGCGAGGGCGGCATCGTCGTCCCGGGCTTCCTTGAGGCCGAGCTTGCCGCGCAGGGCACCGAGGAAGGCCGTCCCATAGGCATCCGGAAAGGCATCGACCGCGGCCTGGCCCTCGGCGATCGCCTTCTCGCGATCGGCATCGAGCAGCGGCAACAGGGCTTGTGCCAGACAAGTCAGGTTCCAGTGCGCGATGTAGGGCTGGTTCTGATAGGCATAGCGCCCACCCGCGTCGATCGACGAAAAAACCGTTGCCGGGTGATAGCTGTCCATGAAGGCGCAGGGCCCGTAATCGATGGTCTCGCCCGCGACCGACATGTTGTCGGTGTTCATTACGCCGTGGATGAAGCCGATTGCCATCCAGCGCGCGACAAGTTGCGCCTGGCACGCCACCACACGATCGAGAAAGCAGCGGATCGGGTTTTCGGTTGCCGCGCAGTCCGGATAGAGCCGGTCGATCACATGATCGGCAAGCAGTTTCAGGGCTTCCTCGTCGCGGCGGGCCGCAAAATACTGGAACGTGCCGACCCGGACATGGCTGCGGGCCACCCGGGTCAGCACCGCCCCCGGCAACGGCGCTTCGCGCAGGATGGTTTCGCCTGTGGACACGGCCGCCAGCGCCCTCGTGGTCGGCACGCCGAGCGCGGCCATGGCTTCCGACACGACGTACTCGCGCAGTACGGGGCCGATCCAGGCGCGTCCGTCGCCCATGCGCGAAAACGGTGTCCGGCCGGAGCCCTTGAGCTGAATGTCGCGGCGGTCGCCGTTGCGGTCGACCACCTCGCCGAGCAGGATGGCGCGTCCGTCGCCAAGTTGCGGCACCCAATTGCCGAACTGATGACCGGCATAGGCCATGGCCAGCGGATCGGCACCGCCAGGCACTGTGTTGCCGGCCAGCACCGCGACGCCGTCCGGGCTGCGCAGGCGGCCGGCATCGAGCCCGAGTTCTGCGGACAGAGCGTCATTCAGCCGAATCAGGTGCGGTTCGGGAACCGGCGTCGGCGGCAATTTTGCAAAAAACCGTTCCGGCAACCGCGCGAACGAATTGTCGAACGGAAAAAAGGCGGCGGGAGCTTCGGGTGCGTTCATCGTGTGTGCATCCTGTCGTGCCGCTTATGCGGCAGAGATAAGAGAGCCTTCGCCGATGCAGAAGACCACTTATCTGAATATAGGCAAGATGCACCCCTTGGCTGCCCCCAAACGGAAGGGCCTCGGATCATGTGGGTGACCCGAGGCCCCGCCTCGCCGGACTGGTCCAATTGTCGGTTATCCCAACACGGACCGGGCACGCACCAGGCTCAAGTCCTGGACCATCAGCAGTGCATCGCCGTCTTTGTAGGACAGGCTTTCGTGCGGCACGATCGGACGCCGGTCGATCTCGACAAAACCACGCCGCCGGTAGAAGGCCAGTGCCCGCGTGTTGCGTTCAAAGCAGATCAGCGAGATCCGTGACAGGCCCTTGGCGATTGCCAGGCTTTCCACGTGGTCCATCAGATCAGACCCGATGCCGTGACCGCGATGCGCCTCGTCGACGGCAAGGCCGGACACATAGAGCGATCCGGGATCCTCGAGTTCCGCGTAGGGCCGCAGGACCGGATCGGATTCCGGTTCCGCGTCGGGGTCGGCATTCATCTCGAAGGCATGGGCCATGCCGACGACCTGGCCGTGGCGGCAGGCCACCAGGCAGTTCTCGTAGGAAAACGCCGTCCCGGTCCGGGCATAGCGTGCCGCGCCGATTTCACGCAGCGAGCGACCGGATTCGTCCATGCCGTTCCAGATGTAAGCCGCCAGACCGTCGGACGATACCAGGAACAGGCGCGCAATCGCGTCCGCGTTTTCCTGGCGCGCCCAGCGGATCAATGATCCGGTGGCTGTGACGTTGGCAAGGTGCGTCATGAAGTTCTCATAGGCCTTGGTCTGATGCTGAAGGGAGCCAGCCGACCGTGCCACCCGCGCCTGGACGCGTTTCGTCTGCTTCGGGAGGCGAGGCGAAGGCGGCACGGGTGCGGGCTGCGGATACGCACATCCGAAAAGAATTTTCATGGCTGGTTTTCCCTTCTGCTTGCTTATTTGTTTGCTCGGGCCGGTTGCTTCGGGTCCGGCCGTTGCGCTGCTTCTGGTTCTGTGTGTTCCGTGATCGGTCATGGCTGCGATGTCCTCTGATCCACGGCGGTCGTGCAAAAAACTGTCGGGACAAAGAGGGGCGACCACGGTTCAACTCCTTGTCAGGCGGCTTTGGCGCGTTTCAGGAACGAGCGGTTCACCGGCGAATGCGGCTTCAGGGCCAGGCGTTCGTTCGCCAGGGCTTCCGCCAGATCCGCCAGGCCACCGCGCAGGGCGGCCTCGTTCAGCGTCCAGTCGATGATGTCTCGTTGCGCATGGCTGCCTCCGAAACTGTTGACGATGAAGCGGGCCCGGTGGAGCCGGGATGCGGCCGCTTTGTGATCGTTCTTCCAGAAGGCGGCGAAGCCTTCGATGAGGTCGGCGCCGGTTTCCCTTGCCCAGCGGGCCGTTTCCGCGGTGTCGATTACGGAAGCCCGATAGGTATGCAGGAGCCGGTCCACCTGATCCGTGCGTCCTGCGCCGAGATAGGCCATCGCCGCATGCCAGTCGTTGAACGGATAGAGCCGTCCGTCGGCATGCTGGTCCCAGGTCGCGGCGAGCTCGTTCCATCGGTCGCCGACATCGTGACCGGAGACATGCAGGCGCCACAAAAGGGCGGAAGCATCGACGAGATCGAGAACGACTCCGCTCTTTTCCTCGCGGATCGGCCCGTCATAAAGCGCGAGCACTTCCTCGATCTGTCCGAGATCGAGGTGATACAGCGCCTTGTGCCACCAATTGTGGACCTTGAAGAAGTTGTCGTCGCCGGACCAATAGGGCTCACGCGCCTGCATCCAGTCGATTCCATCTTCTGCCCGGCCCTGCATCTCCATGACGTGAGCGACCGCGTGGTGCGCCCAGCAATCGAGCGGCTGGCGTTCGATGGCACGATTTCCCGTTTCCTCGGCATTGGCATAGTCGCCGCATTCCTCAAGCCCGAAAGCGTGCATGCCGAGCACCACCGAATAGCCCGGGCAGTCCTCGGACCAGCTCGGCAGTGCGCGGGCCACACGGTCGCGCAGATCGCGGGCATTGGCCCGATAGAAATCCATCAGGTGTCCCGATTGCAGGGCGACGATGTCGCGCGGGTAATGCATGCTGTGCCTGTCCAGTGCGAGGGCGGCCTGTGTCCAATTGCCGTCCACAAGACGATCGAGCGCGGCCAGATGTGACCGTTCGCGATCGGTCGTCTTCATTGTTTTTGCATGGTCGATGAAGGTGCGCGCTTCAGCGGTGGCTTCCGGTTCGGTTGCCAGCGCGAAAAGGTGCGCCTTCAGGATATGCGGCATCGCGAAGTCCGGTGCGGCCTCGATTGCCGTGTCGGCTAGGGCGACGGGATCGCCGCGATACAGGTTGAATGCAGTGACCGCGTCTTCGTAGAGCGCAAGCGCCTCCTGCGTCGCGCCGGAAACGGCATGGCCCTGACGGTCGGTCAGGTCGGCATGGCGGCGCGAAGACAAGGTCTGAATCTCGTTCGACATCGGATTTCCCCGGGCTGATCGTTTGATACCGGTGATCAAATGACGCTGTGTCATCAATCCGTCACAGGCGGTGTGAAAGCAGCGTGAAAAAATGAGATCCGGCTGTTTTTTGTGCGAAAAAAGCCGTTTTCAGGGGAATTGACGGCTAGGGAAATACCGGGTTTTTGACGAAAACGCCGTGAGACTCAGTGACAACCAGGGTCAGGCGCCAATGTCCCGAGTCATGCGCAAAAGACCGGCAAGACCTGTTTCACGGAGGCGTTCGGCGGCCGCCTCCCGGGATGTGCCGTCGCCTGACAGACACCGGATCCAGGCGACGGACCGGTCCGCAATACCGATCGGTTCCTCGGCCGTGAGGTCTTCAAGGCGCGCCGCAAATGCCCGAGCCCGGTCAGGGTTCGCCGTGCGCAAGGCGGCCTCCGCGCCAAAAATCAGGAAATGAATCCAGCCATGCGCGACAGTTCCGCCGGTCAACAGCGTCTCACCCCTTTCCAGCGCGGTTTCCCGTTCCGCCGGATCGGTCGTCATGGCGGCCACAAGGCCTGCAAAGGACGGTCCCAGATAGGGCGTCGCATACCGCTCGAAAGCCTCGCGCGCTAGATCCCGCGCGGCGTCATGCTCGTCCTGCAGGCGCAAAAGCAGGCACCTGAAGAGGGCATGGTCGGCGTCGAAGCGATTCGTGCCGATCCGCGCGGTGATCGTGTCGACGGCAGCGATCTCGTGGGCGCAGGTCCCGGCGTCTCCGGAAAAAGCGGCCATTTCTGCAAGGATCACCCTGGCAAGGACTTCATTGCGCAGGTTTCTGGCGCTCGCCGCCTTGTCGACGGCGGCGCGTGCACGGGCGATTGCCGCGTCTCCGGGGTCGACATAGAACTCCGTCAACGCCGCCATGTGTCGGTGGGCATTGGCGACTGCGCCGAGGCGATGGGATTCGGCAAAGGCAACACACTCGTTGAAACGCTTGCCCGCCGAGCGCAGCCTCAGGGCGGCATAATGGGCATCCCCCAGACCACCGAGCGCTTCGGCCTGCTGGATCGTCAGGTTGGCGCGTTCGGCCACCTGTCTGGCCGCCTCGTGGTGCTGCAGACAGATCTCCGGTTCGCCGCGGACAAAGGCGATATCGCCGCGCTCGTTTTCCAGATCGGCACGGGTCTGGTCAGACACTCTTTCGATGCCGGCAATGCGCACGGCATCGGAGAGGACGTCTTCGGCGCCCTTCAGATTGCCGCGGAACTTGTGCAGGCCGCATAACCGGATCTGCGCCTGGACCCGGTAATCGGCCTGGTGCGCGGTTCGGGCTACGCGCTGGAAATCGTCGATCGCCGCCTCGAATTCCGCTTTCTCGCGGCGTATCCGACCCCGGCTGAGCAACAGGCGCGCGGTTTCGTCTGCCGGACCGCCAACATCCAGACCGCTGGCAATCAGTTTTTCGGCGAGCGAGTATCGGCCCTGGGTCAGGACCGCCTCGGCGGCGCTGGCGCAGGCACGGGACGCGCGGGCGGCATCGCCGGTGCGCAGGGCATGCTCGGCCCACAGGACAGGATCGCGGGTTTCGTAATACCGCGCCGCGCGGTCGTGCAGGGATGCGGCCAGCCGTTCCGGAATGGTCGCATAGACGGCTTCGTGGATCAGCGCGTGGCTGAACTCGATATGGTCGCCCGGCCAGTTGAGGAAACCGGAGCGCAGCAGATCGCCCTCGCTGACATCGGGAAAGACGCCGCGAAAGTCCTCGGGTTCGAACCGCGTGCCAAGGATTGCGGCCCGGTGGCAGGCAGCGCGGGCCTGCGCCGAGGTACGATCGAGTTGCTGCTGGACGAGTGCGATGACGGTCGGCGGCAAATCGCCCTGCATTTCTTCCTGAGCCTCGGCCAGGCGCAGGAGAAAAAGGGGATTGCCGGCAGACCGTTCGACGATGCGGTCGGCCCATTCTGCGGACGCGCCAAGCAGGCGGTCGGCAAGGTCGCGGGCCTCGGATCGGCGCAGGGGTGTCAGATTGATCGACAGGACCGGCGTCTCCTGCCGTTTCGACAGCACAAGCGGGCGAAACCGTTCCTCGCCGAGCCGCTCCGTCGCCACCATCAAGACAGGCAGATCGGCCAGTCCTTCAAGCAGGCGCACCAGGAGGTCTGCCTGTCCTGGATTGGCCCAATGGCAGTTCTCGATGACCAGCAGAACCGGCGACAGCTGTGCCCGCGCTGTCAGGAGCTGCATGAGAGCGTCCCGGCTCAGGTCGAGATTCTGCTCGTAATCAGGCATGTAGCCGCCCTGGCCCGGCACGTCCGGTCCGCCTTCCAGCATCGTCCTGATGAGGGCTCCGGCATCCGGACCGGCACGTGCCACCGCCTGTTCGACAAGGTCGCCGGATCCATCCGCGCCTTCGGGAAAGGCGATCGCCCGGGCCAGATCGTCGCGAAACGCCCGTGTCCGGTTTCCGAACGCCTGGAACCGCTCGACGACTATCGCATAACCTTCGGCGCGGGCGTGCTCGGACAATTCTTCGACCAGACGGGACTTTCCGACCCCGGCATCGCCGGACAGGATGGCCAGATGTCCGCCTTCTTGCGGCGCGTGTTCGAGGATCGCGGTGAGTTGGCGCATTTCCATGCGGCGGCCGACAAAGGGAATGCGCGGGCGCGGTCGGGCGGCGTCAAGGTCGATCAGGCGCCAGACCTGATGCTGTCCCTTGTGTTCGAGCGACAGGCGAGCGCATTCGCCGGCCAATTGCCGAACGACAGGGTCGAGCAGGATGGTGCCCGGCTGTCCCATGACAGCCAGGCGATGCGCCCGGCCGGCAACGCGACCGCCGCGGACCTGGCCGGGATCGGATGTCACCAATCCGGCGGTTACGCCGATCGAAGGCGGATCCTCGACATGCGCCAATATCTGACGGGCGGCCGCCAACGCATTGACGCCGTCCATTTCCGATCCTTCATGCAGCCCGAAGGCAAAGATCAGCGTTTCCTCGGTTTCGCCGACCGGCGTGCCGGCGAATTCCCGTGCAATCGCAGCGGCCGTTTCGACTGTGGCGCGGGGCAGGGCCTGTGCAAGATCGCTCAACCCGAGGCCGCCTTCCCAAAGAAAATGGGCGAGCACGACCAGCCGGAGGTCGGGCGGTTTTTCCAAGGCAGGAGCTGCGGATTCCGGCGACGGTGAAACATCCGGCTGCGGCCGCTCCGGCGCCGTCCGGTGATGTCGGGTGTCGCGAATGCGATTGTAGAGCTCGACGGTCTCCGCCGTCGGCTCGACGCCCAATTCGCCCTGTAAGAGGTTGCGCAAGGTGCGGAACTGGTTCAGCGCTTTTGTGCGTTCGCCGGACGCATGGTAGGCCTGCATCAGGTTGCGGTGCGCGGCTTCGGATAGCGGGTCGAGTGTCAGGAGCCGCAACCCGAAGCGGATCACATCGGCGAAGTCCTGCTGCGCGACCGCCTCGTCCATGTGGCGGGCGAGTACGGTATAGGCCAATTGCCGATAGCGCTGGCGTTCGGTTTCCAGCCAGATGTCGATCCCGGCTTCGCGGACCTGAATGCCGGAGAGGAATTCCTCCGCCCAGGCAAACGAGACCTCGCCTCCCGCACCGGATGCCTGTGCCGCCGCCTCCAGGTCGTCGATGTCGACATCCCAGCCTTCGGCAGACAGGCGAATGGTATCGATGTCGGCTTCAAGGCTTTCCCGGTTCACGCCCAGCGCCTGGCGAATGCGGGACAGGGCCTGGCGCAAGCTGGCCCGCGCCTGATCCGGACCGGCTTCCTGCCATAAAAGGTCGGACAGATATTCGCGGGACAGCGATCGGTTGCGTGCGACCGCGAGCGCAGCGACGAGGATGGCTGCCTTGCGGGTCGGAAGCCGTATCGAATCGTCACCCCGGCGGAGCCGAAAGCCGCCGAGCAGATCCAGGCTCAGTCTTTGGGTCTGGTCGCGCATAACCGGGTCACACTTCGCCCGATGCCGCCATGCCCCGGGACGCAAACCCATTTATATCAGACTTTTAGAAGATATGATCGTCAGCTCTGGTTGTGTTGCCGGTTTCACGGAAGTCTTGGACATGTGGGCACCACCATGCCGTCGGTAAAGTTCCGGGTTTCCCGTATTGCCGGTGTTTATGCGTAGACTATATGGCAGAGCGAGTGCGTCGCGTCGCAAGGAACCGCGCTTTCATGTCGACCCCGCCCCGTGGCCTGCCCGTTACCGGTGTGCCCGTTCTATCCCTGGAATCGATCGATCGCGCCCGTGAAACCCGCGAATGGCTGTCCGGTAGCGCCCGCCTGGAGACGGACGCCAGCGCTTTCCTCGAAACCCTGGCCGGACATTGCCTGCGCGCCGGCGTGCCGGTCGACCGGATCACCGGCGCCTTGCCGACGCTGCATGCCATGCGGCGCGGTCTCGGTCGCGTCTGGACGCGCGGCGAAGGCGTGCGCGTGCTTGAATTCTCCTGGGATAATCAAGACGAATACCTGGACAGTCCCTATTACCAGGCTCACCAGACCGGCGATTGGGTGGCGTTCCGGCTCGATGAGATCGACGATTCGGCTTACGGCATCGTGCGTTTTCTGCGCGAGGAGGGCTTCACCCATTATGCCTGCATGCCGGTCTTCTTTCGCGACGGCACCGAAGGCGGGTTGACCTTCGCGACACGTGACCCGGCCGGATTCCGACCCGACGATCTCGGCGTGCTCAAGGCGATCGGTCCGGCGATTTCGGTCCTGCTCGACCTCAACCGCGTCTGGCGGCTCCTGGAGGAGACACTGCAGATGTATGTCGGCGAGGAACCGAAGGAGCGGATCCTTTCCGGCCAGGTCCGGCGCGGCGACGTCTTACGCATCGGTGCGGGCATCCTGTTTGCCGACATGCGCGGGTTCACGGCCCTGTCGGCATCGCTCGACGCGGAGGAGACGGTCGCCCTGCTCAATCGCTATTTCGACTGTGTCGTGCCGCCGATCGAGGCGCGGGGCGGTCAGGTCCTGAAATATATCGGCGACGGAGTGCTGGCGATCCGCAAGAGCGACCGAATCGGAACCGCCGCCTGCGCCGGTCTGCTCGAGGCAGCACGGGACATTGCCCGCCGGGTCAGGGAAGCGACCGCAAAGGATCCGCCGGACCGGAGGTTCCGCATCAAGATCTCGCTGCATTACGGCGAAGTGGCCTATGGCAATATCGGCTCGGGAGCACGGCTCGACTACACGGTGGTCGGAAACGATGTGAACCTTGCAAGCCGACTTGCCGATCTTGCCGGTCACCTGGATCGTCCGATCCTGGCGTCCGATGCATTCCGGCGCCGGTTCGCGGAAGCTGAGTTCACGCCCTTCGGCGCGCATGGCCTGAAGGGGGTCGACGGAACTGTCCCGGTTTTTGTGCCCTGCGCAGGAGACAAAGACAGTGAAAAGGATGCGATCGGTCAGCCTTGATATCCCAGAAGGCGCGGCAACCAAAGGACGATGTCCGGAAGCAGGGTCATGGCCAGCAGTGCCAGCAACAGGGCGCCGAGGAAGGGCCAGATCTCGGCGATCATCGCCCGCAGCGGCGCCCCGGTCGTCGCGTTGATCACAAACAGCAAAATGCCGTAGGGCGGCGTGATCAGCCCGATCATGGTGTTGACCACCACAACGACGCCGAAATGCACGAGGTCGATGCCGAGTTCGCGGCAGGCCGGCAGGAACAGGGGCACGATCACGAGCAGGATGGTCGCCGCATCAAGGACACAACCGAGCGCGAGGAGAAGGAGGTTGACCATCAACAGAAAGACGATCGGCGACAGATCGACCGCCCGCAATTGTCTGGCCACCATATCGGGAATGTTCTCGCTCGCGACAATGTAGTTGAAGATGAGCGCGCCGCCGATCACGAGGCCGACGGCCGCGGCCGAGCGCGCGCTGTCGGACAGGATCCGGTAGGTGCCGCTGAACGTCAGGGCGCGATAGAAAACCGCAGCCAGAACGAATGCATAGGCGGCGGCGATCGCGGCTGCCTCGGTCGGCGTCGTGGCGCCGCCGTAGATCCCGGCCAACAGGATGACCGGCATCAAAAGAGCGGGAAAGGCCCGCAGGGTCAGACCGGGCAATTCCCTGAGCGGCGTCGGGTCGTCGACCACGAAATCCCGTCGGTGGGCGATGACGGTCACCATGACCATCAGTACGCCGCCCATCATCAGGCCGGGAACGATGCCGGCCAGGAACAGGTATCCGACGGATGTGTCCGACACCAAGGCGTACATCACCATGGGGATCGACGGCGGGATGATCGGCCCGATGGTTGCAGATGCGGCCGTGATGGCGGCAGCGAAACCGAGCGTGTACCGGCCGTTTCGGGTCATCATCTGAATGATGATCTTGCCGATGCCGGCTGCATCGGCGATCGCCGATCCGGACATGCCGGAAAAGATCAGGCTGGCGACCACATTGACATGGCCCAGGCCGCCGCGGAATCGGCCAACGGCCGCGACACAGAAATTCAGGAGCCGATCGCTGATCGTGCCGGCGTTCATGATGTTGGCCGCGACGATGAAAAGCGGCACGGCAAGCAGGATGAAGCTCGTGTAAAGGCCTTGCAGGATCTGTTCGGCGGCGAGCGCCATGTCCTGGCCGGCGACCGCGAGATAGGCAATTGCCGCGGCGATCATGGCGAGGGCAATCGGTGCGCCGATCGCGGACAGCCCGAACAGGATGGCAATGGCAAGCAGGAAATTGACGCTCACGGGGCGGCATCCGCGTCGCGCCCGCGCAGAATAGTCACGAGGCGCCAACCATAGCGCAGGATCATGGCTGCCGCGAAAACCAGATAAATCGCAAAGACGTGGTCGAAGCGGATCTTCAGGAGCGACGTACGTTCAATCGCCATGAAACTTACAAAATCCGCCGTTGCCGGCAATGACACCACGAACGCTGCAATCAGCGCCAACGCCGCCAGTGCGCCGAACAGACGGCGTATGGACGGGCGCACCGCGTCATAAAGAATCGTGAAACGCACATGGTCGCCGTCTTTCAGCGTGAAGGCGCTGTTCCAGAATACCAGCCAGAGCCAGCACAACAGACAGGCTTCCAGCGTCCATCCCACCGGCTGGCGGATGATGTAGCGGCTGACGATCTGCAGGATGAACAACAGAAAGGTGGCGGTGAGCAAAGCCACCGCCACGTTGTCCGCCCTGTTGCGAAGCCAGGTCAGCCAGGCGCCCATGCGGGTGCTCTTACTGGACGGCGTTGATGCGCTCGAGCAATCCGTCCGGCCAATCCTTGGAGAAGTCGGACTCCAGGTACATTTTCTGGGCGCGTTCGCGGAACGCGGCGACGTCGGGCGTGTAGACCTTCAGGCCCTGTTCCTTGAAGAAGTCGGCGAGCTTGGTCTCGTTTTCCACGATCTGTTCCGTTGTCCAGGCCGCGGCATCATTGGCGGCCTTCATCACGGTGGCCTGCTGGTCCGACGTCAGCTTGTCCCAGACCTCCTTGGAGAAGGCAAAGAAGTTCATGTCGACCAGGTGTCCGGTGAGCACGATCTGTTTGGTCACCTCGTAGAACTTCTTGTCCCTGTTGGTCGGCAGCGGGTTGTCCTGGCCGTCGATGGCGCCGGTCTGCAGACCGGTATAAACCTCGGTGAAGGCCATCGGCGTCGGGTTTGCGCCGAGCGCGCGGCCGAGGAATTGCCAGGCGTCCGTGCCCGGCATGCGCAGGTTGACGCCTTCCAGATCGGCGGGCGTGTTGATTTCCTTGTCGATGCGCAGATTCAGCTGGCGGGTGCCGAAATAGACCACGGTCAGAAGCTTGACGCCAAGCTTGTCCTCGGCGAGCTGGAACATTTCCTTGCCGATGTCGCTTGCAAAGACTTTTCGCTGATGCTCGGGGTCGCGCATCAGATACCCGGCGGTGAAAATCGACCATTCCGGAATGAGCTTGGCCAGTTCCTGAGCCGACGTGATCGACATTTCCAGGTTGCCGCGGGCGATCGCGACGAGTTCGGTCCCCTGCTTGAACAGGGTGTCGTTGTAATGCGGCTGGTAGGTCGCAAAATCCTTGACGCCGTCGGCAAAGATGGTTGCCAGACCCTGCGACCGGAAGTCGGTTTCGGTGGCGGGCGTCGACATGCGCAGCGTGATCTTGTCGGCGGCAAGCGCCGTCGTCGTGGCGCCGAGCACGGCAAGGGCGCCGATCAGAAGACTCTTCGTAAGGGTCATGGATTGTCCTCCCATTCGTTGTTTCAAACTGATGTTCTTGGCGTCGGCGCGCATCTTGGGCTTCACAGTCAATGCAGTCAAACCCTTGATCCGACTTATCCGGCGGCGCCCGGATACCGGCGTAACGCTATGCAAATCCTGCTTGATTCGATGATCGTGCTCAGCCTGGCGATGCAAAGATCACGCTTTCCGGCCGCCATTCCAACGTATCAGGCGGGTCGCGCCCATGGCGACCGCCAGACCGCACGTGGTGACGACCGCACCGATCCATTCCGTCGGTGACGGCATCTCGCCCGCAATCGGAATACCGGCGATCAGACCGGCCGCGGGCACAAGGGCAGGAAACAGGGCGGCACCTGCCGCTCCAAGGATCTCGACCGCCTTGGCATAGGCGACGATCGCGAGCACGCCGGCAAACACGCCGTGCACCAGCGTCTGGATCGCGAGCGTGGCCGGATCGAGCGCCGACAGTCGATCCAGGGTTCCAAATGCCAGGAAGAGCGGTACGACAATCATTGCCGAAAGAACCGACACCGCAGCCGTCGCGGGAATTGCAGCCACTGACCAGTGCCGCAAAAGGATCGTGAATGCGGCCCAGAGCAGGCCGGCCGACACGAATAAGAGATCGCCGATCCAGGTCGGCCCCGTTTCAATGTCCGACGGGCCGATGGCGATCAGGCACAGGCCGGCGATGATCATGGCGGTGCCGGTCAGGCGCGTCGCCGAGAGGCGTTCGCCGAGCAGTAGCCATGCGGCCAGAATGGAGGCCAGCGTTACCGTGGACGGCTGGATGACCGCGCCGTGCGCCAGCGGCGCAAACAGGAAACCGGCAATGCCGAGATAGATGAAGAGCGGCCCGGCCGTCAGCGCCAGCAAAAACCCGCGGCCCCAGCCGACGCCGCCGAGCCCCGCCGGATCGCGTCCCAGCAGCCAGGGCAGCATGATGCAGCCGGCCACGGCATAGCGCAGAAAGACAAAATCTTCCGGCCGCAGACCGGCCGTCACGCCTGCCCGTGAATAGGCCAGGTAACTGCCCCACATGGCCACGGCGGAGAGGCCAAGGAGCAGACCTTTGAATGTCGGTGACAGCAAAGCGGGACCGGTGGGGACAGCGAAGGGAAACGTGGAGGACTCTTCCTAGACGGTACACGCCCTCGGCGTCTTCCCCTTTCTTTGGTTCGACGTGGTCAGTACGGACATTTCAACGCGAGCTTCGACCCGATCAGGCGAGCGCATCGGTCCAGCCGGCGAAGGCGTCGGCGACAAGGATCTTGTCCGAACCGATGACGAAGGTTTCGACGCCGCGCGTCTTCCAGTCTTCGATCAGGTGACGGCATTCGTCCCGGTCCGGTGCGAAGACCGGCATCATGACCGTGTGCCCGGAATCGATGGCTCGGGCGACCATGTCGTTGATCGCACTGACGACCCGGGTATCGCGCCAGTTTCCTTCAAGCCCCATGGAGACAGACAAGTCGAACGGACCGAACATGAAGGCGGTCATCGTGCTTATGCGACAGATCTCGGGGAAGTTGGCGACGCCATCGGCCGTTTCCACCAGACCGATCGCCCCGACGCGGGCTTCCTCTTCCTCGACATAGCTTTTCCAGTTGCGAATGAAATGGCCGCCGGAGCGCACGCACGGACATGCACCACGCAGGCCGTGCGGGGCAAAACGCGTGGCAGCAACCGCCCGTTCGGCCTCGGCGGCGCTTGACAGGTTCGGTACGACGACGTGCCGGATACCGGAATCGAGCGCCTTGCCGATGATCGCCGGGTCATTGACGGGAACACGCACGGCCGAGGCGATGCCGACGGCGTCGGCCGCTCGGGCCAGGTTTTCCGCTGTTTCCAGGCCGAAAAACCCGTGCTCGCAATCGATGATGGTGAATTCGAACCCGTTCAGGCCGATCAGGTCGACCATTTCAGGCGCCGCGATCTGCGACCACGTTCCCAGATGCGTGCCGGGCGCCGACAGAACCGTTTTGAGGGATGCCGTCATGCTGTCAGCCGTCCAGGATCGCGGTGCATTTTATCTCCACATGAATGCCGGGCATGGAAAAGCCGCGCACGGCAAAGCCGGTCCAGGTGGGATAGAGGTTCGTAAAGTACCGGTCCTTGACGGCCATGAAGAGCTTCAGGTCCTGCATGTCTTCCAGAAACCAGGTTTCCAGTTCCACCACGTTGTCGAAGGTGGCGCCGGCGGCATCGAGTACGGCGCGGACGTTTTCGAACGCCTGGACGTATTGCGCCTCCGTGCCCTCCACGACGTTCAGGTCACGGTCCCGGCCGACCTGACCGGAAATGTAGAGCGTGTTTCCGGCCCTGATGCCGGGGGCATAGTGGAAGGTCTCGTAAACCGCCTCCAGGCCGGGCGGCACGATTACTTCACGGTCAACGGGCATAGCAGACCTCCCTGATGGCCTCCGCGATGTCCTTTGCGGATGGCATGTAGTCGCGTTCCAGCCGGTCGTTGTAAGGGACCGGCATATCCGGGGCACCGATCCGGGCGACCGGAGCGTCGAGCCAGTCGAACGCCTGTTCGGTGACGGAGGCGGCGATTTCCGCGCCGATGCCGCCGAAGCGGACGGCTTCGTGCACCACGACGGCGCGATTGGTCTTGCGCACGCTGTCCAAGATCGTCTCCAGGTCGAGCGGGCGCACGGTGCGCGGGTCGATGATCTCGATCGACAGGCCGTCCCTTTCGAGCCGCTGGGCTGCCTGTTCGGCGCGTTCGACCATGGCCATCAGAGCAATCACCGTGCAGTCCGTGCCCTCGCGAACGATGCGCGCTCTTCCAGGGCGGATGGCGTAGGGCGCTTCCGGGACGGCGGCCTCGCCGCCGAGATAGAGCAGTTTGTGTTCGAGAAACACGACCGGGTTGTCGGAACGGATCGCGGCAGCCATGAGCCCCTTGGCGTCGTAGGGGCTGGCCGGCGTGTAGACTTCCAGCCCCGGCACGTGGGCAAACCAGGCCTCCAGCGACTGGCAATGCTGGGCGGCGAGCCGGATGCCGGCGCCCTGGGGTCCGCGGAAGACGATCGGAATGCGCGGTTTGCCGCCCATCATGAAGCGGGCCTTGGCGGCCTGGTTCACGATCGCGTCCATCATCAGGGAGACGAAGTCGAACAACTGGATCTCGACGATCGGCCGCAATCCCATCATCGCCGCGCCGACCCCGCAATTGGCGATCGCACCCTCGGCGATCGGCGTGTCGCGGACGCGCTCGGCACCGAAGGCGTCCTGCAGGCCGCGCGTCAGGCCGAAGATGCCGCCGATGCGGCCGACATCCTCGCCGATCACGAAGACGGACGGATCGCGCTGCATTTCCTGGTGCATCGCTTCGGTAATCGCCGCCCTGTATGAGAGCGGCCGGTCGCCAGGGGCCGGTTCGGTCCATCCGTCTTCCGGCGTTTTGACCGTGACCAGCGCGCCGGCTTCGGCGAGAACCGGATCGGGGCGGGCTTCGGCCCAGGCGATTGCCGTCTCGACCTCTTCCTCGGCTTCGCCGGCCATCCTGTCGAAGCCGGCCGCATCAAGCACACCGTCCGTTTCGGTGCGATCCTTCAGCCGGTTCACCGGGTCGGCGCTGCGCCAGTCCAGTTCTTCGGCCTCGCCGCGATAGCGCGGCAGGTTGGCGCGCATGGAGTGGTCGCCCCAGCGATAGGTCATGGCTTCAATGAGTGTCGGGCCTTCGTCGGCGCGGGCCCTTAAGGCCGCCCGCAAGACGGTGTCATGCACGGCCAGCGCATCGTTGCCGTCGATCAGGTGGCCGGGCACGAGATAGGCATCGGCGCGGCGGGCAATCCCGCCGCCGGCGATGACGTCCTCGGTACGGGTCGACAGGCCGTACTGGTTGTTTTCGCAGAAGAAGATCAACGGGAGTTTCCAGATGGCCGCCAGATTGAGTGCTTCGTGGAAGATGCCTTCGCTGGCCGCTCCGTCGCCGAAGAAGGCGATGCCCACGGCGCCGCTGCCCTTCATCTTTTCCGCCAAAGCCGCACCGGTGCCGAGGCCCATCCCGGCGCCGACAATGCCGTTGGCGCCGAGGATGCGGCGCTCGAAGTCGGCAATGTGCATGGAGCCGCCGAGCCCGTAACAATAGCCGTCGGCCTTGCCCATCAGTTCGGCCATCATGCGACCCATTTCGGCGCCCTTGGCAATTGTGTGCCCGTGGCCGCGATGGTGGGTCAGGATGAAATCCTCCGGCTCCAGGGCGCGGCAGGCGCCGGCGGCGATCGCCTCCTGTCCGATCGAAGAATGGGCGGTGCCCTTGATGCGGCCTTCCTCGAAGAGTTCGGCCGTTCGCTTTTCGAACTGCCTGATGCGCAGCATCATGCGCAGCAGAGCGACATGGTCGGTGCCGGTCAGCAGATTGGACGGCGGCACGGTCTGGGTCGTGGCGAGGATTTCGGACGTGGCCATCTCTCTATCCGTAAACAAGCCGGGGCAGCCAGAGCGACAGCTCCGGAAACATCACGACGATCAGAAGCCCCAGAATCTGCAGGCCGATGAACGGCCATTGCGCGGCGAAGATTTCCTGCAAGGTCACGTCCGGCGGCGCGGCGCCCTTCAGGTAGAAACAGGCCGGGCCGAACGGCGGTGTCAGATAGGCAATCTGCATGGACAGATTGAACACGATGCCGAACCAGATCGGATCGTAGCCGAAGGCCTGCAGCGTCGGCAGGAAGATCGGCATGGTCAGGAACAGGATGCCGATCCAGTCGATGAAAAAGCCGAGCAGAATGAAGGTGCCGATCATCACGGCCAGAATGACGGCCGGTTCGCTGGAAAGGCCTGCGAGCAGACCCTTGGCAAACGCAATGCCGCCCAGCAGGTTGTAGACGCCGATCAGCGCATTGGTTCCGAAGACCAGCCAGAACACCATGCCGCAGGTCTTCAGCGCTTGAGTCAGCGCGCCGCGGATCATGTCGAAGGTCAGCGTGTTGCGTATCCAGGCGGCAAGGATCGTGCCGGCCACGCCGACGGCGGCGGATTCGGTGATCGACGCCAGCCCGGCATAGATCGAGATCAGCACCGACCCGGCGACCAGGAGCGGCAGGGCCACGCCCTTCAGGAGCGCCAGCTTTTCGGCGAGCGGCATGTCCCGGTCGGCGGCATCGATCGGCGGGCCGAGCGCGGGATTGAGTGAACACCGGACAAGAATGTAGGCGATATACAAGCCGGCGAGCATCAGGCCGGGCACGAGCGTCGCCAGAAACAGGTGTGAAATCGAGACTTCGGCAGTGATGCCGTAAAAGATCAGGATGATGCTCGGCGGGATCATGGTGCCGAGCGAACCGCCGGCCGTGATCGTACCGATGGCGAGCTTGCGGTCGTAGCCGAGCCGCAGCATCTGCGGCAGGGCGACCAGGCCGAGCAGGACGATTTCGCCGCCGATAATGCCGGTTGTCGCGCCGAGGATCACCGCGACGCCGGTCGTGATGACCGCCACCCCGCCCCGAATGTCGCCGGCCCAGACATGAAAGGCGCGATAGAGATCCTTGGCGACCCCCGAGCGCTCCATGATCGAGGCCATAAGCACGAACATCGGCACGGCGACGAGCGCGAAAGAGCCGACAAATTCGGCGGTGCGGCTGGCAACGATGAACAGACCGTTCGGCCCGAAGGTCGCCAGTGTCAGCACGACCGCGATGCCACCGGAGACGAAAGCAAGCGGAATGCCGAGCAGCAACAGCCCGGTCATGGACCCGATGATCAGGATTGTAATCGTTCCGATATCCATCAGTCGGGCTGGTCCGAAGTCCGGTCGGGCGATCTGCCGCGCAGTAGGGTCCAGGCCTGCGCGAGGATCACCAGCAGGAACAAAGCGGCGGCGGCGAACAATGCGAATTTGATGACGCCCGGTGCCGCCGTGTTCCAGGATGTGCCGGAGCGTTCCGGCGCCCAGGATCCGTCGGGCAGGAACCGGAACAGGGATTTCTGGGACAGCGACCAGGCCGCATAGGCTAACCCGCCGAGATAGACAGCGCCAAGCGCGAGACTCAGTGCTTCCGACACTTTCCTGAAGCGCGGGCCAAGTGCGTCGGACAACAGATTGATGCGCAGATGCGACCGGTCGACCATGCAATAGGCGCCCCCGAACAGGAAGGCCATGGCCGCCAGCACGCCGGAAATCTCGTGCGCCCAGAATGTCGGTGCGTTGAAACCGTACCGCGCCACGACCTCATAGGTCATCATGGCCACGATGGCGAGAAAGCCCCAGGACAGGATGTGCCCGATCGCGCGCACGAGACCGTCGAGCAGGCGCATGTCCGTCTCCTTGCCGGTGCTTTCGAAAGAAGCGCGCGGCGCATCCTCGGGGATGCGCCGACGCGATGGGCGGATCGGCTACAGCAGGCCGAGGCTTTTCATGTAGGCCTTGTGGCTGTCGACGATGGCCTGTGCATCCGCGCTCTTGGACCCCCAGTCGGCCCAGACTTCCAGCAGCATTTCCCGGAACCTTGTGGCTTCGGCCTCGCCGAACTCGATGAAGGTGACACCGAGTTCATCCCGTGCCTTCTTGATGGCCGCTTCGTCCTGCGCCGTCAGTTCGCCTTTCAGCGTGTCCGACAGACCCCGACAGGCCTCTTCGAATTTGGCCTTGGATTCGTCCGACAGCTTGTTCCATTTCGCGGCCGAGACCGACATTTCGGTCACTGGCATGGAATGGCGCGCGAGGATCGAATATTTTGCCTTGTTGTGCATGCCGAAGGCGACGTTGAGGCCGATGCTCGCCAGGTCGCTGGCGTCCAGAACACCGGTCTCCAACGCGTTGATGGCGTCGCCGGGAGCGAGGTTGACCAGCGAGGCGCCGGCACGGGTCAGAAGGTCGGACGGGAGGCCACCAGGTGCGCGGATCTTGATGCCCTCGAAGTCGCTGATCGTGTTGATCGGGACAGTGGAGGGGATCTGTTCCTGCGGCCAGTAAACCGGGCAGATCATGTGCAGGCCGTATTTGGCATAGAGTTTGGCGCCGAGTTCCAGGCCACCGCCTTTGGTAAACCATTCATCGCGGGTCGCCGTGTCCGGATAGGCGGATAGCGTGTCGCCGAGCACGGCCATGGCCGGATCCTTGCCGGCAAAGAATGTCGGGCCGGTGTACTGGCCATCCAGCAGACCGTTTTCGATGGCATCCATGGTCTCGCGCGGGCCGACCACGGCACCGCTTGGAAATACCTGGATGTCGACTTCGCCGTTCGTGGCGGCCTTTAGGTCGGCGGCCATCTTTTCGAAGGCCTTGGTCGTCGCGGCGCTGGCGCCGAGGAAGGTCTGCATGCGGAACGTTTCGGCTCCGGCCGATGCGATCAGGCTGAGCGAGGCCGTGCCGGCGAGGACGATGCCGACAAGCGTTTTCAGGGACATGGATTTCCTCCGGGTTTGTGTTCTGGGCAGTCCGTTTGAGTTGTCAGGCCGCGATTTTGACCTGCGGCATGGCGAGGATCGCGCGGGTGTCCTCGACGCTTGCCGGTTCCCGGCCGAGCGTGCGCGCCTGTTCGGCGACACGAGCGATGATGTCGGCATTGGTCGGCTGGCCGAATTCGGCGTAGGGATAGTCGCCGAGGCCGATCGAGATGTGGCCGCCCGCGCGGATGATCCTTTCGGTCAAAGCAAAGAGATTTCCCTTGTAGTTGACCACGGTCCAGACGACCTGCCGGTCCTTCGGCAAAAAGGTGATGTGGGCGTCAAGGCCCTCAGGGGTTCCGGGATGCCCGGCCAGCATGATGCCGTCGGTCAGGCAGAAGCAGATATAGGCCGGTTCCGGAATCACCCCCATGGTCATGAAGGCCTCGATCTGACGGGTGAAGCTCACGTTCCAGGAGACAAGGTATTGCTTCAGACCGTGATGTTTGATGCGGTCAGCAAAGTGCATGAGCGTTGCGGTGGAATTCTTGTAGACCAGGTCCGTCGTGTCGTAGCGCCCGGCATCCGGGTTCCACCAGTCGACATTGACCGAGCCGCAATCCATCGGTGCGAAATCGGGCGCGGTCGTTGCCGACTTCATCATTTCCTCGACGGCGGCAAACCGGCCCATCGCGTCGGTGTCGTTGGCGACATAGCCGAGCGTGGGGTGAATCAGCATCGGACAGCGTTCGCGGATTCCGGCATTGGTGTCGAGATAGAAGGACGGTGCGTGCTCCGGCGCTCCGTCCGCCGTGCGGCCGTGATAATGCACGATCGATGCGCCGGCCTCGTAGCAGGCGACGGCGTCGCGCACGATTTCATCCGGCAGGAAAGGTACATTGGGATTGTCGTCACGCGGCGCCAATTCGTTGACCCGCGCTTCGATGATGATCTTATCCAAACGATCCTCCCACGCCCTATTCTATATCTTTGGGCCTATTTTGAGGATTATTTACCCAGATATCCTGCCGGAAGTAAAGGTTTCTCTTGATCGATTGAGTGTGTTATATTACTAAAGACATATGACTTCGTCTCGAGAATCCTCGTCGCCGGCTGCCGATCTGCGCGGATTCGCACGGTTGTTCGGCGGTCATTTTCCCGGCCACACAATGCAGCGCCTGCGCACGCCGGACGGGCGCTATCGCTATACCTATGTCAGTCCGGGCGTGCGCGAGACATTCGGACTGGATCCCGACGATCTGATGTCGGCGGATGGTGTTCGGCACGACTGGCTGCACGATGACGACCGGCCGCGTTTCGTGGCGGCGCTGGAGCGTTCGGCCGAAACGCTGGAGACACTCGACCAGGAAGTTCGGGTGCACCTGCCGGACGGCCGGTTCAAATGGGTGCGGTCCATCGGCCATCCCCGACGCCTGGAAGACGGCACCGTCATCTGGGATGGGGTCGCGCTCGACGTGACAGACCGGCGCGAAGCGTTGGAAGCGCTCGAACGCACGCTTTCGAAAGCGCGTCTCGATGAGGTCTCCGATGGGCGTTTTGCCGCGATCGCGGCCCAGGATGTTGTCGCCCCGTTCGACCATCTGCAGGCGGCCATGGATCGGCTACGCGTTGGCGCGCCGTCAGACGACCCGGCCGTGCGACAGGCCGTGTCGGCTTTCGACAGCTTCGCTGCCGCCTTTGGAGCGGCTGTCAATCTCGTGGCTGCCGGACAGCCGACGGGCGGGCAAGGACCGATTCCAAGCTCGAACGAAGACCTTTCCGGCCTGACGCGGCGCCAGGGCGAGGTGCTCGTCTGGATGCGGCGCGGCCTGTCGAACCGGGATATCGCCGCACGCATGGGGATCGGCGAAGGCACCGTCAAGCTGCATGTGTCGGCGATCCTGCGCAAGCTCGGCGTCAAGAACCGGACGATGGCCGTGATGCGGAACGGCACGGGCGCCGTCCAGGACGGTGACGTCCAATAACGGTTACTGTCACCACCCCGGTCTTTGTCCCTGCAGGCTAGCTCTCATTTCCACAACAGGTCGCCGGCGAGTTCACTGTCGGCGCGTTCTTCCTCGGCATGGGCGCAAAAGCCGCTGACGTCATGGGCCGCGCTGCTCAAGGCGCCGCCGACCATGATGCCGTAGATCACCAGAACGTGCTGGTCGAAATAGGCCTTTTCGGCATCGCTCATCTCCGCATCGGCGGGATGCGCCAGGGTGCCAAACGCTTCGGAAAACTTGTTCTCGTCGATGACGAAACCGACACAGACCGTGGAGACCGCGGCCTGATGGGCGATCAACCTGAGTGTCGTGACTTGTTCGTCGGTCAGCTTGTCATCTACGAGGTCTTGGGCATGGGCCATGACGAAGAGGCTGGTGCGCTGCGAATCCCTTGCCGTCAAGGTCTCGACACCGGATTGCGCGCCGGCAAACGACAGCGTTGCCAGCATCGCGATCAGGGCCGTGAAGCCGGTCTTCAACATGCGCATGGCGTTCTCCTCAATATCCGTAAATCCGCCGCGTCCATTTGCCGGCAAAATTTCCGTTGCGGCGATAACATGCCCGCTCACCGGGGTAGCATGTGACATTGCGGGCCGGACTGAACGGACCGCGGTCGCGTCGCGGCGGATCCCGATAGGCCGGACGGTGGTGTTCATGCCGATGATCATGCGATGAAGCAGCCAACGCCGCGGCGCCGATCAGCGCTGCGCCGAGCAGGGCGCCGGCAGCTGCATCGCGCCGATGGCCGTCACGGGCATCGGCCGCTGACAGGGTGGATGCCGTCAGGATGGCCGCGAGCGCCAGCGCGGTTAATGTCTTTCCCACACCTTCCTCCCACTTGCTTAAAAACGGGTCGAGGCAAGTTCAAATTCTGGTTGCTAATTTAATCTATAAATTGCGGTGTTTTTGCGACGATTGTGACTGCCGGCCCCGATTCATACGGACCGGTTTCCGATCTTTGTCGCAACTACGGATCCTTCAGGAGCCAGCGCTGCGAAACGCGTCCTCGCTCCACACGTAGGATATGACACAGCGCCGCAGATTGGTGCCGCCGCAGGCGTTGCCATGGACGGCAAGGAGCAGAACCGGTGCGTCGTTCCAATCGATCACCTTCCAGCCCTTGGCCAGAAAGTCGGTGGTCTTTCCGTCGACGATGATTGTGACCGCACAGCCGCCGGTTCCGCAGAAAAACGAGGCCGATGACGAACAGGCAAACTTGGAGGAATCGACAACGGCATCCGGTTCGCCATCGCCACTCACGTCGATGCGCGTGACGGCCCCGTCCTGGACTTCCAGCACGCCATTTTCCAGGCTGCGGCATTCCCCTCTGGCGGTTTCGATGACCGCTTCAACTGAATCGGCGGCAAACGAGGGGCCGGGCAATGCCAGTGTCAAAACCAGCGTCGCGACGAGACTCTTCCAAGCGACCATCGGGCTGCCCTTGTGTTTTCGACAAACGTAAACCTAAGAGTGCAAACATGACCTTTTGAAGTCAATCGCCGGCCCATGGTATCGAGGGGCGACTCCTGCCAACGGTTGCACCGACGAGGTAATAAAGGTCGGTTTGCTACCAATCGTCAATCGTGAGATCCAATCATGCTGGAAGACCGCGTCTGTCTTGTCACTGGAGCGGTATCGGGCATCGGATATGCCATAGCCGAAGCCTGCCGCGACGCCGGCGCGCGTGTCATGGTTCATGGCCTCGATGCGGCTGAGGCGGAGGCTGCCTGCGACCGGCTCGGCGGGGGCGCCGCGTGGTGCGCGGGCGACCTGCTCGATCCTGAAACGCCGGCTCGCCTTGTTGCCGAATGCCTCGATCGGTTCGGTCGCCTCGACGGCCTCGTCAACAATGCCGCGCGGCTTAATCGCTCGACCATCGAAAACTTTTCGGCAGCGCATTTCGATGTGGTGATGGCGGTCAATGTCCGCGCGCCGCTGCTTCTGATCCAGGCGGCCCTGCCGGCGCTGGAA
Source organism: Pseudomonadota bacterium (assembly GCA_038745065.1). Lineage (GTDB taxonomy): Bacteria > Pseudomonadota > Alphaproteobacteria > Rhizobiales > JANQQB01 > JANQQB01. The sequence goes on along the minus strand of JBCDLT010000046.1, from coordinate 12,857 downwards.
ACCGATTCCGGCGGGGCGATCGTCAATATCGGATCGATCAACGCCCATTGCGGTGCGCCGAACCTGTTGGCCTATTCGGCAAGCAAGGCCGGGCTGATGACGGCGACCCGCAATCTCGGCGATGCGCTTGGCGGGCGGGCCGTGCGGATCAACCAGGTCAATGTCGGATGGACGCTGACCGAAAACGAACACCGGCTGCAGGTATCCGAGGGACGGCCGGAAAACTGGAAGGAAAACCTGCCGCCGGAATTCGCGCCGCGCGGCAGCCTGCTCGTGCCTGAAGAAGTGGCGTCCCATGTCGTCTTCTGGCTGTCGGACCGCAGCGCGCCCGCAACCGGGCAAGTTTACGAGATCGAGCAATATCCGGTCATCGGCCGCAACCGCATTTCGACGCGATAGAAATCGGCGCGCCGATCCTCAGACAAACTCGACCTCCCGGGTGAACGGCAGGTCTCGCAGACGCTTGCCGGTAGCTGCAAAGATCGCATTGGCGAGCGCGGGCACAGAAGGCGGCGTTCCCGGTTCGCCGGCGCCGCCCATCTTCGGCGAGTTTTCCAGCAATTCGACCTCGATGCGCGGGCATTGTGCCATGCGGATGGCATCGAAATCGCTAAAATTCTCCTGCTCGACGCCGCCGCCGGCAAACGTGATTTCCTGCCCGATCGCCTGGGACAGGCCGAAGACGATGCCCGACATCATCTGGTCGCGGAACAGAACCGGATCGATGACGAGGCCCGGGTCGGCGGCGCAACAGACCCGGTCGATGCGGATGCCGTCGCCGGTATCGGTGACCTCGATCACCTGGGCGACCCAAGTGCCAAAGGAGATCGTGTGAGCGATGCCGCGTCCGCTGCGTTCGGCAAGCGGCGTTCCCCAATCCGCCATGATCGCGGCCTGAGTGAGCACTTCCCGGGCCGGGCGGTGCTCGGCGCCGTTCAGAATCGACAGGCGGAACTCGAACGGATCCATGCCGGCTTTCTCGGCCATCTCATCGAGAAAGCTCTCATAGAAAAAAGCATTCATGGAATTGCCGACCGACCGCCAGAACCCGACCGGAATGCCGAGATCAACGACGCAGCCGGCAAACCGCCGGTTTTCGATGAGTGACGGCTGATCGTGCGCGCCTTCCACAAGCGTCTTGTCCGGCCCCATCGGGCTCATGTCCGGGAAGGTGCGGGTGAGCACGCTTTTCATGATGGACGGGCCGGCAAACGTCGCGTCGAGAGCGCTCGGCATCGCGCCGTTCGGCACCCGGGCCCGGAACCGGGCCTTTGCCATCGGACGGTAGGTGTCGTGGCGCATGTCTTCTTCGCGGGTCCAGGTGACCTTGATGGGCCGGCCGTCCGTGTGGGCGGCAAGGGCTGCCGCATATAGCGGGTAGTCGACTTCGCCGCGGCGGCCGAAACCGCCGCCAAGGCGGGTGGTCGTGACCGACACCGCGTCCCGCTCGAGGCCGAGCAGCGTCGCCGCCGTCATCTGCACGATGCCGGGGGCCTGAGTGCCCGTCCAGATCTCCAATTGGCCGTCCTTCAGGCGGGCCGTCGCGTTCATCGGTTCCATGGTGGCGTGAGCGAGGAACGGGGCAGAATAGGTCGCTTCGAGCATTTCGCTCGCCGGCGCTGCGTCCAGTGCAGCGACGACGTCGCCGGTCGTCCCGAGTTCGAAATCGGGGTCGCGGTCGAGCGCCTGGTCGAACAGGGCCGACAATCCGCCGGTATCGGCCGGGTAAGGGGCATCCTCCCACTCAACCTCCAGCGCCTCGGCGCCCTTGAAGGCGGCCCAGGTATGGTCGGCGATGATGCCGAAGCCCTTGCCGGTGGTTGTTTCGATGGGAACCACGTCGCGTACGCCCGGAACGGCGCGCGCCGCGTCGAGATTTGCCGCCTTCGCGCCGACGCCGAAATGCGGCGACATCTTCACGGTGCCGTACAGCATTTCCGGCAATTCGACGTCGATGCCGAAAATCCGCCCGCCGGTTACCTTGTCCATGAGATCGACGCGTTTTTGCGGTTTGCCGAGCAGGCGCCATTCGTCGCGCGGACGCAGCACGATGTCGGACGGCGGATCGAGCGCGGCGGCCTCGGCCGCCAGCGCGCCGTAGGTCAGACTGTCGCCGGTCGCGGGATTTGTTACCTGACCGTTGTCCGCTTCCAGCGTCGCGGCATCGACTTCCCAGCGCCGGGCGGCAGCGGCCACGAGCACATGCCGCGCCGCACAGCCGGCTTCTCGCATTTTCACATAGGCGTCGACCGTTGCCGACGAGCCGCCGGTGACCTGCATGGCCAGGAACTTGGCAATGACGCCCATGGCGGTACGGGTCAGTTCGGCGGATATGCTTTCATCGAAAAAGGCAAAGGGTCCACCTTCCTTCAGCATGGCTTCGTTGTAATAGGCCGGGCTTGGCGGTCCGTGGTCCACGCGCACGCGGTCGAGCCCGACATTCAACTCCTCGGCGACGAAAGCGGCGAGCGTCGTGTGCACGCCCTGGCCCATTTCGGCGCGCGGCGCAAACACGGTGATGGTTTCGTCCTGGCCGATCGTCAGGAACGGATTGAAGGTCTGTTCTCCCTCGGCGAGAAGACCTTCGAGCGGATTGGCGTAGGGTTTGCGGTAATAATAATAGCCGACCGCCAGACCGCCGGCAGCGGCAAGGCCGAGACCCAGAAACGTCCGGCGGGTGATTTTTGCGAGGCGCCCCATGATCAGGTCTCCCCGCGCGTTGCCGCGTCCTTGATGGCGGCCTTGATCCTTGGATAGGTGCCGCAGCGACACAGATTGTCCATCCACGCATCGATAGCTTCGTCGTCGGGCTGAGAATTGTCGGCCAGAAGCGCGGCGGCGGCCATGATCTGACCCGACTGGCAGTAGCCGCATTGCGGCACCTGGTGATCAATCCAGGCCTGCTGAACCGCATGCAGCCGCCCATCGGGCGCCAATCCCTCGATGGTGGTCACCGGGCCGTCGACCGCGCTGACGGGCAAGGAACAGGAGCGGACAGGCTGGCCGTCGATCAACACGGTACAGGCACCGCAGGCGGCGACGCCACAGCCGAATTTCGGTCCCTTGATGTTCAGAAGATCGCGCAGAACCCAAAGCAGCGGCATTTCGGGGTCCGCCGTAATGTCATGGTTCGTGCCGTTCACCGTCAGGGTCATGGCTTGCCTTCCTCCTTATTTAAGAGACCGTCGTTCATATAAATCGTCGGTGACACGCTCTTGTCAATAAGAGAACGATAGTTTCTTATGATCGGATCAAGAAAAAACGCGGCGCCGAACCGGCGATCGCGGGACGATCGGGATTCCATCGTGGATTTTCAACGAGCACGCAGTCCGGAGCGCAAGGAACAGCGCCGCCAGGCGATCCTCGACGCGGCCGCGCAGGTGCTTGATCGCGACGGCATCGAGGCGACCAGCCTGAACGCGATCGCACGCGAGGCGGGAATCGTGAAATCCGCGCTTTACCGGTACTTCGAGAGCCGCGAGGAGATTTTCCTGCGGCTTATGCTGCAGGACCTTCGGGACCTGACCGACAGCCTTGCCGCGACCGTGCACGGGCCGGTTCCGACTTCGACCCTTGCGACGGTCATGGCGACCGGGTTCGCCGCCCGTCCCCGATTGTGCACCTTCATCAGCCAGCTTGCGATGACGCTGGAGCGCAATGTTACAGGCGCTGTCCTGCGCGACATCAAGCTGGCCTTGCTCGACGAGGGGAATCGTGCGGCAAAGGTGGTCGGGCGGGCCCTGCCGGAAATCCCTGCGGCTGCCTGTCAACAGGCGGTGCAGATTGCGTTCTGCCTTGTCGCCGGGCATTGGCCGATGGCCAACCCGACAGGCGAACTGGATCGGCTTCTACAGGAAGCGGTTTTTCAACCCTTCAGGCACGATTTCGAGGACTTCATGAAAACGGCGCTGGTCACGCTGTTTGCCGGACTCGCGAAAGAAGCGGCCCCGGCCTGACGTCGCTCGTCCGTTCCTGTCGCAATTCGGGTGTGGACAGGCTACGCTAACGCGATGCGGCCACCCATTCGACCGAGCATGGGCCGACAGGGATCCCGACATCGTGCCTCAAACCGGAAACCGTCTCATCCTCTTGTTCGCCTGTTTTGGCCATGCATGGTTCCATGTCCTGGTTGCGCTGTTTCTCACTCTCGTCCTCATCCTCGAAATCGACTGGCAATTGCCTTATGACGATCTGATCGGTCTGTGGACGGGTGGGGCGTTGCTTCTGGGGCTTGCCGCACCGGCGGCCGGCTGGATGGGCGATCGCTGGGGCGAGGCGCGGCTGATGGTCGTCTACCTTGTCGGGATCGGCATCGCGACCGTGCTCTGCGGCCTGTCGAACTCGCCCTTCATGCTGGCTGCCAGTCTCTGCCTGATGGGTCTGTTCGGCGCGATCTACCATCCGGTGGGCACGGCCTGGGTGGTCAAACACGCGACCAAACGCGGCAAGGCGATCGCGCTTCTCGGCATTTGCGGCTCCCTCGGCGCGGCCGCGGCGTCACTGGTCGCGGCGCTGCTTTCCGAACTTTTCGACTGGCGCATGGCGTTCATCCTGCCAGGCGTCATGGCCATTGCGGTGGGATTGCTGTTGGCGCTGTGCCTCGCCACCGGACTGGTCGCGGAACGAAAGACGGATGTTCAACCGCAACCGGAACCCTCTCGCGGTGACGTGCGTCGCGCCTTTGTGGTTCTCATCGTCACCATGTCGTTGACGACGATGGCCTACTACGCCGTCACGACCATGCTGCCGAAATGGTTCGAACGGGAAATCGGTGCGGGGCTCGGCGACGATCTTGTCGGTCTCGGCGCGCTGGTCGGCCTCGTTTACCTGCTGGCCTCGACCGCTCAGATCGTCGGCGGCTACTTTTCCGACAGGGGCGCGGCGAAACGGGTCTACGTGGTCAGCTATGCCCTCAAACTTCTTGCGCTCCTGGCCGCGATCAGCCTGTCCGGCTGGCCGGTCGTGCTGGCCGCCATCGTCATCCTGTTCGTGTTCGATATTGCCGCGCCGGTGGAAAACGTCCTGATCGCCCGCTTCACGTCCAGTCGACGGCGCGGGCTCGCCTACGGATTGCGGAACGGCCTGACGATTGCCGCTGGGCCGATCGGAGTGCAGATGGTTGCGCTGTTTTTCGACCCGCAAACCGGCTTCCATGCGCTCTTCCTCGCGCTCGCCGGTCTTGTCGCCGTGATTTTCCTTGCCGCCCTGTTTCTGCCGCCGGATCCTGCCCGGTCCGACAGTGTGGCTGTCGCGTCCTGATCAATTCCGGATCCGGAAACACGCGCCCGGGTCAGGTGTCTTCTTCCAAGCCCGGTCCGGGCGTTGCGCGGACCTCGCGTACTGAGAGGATCCGGCCGTCCTCGGCGCGTACAGCCATCGGCGCGATCGGCCTTCCGGTCGCTTTTTCGACGAAAATCTTGCGGGCGCCGTTGGGATGCGGCCGGTGTTTGTCGCCCCAATGGGTCATAGACAGGAACACGGTGTTGAGGTCGAGCCCGGTCTCCGTCAGGACGTATTCGTGGCGGCCGCCTTCAACCGGCCGCTTTTCCAGTATGCCCTCGTCGACCAGACGGCGCAGCCGGCTTGCCAGTATGTTCCGGGCAATGCCGAGATTGCGCTGCAGGTGGTCGAAACGCCGAATGCCGAGAAACACGTCACGCAGAATGAGCAACGTCCAGCGCTCGCCGATGACATCGAGCGTCTGGGCAAGGGCACAATTCATGTGATCGAAAGTCTTGAGCTTCATGTCTCCGCCTTAGCAATTACAGTTGCATGACGCAACTTGGCGCTCTAAAACAGTTTCATGATGAAACGTGGCGAGGGCAAACGCCGTGAGCCCGCGCGGCACAAACCGGGGAGGATATTCATGGCCAGGGTCGAGTTTCACTACGATATCGGCAGCCCGAACGCATATTTCTGCCACAAGGTTCTGCCGCAGATCGAAGAGCGCACAGGCCAGGCCATCACCTATTTCCCGATTCTGCTCGGCGGCGTCTTCAAGCTCACCAACAACCAGCCGCCGATGATCGCGAACCAGGACATCAAGAACAAGGGCGCCTACGGAAGGCGGCAGATCGAGCGCTTCATCGAAAAACACAAGCTGACGGCCTTCACGTTCAATCCGCACTTTCCCGTCAATACGGTAAAGGCGATGCGCGGCGCGATCGTCGCCGACCGTGCCGGCTGGCAGCGCGCCTATGTCGACGCGATGTACCATCATATGTGGGAAGACCCGAAGAAGCTTGACGACCCGGACGTCCTGCGCTCGGCGCTCGCGGCGTCGGGTCTCGACGCCGATGCCATTCTTGCCGGGATCGAGGACCAGAGCGTCAAGGACGCTCTCAAGGACAACACCGATGCCAGTGTGGCGCGCGGCAATTTCGGCAGCCCGACATTTTTTGTCGATGACGAAATGTTTTTCGGTAAAGAAACGCTTGGCGATATCGAAGAGCTGATGGCCGCGTCCTGAATTCGGCTTCCCTCCGCCCCTATCGGCTGTCCCCAAAAAAGAAAGTTCCCGCGCTTATGAAAACCCGCATTACCGAATTGTTCGGCATCGAACACCCGATCATCCAGGGCGGCATGCATCATGTCGGCTATGCCGAACTGGCCGCGGCGGTGTCCAATGCCGGCGGTCTCGGTATCATCACCGGGCTGACCCAGGGCAGCCCGGAAAATCTCGCACGCGAGATCGCAAAGTGCCGGGAGATGACCGACAAACCCTTCGGCGTGAACCTGACTTTCCTGCCTGCCTTCACCGCGCCGCCCTATCCGGAGTATATCCGTGCCATCATCGAAGGCGGGGTGCGCATCGTCGAGACGGCCGGCCGCAATCCGGAAGCCTACCTGCCGGCCATGAAGAACGCCGGCATCAAGGTCATCCACAAATGCACCTCAGTGCGTCACTCACTGAAGGCGGAGCGCATCGGCTGCGATGCCGTCAGCGTCGACGGGTTCGAATGCGGCGGGCATCCGGGCGAGGACGACATTCCGAACATGATCCTGCTGCCGCGCGCGGCGGAGGAACTGACCGTGCCGTTCGTGGCGTCGGGCGGTATCGGAAACGCCGCGCAATTCGTCGCCGCGCTGGCGCTTGGCGCGGACGGGATCAATATGGGCACACGGTTCATCGCCACGAAAGAGGCGCCCGTGCATCAGAACGTCAAGGACGCGCTGATCGCCGCCAGCGAACTCGATACGCGTCTGATCATGCGACCGTTGCGCAATACCGAGCGTGTGCTTGCCAACGCTGCCGTGGACAAGGTGCTTGAAATCGAGCGGGAAGCGGGATCGTCGGTCGGCATCGACGACATCAAGGATCTGGTCAGCGGCGTCTATCCGAAAATCCTGCAGGGCGGGGAAATGGATGCCGGCGCCTGGAGCTGTGGCATGGTGGCCGGCCTGATCCACGATGTGCCGACCTGCAAGGAACTGATCGAACGGCTGATGAGCGAGGCGGAAGACCTGATCCGCGGGCGGCTGGCGTCGGTGCTTTAGAGCGGTCAGGGTTCGATGACGACCAGATCACGGGACAGGGCCCATAACGACCGGGCGCCGGCCTTGGTGATCACCACCTGATCCTCGATGATGAAGCCGCCTTCGCCGGTTGCGTAGAACGGAGTTTCGAAGGCGAGCACCATGCCGGGTTCGGCAAGGTCGGTTGTGGTTGCCGAAATGAACGGCGGCATTTCCCCGAAAATTCCAGCGCCGAGCCCATGCCCGAAATGACCGCGGGAATAGCCGGGCAAGCCGGCCGCCTGAATCGCCGCCGTGGCGGCAGCGTGCACCTCGCTGAGCGGTAGACCCGGTCCGAGCACGGCCAATCCTGCTTCGAAACCGGCCCGAAGCGCATCGTGGATGGCGCGCGCCCGTTGGGTCGGTTGGCCGAAGGCGAATGTCCGCGCGGCGTCCGAGGAATATCCGTCGACCAGTGTGCCGACGTCGAACTTGACGATGTCGCCTTCGGCAAGCCGGCCCGATCCGTTCCATGGGTCGGGGCCGAAGGCGATGTATTCCCAGCGACCCGTGAGCCGGACAGCAGACCGACGCGCGGCTTCCTGATCGACGCCGTCGTGCCAGGCCGCTGCGATTTCATCGCGGGTCATGCCGGGCCGGAGCGTTGCGACGGCCGCGCGCACGCCGGCTTCGGCCAGCAGGCCGGCTTCCGTCAAACGATCGATCTCGCGCGAGGACTTGACGGCCCTAAGTCCCTCAAGGACCGGTGTGCCATCCTCGAACCGCGTTTCCGGCAGAACGGCGCGCAGGGCGTTGTAGTCGGCCACCGGCCAGAATTCGAGGTCGAGGCCGATGACGCCCGTAATCAATCCGCGGTCGTCGAGTGCGGCGCGCAAATGGCGGAAAGCGGCATTGGGGTCGAAGGTTGCTGGACGGCTGAAACCCGGCTGGCGGCCCTCGGCCTTCCAGGCGCTTTCGATCGCCTCCATGCCGCCCGGGCGGTCAGACAGGTCGACGGTTTCCACCCACATGGGATGGGTGCGGGTATCGGTAACGGCATCACGGACGGCTGGTGCGGCCAGATCGGTCACGATCGCAGCGATGGATTGATCCGGATTTTTCGGAACGAGCGCCAGGGCGGATCCGGCACGGCGAAACAGGCCGGCCACGCCGTCCGGCGCGCCGGTCACATAGCGAAAGGCTTCAGGCGCCGCGACGACCAGGGCGTCGATACCGGACCGGTCCATCAGGTCTGCCGCGCGGCTTCTATCGAGATCGCTGACTGTCATTGGTCTACAATCCGGCCAGACGCGGCAGTCCCGTTGTCAACACGGGAAACAGCGTAATCAGCGAGAGACCGACCAGCAACAGGATCCAATAGGGCAGAGCCCCCTCGGCCGCATCGGACAGGCTGGCTTCCTGGCGGGTGATGCCGACCAGCACAAAAAGGTTCATGCCGACCGGCGGGGTCAGCATGCCGACTTCGATCATCAGGGTCACCATCACGCCGACCCAGACCGCTTCGAAGCCAAGCCCGGTGAGCAGCGGAAACACAATCGGCAAGGTCATGATCATCATCGACAGGCCATCGAAAAACAGTCCGAGCACGAGATAAACCAGAACGACCACCAGGAGCATGACATAGGCCGATATGCCGAGCGCGGTGATCTCCTCAAGCAGCTTTTGCGGCAATTGAAGGATGGAAATCGACTGGGCGAGCACGACCGCGCCCATGAACACCACGCCGATCACCGTGAATGTGACTGCCGTGGCATGAAAGGCGCGGGCGAGGCCTGCGATCGTCAGGTCGCCCATGGCAAATCCGAGCACGATCGCCGCGGCGACACCGACGGCGGCCGATTCGGTCGGTGTGGCCAGACCCGCAAACAGGCTGCCGAGCACGGCGGCGATCAAGACAACGATCGGCCAGATGGAAAACAGCGCGCGGAGCGTCTGGCCGAGCGGGAGGCGGTCGGTGCTTGGCGGGATGCGCTCCGGACGGCGATAGGCGGACCACCAGATATAAGCCATGAACAAGGCCGCCATCATCAGGCCTGGAAACACCCCGGCCAGGAACAGTTGACCGATTGAGGTTTCAGTAAGCGCGCCGAAGATCAAGAGCGACAGGCTCGGCGGGATCAGGAGACCGAGCGTGCCGCCGCCGGCGAGCGAGCCGAGCACGGCGCGCTTGTCGTAGCCGCGCCGCGTCAGTTCGGGATAGGCGACCGATCCGACCGCGGCCGCAACCGACAGGGACGATCCCGACACAGCACCGAACAGGCCGCAGACCGCGATGTTGGTATGCAGCAGACCGCCGCGCACCCGGGCGAATGCCGGCGACAGGGCCTTGTAGACACGGGTCGCGAGGCCGCTGGCAACCAGGATCTCGCCAAGCAGGATGAACAACGGGATGGCCGTCAGGGTGAATTCGTTGAGCACGTTCCAGACGGCCTGGACGCCCAATTGGGTCGCGCCGTCGGCGTAGAAATAAAGGATCGCAAACCCGGTCAGACCCAGTGCCGCGCCGAGCACGGCACCGGTAAAGACGGTTGCACCGAGAAGCGTAAACAGACTTGCCCAGATCATGCCCGCGGGCCTATTCGGTGTCTTGTCCGGGCGGCGGCCGCAGGGCCTGCCACGCGCCGATCAGGCCCGCCAGAGCGACGGAGACCGTAAGCGCGATCATGAATGGCGCAAGCGGTACCCGGGAGACATCGGTCTTCAGGTTGAGGAGCAGGGTGAATTCCGTGATCTTCCACGCTTCCCAGGCAAAGATTGCGGCAAAGGCGATCAGCACACCCTGCCCGGCCACCCAGACGAGCCGGCGCGCGGGCGGGCCGAGCCGATCGGAGAGGATCGTCACGCGGATGTTGCGATGGGCCGCGATCGTGAAGGGCAGGGTCAAAAACACCGTTGCGGACAACAAAAGGCCGCCGAGTTCTTCGGTAAAGCGGAACGGTGCGGCGAACAGATACCGGACGATTACGGCGGCAAGGACCAGAACGAAGATTGCCGCGACCGCGGCCGCGCCGAGCGCCGCCAGCCCGGCGGCGGCCCGAAGCAGGAACCGGTCCGCGGGCCCGCCGGGGGCGGGCTCGCTCACTGAAGCGCGTCGAGAACGCGCTGCCGATAGGCCGGCGCGTCGCCGCCCGCTTCGGCGGCCAGGGCATCCCAGGTTTCAAGGGCGGCGGCGCGGATCGCCGCCTGGTCGTCGGCCGAGAAATCGGGATTCCAGGTGACACCCTGGCCGGCGACCTTCTTGCGGGCTTCCTGTTCGGCGATTGCATCCTTGTCGAAATTGAAGCTGGCCTCTTCCAGCGCTGCCATGGCGTCGCTGACATGGCCCTTCAGATCGTCGGGCAGCGCCTCCCACTTCGCCTTGTTGACCATCATGGCATAGGGCGCGGGCGGGAACGGGAAGCCGATATAGGTGGCGTTCTGCGCGACTTCCTGCACCGAGATCGACCCGGCGAAGCGGGCCGGATAGAGCGCGCAATCGATCACGCCGGTCTGCAATGCGGTGTACAATTCGTTCTGCGGAACGATCTGGGCGGCGACGCCGAGCTTGGTGAAGGTCTCGACCTGTTCGCGGGTGCCGACCCGCAGCTTCACACCCTTCAATTCGTCGAGCGAGCGCACCGGCTCGCGGCAGAAGATCGAGGCGTCGATGATCGACAGGCCCATATAGCCGACCACGGCGATGCCGCGCTTTTCAAGCCCTTCCTTCAGGACCGACTTGACCGCCGGCAGGGCTTTCAGATGCTCTTCGGCGCCGGAAATCAGGCCAAACACATAAACATTGGCGATGTCGGGCGCATCGCGGCCGAGAAACGGCGGCCAGATGAACGCCATTTCCGGCGTGCCGGCCTGCATGTAGCGGATGGCATCGGCGTCCTTCAGGCCCATGGCGCCGCCTTCCGACACCGAGATCTTCAGGCGGCCGTCGGTGCGTTTTTCGATATCGGCGGCGAGATTGCGGATATGCGCCGATTCCGGACGGGTGGGGGCGTAATTGTTGTTGAACCGCCATTCGATCGTATCGGCCGCCGCGGGCGGGGCGCCGGATCCGGCGATGAGGGCGGCGGCAAGAACGGCTGAGGACAGCAAGCGCATGGGAAATCTCCGTGGCGGCGGACAGGAACCGAAGCCACGGTATCACCACCTTTCTCGGGCGGGCAAGCGGCCGCGGTCCCGGCGATCGGCCTCAATCGGCGGCCTCGGGCGTGGCGGCAGACCCGGCAAGCAGGCCGCCGTCGACGGTCAGTTCCGCGCCGGTCATGTAGGTCGCTTCGTCGGAGGCCAGAAGCACGGCGAGCGCCGCGATGTCGCCGGGCTCGCCGAAGCGGCGCAACGGCGTATCGCTGACGAAGGCCTTTTCGCGTTCCAGTCGATCCGGACCGGTGCCGAGCATCGGTTCCCACATCGGTGTGCGAATGGCGGCCGGGCTGATCACGTTGCAGCGGATCGGCAGGCCCTGCTCGGCGCAATACAATGCGACGGTCTTCGTATGATTGCGGATCGCCGCCTTGGAGGACGCATAGGCAGCGGCTGCCGGAATGCCGACGATGCCGGATCGCGACGCGATGTTGATGATCGCGGCGGATGCAGAGTGCCGCATGGCTCCGATGGCATAGCGGCAACCGAGAAAGGTGCCGTCGAGATTGACGGCATGCACAGCGCGCCAGTCGGCAAGCGTTGCATGTTCGGGATCGTGGGATACCGGACCGTCCTCGAAGCCGGTAATGCCCGCATTGTTGACGAGAACGTCGATCGCGGGGACATCCTCTGCAAGGCGCGCCCAGTCTGCTTCCCTGGAAACGTCGAGAGATCCATAGCGGCATTCAAGCCGGGCCGCCGTTTCGCGACCGGAATCGTCGTCGCGGTCGGTCACGATCACGTCCGCACCTTCGGCGACAAAGGCTTCGGCGATCGCGGCGCCGATGCCCCGGGCTGCGCCCGTGACCACGCAGCGTTTGTTCGCCAATCGTTTCATGACAGCTCCTGAACAAGGCGGACCGGGCCAACGGCCTCTGCCGTCGGCGCGATCCGGATTCTCTGGATTCACTGGATTCGGGTTTCCCCGTGGTCGATTTTGCGCAGCTTTCAGCCGATAGCGCGAAGGATCGCAGCCTCCGATTCCGCCGTCGTGGCGGTGCCGCCGAGATCGCCGGTCCGCGTTGCGTCGCTTTCAAGCGAGACTTCAATGGCGCTTTCAAGGGCGTGAGCCGCTTCCGGCTCACCGAGATGATCCAGCATCATCGCCGCCGTCCAGACCGCGGCGACCGGATTGGCGATGCCCTTGCCGGCGATGTCGGGGGCGGAGCCGTGCACCGGCTGAAAGCTGCGCAAAATCGACCACGGGGAAACCCGAATCCAGTGAATCCAGAGAATCCGGATCGCGC
>JBCDLT010000045.1:0-51921 GCA_038745065.1 Pseudomonadota bacterium | reverse complement strand
GGTTGTTTGGGTGGGGGTCGCCGTCGCCTACCCGGTCGGCCTGTTTCGGGGGGGGGGGGGGGCCGCGCCCCCCGCCGCCCCCCCCACCCCTGGTGTGATCAGTCGGCGTTCCGGATCAGATTGACCAGGTCGGTCAGATCGGGATTGGCCTTGAGGAAGATATCGTAGACCGGTGACATGGCGTCCTGGAACGGGGCCTTGTCGGCGATCTGGTTCACTTCGGTACCGCCGGAGACCACCGTTTCCATGCTCTTCTTTTCACGTTCCTGCCAGAGCTTGCGCTGAAGGTCGGCGCTGGCCTTACCGGCCTCTTTCAGCATTGCCTGGTCTTCAGCCGACAGCGTGTCCCAGGTCTTCTTGCTCATGCACAGGCATTCCGGGATGATCAGGTGTTCGGAGATCGAATAATATTTGGCGACCTCGAAATGGTTCGTCGATTCATAGGACGGAGGATTGTTCTCCGCGCCGTCGACGACGCCGGTTTTCAGCGATTGGTAGACTTCGGCAAATGCCATGGGCGTTGCGTTCCCGCCGAGCGATTCGATCATGCCGACGAACAGGTCGTTGTTCATGACACGGACTTTCATGCCCTTGACGTCGTCCGGGGCATTGATCGGCTTTTGCGAATTGTAGAATGACCGGGCGCCGGCATCGTACCATCCGAGCGCGATAAGGCCTTTGTTCTCCAGTCCTTTGCCGATCGCCTCGCCGGCTGCGCCGTCCATGAGATCATACATCTGGCTGACGCTCTTGAAGATGAACGGCAGGGAGACGACGTTCGTCTCCGGCACGACCTGTCCCATCGGGCCGAGGCTGAAAACCCCGAAATCGATAATGCCGAGCCGTACCTGCTCGATGGCATCCGGCTGCGAGCCGAGCACGCCGGCGTGATAGATCTTGCCGGTCAGCCGGCCATCGGATTTTTCTTTCACTTCGGCCATGAACGATTCCATGCCGTGCGAGACAGGATAATCCTCCACGTGAATGTTCCAGCCGCGCCATTCCTTGGCGAAGGCGGGGGCAAAGGCCGCGCCGCCGACGGCAATCGGCAGGCAAAGGGCAAGCGCAACGGCGCCGGAGCGGGCGGCTTGCCGGAATGTTTTATTGACTGTCATGAAGTCCTCCCAGGTCGGAACAGGGCCCCGGACGGGCCACGGCGATATAATCCCATCGAAAGAGATCAGACAAGAGATAATATCTTTTTAGGCAAGATATGATAATCTGCGGGTCTGCCTCGTGGAATGGCCGACGCGAAAGGCCTGGACGTCATAGCGTTGGTCAGGAAAGGTGCCGACGATTCCCGAAGAACGGAAAGATTCCATGCCCCTGACGGAAAAGGTGAGTGTTGACCTGAAAGAACGGATCGTCTCCGGCGATTTCAGCGCAGGTGCCAAGCTCCCGCGTGAGAAGGATCTGGTCGAGATCTATGGCGTCAGCCGCACGGTCGTTCGTGAAGCGCTGGCGCTCCTGAGAGCAGAAGGGGTTATCGAGATCCGGCACGGTGTCGGGGCCTTTGTCCGCGCAATGCCCATTCCCGACCAGGAGACTGGTTTTTTGCCGGACGACCTGCGCAAGAGGTCCGACATCCTGGAGCTGTTCGAATTGCGCAAGGGCGTGGAAATCGAAGCGGCGGGGTTGGCCGCCTTGCGTCGGTCGCCCGCCCAGGAAGCCCGTATCCAGGAAGCTTTCGCGGCCTTCTGTGCGGCGTTGCAGGAGGGACAGGACACTTCGGAGCGCGATCTCGATCTGCATCGCGCCATCACCGAAGCCACCAACAACCGATTTTATTTGGATTTTCTGGGCTACATTTCGCAGAACGCAATCGTCCGCATATCCGGGTCGATCTACGGCGGTACGCAATCCAAGCAATTGGACCGGGAAGTCAACCTGCGCAACGAGCACCGGCTGATCGTCGAGGCAATATCCAGACAGGATCCGCAGGCCGCAAGAGACGCCATGCGTGCGCATTTGGTGGCAAGCGAGGAGCGTTTCCGGGCGTTGGCCATGCTTGATGTCAGCGAAAACTGAGCCCGCGCGGCCGCGTCCGCCGAACTCAGGACGACGGTTCGACCCTGGACGTTTTTGTGATTGCCACCCGGTGATGGTAGGCGATCATGACGAGCGCCAGCGCGACGGCACCCATGTGCACGACCGGCGACCCGCTTACCACCAGGACGGCAAGTCCCAGACGAAGGACCGCTTCGGTCCGGCCGAGCGCCGTCCGGTCGAACCCGCCCAGCACGCTGGCCAGAAGATAGAGCCCGAGCGCCAGCCGGGCGAGCAGCCACAACAGTGCCTCCCAGTGCACCGTGCCGTCATACCCGTCGAGGAATGCCGTGCCGTCCGAACCGGGCGCAAGCTGCGCAGCGGGGATTAAGAGCAATTCCGGGTAGAAGGCGAACAGGAACGGGATGACAAACATCACGATGCCGGACCGCACGGCGGAAAAACCCGTCACCATCGGATCCGCCCGCGTGATGGAGGCGGCCGCGAAGGCGGCAAACGCGACAGGGGGCGTGATCGCCGAGGCGACCGCGAAGTAGAAGATGAACATATGCGCGGTAAACGTCGCGATGCCGAGGCCGACCAGCATCGGCCCCATCAAGAGAGCCACGTTGATATAGGCCGGCACCGTCGGCATGCCCATGCCCAACAATACGGCCATCAGCATGGTGACGGTGAGCGCTATGAACAGGAACACGCCGCTTTGTCCGAACGTGCCGTCGAGCCCGCGCAACAGATAAAGGATATCCCGCGCAATGTAGTTCGACAGACCGGTGAAGTTCAGACAGAAATCGATCACCGAAACCGCTAGGAACATCAGATAGAGCGTGCTGACCAGGATGCCCGCATCGGCAAAAGCTCTCAGCAGACGGGAGGGCTTGCGTCGGATTTCCGGGTCCAGAAAGAACAGCAACGCCAACAGCGCGGTCGCCCACCAGCCCGCGGAACCGGCGTCGCCCGCCGAATTCTGAATCAGCTGCAGGAACCAGGGCAGATCCGTCGCGCGACAGCCGGTATCCGTAATCACCCGTTCCACGCCGAACAGCGATCCCAGCAAACCGCAACCGACGGCTTCCTTCGGCGTGATCAGAAGCACGAGGATCAGCAGGATCGGCGCAAAGATCATCACCAGGTTGATCCGGTCAGCATGGTCAAGCCGCATATCGTCGGTGAGCACACCCTGCGCCTCGATCCGCTGTTTGCGCGCCTGGAACACCACCGTCAGGAACAGGCAGCCGAAATAGGCAGCAGCCGGAATGGCCGCCGCGATGATCACCTCGCGATAGGGCACGGCCGTCATGGCTGCCAGGATGAAAGCGGCAACCCCCATGACCGGCGGCATGACCTGGCCGCCCGATGAGGCGGCGGCCTCGATACCGCCGGAAAACGCCCGATTGAAGCCGCGTTTCAGCATCATCGGGATGGTGAGTACGCCGGTCGACAGCACATTGACGACCGGACCGCCGGAAATCGTGCCGAACAGGGCCGACGAGACGATGGCGGCATGCGCCGGGCCGCCGCGCAGCTTGCGCGTCCAGGCAAAGGCGAGCTTGATCAGGGATCGACCGCCGGCCGAGACGCCGAACAGACTGCCGAGCACAATGTAGGGAAAGACCGTGTTCATGAGGATGTTCATGAACCGGCCGAGCAGGCCCTGCGCATTGTTGACGAGGATGTCCTCGACCTTCGGCCGGCCGTCGATCAATTGCCGCGGCTCGCCGCCGAGTTTGGTCACGAGGTAGCGGTTGATGTCGTCCGCGCCGTAGAAGTACCACACGAGCACGGTGGCCAGCGTATAGGTCGCGATGAGGATCGCGACCATCACCAGCGGGAAGCCCCAGACCTTGACGTTGTAGGCGAGGAACACCGCGATCGCGACGGCGACGACGGCAAAGATCCAGACGCCGAGCGTATTGATGCAGGACGGATCGTCAACGCTTTCCGGGATCGGAAAGCCCATCAATTCTGCGAAATCCTGTTCCTCCTTGAGCGCGCGGGCAATCAGTTCGGCCCGCTCTCCGGTGACCTGGTCGATCAGGCAGACGGAATCGATTTCGGTCAGGTAGGCAAGGGCGATCGCGACGGCCATGACGACAAGAGCAGCGTCGATGATCACGCTTCCGGTCCGCGCGAGCGGACCGCGCCCGCCGAATTCCCGGGTGAACGAGTGCCGGAACGCGACGATCGTCATCATGAGGACGAAGCAGAGCGGGAACAGAAATTCGTAGGGAAACTTGCGGATCACGAGATCCCCATTGCCGGACCAGTCGCGCAAGGACGCATCGAGCCCGGGGATCGAGGGCAGCGTGTTCAGCATGCCGATCACGACGAGCACGAACCCAAGCACGATCGCAACGCGGTCTGCCGTTGCTATCCTGGGATTGTTGTCGCTCTGAGTGTCGGACATCGGGATCGTCTGCCGCTTCCGGCGTCGACGGGAGCGGAAGGCCGCTCCCGGACGATTGCCTTACGCCGGCATCACCGGGCGCAGTCCGGCACGCTGTAGCCGGCTTCTTCCCAGGCGGCGATCGCGCCGGGATGGTATTTCAGTTGCAGCGGGCCGCAGAAGCCGGACAGGTCCGGGTCAAGGACGGCAAGTCCGATATTGGCGACATAGGGCGCCCGGGCCTTCAGTCGGTCCATCGACTTGATGTAGGCCGTCACCAGCGATTTCACCAAGGCTTCGTCCATATCCTTGTGCACGATATCGGCAAAGGCCGTGCCCATGCCGCGGAACGTGGCGTCCTCGGAAATCAGGGTCACGCCGTGTTCCGGGCCATAGCCCATATCCGCTTCCTTCACGACGATCGGCACGTTGCCGGGTGCCTTGAGCAGCCGCCGGAACGCTTCGCCCTCGAAGGTGTCCTTCGGTGTGGAAATGATGTTGATCCGGCCGGCCGACGACGCAACGGTCACGCGCGGAGACGGGAACGTAAGCGGCATGACGAAGGCATCGACCGAACCGTCGACCAGAACCGTCGCCAATTGGCCCCAATTGACCTGCTTTCCGGTATAGCCGTCGCCGTCCTTCATGCCGGTATTCAACTGGATCGTCTGGCGAGCATTGACGAGCGCCGCCCCGCGCGGCGGTCCGTTGAAAATGGTGCGCCCCTTCAAATCGTCCCAGGAGCGGATGTTGGTGCTGTCGAGCGCAAACAGGCCGTAGGCGCCGGCATTGTAGGGATAAAGCGCACGCAGATTGGCCGCGAGTGCGGCGCCGGCTTCGCCCTGTTTCGAATAGGGACCGCGGCCCTTGTCGAGCAGAAAGGTCAGGATCAGCGGTGCGGGCGCGATGTCGGTCTTGCCCTCGGCCACGTTCAGCACCGAATTCGTCAATGTCTGGCCTTCCTGGACCTGCAGGTTGGCAAGACCGGCCTCGCCGGCGATTTCCGCCATATGAATGATCGACAGGTGCGGCGAGTTGCCGGGACTGGAAGCCTCGGCGGAAAGATTGACCTGAGCGGATGCGGATCCGGCGACGAGCAGGCCCGCCGCCATCGCCGCGGCGATGAATGCACTTCTGGTGACCATCCTGTTCCTCCCTGAGCATGTGGCCGTGCCGCTGATTATCGTGTCATCAACCCGGTGCGGCTCCGGGCTCTTGTCATGTCACTGTTTCAGGTAGTCCGAATAGGGTTGCGCCGACCGTCCGCGGATCTTGACCGTCAGATCCAGCGGCGTGTCGTTCTCGTCATAGACGCCGATGAAGATGCCGAGGCCGCGATTGGAACTGCGCATGTCCATCAATTGCTGCTCCGACCGTGTCGTACGCTGCGATTGGCGCCGGCTCCAGGCGAACAGATGCGCATACATCTTGTCGATCACATCGGCATGGGCGTTGCTCGTCCCGAGGTCGACCAGTTCGTCCGGGTCGTTTTCAAGGTCGAACAGGATGGGGCGGTGTCCACCCTCGCAATGGACCAGTTTCCACTTTTTGGTGGCGACCATGAACATCACCGCATCGCGCACGCTGGCATTGAGCTGGGTGGCGATCGGCGAGCCCGAGTAATCGTATTCGCAGATCACGTAATCCCGTCCGGTCTCCTGTGTGGTCCCGTGCAGGATGGGCAGGAGCGAGCGGCCTTCCAGGATATGCGTGGCGATCTCGCCGCCCGCCACATCGACGAAGGTCGGCGCAAGGTCGATGGATTCCACCAGCGCATCGCACACCATGCCCCGGGTCGCGTCGGCTTCTTCCGACGGGTCGTAGATGATCAGCGGCATGCGCGTCGAGGCGTCGTGGAAGAAGGTCTTCTCGCCCATCCAGTGATCGCCGAGGAAATCGCCGTGGTCCGAGGTCAGCACGATCATCGTGTCGTCCATGCGCCCGGTTTCCTCCATCCAGGCGAACAGCCGGCCCATCTGATCGTCGGCCTGTTTGATCAGGCCCATATAAGCGGGAATGACCTTGTTGCGCACGTGCTCCTGGCTGAACGCCTTGCCGACCTTGGTATCCATGAAGGCTTTCAGTACCGGATGGGCGCTGTCGTACTCGTCCTGGCTTCGCACCGGCGGCAGCACATGGTCCGGTCCGTACATGTCGTGGTACGGCGCCGGCACGATGTAGGGCCAATGCGGCTTGATATAGGAGAGGTGGCAGCACCAGGGTTCCGTTGCCTGTTCCATGAAGGCGATGCCGCGCCCGGTCAGATACGGCGTCTCGCTGTCCTCTTCGGCGATATTGGCGGCTTCGTCGGAGTATTTCAGGAACCAGCCGGACAACACGTTGCCGTCGGCGTCTAGGCCGGAATTGGCAAAGTCGTGCCAGGGATTGTCGCTCTCATAACCCTTGTCGCGGAGATAGGCATTATAGGCCTTGGCGCCGTCCGGGTCATAGGATCCGTCCGGTCCTTCCGGCAGCATGCCGTCGTCGCGTTCAAAGACGTCGAAACCGCACTCGGCGACGCGGGCGCCGATCAGGCTGTCCGGTTCCAGCCCGAGCCGCGCCATGCCTTCCGCATCGGCCCGCATATGCGTCTTGCCGACGAGCCAGCATCCCATGCCGGCCTTGCGCAGGTGGTCACCCATTGTGACTTCGCCGACCTTCAGCGGGATACCGTTCCAGGAAGCGCCATGGCTGTGCACATAGCGCCCGGTATAGGTCGACATGCGCGACGACCCGCAGATCGGCGATTGAATGGTGGCGCGGGTGAAGCGCACGCCTTTCGCCGCCAGACGATCGATGTGCGGCGTATGCAGATGCGGGTGGCCGTAACAGCTCAGATAATCCCACCGCAACTGGTCGTACATGATGAACAGAATGTTCTTGGCTTTGCGCATGGCACCGGCCTTCATATCAAGACAGGCAGCCTACGCCGGAACCACGCCGGCGAAAAATACTGATTCCGTGCCAGCCATAGCAGAATTGTTATGGTAGTCTCTTCGGGCCGCATTGTTCGCGAAACAGGTCGATCATGACGCGGGCCGGCTCGCTCGGTTCCCGCCCGGCAACAGTGGTGATGCCGACATGGCCTTCCAGGTCGTCACCAGGCAGGTCGAGAAGCGAAAGCTCGCCGCTTTCCAACTCTTCATGGATAATGCCGATCGGCATGCAGCCGACTGCGTCCGTGTCGCGCAAATAGGCGCGCACGAATTCGTAGGACACGCTTTCGATCCGGTTCGAAAAAGTCGTCATGCCATGCCGGATCAGGAACTTGTCGACCTCGAACCGCAGGATCGTGTCTTCGAGCGGTACCAGCATCTGGCAGGTGTCGAGATCCTGTGGCGCCAGCGCCGGCCTTGCACAAAGCGGGTGGCCGGCGCGGGCCGCGAAGACGATCGGTTCGGAAAACAGGCGTTCGAACGAAAGTCCCTGGAGCCAGTCGGGACTGAGCATGCGGCCGACGACCAGGTCGACGACACCGGTCCGCAGACGATCCAGCACATCGGCATAGAAGCGGGTCTCCAGAATCACACAAATGTCCGGGTTTTGTTCCTTGAAGCGGGCGATCACAGCCGGCGCGTGGCGCCGCGCCATATTGGGCAGGACGCCGAGGACGACGGTCTTCTGGACATCTTGCCCCTGGGCCCGGGCGACACCGTGCGAGATCTGCTGCAATCCGCCCTCGACATAGCGGCGCAGGGTCTCGCCGGCGCGGGTCAGAGTGACACCGCGATTGGTGCGCAGGAACAGGTCCTGGCCGATCTCGGCCTCCAATTCGCTGAGGCTGCGCGACACGGAGGGCTGTACGGTATTCAGCGCCTGTGCGGCTCCGGTAATCGACTTGAGGCGGGCGACTTCCAGAAACGTCCGGAGATGCCGCATCCGCAGATTGCTGCTCATGGCGCGGGAACCTGGTCTGGGTCCGGGGGCGTCGGACCCGGCCAGTCTATCCGTCGCCACCGCGCAGACAAGCGCGGTGCACACCGTGCGCCGGCATGTTCGCGTGCGCTCACTCCCGACCGGTAATCAGTCGCACCCCCCGCTGCCAGGTGACGTACGACCAGAGCCAGGTCAGCATCACGAACAGACGGTTTCGATAGCCGATGAGGAAGTAGACATGGGCGAGGCCCCACAAAAGCCAGCCGACAAAGCCGGAAATGTGCAGGCCGCCGATTTCGGCGATCGCGCGGTTCCGACCGATCGTCGCCATGGAGCCGTAATCCAGGTAACGAAAAGCACCGCCGGGCGCTTTGCCGCGCGCCAGCCGCGCCAGGCGCCGACCGACATAGATCCCCATCTGTTTCGCCACGGGCGCCACGCCCGGTAGCGGACGCTCGGCGCCTTTCGGGACGTGCGCGGCTGTATCTCCGATCGCGTAGATTTCCGGATGTCCGTGAATGGTCAGCGTATCGGTCACAGGGACATGGCCGCTTCGCCCTGTTTCTACACCAAGCCAGTTTGCCGCCGGCGATGCCTGCACACCGGCGGCCCACAGGACCGTCCCTGCGCGAATCCTCTCATCGCCTGCCTCGATGAAACCGTCGCCGATTTCCGACACCATCGTATTGAGACGCACGTCGACACCCAGGGAGGCAAGGTCTTTCATAACCCGGTCCGAAAGTGCCGGGTCGAAGCTCGGGACGAGGCGGTCACCCCCTTCCACAAGCAGGATCCGGGTGCCTTCGGCCTCGATCCGTCGAAAATCCCGCGCCATGGAATGCGCCAGTTCCGCGATCGCCCCGGCAAGTTCGACGCCGGTCGGGCCGCCGCCGATGACAACGAAGGTTTGCTGGGCCTCGCGGTACGCATCATCCTCGCTCGCGGACATCTCCGCCTGTTCGAACGCAAGAAGGATTTTCTTGCGAAGCGCGAAAGCGTCGTCGATCGACTTCAGGCCCGGTGCGAAGGCGGCCCAGCCATCTTGGCCGAAATAGCTGTGCCGAGCGCCAGTCGCCAGGACGAGTGCATCATAGGGTATGCGACGTCCCGAGGTCGTAGCGACCTCCTTGGCGCCGGTGTCCACGCCACACACTTCGTCCATGAAAACCGTTGCGTTGCGCTGTCTGCGCAGAATGCCGCGAATGGGTGCGGCGATTTCCGCCGGCGTCAGCGCCGCGGTCGCGACTTGATAAAGGAGCGGCTGGAAAAGATGATAGTTCTGCCGATCGAGCAAGGTGACATCAACGGGTGAGTCAGCCAATTCCCGGGTTGCAGAGAGGCCGCCGAAACCGGCACCGACGATGACGATTTTCGGCCTCTTGGACGTTTCGAGCATGCAGATCCTCTTTCGACAATACGATGGAATGGACGAGGGAAGCAGAACAAGGGCTTCGGCGACCCGATAGCGCGCGCTTGGATTCCCCGGCCGTCATGGTCGGGACGGTGCCGATTGAAGGCCGGCGCGCCCCTGGTTCAGATCGCCGAAATCTCCGTAGCGCGCTTGCGCGGCTTGGAACGTGCGCATGTGTTCCAGAACCGTGCGGTAGTCAGGATCACCTTCTTCCGCCAGGTTTGCGGCCTTCTCGGTGAGATAGCTGTCGGCAGCATCGCGCAGCCGGGAGAGCAAACCCTCCGGCCACCGCAGCACGATCGCACCGTCTTTTTCCAGCCGGTCGATGCCGGCACCCTGACGGCTGAGGCTCGAGGTCCAGGATCGCAAGGTTGCGCTTTCAGCCGCCGTGCGGATCGCCCATCGCACGGGCGGGTCGAGGGAGGCCCAAAAGCGCTTGTTGATCAGCAATTCCAGATACGTGACCGGTTGGTGCCAGGTCTGGCCATAATAGTAGGGGGCCGGTCCGATGACCGATTTCAGCTCGGCTGAGGCAGCAGTGAGATTGGCCTGGCCGGTCGCCAACCTGATCATGTGAACTTCGGTTGAGGGCAGATTGAGTTCATAGGCGTCGATATTACGCGTCCGGATAAAGACATGCGGAGGGATGCCCGGCACAAAGCCGCCGAAGGTCAGGCGGTCGACCTCAGACGTGATCGGGTTGTCGGCTGTGGGGCAGTCACGATCCGGATGGGCGCAACGGGTCTTGGCCCCGATGGCACCGGTCGCCACACCCGCATCCTTGCAGGCCCGGGCCCATATGCCTGCTCCAGGTTCGGGCCACCGTACAATCCAAGGGCGGCGGCACAGCGCCGCCATGGCGGATTGCGGCGTCAGATCCGGATTGCTTTCCGGATCGGGCAAAGCACCCGGAAACCAGCCGCCGCCCTGCGTCGGCGTGATGGCAATCGGCAGCACCTTCAGGCGGTCGTCGAAATGCCGGTCATAGAGGGATTGCTGAAGCGCGAGCCCGCCTCCGTCATAGAGGTAGGCGGCGAACTCGTCAGCTTCCAATCCGAAGGGCAGGGCGGCAACGTGCAATTCGCCGAAGGACAGGCCGTTCTGATTGGAAATGCCGATGCCGATATCGGCCCCGCCGTCCTCGGAGCCGGCCGCGACCGCGTCGTAAACCGTCGCAAAGCCGGATAGGTCTCCGGGAAAAGTGCGGACAAATGCGGCATCGCTGTCCGGCACTGCGCCGGTCATATTGTACACGATCGTGTGTCCGGTCTCCGCCAGTCCTTCGTTGGCAAGCCGGACAAAACGCATTGCGGGGCCACCGAGGGGATGGGCACCCTCGGTCGGTGCATCCCGGATCAGCAGGGGCGGAAAGTTGGTCACCAAATCGATTGGGTCGCCGGCGGCCAAAGCCGGCTGAGACGCCAGGTGGAGGAGCCCGGCGACAAGGCTCGCTAGTTTGTGCATGAGCGCGTGGTTCCTCGAATGAACGCGTCGCGTTTGAAACAGGCAGGCTGCGCCCCATCGTCGTCGAAGCGACGATGGGGGCGTTCGTATCGCATGGGCGGTATCGCGATGCGCCTCGCGTCAGCCTCTAATGATCGGCCGGCTTACCAGTAGAGACGACGTCGCTGACGAACATGATGACCGTTTCGTCCGACGTGTTTTCCCACCATTGGGAAATGCCTTTGACGTCCATCGTGGCATCGCCGGCCTGCCGGACAATCGGGCCGTCCATGTCACTGCGATATTCGATCGCCGTGCCGCTGACGATGTATGTGGTTGCCGGCCGTTCCTTGTGACTGTGGATCACCACGATGCCGCCGGGTTCAAGTGTCACGTGTCGGGCGCGAAAGCGTAACGGAGCGGCTTCGGCAACTGTCGGAAACTCCTTGCCGAGGTCGATCTCTGCAAGGGTCTTGACCGCGAATCCAACCGATTTTTCCGGGCCGGTCAGACCGTCGATAATCTTGGTCGGCCGGTCCTGTCCGATGGCGGCGGCCATTCCGAGAGCAAGGCAAAGACCGGCGGATGCAAGTGCGAAAAGTGGCGACTTCATGGGTAAGGCTCCAGATCACTGAGTGTTGCGGATGTCGATGGCGAGAAGCCGGACGGTCGTGCCGCCGGTATTCTTCCACCAGTGAATGACGCCGCCGGCTTCGACGGACAGGTCGCCGGCCTTGAAGACATGCGGCTTGTCGTCGTCGCTGCGGTATTCGGTGACCTCACCCTCCAGCACGTAGACATAGGCCGGGCGGTCGACATGGCTGTGAACGGGCACGACACCGTCCGGCTCCATTGTCCACAACCGCGCCCTCAATTCCCGCGCGTCGAGACCCGCCAATTCGCCCGTCAGGTCGGCGGCCCCAAGCGTCTTTGCCGAAATGCCCACCGGCTTGGTCGGGCCGCTGAAATCCGATGCATGGGCCTTGTCAGGCGCAAATACTTCGAACAGCTCAGCGAGCGTGCCCGTCCAATCCGGGCCCGCATCGAGATGATCCGGGTGGGCAATCGCGACCGAGCCGGTCAGCCCGAAAAGGACTGCGGCGGTCACGAGCAATCGGCGGGTACGTTTCGGCATTAGCTTTTCTCCTGGGGTTTAGATCGGTGGTCAGTCGGCAGCTTTTGTCGGATGGGCCGGGCCGGCCGGGTCGGCCGATGCACGTCTCCGTCGGTCGGGCTCTTCGCCCGTCCGGGTATCAGATGACCGTCATCATGCCTCCTCGCGGTCAGACCGATCCCGGCACGGGGGATGCCGTGCCATGTCTCTACCGACAAAGTGCGTCGCCGCTATGGAAGAGATGACGGGATCGCCCGCTGCGTTTCAGGATCGATGATCACGAAACCGTGAGTTCGTTCGAACCGGAGGATAAAGATGAAAAATTAGGGGCTTACGGAAAGAAGCTCGACCACTCTGAACCATGGAGGATCGAATTGGATCGGCTACCGCGCACACGCATCCAACCCCGGGGGCGGTTTGGAAGCGCGGCTCAGCGAAGCCCGAGCTTCGTCAGCAGCCTGTTTCGTTTCATCAGCCACCAGCCGGCCTCGACCGGCCACAGGCAATGGTCGGCGTTGACGTCGAGTTCGCTTGCCGCATGCAGCGGCCAGTTCGGATCGTCGAGAAGTTCCCGGGCGAGCGCGACCATGTCGGCCTGGCCGGAGGCGATTGCCCTTTCACAGGCCGTCGCATTCCACAGAAAGCCGACCGCCATCGTTGCCATATCGGCTTCCGCGCGGATGCGTTCCGCGAACGGAACCTGAAATCCTTCGGTGATCGTCATCCGCTTTGGTCGGTCCTTGCCGCCGATGCCACCGGATGAACAGTCGATCAGGTCGACGCCTTCGGCTTTCAGCGCCCGGGCTGTGTCGACGGCATCCTCGGCTTCGATCCCGCCGTCGATCCAGTCCGTCGCCGACAGCCGAAAGGCGAGGGGGTAACTGGCCGGCCAAAATGCCCGGATCGCACGTGCGACTTCAACGGCGAAACGCCGGCGGTTTTCGGGGCTGCCGCCCCACCGATCGGTGCGGTGGTTGGCGATCGGCGAGAGAAATTGATGCACGAGGAAGCCGTGCGCGGCATAGACTTCGATAACCTTGAACCCGGCATCGCTGGCGCGCGCGGCGG
The DNA here is from genome assembly GCA_038745065.1 of Pseudomonadota bacterium. GTDB lineage: Bacteria > Pseudomonadota > Alphaproteobacteria > Rhizobiales > JANQQB01 > JANQQB01. Next base: position 38,619 of record JBCDLT010000045.1, on the reverse strand, counting down.
CCCGGCCGAAGGAGGCGATCACCCGTTCGATGTCAGCCTCGGTCATTTCCTGCGGCGCCGGCCATCCGTCCGCATAGGGGATCGATGAGGGGGCGATCGCCCGCCATGGCGCCTCCGCACGCTCGGTTTTGTCCTCGTCGTCGACCGGGGTCTCGCCGTGCCAGGGCCGGCGTTCCGACGCCTTGCGGCCGGCATGACCGAGCTGGATGCCGGGCACCGATCCCTCGCGCTCGATGAAGTCCGTAATCGGCTTCAGGTCTTCGATCTGGGCATCGTCCCAGAGCCCCAGATCGCCATGGGTCCGGCGCCCGTCCCGTTCGACGGCGGTCGCTTCCGCATAGACCAGACCGGCTCCGCCAAGCGCGAAACGCCCGAGATGCACCATGTGCCAGGCATTGGCAAAGCCGTCTTCCGACCGATACTGGCTCATCGGCGAGACGGCGACGCGGTTCTTGAAAACGACGTCCCGCAGGCGGAACGGTGAAAACAGGGCGGACATGGTGCGGGATCCTGAAAGGCGAGGGAGGCAGCGCGGACAATGCCGGATCGGTCCGCGCGATTGAAGTCACAGTTCGGTGGGCGTGATGTTATCGCCGCAAAACCGGCGGAAATCCATCGAGTACCTCTCGAATTCGCTGTTCCGCCCGACCGGCCATCAATTTAAGTGTGTGCTGCCCCAGGCCCTCAACGCCTTCAGGACCGGGCCGAGTTCCCGACCCTTTGTCGTCAGACGGTATTCCGCGCGCGGCGGGCGGCTTTCATAGAAGTGGCGGTCGACAATCCCGTTATCCTCAAGCGTCTTCAGCCGGTCGGACAAGGTGTTCGGGCTGATGCCCTCCAGACTCTCGATAAAGTCCTGAAAACGCCGCGGGCCCTCCAGAAACAGATCCCGGAGCACCAGGATGGTCCACCGCTCGCCGACAATATCGAGCGTCTTCGCAACGGGGCAGGGCAGGTCGTAGGATTTGCTCATAATCGTCCTTATCGATATAAATGATCAATTGACTATAAAAATTATAGTCACTATTTCTATAATATCGATAAACCCGCGGGCCGGTTCTGTCGACAGGGGGAGCAACGCCATGCCGTTCGATAAAATCCTGTTCTTCGTCATCATCTACGGCGTCGGGACCGCGGTTCTGATCTTCCTGACCCACATTCTTCGCGAGGCCGGCAATGCGGCGGGCGGGAACGGAAGCCGTACGGCGTCCAGGATGGTCATGGCGTTATGGCTCTGGGCCGCTATCGCGAATGCCTACGCGCTTCTTGTTATCGGCGATACCTTCCTTTGGTTCGTGCCGTCCGTGGTCCTGCCGCTCGTTGTCGGGTTCAGCTCAACGTTCATGGAGCCGGTAAGGCATGTGCTGCGCCACATCAGCCTGGCCAAACTGATCATCGTCCAAGTCTATCGCAACGCAGGCGCCGTGTTTCTGATCGCGTATTATGTCACCGGTACATACATGTCGAAGGAGTTCGCAGACAATGCCGGCTGGGGCGACGTGCTGACGGGCATGTTGGCTATTCCGACGGCGCTGGCGGCGCTCTACCGGATCCCGTTCTGGCGCCTCGCCGTCATCGTCTGGTGCGCGATCGGGATCGGCGATCTGATCCTCGCCCCGGTAACGGCGCAGATCTATGGCGGCATGCGCTCCGACGATTTTCCGATCAACGCCATCCCGATCTTCTTCGGGCCACCGCTTGGCATCCTCTTGCATCTCGTTGCGTTGCGGGCGCTTGCGCTGCAGCGGGAAACGCAAGGCCCGCACGATGGGCTCAAGACGCCTCTTGCCCGGCCTGAGGCGGCAACATGAAACCATCGAAGAATTCGGCAATTTCCCGGTGGGCATTCAGTGGCAGGACATGCGCGACGTACTGGTCGGGGCGGACGATGACCACGCATCCGCGCTCCCTATCGATGCCGCGCAGCGCATAGATGTCCCTGCCGGCTCCAGGATCCGCACAGAACACTTTCTCGTAGTCGATCAGCGCGAACCGGCCTTTGCGCGGCAGCAGGAATTCCGGCAGGGTCTCGAGCGCTATGTCGCGGCTGCCTTGCTGCAACACGGCGCGAACGTCGATGACTGAGTCGATGTCGGCATCCGGGGCAGTGTATCTGCGAACCGGCGACTCCGCCGCGTCGCCCAGAAACGCACACAGCGCGCGGATCGTTGAATCCTGTGCTGTCGGATCGCCCCCCGGGCAGAACGCATAGAGACGCCAGCGCGTGTCGGCGGCCAGGGTGTCGCCCAACTCCATAGGTTTGGCATCGGACAGCCGCACGACGGGGGCCGAATGCAGGCGGGTGCCGATCTCGAAACCTGCTGCAAGCCCCTGCCATGTCGCGGCGCCGGTCAGGACGGACGGGCTATAGGTGACAGACAGGCCGGCCGTATACCGCCCGTGTTCGATGAAATAGCGCTGGAACACGGGCTCGTCTCCCGGCTCGGCGGCGCCCCGTTCGGGCTTCTCGCTCATGATCCGTGCCCATTCGCGATCGAACTCGATGAGGTCCTTTGCCACTGCTTGCCGCTCGGCCGAGTAGCTATGCAGAAGGTCGGACCGGCAGCGCTTCTGGAGCACGGAGACAAGTTTCCAGCCGAGATTGAATGCGTCGCCCATCGAAACGTTCATGCCTTGGCCGGCCTTCGGGCTGTGGGTGTGGCAGGCATCACCGGCGATGAACACGCGCGGCAGGCAGTCGGCGACCCGGTCCTCCGGCACATCATCGAACTTGTCGGTGAGGCGTTGCCCGATCTCGTAGACCGACCACCAGACCACGTCCTTGACGGTCAGGGAATAGGGGCGAAAGATGCGCTGCGCCGCCGCGATGAGCGCTTCGATCGTGATGTTCCGTCCCGCAACCCGCTCGCCCGCACTGAGCTTGTCGAGTTCGATATAGAGCCGGACCAGATAACCGCCTTCCCGCGGAATGATGATGATGTTTCCCTCATCCGCCGACTGGATCAGCGTCTTGCAGCGGATGTCGGGGAAGTCGGTAACCGCCAGCACATCCATCACGCCCCAGGCCTGGTTGGCTGAATCGCCGACAAGTTCCCGTCCGATAGCCTGGCGCACGGCGCTGCGCGCCCCGTCGCATCCGACCACATAGCGCGCCCGTAGCGTTTCGGTTTGGCCCGCACGCGCCGCTTCCACCCGTTCCAGCGTGACTGTGACAGGGTAATCGTTGGCATCCGCATCGACCGACAGATCCCTCAGCCTGAGGGAATAGTCGGGTACCAACCGCGACGGCGATCGCCGCATGATATCGAGATACATGTCATGCACACGGGCCTGGTTGAGGATCATGTGCGGCATCTCGGACAGGCCGTCCTCGACGTCCTGGATCCGCCCGTTGCGCGTGATGTGGTCCGGATTGCTGGCGTCCGGTTTCCAGAAGGTCGTTTCGTTCACCCAATAACCTTGCCGCATGACCGTGTCGGCAAAACCGAACGCCTTGAACATTTCCATCGACCGGCAGGAGATGCCGTCGGCCTGCCCTTTTTCCAGCGGTCCCGGCTTTTGTTCCACGATGCGTGTTGCAATGTCGGGGAAGGCGGCAAGCTGGGCGGCGAGCGTAAGGCCGGCCGGTCCGCAGCCGACGATCAGAACGTCGACTTTTTCCGGCAGGTCGGTGGCACGGCTCTGATCGGGGCCATCGAAAAGTTCGGGATCTCCGGGACGGAAACCGTTCAGATGATATTGCATGCCTGAGCTCCGGCGAAGCGGTCGACCCGCTCAAAGTGCCTTGAAAGGTTGGAACTTTGAAGGGCGTTCTATTCGGTCTGAAACGCGTCGGCACGCCTGGAGGCGATCCACCTTGGCGGATCGGTTTCCTCGAGCGCTACTGCGCGCACAATATCCGATTGTCCCATGACTAGAGTGGCAGGTTGGATCGGCGCCAATTCAAAGGCCGCGAACGAACATAAATTCAGGCTATACCGCATGGCTTTCCGCGCCCTCGCGTAACAGGGTCAGAAGCCGCCTCTGCGCCTTGGTCGGCGCCCAATTGGAGCGTGTGGTCAGTCCGATCGGGCGCCCGGGCCAGTCCGTGTCGACGGCGACCTCGCTGACCAGCCCCTGGGAGATTTCTGCCTGACCCTGGGCGCGGGAAATGCATGCAAGGTGATCACTGGCGCTCAGGATCTTCCGGACCAAGAGGATGGATCCGGCCTGGATGATGCTCTGCGGAGGTCCCTGCGCGCCGAAGAAGGCGTTGAACTGGTCCCGCGTCGGCGTCCCCTCGCGGGGAACAACCCAGGGATAGGTCCGCAGGATGTCCTGAGGCACGTGCGCTTGCCCGACCAGCGGATGGTGATGGCCCGCAAGGATCACGAGACGATCGTCGAAGAGACTTTCCTGCACGACGTCTTCGATCGGGGCCGGTTCGCGAAGCGCTCCGACGATGACATCGATGTCGCCGCGCCTGAGCCCGCCAAGCAGGTCGTCATATCGACCGTCAATGACCAGAACCTTTTGCCGGGGTCGTTCCTCCCGAAACCGGACAAGAGCGTTGGGGAGCAGGACCGAGCGGGACAGGGGCAGCGCGCCGATCACGATCGTGCCGGCATCGCCGCCATTTAGTTCGGCGATATCGGCCTCGGCCTGGCCCAGCTCCTGAAAGGCCAGCATGACTGCCATAGCCAGAGCTTGGGTCGCCCTCGACGCCGTCATACCGAACGCGGTCCGTTCGAAAAGACGCCGCCCGGCCTCCTGTTCGAGTTTCGAGATTGCCCGGTGAACCGTCGGCTGGGAGACACCAAGCCGGCGGGCGGCAAGGGTGAAGTTCTCGGTGTCCTGCACGGCCACCAAGGCATCCAATTGCGCTACAGTTGCGGTGAGCGTCAGGCGTGGCGAAATGTCGGCAAGCGCCGGGTCGAGCCTGTCGAAAGCCCGGCGCACCCGGTTGCACAGGGCGGTGCCGCGTCGCGTCGCGAAGAAGCCCTGTCCTGTTCGCTCGAACAGCTTTCCGCCGGCATCGCTTTCGAGCTTGCCGATGGCCTGTGTCACGGCGGGCTGGGAGACATGGACGCGCGCGGCCGCTGCGGTCAACGACCCGCTCTCTGCCACGGCCAACAGAAGCCGAAGGTGGCGCAGATTGCGCGAGATCACAGTCGCGCCAGCAAGGTGTCCGCGCGCAGGAACAGGTCGTCAGCGCCGGGTTCGATGCCGAGGGCGCCGATCCGTTCCTGCCAGTCGGCTGATGCCGCGCTCATGCCGCCGCCGAGGCCCAGGTCTTCCACGGTGGAAGCCACTTCCCGCATCTCGGCCGCCCGGCGAAGCCCGTGCACCATCATGCGTTCCAGGCTGTACGCACCGCGCTGCGGCCAAGCCATAGCCGGGTCGGTCTCCGCCAGCGATGCCAACACGCTGTCTTCGACGCCGGCGCTGCGCGCCGCCAGAAAGCATTCCGCGCTCAATGCCTCCAGGCCTTTGACCATGATCGAGCGGATCATCTTGATGGACGACGCCTGACCGATTTCGGTTCCGGCCACTTTCGGTTTCATGTCCAGCGAAAGAAGCGCGGTTGCGGCCACGTCTGCGTGCGGGCCGGAAATCAGGAGCGGGACATGGTGGCGCTTCGGATAGACAGGCGCCATCACGGCCACGTCGACATATCGGCCACCGGCGGCTTCGATCGCGGCGGCAGCCCGGCGTTTCGTTTTGGGTGCGCACGAATTGCAATCGAGCCAGAGAGTGTCTGCAGGCAGATGCGGCGCGGCATTTTCCGCGGCAATCAAGGCCTGGTCGGCGGTCACAACGCTGAACACGGCCTGCGCTCCCGCCAGAGCCTCGGCGCCAACAGGGGTGCCGGATACGCCGTACTTGGCATAGCGTGCCCGCATTTCTGCGTCCGTCCTGATGTCGCAAGCCGTCAGTCTTGCGGGACGTGCCTGCGTCCAGCCGCTTACGAAGGCAGTTGCGGCTTCTCCGAACCCGACAAAAGCCAGTTGCTCGATCGTTGTTTCCATGGGCTTCACCGTAGATCCTTGCTTGCTGACGAGATTGGCTTTCTGTGGGCTGAAGCGCCACCCATTATAGCAATAACTTATACCGATGCGCGGGCTTTTGAATTGCTTGCCCGGCTGACCGGGTCAAGGGTGTTTGGCGTTCAATGCAAGGAAGAGGATCGATGGCCGCCGACAGGACCGTTCTCGTAATCTCGGCCCACGCCGCCGACTTCGTCTGGCGCTGCGCCGGGGCGATCGCCCTGCACGCCGAAAAGGGATACGACGTAACCGTGTTGTGCCTGTCCTTCGGCGAGCGCGGCGAGAGCGCCAGGCTCTGGAAGCAGGACGGCATGACGCTCGATCGGGTGAAAGACATCCGCCGCGGCGAGGCGGAAGCGGCTGCCGACGCCCTCGGGGTCCATGACCTGATCTGTCTCGACCTTGGCGACTATCCGTTGGACTTCACCCGCGCCAACAAGGAGAAGATCGTCGATGTCATCCGTAGGGTGCAGCCCGCCTTCATGCTCACCCATTCGCAATACGACCCGTACAACACCGACCACATGAACACGATGCAGGCGGCGCTGGAATGCCGCATGATCGCGCAGGCCTGGGGCCACAATCCGGGTGAAAAGGTGCTCGGCGCGCCGCAGCTCTATCTGTTCGAACCGCACCAGACCGAGCAGATGGGTTGGAAGCCGGACACGTTCCTCGATATCACACCGGTCTGGTCGAAAAAGCGTGCCGCCATCGAATGCATGCAGGGCCAGCACCACCTGTGGGAATATTATACGAGGCTGGCCCAGCAGCGGGCCAACCACTTCAAGCGGAACTCGGGCGGCCAGTCGGGCGGGCGCGACTGCCTCTATGCCGAGGCCTTCCAGTCGGTCTTCCCGCGCACGGTGGACGCGTTATGACCATCCGACGATCGCGGAGAAAAGCATGACCACGCCGACCGAGCGTTGTTTCGATATCGCGCATCTCGGCCATGTCGAGATGTATTCCGACCGCTTCGAAGAAAGCCTGGATTTCTTCACCCGCGTGTACGGCCTGAAACTGTCCGGGCAGGACGAGAATTCGGCTTATTTGAGGGCCTGGGAAGATTATGAATTCCACTCCCTGAAACTGACCCGGCATGCGACAACCGGGATCGGTCATGTCGCGTATCGGGCTGCGTCGCCCGAGGCCCTGGCGCGTCGTGTCGCTGCGATCGAGGAAAGCGGCTTCACAGTGCACGGTTGGGTCGACGGCGACCTCGGTCACGGCCGCGCCTTTCGGTTCGAGGATCCGTTCGGTCATGTGTTCGAAATCTACTGGGACACACGCCGGCCGGAGCTGTCGGATCAGGACCGGCCGGCACTGAAGAACATGGCAAGCCGATTCCACGCGCAAGGCGCCAGTCCGCGCCGCATCGATCATCTGAACCTGCTCGCCGACAATGTGTCGGAGTTCAAGCGGTTTATGGAAACCTGCCTCGGATCTCGGGTGACCGAATACATTCAGCTCGATAATGGCCGGATCGGCGGCTGCTGGTTCACCATCAACAACAAGACCTACGATCTCGCCTGCACCGAGGAACACGGCGGCGGCAAGGGGCGGCTGCACCATGTGACCTACGCCGCCGACCAGCGCGAGGACATCTTGCGCGCGGCCGACATCTTTCTTGAGAACGGCGTCCACATCGAGACCGGTCCGCACAAACATGCGATCCAGGGCACGTTCTTTCTGTATGTCTGGGAGCCTGCGGGCAACCGTGTCGAACTGGCCAATGCCGGCGCCCGCCTACTGCTCGCCCCCGATTGGGAACCGGTCTGCTGGACCGAGGCCGATCGCAAGAAGGGCCAGGCATGGGGTCTGAAGACCATCGAGAGCTTCCACACCCACGGCACGCCTCCTGTTGAGAAGGGGACCTGACCGATGCCCGTCGTCGTACAGAACATCGGCCGTGCGGACCCGGCAATTATCGAGGGCTTGGGAAAGGCAGGGGTCGCCACAGTGCATGAAGCGCAGGGACGCATCGGGTGCCTCGCGTCCTACATGCGGCCGATCTATGCCGGCGCGCAGATCGCCGGATCCGCCGTGACGATCAGTGCGCCGCCCGGCGACAATTGGATGCTGCATGTCGCGATCGAGCAGTTAAAGGACGGCGACGTCTTCGTATTGGCCCCGACATCGCCGTGCGACAACGGCTATTTCGGCGATCTTCTGGCGACATCCGCCAAGGCACGCGGCTGCCGGGGACTGGTCATTGACGCGGGCGTCCGCGATGTCAGGGATCTGGCGGCGATGGGCTTCCCGGTCTGGTCGAAGGCGGTCTCGGCCGAAGGCACGGTCAAGGAAACGCTCGGCTCGGTGAATGTGCCCATCGTCTGTGCCGGGCAGCACATCGAGGCAGGCGATGTGGTCGTGGCCGACGATGACGGCGTGGTCGTCGTAAAGCGCGAGGACGCGACGGATGTCCTGAAGCGGGCGGAAGCCCGGCTCGCCGCCGAGGACGCACGGCGCGAACGCCTGGCGGCCGGAGAATTGGGGCTCGACATCTACGACATGCGACAGCGCCTGGCCGACAAGGGCCTCAAATATGTCTGATCCGATGGCGGACGGGATCTCCTGTCTGTGGATGCGGGGCGGCACGTCCAAGGGGGCTTACTTCCTGGCGTCGGATCTGCCGGCCGACCCGGCCGGCCGCGATGCCTTGCTCTTGCAGATAATGGGTTCGCCCGATCCGACCCAGATCGATGGGATCGGCGGCGGCGATCCGCTGACCTCGAAAGTCGCGGTCCTGGCTCCGCCCACCCGCGGCGACGCCGATGTGGACTATCTGTTTCTTCAGGTTTTCGTCGACCAGGCGCTTGTCAGCGACGCGCAGGGCTGCGGCAACATTCTGGCCGGCGTCGGCCCGGCAGCAATTGAACGGGGTCTGGTACCGGCAACAGGCGAGGAAACGCCGGTGCGCATCCACATGGTCAATACCGGTGAGATCGCGACGACAAGGATTGCAACACCGGCCGGCCGCGTCAGGTATGCCGGTGCGGCATCCATCGACGGCGTGCCGGGCACGCATGCCGCGGTGCCCCTGATGTTCGAGAACACGGCCGGCTCCATGTGCGGTTCCCTGTTGCCGTCGGGAAACATCGTGGATGAGATCGATGGCGTGGCGTGCACTTTGATCGACAACGGCATGCCGTGTGTGATCTTGCAAGCGAACGCCTTGGGCAAGACGGGTGAGGAGAGCCGGGAGGGCCTGGATGCCGACAAGGCCCTGAAAGCACGCCTGGAGGCGATCCGCCTGCAAGCCGGTCCGATGATGAATCTCGGTGCCGTCGCCGAAAAAAGCGTGCCCAAAATGACCCTCGTATCTCCGCCGAGAGCGGGCGGCATCCTCTCGACCCGGTCCTTCATCCCGCATCGTTGTCATGCGACCATCGGCGTCTTCGCCGCGATCAGCGTCGTGACCGCCAGCCTGCTGGAAGGGTCACCGGCATATGCCGCCGCAAATCAGCATGACGGCGAGGTGCTCCGCATCGAACATCCAACCGGGGCTTTGGAGATCATGGTCGAGCGAAACGCCGATGGCGGGATCGCGCGCGCCGGCTCCGTAAGGACCGCCCGCAAGCTCTTCGACGGCAAGGTGTTTCCGCGCCCCTCATAAGGGCCGTTTACCCATCGGTTTGAAGGAAAAACGGCTCATACCTGCGACGCCGTCATGGGAGAGCCCTCGATTGGAGCGGTTTGCATGAATGATACGCCCTTTGGCGATAGACGGGCGGTTTGGAGCCCGAAAGCTCTCCGGTCGCGCTTTGCTATGGACAGCGTTGGCCGGATATCAGTCGCTGGTTCCGCTCGGAACGACGGTGCGGTCCACGGGCCTTGGAGTTATGTTCCCGGGCCAGCGATGATCTAATCCGGAACCGCTCTACGTCCCGAAAAGGGCCGGCGATGAAACAACCGGCATGGACCCCCCGGGACCTCGTGACTGAGCATTCATCGTATCCGGGGTCCAAAACACACCCTTCGTTTCAGCCAACTTGTCATGCAGGTCGGCAGCGCACATCGGTTTCCCAAAGTGAAATCCTTGCAGGTAGTCGCACCCCATGGCGGTCACGAACTGCGCGTGCTCTTCGGTTTCCACGCCTTCTCCGACAATGCTCATACCGAGACTTTTGCCGATACCTATGATCGATGCCACCAGCGCCCTTGAGGTGTCGTCCTTTACGATCGGCTGGATGAACTGGCGGTCGATCTTCAGTACGGCCGGTCTGACTTTCAAGAGCCCCTGTACCGAGGCGTGTCCGGTGCCGAAATCATCGATTGCGATTGTCACGCCCAGTTCATCGAGCTCATTGAGCGTCCAGCGAACCACGTCTCCGATTTGTTCCAGGTAGACGGACTCCAGAATCTCGACGGTCAGCCTTTCCGGATTGATGCCTGAACTTTTGATGTCGTGAATGAATGTCGGATCTGCTAACCGGCCTGCCGAGACATTGACCGCAACGCGGGGAAGGTCGACATCCATCGCGTCGAAAGACGCCAGCGTTTCGTGGAGACAGCTAAAGACGATTTCATCTATCCTCTTGAGGATTCCCATTCGTGTGGCTGTACCGAGAAACGCGGCGGGCGGCAGCAGCCCTTTCGTGGGATGAGGCCACCGCACCAGCACCTCAGCGCTTGCAATCCTGCCGGTCGCCGCGTCGACCAATGGCTGGAAGTAGGGAATGAATTCGCGCTTCTCGCAGGCGATCAGCAGGTCCGACGCAAGTCGCTTCGTCGCTATTGATTCAGCATGCATCTCTTCGGTGAAGAATGACCACCGTCCCTTGCCATGCGACTTCGCGTGATAGAGTGCCGCATCTGCGTCTGCGACGACCTGCTCCGGATCTTCCATCTTCGCATTCGCAATCGCCACCCCGACACTCGCGCTGCAGGAGGTTGACTTGCCTTCAATCGCAATAGGCGTTTGCATCTCCCGCACGATTTCATCGGCCAGACCGCTGATGTTGAGTGCGCTTTCACCGAGCGGTTTCAGCACGACAAATTCGTCACCGCCAAGACGGGCGATCAGATCGGATTGATCCGTCAGCCTGCGCAGCATGCCGGCGACGGAAATCAGCAGTCTATCCCCGGCATCATGACCGAGTGTGTCGTTGACGGCTTTGAACCGGTCCAGGTCGATATAGAGTACGGCAAATTCCGGTCCGCCGTTACGCAGTTCAGTAATCCAGGACGTCAATTCAACTTCAAAGTGCCGTCGGTTCGAAAGGCCCGTCAGTGAGTCTTTGTTCGATTCGTGTGCAACAGACTTTGCGAGTTCATGCAGGCGTATGTTCTCCTTCTCGAGACGTTGGATTTTGTCGGTATATTTTGCAAACACGTCCTGATCGCGTGGCGTCGTTTCGAACGGCAGGCGTTTGGCCGGTTCATCAGGCTGCTCCTGCAATTCGATGATCGAGCAGAGCCACCAACGATTTCCGGTTGTGGCGTCCGATAGGGGGATCCAGCTCATCTGCTGCCAATGCAGCTCCCCGTTTTTCCGGTTGTTGAGAACTCTGACGGAAAAGTGCTCCCAGTTCATCAGCTTCTCGATGATGAACAGGTGCTTTCCTTGCTCCATGTTCGGCCCGATCAAGATGGTGGCGCGATGACCGATGATTTCTGCGGATTCGTAACCGGTAATCTTGGTAAAGGCTTTGTTGCACCACTGAAGTTCTATGACGGCGCCGTCATCGTCACACGCCAACCCAAGTGCAAGCCCCTCAGTGCACTTGTCCGTAATCTGGTCGCGTATCTGGGTGGGTATCATGGGAAGCACTCACAACGTCACGACCCAGAGGACCTATAAAACATTAGGTTGCGGTTAATCTGCCTCCATGAACCGTGACAGCGATGTCATTGCCCAACCGAATGAAATTCAGGCGAATCGTGGTCCCGAGCCGTGCCGAGCTGCGGGGAACGTTTGAGCATTATCCCTTGGACGGTCGGGACCCGTCAGCGCGGCGTTCTAAGGCATCAGCGACGGAGGTTCTACGCGAACTCCGGGGCGGCAAAGTTGCCGTCCGCCGTTTTTGCCCCGAGGGTCCGTTTGGCGGACGAAACGCCGGCATGGGAGATCTGAATCAGGGGCCGCGCAATCTAAGGTCGCTCACGGTGCGGCGAAAGTGAGAAGAAGATTGTTCGCCGGCATCGCGTCGGTTTCGATCGGGGTAAATCCGGCCGCAAGGGCTATGTCGGAAACGGCCTCCACCGATTTGTAGCCGATCGCCGGATCGCGGGCACGCAAGGAGGCATCAAACGCGCGATCGCCGTCAGAGGCATAGGAGGACCCGCGCAAAAACGGGCCATAGACGATCGTTCGACCCCCGTCACTCAGTGCCAGGCGCGCCTCTTCAAAGAGCCGCGAAACGAACGGCTCCGGGACCAGATGGAGAAGATTGATCGTCAAAATCGCCTGCACACTCCCGGGCGCGACGGGCCAGCGGGCCGCGATGTCAATGGCCAACGGTTCGGCGAGGTTCTTCAAGCCGCTCTCCCGCCGCCACGCGGCAATACTGTCCCGCTGGCCAGGGTCGACGTCGGAAGGGATCCAATCCAAAGCAGGAAACGCTTCCGCAAACGCCGCGGCATGCTGGCCTGTGCCGCTCGCCACTTCAAGAATGCGCCCCTGCGAGGGCAACCGGGCCCGCAGGGCCTCGGTCAAAGGGCCGCTGTTCCGTAACGCTGCCGGCGCGGTGCGGCGGCCATCGGGGGTTTCGTTCGCCTGTTGGATAATGTGTCGTGCCATGACGAGACGTTGCCAGCCGGTGACCGCTGCGTCCAGCCCGCAAAGTGCCGGACTGAAAAGCTGCTCGTTCGCGCCGCAGACCTTATTGAAGGCTCAGTTTTCGACCGGCGGCAGCCATGTCAGTGAGGAATGGTGCAACGAAATCAGAACGCGCCCCTCGATCTTGTGATAGGCGAACGTATAGTCCGCCCGGGTCGCGTTGCCATCGCCATCGATGAAAGTGTAGTGGCCCATATCCTTGTAGCCGAGGCCGCCGGCCTTCAGGATCGGGCCGGCCGCACTTTGGAACTCCACCTGTTTCCAGCCTCGTTTCAGAAAACCGGCATCGTTGGGATAGTTCGGATCACCGCCGACGAAGTATGAACGCGCGCCAGCGCGATCGAGCCGTATGACGTCTGCCAGGGTTGGCTTGAAGAGGAGGGGTTCGTCCGGTGCTCCAAAGTCGTAAAGCGCCAAGAGATTGTCGACGTCCTGCTCGGTGACATACTTGGCCCAGGCCCTCTGCGCAGCGATCACTTCGGCTTTGGTCATTTGTTCGAATTCGCGATCGGGAATTGGTCACACTCCTTCTTGTTCGCCAGCACACGGCCTCGCTTATAGTAACATCGGGCGCAATGCTCGGAAACTATGGAAGAATTGCTCAGGTTGAACCGAGCCGGATTGCAGCCTCATCAACAGGCAGCCAGAGGGGGATCGCCGCGAGCGCCACGAAGGCTGTCGGATTGTGTAATCAGGGAAACCTGTTTGTGGGCCAGGTCGGCTCGTCCGGGTCGCTTGATCGCTCATCTGCCGCGAACCTTTGTTATGGCCGCGCCACAGGCGTTCAACACTGAGCCGGACGCAGCACCGCAGCCAACAACTATATGATCCGCGTCTTGGTCCTCCGGTGGATGGCGCGGCGCCCATATCTTGAATGTCGGCATTCCGAACGGTGTACCGCGGCGTAAGACCCATTCGTGGATATCAGCTCCAATCCGTTGTCGATTTTCAGCTGATCAACGTCCTTTTTTTTGGATGGTGCCATCGACTTCAGAAATGGGCGTACGCTCACTACTCGAGTGTGATGGTGCTGCGCAAAGTCACACTCTCGAAGTCGTTTATCAGAAGGCGCAGGGAAACCTGCCACTCGCCCGGGGTCGGTAACGACACCGGCCCGGCTCGCCAGAGACCGTCCTCGTCGCGCAGCGCATCGGCGCGGATCGGTTCTATACCGTAATCTGGCATCGCGAAGATCACCTCGACCTCCCTGGGTATGAGTTCGGTGAAGTCGCCGGTCCGGAAAGCAAGTTCGACGTCGACAGGTCCGGCACGACCCGGAGTGAGCGTGATGTCGGCTTTCGCGCGGTCGGTATGGATGTGCGCGTGGACCGGCTCTGCCGGCATGTCCAAGGCGCGCGGCGGCGGCGTCAGGCGAAATCCCGAGGCAAGCAGAAGGATCATAAGGCCGACGAAAATCTCGATTCGGATTGCGCGGGCAAGGCGCGGCGCGGTACCCGGCACGCCGGCCGCCAGTGCCGGTGTAAGCATCAGCCGATTGCGCACGGCAAGTGCGAGGAGGCCGACGACGAGGATCAGCTTCGCACCGAGCAGCATGCCGTAGGCCGAGCCCGCAAGCGCTGAAACATCGCCCCCGGTCTGCGCCCACGTCAGCGCCGCTCCGCTGGCCACCAGAAGCGCAACCAGCGGGACTGCTAGGGTGGAGAAGCGCCTGAGCACCGTGTCCGCACCAGGGCTGTGCAGACCGGAGAGCAAGGGTATCAGCGCACCCAGCCAAAAGATCAGAGCGAGCGCATGTGACGTGATCGCGGGCGCTGTCAGCCATCGCGGCGGTGCCACCGAAGCGTGCCCCGACACGACATAGGACAGACCTGCCAGACCCCAGGCGGTGAGAGCCGCGGCCCGCGTCGCGTGGGGCGAGCCAGCACCGAGGGCGCCGAAGCTCAAGGCCGCGGCACCAACGGAGAGGAGGACAGTCACCGCCAGAGGCATGGCGAGAACCGCCTGCCACGGTGCAATAGTGAACAGCGCGTCGGCGGGCAGCGCCAGCAGATCGAGCCCCTGTGCGCCGAGAAGTGCCACGCCAGCGGGGAGGCACAGAATGGCCGCGAGCCGACCGATGCGCGACACGCTCGGCCTGGGCGGGCCACGTTCTACGAGCGCGGCGAAGACGGCCGTGCCGACCGCAACGACAAGAGCAGCGGTCAGGACGAAACGTATCACGGCAGAAGCACGCGCGGCCCCGCCTGACGGTATCGCAACGGGAGGGCGCGCGACCGACGCCGCCCCCACGTGGAAGGTCAGTGTCCCGCCCACCGGATGGCCATCGGCGGAAACGATACGCCAGGACAGCAGGTGCGTGCCGTCTTCGAGCGCCTTGGGGATGCGCACGGAAAGTGCCGTGTTTTCCGCCGTTCCCTCGACGTCGGTCGCCGTTCCGTCCGGGGCGATAAGCCGTAAAGCCAGCGGCGAGATCGGTTCGTTAAAGGTCAGGACGATCTCTTCCGGCGCCGTTGCGACCACCGCGCCTTCGGTCGGTACGGTGTCGCGCAATTGTGCATGCGCGAACGCTTGATGCGGAAAAAGAACCGCAAGGAGGACGATCAAAACGAGGCGCATGGACATAGTGACCACGAATAGCCCGGCGCGCCGACAACCTGTCGGGACAGATGAGCGCGGCCCCCCTCACCGGGAAGTGGACCGCGCTTTCAACGCCCTATCGCAGACAGAGCAGTGGCGGAAAGCCGCCTCGCGTTTTCAGGAGCCAGGCAAGACCATCACCCCGGGAGCCGGGCCTTCGAGATCGTGGCTGTCCTGGCCCTCTTTCGGGATTTCGATCCAGCGCTCTGCGCCGTTCGCGCATTCCTGGACGACCGGGATGTAGAGCGTCTTGCCTGCCGGAAGGCGATCGGTGACCCGCGCGCGGAACACGAACTCGTCGTAGAAGGCGTCGGGCAGCTCGCCCGACCAAATGATCTCGCGGACGCCCTCGGTCACTGTGTTTCCCCAGAGCTCGTAGCTGTGCTCGTAGGCGCCGGTCACGGTCTCGAGTTCCCAACCCGCCTTGACCATCGGCTGGGCCGCAATAAGGCCCTCGGGGATCTGCACGCGGACGCGCAATGTCGCTTCGTCGTCGCAGCCGTGCGGCACGCGGATCGTGAGGCGCGCCGTCTGGCCTTGCACGATTTCGGCCTCGGCAAAAGTGGCGTGGGCTATCGCCTGCGAGGGAAAGGTCAGCGGCAGGGCGAGGGCAGTAAGTGCGAAGAGGTGTTTCATGGGTTTCGCTTTCACAATTGGATGCGTTTCGTTTGGTCCTGGATTGTCGGTCTGGATCGCGGGCACTGAATGTCCACCATCCGGGTCGGCGTGCCCGATCGCAGATCGCCGTCTGCGTGATCTCGGCAGGCGGAAGGCAAACAGAGATCGGTCGCCGGGAACGGTCGATATGAGAGGCGCGTCTGGCGCTAGATGACTTTTGCCGTCGGCAGGCGAACGGGCGAAAGTCCCGAAGCGTTCAGGCGGCGGGAACGGGGGGAGGTCCGCGCGCTGGCGGGGGAGTATTCTCAGGCTCGGCTTTAGCAAAGAAAGGTTTCTGAGCGGGAGGGCTGGCGGTTACCCACCTTACCGAACAAGAGATTTCGGGTGCCGCAGGAAACTCGGCGACCGTCTTTGAAAGGATACAGGCCGGACATTCGGCAACGGGTGGTCCGTCGGAGGGCACACGACATATATCGGACAGTGACCCACCGGCCGCGACATAGGCCACAAGGTCGGGGTCAAACCTGTCGAGGTCGACGGGGCGATGCGCGAACGAAACAAGGACCAGCGACAGCGCACACAGCACCGTTACGAACCGAAGCAAACGATTGCCCGAGAAACTGATCATGGAGTTGATACTACCCACGGCCCCTGCCGCTGGCAATTCGCAAGACCGGATCAGTCCACCTGCCGAACCTGTGCCATGTGGCGAAGATGCTCACTTTCCGAACATTGCCCTGCCGACCGGCCATCCATATCGCCGAAACGAGCCGCCTCCTCCTTCATTGCAGGTTGCTGGGCGGA
The DNA here is from genome assembly GCA_038745065.1 of Pseudomonadota bacterium. Taxonomy (GTDB): domain Bacteria; phylum Pseudomonadota; class Alphaproteobacteria; order Rhizobiales; family JANQQB01; genus JANQQB01. The sequence continues at coordinate 21,834 of JBCDLT010000045.1, read as the reverse complement.
AGAAACCCGACACGATCCACTTTCATACCCTTGGCGCAAAACTCTAAAGAGATCGTCCAAGGCCGAGCCTCATGACAGCAGCACCGTCTGCTCACTTTGTTGCTGCGACCTCAACGAATGGCAGGTATGGGAAACTGCGGAAAGAAAGAATGACGCAACGATTGGACATGTGACATGTTTGCCGCCACAAAGATCGTGATCATCACTGAACGCTCGATATTGGATGGCGTGGCCGAGTTGCTCGAAGAGCATGGCGCGACCGGCTACACCTACACCTCGGCGGGCGGCAAAGGCAGCAGAGGCAAGCGCCGCATCGACCGCGTGCCGCAGGTCGCCGGAATTCTTGAAAACGTGAAAATCGAAGTGATCGTGCCCGACCACGATACCGCCGAGCGTATCACCCAGGCGGTAGTCGATACTTATTTCGACGATTATTCAGGTATTACCTATATTGTTCCTGTCGAGATATTGCGTCCCGGGAAATTTAAAGTCTGACCGGAACGGGGGATGTTATTTTTGTTTTTGGAATTTCTGACAACTCCGCCTCCGTCAGAATACCATTTCGGCTAATGCAATGAAGAAGGGGATGCCGATCCCAACGGCGATTGGTGTGCCTACACTCGTGGACGACCCTATGTAGCTCGACGGATTCGCACTCGGGATGCCCGCGCGCAGCGTGGGCGGCCCCGAGATGTCCGAAGAGGATGCAGCCAGAATTGCGAGCAGGATCACACCTCCGGGGCTGAAGCCCGTGATAAGGTGGATCAGGTAACCCAGCGCAAACGCGATCAGCCCGTGCACCATCGGCATGATCGCCGCATAAACGGCATACCATTGCGCGACACGGCGCAACTCGTTCAATCGTTGCCACGCCTCCATGCCCATGATCAGCATCAGCACCGACAAGAGCCCGCGGAAAAGAGGATCGTAGAACGTATCGAAGACCTGGTCGGGCCGCGTGAAGAGACCCAACAAGAGCCCGAGGATGAGTGCGGATAGAGCCGATCCTTGCAGGCTATCTCGGACGATTGCCCAAACGCTGGCCCGTTTGCCCTTGGATTTGCCCTGCGTCTCGGCATGCATGCGGGCAAGCACAATGGCCAAGACCAATGCCGGGATGTCCATGAACGGATACAGCGCCGGCACCCAAGCCTCGTAGGCAATGCCTTCCTGTTCGAGAAGAACCATCGCCGCACCGAGGGTCGAAGCGCTGACCGCACCGAACAACCCTGCCGTCGCAATCGCATCCGCGCGTTTGATACCTGGCAGGCGCGCCAAGGTCACAAGCCCGAGCAGCACGATCCCCGCGCCAAGCGTCATGGCCGCCAAGGCAGGCAGGATCATATCGGCCAGTTCCGCTTCTCGGATTTCCATGCCGCCGTTGAGCCCGATCCGCATCAGCAGCATGAAGACGGCGAATTTGTAGATTGCGTCGGGAATGACGAGCTTTGAGCCGAATGCCGCCAGGAGAATGCCGGCAATCAGGAATGCCAGCGTCGGCGATTGAAACTGGCCCAGGACGCGCAGGCCAAATTCAGCGACAATGTCCATGGTACTCCATCAGATCCGCGAGCAGGCCTCGGACAAAGCCATATCGTGCTGTGGAACGACCTGCAAACGCTCCGATGAGAGACGCGATTACGCCGGCCGCCCAGCTCTTTACCGATCGTTGATCTGGTCGGACCCGGGCAGGGCGGGTTGTTTCCCGATTCCTCAACAGAGGTATCTTCACGACAACAGCATCAAGCCACTACGATGGCGTGTCCAAGCCGCCGGATGCCAGGTATTTTCTGATCACTGGATCCAGCTTCAGGCTTTTCTCGGAATAGACGCCGCAGGTGGCAAAGAGTTCACGAACCGATCTGAAATTGTCGAACTTCTTCCAGACCACGTTGGAGGCATAGGGTGTGCGTCGTGGCAGTGAGGCCAGAAAGCACATGCTTCCGAACAGATATTGATTACGCTGCCGGGGCGGCGGGGACAGGATGTGCATGCTGAGCGCCCGTTCATCGCGACGCTCTGTATCCACGACGAACAATCGGCCATTCTGATAGGTGACTTTGCCGTCACATCGCGTCCAGCGGCGTCGGGGTTGAGGGCCGCCTTTGAGCGCCTCGATCAGGCGGCTGTATACCACGCCGTTGCGCTCATCGAGGAATATGGTGTTCACGACGATACCATCGGCGGCAACCGGGGCGCGAAAGAAAACCTGATAAGCGCCCAGAAACGGCCGCAGCTTTGCCAGATCGCCGGGAAAGACCCCGGCCAAAGGGTCGGCCCGGCGCGATTCCAATGTGGCGCGGTCGGCACGATATGCCTCGACAAGTTGGCTATGCGGCAGCATCAGGCTGTCGTCGTCAAAGCCGAAATATTGCGCAATCCGTCTTAGGTTATGGGCTGACGGCCTGGCTCGGCCCGTCAGGTACTTGCTGAATTGCTGATGGTTGATTCCGATCTCGCGGCAGATTTGTGCAACCGAGGGCTTCTCCGCGCAGAGAAATCTCAGATTGCGAGCCAATTCAGTGGACATGGGAGGGCAGCAGTAATCTCCGGTGCTAAACAAGCATAAACTCGCTTAAGAAAGCATATAAACGCGCAATTGTCCGACGCGCAACTTCTGAGGATCTTCCCCGCAAACCGACAGACATTTGCCGTTGGGAGGACCTTGGAATGAACACGCAGGACTATATCGCCCAGCTGGAGTTGAAGCTGGCTTTTCGGCAGATCGACCGCCGCCAGTTCATGCGCGGGGCGTTGGCCACGGGCATGGCGGCTGGTATGGCCGGCCTGCTGGCCGATCGCGTCGAGGCCGCGACGCCGAAGAAAGGCGGGAGCCTTACAGCGGGTCTTGGCCATGGTGCCACAACCGATACGCTGGATCCGGGCTTGACTGCCGCCGGTTTCCTGATCCCGATGACCCTCGGCATGAACGGCTTTCTGACCGAGGTTGCTCCCAACAGCGATATCGTCCCGTCCTTGGCTGAAAGCTGGGAAGCCTCTGCGGGCGCGACCATCTGGACCTTCAAACTGCGTCAGGGGGTGGAGTTCCACGACGGTAAGACCGTGACCGCCGAGGACGTTGTCGCCTCGATCAACCATCATCGTGGCGAAGGCAATACATCGGCAGCCGCCCCGCTGGTGGCTGGGGTCAAGGATATCCGCATCGACGGGCCTGACACGATCGTATTTGAGTTGGGAGCGGGCAATGCCGATTTCCCCGCGGCGCTGAGCGACTATCACATTGCGATATTGCCGGCCGCCGACGGCAAGATCGATTGGCAATCGGGTGTTGGCTGTGGTGCCTACAAGCTCGATTCCTTTGATCCGGGAATAAGCGCCAGGCTCAGCCGCCATGGCAATCATTGGAGCGACGCGGTTGGCCATGTGGATGAATGGACCCTGGTCGCACTGGTCGACACCAATGCCCGCACCACGGCAGCGCTGACGGGAGATGTAGATGTCATCGACAAGGTCGAGCTCAAAACCGCAGGGCGTCTGGCAGGCAATCCGAACCTGAGCGTGCATTCTGTCGCCGGCACACAACACTACAGCTTCCCGATGCTGACCAACATGGCTCCCTTCGACGACAATAACATTCGACAGGCGCTCAAATGGGGCATCAGGCGTGAAGAACTCGTCGAGAAGATCCTGTTCGGGTACGGCACTGCGGGCAATGATCACCCGATCGGCTCGGGGCAGAAATTCTTCAACGGCGACATGGAGCAAAAGAGCTTTGATCCAGACAAAGCACGTTTCTATCTAAAGGAGGCGGGCCTTTCATCGCTTGACGTCGAATTATCCTCATCCGATGCGGCGTTCTCGGGTGCGGTGGACGCCGCCCTTCTGATTCAGAATTCCGCAGCCGAATGCGGCATCAACGTTACTGTCAAACGTGAGCCCAATGACGGGTATTGGACGGATGTCTGGAAGAAAAAAGGCTGGTGCGCGAGCTACTGGGCCGGTCGCCCGGTCGAGGATCTGATGTTCTCGCTGGCTTTCAAATCAGGGGTTTCGTGGAACGAATCCTTCTGGTCGCATGAAAAGTTCGATTCCCTTCTGGCCGAGGCTCGTGCGGAGCTGGACGATGCCAAACGCCGCGAAATGTACTTCGAGATGCAGGAAATCGTGGCCAATCAGGGCGGTGTCGCCATCCCGATGTTTGCCTCCTATGTCTTTGCGACACGCCCTTCGGTCGGCACGCCCGAGGTAATGGGCTCGAACCTTGATCTGGACGGCTCCAGCTTTATGCAGCGCTGGTGGAAAGAAGCCTGATCCTTCGCCCTGCCGGACCGGGTCTCCTCGCTGACCCCTGAATTGGTGGCTGTATCGCGCAAAAACCGTGATACAGCCACGGTCATCTCACGCGATACCAATTCAGACTGAACGACACAGATCATGCGGCTGTTCATGGCCACCCTTTCTACCGAGACGAACACGTTCTCGAACATGCCAACCGCGATGTCCGGATTTCAGGCCTTCTTTCTGCGTCATGGCACCGCCACGCAGGAACCTCCGAACCTGATGACCGAGGCGCTGCACATTTGGCGGGCGCGAGCCGAAGCGCTCGGCTGGGATGTCACCGAAAGCCTGGCCGCCATTGCCGAACCTGCAGGCCGGACAACGGCGGAGTGTTACGAAGCCCTCGTGCAGGAGATCCTGACGGATCTGGAGGGCACCGGCGGCGCGGATGTGATCCTGCTGCAATTGCATGGGGCGATGGTGGCCGAAGGGGTCGACGATTGCGAAGGCGATGTGTTGCGGCGCGTGCGCCGGATCTGCCCCGACGCCACCATCGGCGTTTCGCTGGATCAGCATTGCCACCTGACGCAAGCCATGCTGGACGAAAGCGATCTGATCATCTGCTTCAAGGAATACCCGCATGACGACGCCGGCGCGCGCGCTTATGAGCTGTTTGATCTGGTCCGGCGCGCCCGTGCGGGCGAGATCCGGCCGGTCATGCGCATGTATGATTGTCGCATGATCAACCTCTACCTGACGAAGACCGGCGCCATGCGGTCCTTCGTCGACCAGATGTCGAAGAAGGAGCAGGAACCGGGCATCCTATCGATCTCGCTCGGTCATGGGTTTCCCTGGGGCGATGTGGCGGATGTCGGAGCACGCATGCTGGTCGTAAGCGATGATGCGCCTGACTTGGCCGTGCAAATGGCGCGGCAGCTTGGAGAGGCTTTCTTTGAACTGCGTCAGGAGGTTTCCTGCCACCCTTTAACGCTCAGTACGGCCTTGGATGAGGCGGAGACCGCCACGCAGGGGCCGGTTGTCCTGGCCGATATGGGGGACAATTCCGGTGGCGGCGCGCCGGGAGATTCCACGTTTTTGCTGCAAGGGATGCTGGAGCGTCGATTTCGCAATTTCGCATCCGGCATCTATTGGGATCCGATGGTCGTGCAACTGTGCCAGGATGCGGGCGAAGGCAGTCATATGCGCCTCAGGATCGGCGGCAAAACCGGTGTGGAATCGGGCGATCCGATTGACCTACCGGTGCAGGTAAGGCGCATAAGAGCCGGCTTGAGGCAGCATCTTGGACAGGGGTTGGAGCCGCTCGGCACGATGGTCTGGCTTCGCGCCGAAAACGAGATCGACATCCTCGTGAACGATCTACGCACCCAGGTCTATCACCCCGAGGCTTTCGAACAGATGGGCATTGATCTGAGCAAGAAGGCCATGGTGACAGTGAAATCATTGTTTCACTTCTACGGGCCTTTCTCAAAAGTCGCCTCGAAGATCATCCAGATCGCCACGCCGGGCGGAACCTCCCCCCGGTTCGAGGATTTACCCCTTACCAAGACTTCTCCCTACTGGCCCAAAATCGAAAACCCGTTCAGCGCGTAGCGCGAGCGAATTCAGAAGCGCAGACCCTGTTGGATTTGGGGCCGAACATGGAGGCGCATTACGCCGACATTGTCTCCCTCACCGAGAATTGGTGCCTTGTCCGCAGTGTGAACACTCAAACCGCACTCGATTTCGCAATAACAGCAAATGTCGACCTTGACGGACGACAAGGCAGCATCCGAGGCCCGGATGAATTGAAGTTTTGTGCCGGAAGGGTCGGATGCCTGACGGCCGCTTCATCCGGACCGCCGGCTTTTTGAGCCGCCAAAAGCCCTTTAACTCCGTGCATCTCCTTGCTGCTCCTGCGCAACCGCCGTGTTGAACACCTCGACATAGCGGGCGAGCTTGCCTTCCCGGAAGGCCCAGAAATGCGCGACGTCGAAATACATCTGGTTTCGGCTGGCCTTGTGGATCAGGCCGACGTCAAGGTAGACCGCCACCTGTCCCGCCTCTTCGACGAAGATGCGCGGCAGGAAGCTCGTTGTCTCGTAGGTCCGACCGATCAGCACGACCTGCCTGAGGATGGTTTCCTTGCCGCGATACAATCCGGCATGGGGAAACAGGGCCTGCGGCGCGGTCGAGATCCATTCGGTGGCATCGTTCAGGACATCGGCAAGCGGGTCGAGGCTGCCCTCTACGAAACTGTTGTAGATCTTTTCGACGATTCTCTTGTTGCCGGATCCGCCGTCCACGAGCAAGCCCATCGATGTGGCGACCCGAACCGCTGACGCACGGCTTGAGACGTCCAGTTTCCGAAAGATGTTTTTCAGGTGGTAGCTGACCGTGTTCGCGGAGATGTTCAGGATGAGCGCTTGCTCCGCATTGGATTTTCCGGCTGCGATCCAGTGCAGGACTTCGATTTCCCGTCGTGTCAACAGGGGCGGAAAATCGGACTTGGGCAGATTTCCGTATGGGCTGGCAAATCTGCTTTGGGGGGTCATGCTTGCAGTCCTCTAAACAGTGTCCGTTGCGGCAATCACGTGGCCCGGGCCCAAGCCGGCGGTTGAAATCCGACCTCATCGCACGTTTCAGCATGAAAGCGCGGCGACCGAGGCTGACAACTACATGTTCATGTAGGAGACAATAAAATCCAAGAAGAATAGGGTGGCTGCATATTCGGAATTTTACGGTTGATCCAATGAATACTTACAAATTGGCGAAACAAAATTTCCGCATTTTTCGATCACCTAAAAATTTTCCTATTCCCTCGGCGCCAGGAATGGGTCTTGTGGTCCTGATCGTTTTCCTGTGCATGAACGCCGCCACCGTGCGGCCGGCTTATGGCGCAAACGCATTTGGGGATGGGCAAACCGAGGCCGGTTCGCCGCCAGGCCTACCGGTTTGTCTGATTGGAATTCAGATGAATGTCTGAGTTCGATCCGTGAGCCGTTCCACGGACCCGGAACGGCTCACGCATCCCTTTCCAATTCCTCGCGCAGCCAATCGAGAAGCGCTGTCGCAGCGCGATCGTTCCGTCGCCGCATGCCGTGGAAGACCGAAAGGTCGGTGGGCCGACGCACACTCTCCGTGCACGGGCGCACCAGCTTGCCTTCTTCGATCAGGCCGAGCACGGTACGTCGCCATGCGAGCGCAAAGCCTTGTCCGCCGACTGCCGCCTGAATCACCAGCGGATAGGAGTTGAGCGGGATCGTGCGGATGCCTGACGGCATGCGATGCCCGACAATGCTGAACCACTCGGACCAGTCCATCCAGTCCTGCGGCAGCACGTGGTGTGACAATAGCGGCAGCTCAAAGAGGTCGGTCGGCGACAGCGATCCGGGTTCTTCTTGCACCCATTCAGGCGCGCACACAGGAAAGATCTCATCCGGCGCCGTGAACGCCAATCTGGCCGTACCCGAGGGGCGCCCGGTTGTCTGGATCGCCACGTCGAACGGTTCCGGCGCTTCGGTCAGCGGGGCAAGCGAACTGACGACCCGGACTTCGACGCCAGGATGCCGCTCGTGGAACCCCGAGAGGCGGGGCATCAGCCAGTAGAACGCCTCGCAGAGTTGGCAGTGCAACACCAATCCGCCGGGCTTGGTGGCGCCGCGCAAATGCGCCGCTTCGACCGCGATGGCAACCAGGGCATCGCTGACGACGCGACCGAACCGTCGACCCTCATCGGTCAGGAAGACGGCGCGGTTGCGGCGTTCGAACAGCACGATGCCGAGATCTGTTTCAAGCGCTGCGATCTGCTTGCTGACGGCGGTTTGCGTCAGGCCGAGCTCAGTCGCGGCAAGCGTGAAACTCTCCAACCGGGCAGCCGCTTCGAACGGCCGAAGGCGGGACAGGGGAGGAAGGGCGCGGATAAAATGATCCATGCTTCAAACTCATGGATTTTGGAAGACTAGTCAATTTTTTCGAGCCGTTCGATGTGCAAATAAGACCACATGGAATGGAAACACGCACTGCTCAATTCGCACGGCCGCCGCACGCTGGGCCTTGCCGCCATCACAATCGCCGTCTTTATGCTGTCCTTCTCCGATGGCCTGGTGAAGGCCATGGGCGATCGGCTCGGCCTGGCGCAGATCGTCTTTGTGAGATCTGTCTTTGCCGCGCTGGTGCTCGTGGCCGTGATCTTCATCTTCCGGACGAGGGGCGGTTGGCGCCGGATGCATTCTACCTGGGCATGGATGCGCAGCCTTTGCCTGACGGGCATGTGGCTGTGCTACTACGCATCGCTCCCGTCCTTGTCCTTTGCGCTGGCGGCCGCCTGTTATTACACCTCGCCGGTTTGGATGGCGCTCCTGTCTCGGTTTCTCCTTGGCGAGCCCCTGGGCGTCATGCGTTGGGCAGCGGTCCTGTTGTCCTTCGCCGGCGTTGTGGTCGCCGTTAATCCGACTTTGGAAACCCTGTCTCCCTTCGTCCTGCTCCCTCTGCTCGCGGCCTTTTTCTACGCCTTTGCGGCGATCATCACCTGGAGCCGGTGCCAGCGGGAGGAACCCGCTTTGCTGGCCCTCAACCTCAACGTCACCCTGGCCGTTGCCGGCGGCGCCGGTCTGGTCGGTCTGACGCTCTTTGCTTCGGCGAATCCGACGGACTCGTTCCTCCTGGCGGTCTGGCCCGAGCTTGCGATGCGGGACTGGTTGCTGCTCGCCGGCCTCGGCCTGCTGCTGGCCCTGATCGCGACCATGGTGGCACAGGCCTACCGCCTGGCGCCGTCGCCGCTTGTCGGCGTTTTCGACAACGCTTACCTGCTCTTTGCGGCGATGTGGGGTTTGATCCTCTTCGGCGAAGTCCCGACCATCCGGGAAGGGATCGGGATGGCGATGATCGCGACCGGCGCTGTCGTGATGGCGCATTGGACCGGACCGTCTGCCAAGCTGTCCCCAAAGAAGGACGGAGCCTTGCCATCCAGTTGCGCGCCGTCCAACACGCTTCAGTGAATGTCGCTGGCGGTCGCGAGCGCTGCTTTCAGCGCATCGAGCGAGAAATCCGGCCGGCGTGCTGCTTCCAGAACAACCGCCTCGCGGCGCGCGATCAGGTCGACGGCCTCGGGAATGCGGGTCACGGCCTTGGCGGGCACCACGACTGCCCCGTGCCGGTCCGCATGGATGACATCGTCATGGACGACCTGCATGCCGTGCACGGTGACCGACCCGCCGAAATCGACGGCATGCACGAAGGCGTGGCTTGGATTGACCATGCCGCCGAGCAACTGGAAGCCGGGCGCGCTGTCGGCGACATCGCGATAGGAGCCGTTGGTCACGCATCCGAGCGCGCCGAGCCCCTTGTGCACGGCGGTGTGCACCTCGCCCCAGAAGGCGCCGATGCCGGGCGTCGGGTCGAGATCCTCGATCACCACGATCCGTGGCATTGCCCCGTCGGCAACGTAGCTGTAATAGGGCACGCGGTCCGGTCCCGGGCCCCGGCCGGCATCGGCCGGCGCCGCGGCGCGGATGCGGGCGGTTCTGGCGAGCCCGACGATCGGCGCCATGTCGGGATAGAGGCAGGAAAATGGAGCAGTGGTGAAACCGTGACCGCGGCGCTCCGGAACCACGATCTCCAGCGCGTTGCAGATCGTCGGCGTATCCCATTGCGCCAATGTTTCAAGGTCTGCGTTGGTAAAGTCAGCCATCGCTCCGGTCTCCCTTCAATTCGGTGTCGGCCGCGCGCGGTTGACCTGCGCGGTTCACGTGTCCTTTAAGGCGTGCAGCGCCTTCGCCGTGCGCCTGGCTTCGGTCAGCATGAAAGCATGTTCGGAGGCAATGAAGAACATGGTCACACCCAGCGCTTTCAGGTCGGCCGCCGCGTCGCTGTGTCCCGCAAAGGTCATATAGGCCCGACCGTGCCGCCGGGCGGCTTCGCCGACCTTTGCCATCGCCGCCCGTAATTCAGGGGCCGCGGGATCGGTCGTGCCGAGACAGACCGAAAGGTCCGCCGGTCCGACGAAGACCCCGTCAATGCCCTCGGTGCCGGCTATGGCATCAATCGCCTCGACCCCTTCCGGTTCCTCGATTTGTGCGATCGCAATGGTTTCCGCCTGGCTTTGCCGCAGGATGTCCGGCATCGTTCGGGTGGCAAAGCCGGCCCAGCGTGTCGAACCGGCATAGCCGCGCCCGCCATGGCCGAACCGCGCCCAGCGCGCCACGGCCTGTGCCTTTTCGGCGCTGTCCACATGCGGAACGACGACGCCCGTGGCGCCGCTGTCGAGCGCCTTGAGAATTTCATCGGCCGTCCCGGTCGGGACACGCACGAGGACCGGGAAGTCGAGCGCCCGGGCGATCGCCAGACAGGCATCGAGCCGTGCCCGGTCGAAAGGCGCGTGCTCGGCGTCGAGCGCAATGAAATCGAGACCGGATCGCGCCAGGATCTCGACGAGCTCATAGGCCGGCGTCTTGAGGAACGTGCCGGCAAGGATGTCACCCCGCAGCATGCGGGTTCGAAGGGGCTCGGTCGGCATAAGGGGTCTCCGTCAGGAAAGGCGAGGTGTCGGGATGGTAGCGGCGTCCAGACCGACGGCTCGGGCTGCGTCGACCAGACTGTCCCAGGTGGCGCGCGGCAATGGTACGCCATCGGCAATGCGGGCCTTGCGGGCCGTGCGTTCCGGATCGCCGGGGATCATGACCGGTCGGTCCGAATCGGCCGGCCGCGCGCCGCGCACGAAGTCGATATAGGCATCGATCGCGTCGCCGAATCCGTGCCCGTCGTCGATGCGCGCCGGATCGATGTAGATCGACAACATGCCGTTATAGGGCCCTTCGCCGGGACCCGTCGTGCCGGAGCCGGTCAGCGCGCCAGCGAGCAATTCGCAGGCAAGCGCCAGCCCGGAACCCTTGTGATCGCCCATGGCGACCAGTGCGCCGGGTCCGGCGCGCGGATCCGGAACCGCGCCCGGCGGCGTCGGTCCGTAAAGCGCTTCGGCGTCTTCGGTCGGTTGCCCGTCGGCATCGATCAGGCTGCCGGCCGGCGGCGCCTTGCCGCCCTTGAGAGATACCAGCACTTTGCCTTCGGCGACCCGTGAGGTCGCAAAATCCAGCAGGAAATCGTCGCCTTGCGGATTGGGGATGCCGATCGCGACCGGTGCTGTCGAGATGCGCCGTTCGGCGCCCCCGAACGGGGCGACCAGCATGCTCTTGGCGACATTGGCGAAGTGGATCGAAGTGAAACCTTCCGCGCAGGCCATTTCCGCCCAGTGCCCGATCCGGCCGAGATGGCCGGCATGGCGCAGGGCGATCACCGACACACCGTGCGTGCGGGCGCGGTCGATGCCGCTTTGAACCGCGTCGATGCCGAGCACCTGGCCGAAGCCGAATTGCCCGTCCATCAGCGCAAATGCACCGCCGTCGATCAGCGTTTGCGGCGACCGGCCGAAATGGATCTGGCCGTTTGCCGCCGCCTTCAGGTAACGCGGGACGCGGACGATGCCATGGCTGTCATGGCCGGCAAGATTGGCGCCGACGAGGTTGTCGGCGATCGCGCGGGCTTCCGTCCGTGTCGCGCCGGCGGCTTCGAAAATCCCGGAAATAAAGCCGACGAGATCGGTTGCCGGCACGACGACCGGCGGGTCTTTCTGGGTCACGCTTTCGACCTCTTGATACCGGACGGGGTCCTGATCCGGCCGTCCTCCCGAACATCGATCGTGGCCGTTTTCCCCGCAAATTGCAATCCTATGCAAATATCTTGCATTCCTATGCAAGGTTTGTTGTGATGGCGACGGCGTCGGACGGCGAACAGATCCGCGCTGAAACGATTCAAGGGATGAAACGCATGTTGAAACACGTCTTCATTGCCGCCGCGGCCGTGGCGCTGACGGGCACGATGGCCACCGCGGAAACCAAGGTTCTAAAGCTTCAGACCAGCCAGAATGCCGGCGATTTCACGTTCACCTATCTGTCGGAAAAGTGGGCTCCGAAGGTCGAAGCCATGTCCGGCGGTTCGCTCAAGCTGGAATTGCTGCCGACGCGGGCCGTGGTGCCGCACCGCGAGACCATCGACGCGGTCTCGGTCGGCATTCTCGACGGCGACCTGAACGCGGTGTCCTATTTTTCCGGACGCGATCCGGTCTTCGCGATCCTCGGCGATCTGATCGCCGGTTATGACAGTCCCGATCAATTGCAGATGTTTTGCATGAACGGCGGCGGCAAGGAGATCCTGCAAAAGGCGCTCGACAAATATGCCGATAACGGTGTGCATGTGGTCGGCTGCGGCCCCTACGCCAAGGAAGCCCTGGTCTCCAAGGTGGAGATCCGCAAGGTCGCCGACTTCGACGGTGTCAAGATTCGTTCCCCGGAAGGCTTGGCGGCCGAGGTCTTCAAGCGGGCCGGTGCCACGCCGGTCGCTCTGCCGTTTTCCGAAGTCTATACGTCGCTCGAAAAAGGCATCGTCGACGCCGCCGACGCGTCGTCCTACGTCAACAACGATTCAAAGGGCATGAACAAGGTCGCGCCCTATCCGATTTATCCGGGAATCCACAGCATGGCTGTCCTGCAATTCATCGTGAACAAGGACACCTGGAACAACTTGAGCGACGCCGAACGCACCATCCTAGAAGTCTGGTACCTGGCGGCCTACACGGATCTGCGCCGGCATGCCGACATTCAGGATCGTATCCTGGCGGCGAAGCATCGCGGCGGCGACGGTCCGGTCAAGGCCGTGGTCGATTGGGAACAGGCCGAACGCGACAAGTTCCGCGAAATCGCGCAAGGCGCCTGGGAGGATTTTGCCGGCCAGTCGGAACTCGCCAAGGAAGCTTATGACGCCCACGTGGCCTTCATGAAGAGCTACGGCCTGCTGCAATAGCGACCTCACGCCGGTGCGCCTCTGAAGCAGGCGTGCCGACCAGGACTGTCGGGTGCCGGCACGCGGCCGGCGCCCGCACGCCCGCAACCGCCGGACCGGCAATCGCCGGTTTGTGACGGGCGACAGCCGTCGGCAAAGAGCGAAAGCGACCATGAACCAGGACATCACGAAGGCGCCGGCCATTCCGGATCCGAACGAGGCGGCCGACATGGAGGTCGCCGCGCACGCGAAGACGGCGCAGTATTCGATCGTCGACCACATCAGCCATTTCTCCGGGCTTGCTGTGGCGCAATTCTACATCGTCGCAGCCGGCATCACGCTTTACGAAGTGACGGCCCGCTACGTGTTTCACGCGCCGACCCAATGGGCCTTTGAGATGGTCATGGTGCTGTGTGCGTCGGCCTGGATGATTTCGGCCGGTTACGTCACGCTCACCAAACGCCATATCGGCATCACCGTCTTCTATCTGATGGCCGGAGACCGCGGCCGCCGTTCGCTCGACCTGTTCGCCATGGTCGTCGGCGTGATCGCTTTGTTCCTGCTTTTGACAGATGCGGTCGAACATTCGATGAAATCGATCGATATCATCGAGCGTGCCGGCAGCGGTTTCAATTCACCGCAGCCGATGATCCTGAAGACCATGCTCGTGATCGGCGCGGCCTTGTACCTGGCGCAGTTGCTGGTCAACCTGCACGGCCACTTCCACGCCAACCTGCTCAAATGGATCGTGATTGCGGTCGCCGCATTCATTGTTGCGCGGCTTGGCACGCAGATCATCGTGCATTACTTCGATGCACCGATCTGGCAGGGCATCGATTCCGCATTTTCCGGCTTGGGCAAGGCGCTCGATCCAAAGCAGGTCATCAATGCTCGGGACTACGACATCGGCATGGTCAGCCTGGTCATTGTCGTCGCCCTGATCCTGCTGATGACGACCGGCATGCCGCTCGGCATCGTCACCCTGATCATTTCGATCATTTGCGCCCTGGTTTTTTTCGGGCCGCGCGGACTGTATCTCGTCTCGACCAACGCATTCGGCCTGCTCGAAAAGTATCCGCTTGTGGCCGTGCCCCTGTTCGTGCTGATGGCCTCGATCCTGGAACGCGCGGGTATCGCGGAGGACCTATTCGACGCCATGTCGATTTTCGCCGGCAATTTGCGCGGCGGCGTCGCGGTGCAAACCGTGGCCGTGGCCGTCGTGCTCGCTGCTATGTCCGGCGTGATGGGCGGCGAAATCGTTATGCTCGGCCTCGTCGCGCTGCCGCAGATGTTGCGGCTCGGCTACGACCGCAAGATGACGATCGGCGTGATCTGCGCCTCGGGCGCGCTCGCCACGCTGATACCGCCAAGCATCATCATGATCATCTACGGCCTGTCGGCAGACGTTTCCATCGGCGATCTGTTTCTTGCCGGCGCCGTTCCGGGCCTGATGCTGGCGAGTTTCTACGCGATCTACGTGCTCATCCGCTGCCATCTCAATCCGTCGCTCGCGCCGACCGCAGCGGAAGTCGCACTGATGTCGGGTGGGACAAAGTCGCAGCCGCGCCAGCGCCAGATCGCCGTGATCCTGTGCATCATCCTGATCGCCTGCGTCATGGGATCGATCTACGCCGGCATCGCCTCCGTTACCGAGGCCGCCGGTGTAGGCGTGTTCGGGGCGATTTTCGTGGCCGCAGTGCGCGACCGTTTCAACTGGGCGCTCCTGCAGACCGCCCTGGCCGGCACGATGTCGACCGTCGGTACGATCATCTGGCTCATCCTGGGTGCCGTCAGCTTCGTCGGCATCTACAACCTGATCGGCGGTGCCGACTTCCTGCGCGGTCTGTTCACCGGGCTGGGCCTGCCGGCGATCGGCGTGATCTTCGTGATGATGGCCATTCTGGTCGTGCTTGGCACATTCATGGAATGGATCGCGATCGTCTTCATCACGGTTCCCGTCTTTGCACCGGTCGTGGTTCAGATGGCGCCGGAACTGGGGCTCGATCCGGCCTGGGCGGCGGTCTGGTTCGGCGTGCTGTTCGTGATGAACATCCAGGTCTACTTCCTGTCGCCGCCCTTCGGACCGGCCTGTTTCTGGCTGAAATCCGTGGCGCCGCCGGACATAACCCTGCAGGAAATTTTCGCCTCCGTGCTGCCGTTTATCGTGCTGCAGATCATCGGTCTGCTTCTGGTCATGTTCATTCCGGACATTGCCCTGTTCCTGCCCAAACTCTTGAGCGGCTGACCGAGGGGAGACGTGCGATGTACGAAAAAGACTCAGAAAATGCCGTCGGTCGGGTCTATGGCCCCTGGACGTGGATTGTCGGCATGGCGGCGGCCGCTGGCCTGATGGGCTTGATGTTCGCCCTTGCCACCGGCTTTACGTGATCACGGAAAAGCGTGATCGGCCTCAAGGAGACAGTATGATTACACACCTCAAGAAGGGCCGGCCGGAATCCGACCGGGCCGAGGACGAAGCGAAGGTCCGGGCGGTGGTGGAGACCACGCTTGCGGACATCGAGGCGCGCGGCGACGCGGCCGTTCGCGACCTGTCGGAAAAGTTCGATGGGTATGCGCCGGAGGCATTTCGCCTGACCGATGCGGAAATCGAAGCGCTCATGAACCGGGTCTCGGACCGCGATATGGCCGATATCCGCTTTGCCCAAGCACAGATCCGACGGTTCGCCGAAGCCCAGAAGGCGTCGATGCAGGACATCGAGGTCGAAACGCTGCCGGGCGTGATCCTCGGACACCGGAACATCCCGGTCCAGTCCGTCGGGTGTTATGTGCCGGGTGGCAAGTTTCCGATGGTAGCATCCGCCCATATGTCCGTGCTGACGGCCAACGTTGCCGGCGTGCCGCGCATCGCCGCCGCAACGCCGCCGTTTCGCGGCGAACCGAACCCGGCTGTGATTGCCGCCATGCATCTTGCCGGCGCCCATGAGATCTATGTGCTGGGCGGCATCCAGGCTATCGGTGCTCTCGCGCTCGGCACGGAGACGATCGAGCCGGTGCACATGCTTGTCGGGCCGGGTAACGCGTTCGTCGCCGAAGCCAAGCGTCAATTGTTCGGCCGCGTCGGCATCGACCTCCTCGCCGGCCCGACCGAGACGTTGGTGATCGCCGACGACAGCGTCGATGCCGAAATGTGCGCGACCGACCTGCTCGGCCAGGCCGAACACGGGTACAATTCGCCAGCGGTTCTGGTCACCAATTCGAAACGGCTTGCCGAGGCAACGCTTGGTGAAATCGACAGGCTCCTGCAGATCCTGCCGACCGCGGAAACCGCCGCGGCGTCTTGGCGCGATTACGGCGAGGTCATCCTGTGCGACACCTATGACGACATGCTTGAAGTGGCGAACGATCTGGCATCCGAACATGTGCAGGTCATGACCGATCGCGACGACTGGTTCCTGGAGAACATGACGGATTACGGCGCACTCTTTCTTGGTCCGCGCACCAACGTGGCGAACGGCGACAAGGTGATCGGGACGAACCACACCCTGCCGACGCGCCGGGCGGGCCGCTATACCGGCGGCCTGTGGGTCGGCAAGTTCCTGAAGACCCATTCCTATCAGAAGATCCTGACCGACGAGGCCGCCGCTTCGATGGGTGAATACTGTTCCCGGCTGTGCATGCTGGAGGGGTTCGTCGGGCATGCCGAACAGGCCAACCTGCGGGTCCGGCGCTATGGCGGGCGCAACATCCCCTATGGCGAGGCGGCCGAATGATCGACATACCGCGCACGCCGTCCTTCAAGCTGGAGGGGAAGCGGGCGCTGGTGGCCGGCGCGTCGTCGGGAATCGGTCTTGGATGCGCGGCGGCCCTGGCCGATGCCGGCGCGCAGGTCTGGCTGGCATCGCGCCGCCAGGCACCGCTCGACACGCTCGCATCGGGCCTGCGCGATCGCGGCGGACAGGTCGAGGTACTGCCGTTGGATGTCGCCGCCATCGAGGACACGGCGGAAAAGGTCTCGGCCAACGGTCCCTTCGATATCCTCATCAACAGCGCCGGCCTTGCCCGTCACAGCACGGTTCTTGAGACCCGCCCGGAAGATTTCGATGCGGTCATGAACATCAATCTGCGCGGCGCCTTCTTCCTGGCCCAGGCAGTGGCGCGGGATCTCGTGGCGGCGGAAAAGCCGGGATCGATCATCACCATTTCCTCCCAGATGGGGCATGTCGGAGGGCGCGACCGGTCGGTCTATTGCGCCTCCAAACATGCGGTCGAGGGCTTTACGAAGGCCATGGCGATCGAACTCGGGCCCCACCGCATACGCGTCAACACGATCTGCCCGACCTTCATTCGAACCCCGCTGACCGAGCCCACGTTCAGCGATCCGGATCGCCTGCAATGGGTCCTGGATCAGATCCGCCTCGGACGCGTCGGTGAGATCGAGGACATCATGGGCGCGGCGGTCTACCTGGCAAGCGACGCCTCGGCCCTGGTCACCGGTTCGGCGCTTATGGTCGATGGCGGCTGGACGGCGGCCTGATGCCCAACGAACGCGCGACATCGCTAGATGTGGCGCGACGCGCCGGTGTCAGCCAGTCGGCTGTTTCGCGGGTGTTCACGCCCGGCGCCTCGGTTTCCGCCAAGACCGCCGAGCGGGTGCGCCAGGCAGCGGCCGAACTCGGCTACCGCCCGAATGTGCTTGCCCGTTCGCTGATCACCGGACGGTCGCGCGTGATCGGCCTCGTCGTCGCCTACCTGGAAAACCAGTTCTATCCGCAGACCATCGAGAAGATGTCGCGGCTGTTGCAGGCCGAGGGCTACCACGTCCTCATGTTCATGGCCGGTCGCGGCGTTGAGAACATCGACGACGTGCTTCAGGAGATCCTCGACTATCAGGTGGACGGCGTGGTCATGGCTTCGGTTTCCATGTCCTCCGAACTGGCAACGCGGTGCCAGGCGGCCGGCATCCCTGTCGTCCTGTTCAATCGCAGCCAGGACGACGACCGCTTGTCGGCGGTGACCTCCGACAACAGTGCCGGCGGCCGCAAGGTTGCCGATTTCCTGATTGCCGCCGGTCATACCCGCATCGGCTACATTGCCGGTTGGGAGGGTGCATCGACCCAGCGCGACCGGGAGGCCGGTTTTCGCGAGGGACTGCAGAGCGCCGGATTGGCGCTTCAGTCCCGTGAAGTCGGCCAGTTCAATCTTGAACAGGCGCGGGAGGCCGCACGCCGCATGTTTGCCGGCAAGGATCGGCCCGATGCGGTGTTCGTCGCGAACGATCACATGGCATTTGCGGTGATGGACGTATTGCGGTTCGAACTGGGCCTCGGCGTTCCGTTCGACGTTTCCGTTGTCGGATACGATGACGTGCCGCTTGCGGCCTGGCCGGCCTATGACCTGACCACGGTGCGGCAGCGGGCGAATGCCATGGTTGCGGAAACCGTGAAGACCGTGCTTGAGCGGATCGAACGGCCTGACATGGCACCGCGCCGTGTGGCGATTGACGGACCGCTGATTGTCCGCGGATCTGCCGGCAGGGCCTGAATACGCGCTGCTCGATCAGGCGGCGACGTCGAAGACTTCAAGGCACAGGCGCCGGAACTCCGCGGCAAGCGGCGGCAATTCGGAGGTGCGGCGCGTCGCGCAGACAAGCCGGCTGGTTTCCAGATCCACCGACATGGGGCGCGTGGTCAGCGCCCGGCCGTCATAGCTCATGCTCGTGGCCGGTTTGGTGGCGAGCATTGAATAGCCGAGCCCGTGGCCGACGAATCCGCGGACCATTTCGATCGAGGAAGACCGATAGGCGATGTTCGGTTCAAGACCGGCCTGCCGCATGACATTGAGGAAGTAGTCCGGACTTGGCGGTGCGTTCAGGAGCACCATCGGATAATCCGCCAGATCCGTGGGCGCGATCGCCGTCAGGTCGGCGAGCGGGTGGTTTTCGGCGATCAGAATGTACGGGGTGACCTCGTCGAGCAGCACGATGTCGAGGTCCGGCGACAGGTCGAGTTCGTAGAGGAGGGCAATGTCGGTCTCTCCGGCAAGCAGGCTCTCCTGAACACGCCGCTGGTCGCCCTCCACCAGGTTCAAGTCGACCGTGCCGCGCCGGCGTGCCAGGTTTTCGATGAGTTCGGGCAGAAGGTAGGGACCGAAGGTGTGAAAACAGCCGATCGACAGTTTTTGATGCGCCCTTGTCTTGCCAGCGCCAATCGTCCCGGTCGCCTCGATCCGGCTGGTCGAGCCATAGGCCCGGTTGGCATAGATCAGCGGCGATCCCCGGTCGTTGGTGAAAATGTCCTCCACCGCCCCGAAGATCACGTGGTGCGTACCGACCTTGTCGCTTGACACGACCCGGCAGTCGAAGGCCACCAGGGGATCGATGACCCGCGGCGCGCCGGTCACCTGCGTCGTCCATTCGGCACAGTCGAACTTGTCACTCACCTGATCTTTGAACCGACCAGCAAAAGTATCTGAAATATATGACTGATCATCTCTGAGAACATTGACGCAAAAGACCCCGTTTTCCAGGATCATATCGGCGGCCGGGCTCATTTCGTGAACACATACGAGGAGCGTCGGTTGCGGCGTGTCGGCCGAGACCGACGACATGGCCGAGACCGTGACGCCGGTGCGCCCGGCGGGGCCGTCCGTTGTGACGACATTGACCGTACACGCGGCGTGGCTCATGCCGCCGAGAAACTGCGTGCGAATGTCTGGGCGATCGTCCGGTGCGTCAGCCAAAAACCTGTCCGTCGGTAATCCTATTCCGCCGCCTGTTTATACTGTTGTTGCTGGCGATACCACTGGTTTACCGCGCCGTCTCCCGGGTCGCGACGGCCGGTTTCCATGACCCGGTCGGAGAGGTCGGCCGATTTGCGGACAAAGTCGAGCGGGCCGTCCCAGTCGAAATTCCTGTACACGGCTGCCGACTGCGCAAACGGCGGCGATTGCGCGAACAATTGGAACGTCAGCCGGTGCGTGCCGTAGTCGGAATTCAGGAGGTCGCGGGCATAGGCCAGAAGCTTGCGACGGTCCTCGGCCTGCCAGGTGTCGTTGATCGAATAGTATTTTTCCATCCATGGAGCCGTATCCGGCGCATCGAAGGTCGCTGCATTCGGCGTGACGCAGATCTGGCCGCCGCACAATTCCCGCGCCAGGTGGGTCATCGCGTTCAACTGGTTGAGCGCCGTGCAGCGCCCGGCATAGAGCAGCGACTGGTTCGGCATCAAAAGGCCGGCCGGTGAGCGTTCGCCAAGGGTAACCGCCGCAGTAAGATGGGCGTTGATGTTTTCCCGCCAGATCGCGAGCGCCGACAATTTCTCCTGCACGGCCGGCTGCTTTTCCAATCCGGTCTGGCGCACATTGAACAATGCCGCGCCGATCATGGCATCCGCCAGTTTCAGGGTGCGCTGAGTAAAGGCGAAGGCGGAGTACCGATGCAGCGTCGCACGGATGAAGGTCGCCGCCTTGGTGTGCCGGTAAAACAGGACGTTGTCCCAGGGGATGAGGACATCGTCGAAGATCACCAGCGCATCGACCTCGTCGAACCGGTTGGCAAGCGGATAGTCACGGGCATCGGCGCGCGGGCATCCGCCGGACGCGCCGGCAAACCCGCCGCGACAGATGAATTTCAGGTTCGGCGAATTCAGATCGCAGATGAAGCCGACCGCATAATCGGAGAGCTGTTCGTTGCCCCAATTGGCGATTGTCGGCTTGGTGAAGGCCTGATTGGCATAGGCGGCCGCGGTTTCGTACTTGGCGCCCCGCACGACGATGCCGGCATCGGTTTCCTTGACCACATGCAGCAGCATGTCCGGATCCTGGTCCTGCGGCGCCAGCGACCGGTCGCCCTTCGGATCCGTGTTGGCAGAGACATGGAACGGATCGGCGGCGATCACCTTGTGAATGTGGGTTTCGATGTTTTTGGAGAATTGCGGATCGACCTCATTGAGCACGTCCTGGCCGTCGTAGAGCGACCACATCTCGCCGACCGTCTCGTCGCCGACGCGGGTAACGATACCGCCGATATCCTCCATCACCCGGTCGACCGCCCGGCGCTTCGCCCACCAATCGGCTTCGGTGAAGGGCAGGGCATTGCCGACCGCATTCACTTCGCCATCGGAGTCGACCGTCATGATGTCCCGGGTCTCCGGGTCGTGTTGCATGTCGTAGATGCGCGCTCTTATGTCGACGAGCGGCTTGAACATGGGGTGGGTCGTGACATCGGCGACCCGTTCGCCGTTCATGTAGACGTCGCGGTTGCCGCGGATCGAATCGCGGTATTCGTCGCCGGTACGGATCATCTCGCTCTCCACGCGCATGGATGGGGTACAAAAGCGTCGGGGATCGGGATAACTCGGTAAAGCAGGGGTTTTCGCAGCCCTGCTTCGCCGAAACCGAAGCTAGAATGCCGAGCGGGACATGTTGAAAAGTCGACCGCTCGGCGATAGCTAACTGAGGCAGTCGGGAAACACCGGACCGAGGAAAGGCAGCCGCCATGAAATTGTGCATTTTCGAGACCGGATTGCCGCCGGAAGACATCCGCAACGACACGCGTTCGTACCCGGACATGGTTGCGGACTGGCTTTCGCCGCACCTGCCGGAAGCGCGCTTCGAGGCAATTTCAGCGGTCCGTGACGCGCCGATGCCGGCGGTCGATGCCTATGACGGCTATCTCCTGACCGGCTCCAAGCACGGCGTCTACGACGATCTGCCATGGATCGCGCGCCTGCGGGATTTTCTGGTTGAGGCAAAGGCTGCGGGCCGACCGATCTTCGGTATCTGTTTCGGCCATCAATTGATGGC
>JBCDLT010000044.1:0-52991 GCA_038745065.1 Pseudomonadota bacterium | reverse complement strand
CGCGGTGCCGCCCAGATCGCCGGTCCGCGTCGCGTCGTTTTCGAGCGAGACTTCAATGGCGCTTTCAATGGCCCGGGCCGCGTCCGCTTCGCCGAGATTGTCCATCATCATCGCTGCCGTCCAGACCGCGGCCACCGGATTGGCGATGCCCTTGCCGGCAATGTCAGGGGCGGAACCGTGCACGGGCTCGAACATGGACGGATTGCGGCCGGTCGGATCAATGTTCGCCGCCGGCGCGATGCCGATCGATCCGGCAACGGCCGGCCCGAGGTCGGACAGGATGTCGCCGAACAGGTTGGAGCCGACGACGACGTCGAACCAGTCCGGATGTTGCACAAAATGCGCGGTCAGAATGTCGATGTGGAACTGCGCCGTGCCGATATCCGGATGGCGCTTTGCGGCCTCGGCAAAGCGTTCGTCCCAAAAGGGCATGGTGTGCACGATGCCGTTCGACTTGGTCACGGATGTCACGTGCCTGCGCTTGCGTTTGGCGGCGAGTTCGAAGGCGTAGTCGAGAATGCGGTCGACGCCGCGGCGGGTGAAGACGGCTTCCTGGACCGCCGTTTCATTGTCGGTGCCGCGGTAGAGCCTGCCGCCGATTTCGGAATATTCGCCTTCAACGTTTTCGCGCACGACGATGAAGTCGATGTCCTCAGGGCCGCGACCGGCGAGCGGCGAGGTGACGCCCCTCAGAAGCCGGACCGGCCGCACGTTGGCGAATTGATCCAGTTCGCGGCGCAGGGGAATGAGCAGACCCCACAGCGAAACGTGATCGGGCACGCCCGGCCAACCGACGGCGCCGAGATAGATGGCGTCATGCGCCCTGACGCGCTCGATGCCGTCTTCCGGCATCATGCTTCCGGTCTCGGCGTAACGCTCGCAGGACCAGTCGAATTCGGTCCAGGAGACGCTGAAGCCGAACCGGGCGGCGACCGCCTCGGTCGCCCGCTGCCCGACCGGGATCACTTCGGTGCCGATACCGTCGCCGGGAATCGTCGCGATAGAATAGTTCCTGGATGCGGTCACGAGGATTTTCCTTCGCTGAAAAACCGGATGAAATGGTCGGACACCATGTCCGGGACTTCCTCGGCAAGGTAATGGCCGCCAGGCAGGGCCTCGCCGCGGACATCAAGGGCGCGTTCGCGCCACAGGGCCAGACAATCGAAATGTGCCTCGATCGCGCCGGCCTTGCCCCAAAGGGCGAGCAGCGGGCAGGCGAGTTTCAGGGCGCCGTCCGCGTTGTCGTGTTCGATGTCGATGCTTGCGGCGGCGCGGTAATCCTCGCACGCGGCGTGGATGGTTTCCGGATTGCGGAACGTTTCCAGATAGTCGGCCAGCGCGTCCTCGGTGAACGGCGTCAGCCCGGCGGACCCGTCGCCGCACTTGTCGCGCCAATAGGCGTCCGGATCGGCTCCGATCATGCGTTCGGGAAACGGCGCCGGCCGGATCAGGAAGAACCAGTGCCAATAGGTGCGGGCAAACCCGTCGGTCGTATCGCGGTACATTTCGCGGGTCGGAGCGATGTCGAGAACGGCGAGCCGTTCGACCCGGTCCGGCCAGTCCACGGCCATCCGGTGCCCGACCCGGGCGCCGCGGTCATGCGAGCCGACACCAAACGATGTGTGGCCGAGGCTTTCCATGAGGCGTACCATGTCGCCGGCCATGGCGCGTTTTGAATACGGCGCATGATCCGGCGTCGTCGCCGGCTTGGACGAGCGCCCATACCCTCTGAGATCGGCGGCCACGAGCGTGAAATGCGCCGCGAGCGCCGGCGCAACCTTGTGCCACATGGCGTGGGTCTGCGGATAACCGTGCAAAAGCAGCAGTGGCGGACCGGACCCGCCGGTCACGCCATGGATCGTGACGTCGCCGACCGGCGCGTCGAAACGGGTAAAACCGTCGAACATGATGCAAAAAATCCAATCGGTTCAGGAGCCGGCCGGTGGCGCTATCGGTTCGTCGTGGCCGGCGAATTTCGGCAGGTCGTCATCGATGTCGTAATAATCGGGTTTCTCATCGACATAAATATGTCGTGCCAACTTTAGACCAGTTGGCGGATCGAGCGCGCCGGCATTGATGCTGAGCTGATTGCCGCCATCGTCCCAGAACAGTGCCGAACCGCAGATCCGGCAGAAACCGCGCCTCGCCCAATCCGATGACTGGAACCAGGCCAGATCGGCCTCTCCCGAAAACGTCACATCCGATTTTTCGGCTTCGGTCGCGATGACAAAATGTCCGCTCTGGCCGCGGCACAGGCTGCAATGGCAGGCATGGGGCGGGCTGAGCGGGCCCGCAATGTCGAACTGGATGGCGCCGCACAGGCAGCGTCCGTGAAGCGGTGCGGTGGGCCCGCCTGTCATGAAGGTGCTCCGGCTGTTGACTGGAGACCTGTCTTAGCAGGACAGCGGCAGGACCAGAAGGGTTATGAGCGGTCGGGCGCCTGCAGGGCTGCGACACGCCTTCCGCTGCGGTAATTGGGCCGTCAGACGGCGTGATGCCGGTAGACATTCCGGTCATGACTGTCGCGCCACCGCCGGTCCTGGTCCGGCGGCAGGGGTCAGTTGAGTTGCCGACACAGAACGAAACGGGCGTCCTTGACCTTGCTGTTTACGGCAAGATGAAGCGACCCGACCGGGTCGACACGGGATTCGAAACAGTCCCAGACCTCAAGGGCCGCCCGATGGGTAGGGAAACCCATTTCAACGACAAGGGACGTGTCGGGAAAACCCGCGTCGTATCCATCGTGATAGGCCCGTTCCCATAATCGCCAGGTTTGAAGGTACCGCCTGTCGCGCAGGTGTTCGCACAGGGCATCGAACGCCTGCTTGAACGACGCCAGGTCGGTACTGCCGCGAAGATTGAACGTGCCGAACAGGGAGCAAGGCCTTGCGGAGGAATCCTCCTCGCGCTCCCTCATGCGGTCCCCAGACCGCATTTTTCGGCGAAGGGATCCCAGTTCGGGTCCTTGTGCCATTCATACTCCGTTCCGTCTGCGACCTCTTCCGCAGCCTTTTGTCCAAACAGATGCGCGGCGGCGGCAAGGCTCATGTCCATCCCGGCGGAGACGCCTGAGGACGTAAAGAACTTGCCGTCCTGAACCCAGCGCGCTTTCTCCACCCAATGGACACCAGGCCCAAGCGGAACGGTGCCTCTGAAATCCTGTTTGTTCGTTGTTGCGTTGAGTCCATCCAGCATACCCGTCATGGCGAGCAGAATGCTGCCCGTGCATACCGTCATGACCAGTTCCGCACGATCGCACATGGTCCTGATCCAGTCCGTGACCGCCGGGCTTTTGGCAACCTCGATCGCGCTGTCCCCTCCGGGGATGAGGAGCAGGTCATAGCCGGTTCCGTCCGCAACTGTCTTGTCGGGGATGATGCGCTGACCGTGCCGCGTCGGGATCGGCTCGGAGGTTTCAGCGACGAGCGTGATTTCCAACTGATCCTCAAAGCCTCCCAAAAGCTCAAGGGGGCCAAACAAATCCAGTGTCTGGACACCGGGAAAGACAAGAACTGCAAGTGATTTCATTTCGACACCTTTGAAAAAGACACCGACCTAGGTAGCCGGCGAGCAGGTGTAGATTAGCGAAGCCCGTTGTGGCAGAAGTGACAACATGACTCCTTTTCCTGCCAAAAATGGTGATGGTGACGCGCCGCCGCTCAACGTGGTCTTTGTGATCTATCCGGACATCGTCTTGCTGGATCTCGCCGGGCCGCTGTCCGTCTTTTCGTGGGCTCGTCATGACGGAACCGGTTCGCTTGCCTATGAAACCGCCATCACCTCCCTGAAGGGCGGCACGGTGCCGACGGATACCGGGGTTCCCATTGAGTCTGAACCGATGGACAGGTGGGTCCAAAGGCCGATCCATACACTCGTAATTGTCGGCGGCGACGGGGCTTATGACTCCATGCACGACGCGACGCTCGTCAAGGGCGTGGCGGCGCTTGCAGAGCGATCGGAAAGGGTTTGCTCGGTGTGTTCAGGTGCCCTGATCCTGGCGGCCGCGGGTCTCCTCGACGGACGTCGTGCAACCACCCATTGGGAAGATTGTGCGCTCCTGGCAGACAGCTTTCCGGATGTGCAAGTCGATGCCGATCCGATCTATGTCAGGGACGGTCACGTCTGGACGTCTGCGGGGGTCACCGCGGGCACGGATATGGCCCTTGCAATCGTCGCCGACGATCTCGGGCAGGAGGCGGCGCTTGAGCGCGCGCAAAAACTCGTGACCTACATGGTGCGCCCCGGCGGGCAATCCCAATTCAGCCCCGCGCTTGAACGGCAGAAACTCGACCGATCAGGCAAGTTCCGGCGTCTTCATCAATGGATCGAAGACAATCTGAAGTCGGACCTGCGTGTCGAGCACCTGGCCGAACGGGAAAACATGAGCGTCCGCAGCTTCCATAGACGGTATACGTTGACGATGGGAACGACACCCGCCAAGGCCGTCGAACGGATCAGAACGGAAGCGGCGAGAGAACTGCTGGAAACAACCAGTGTGGGCATCAAATCCGTGGCCCATAGATGCGGCTTCGGCGACGAAGAACGCATGCGGCGCACCTTCATGCGGCTGGTCGGGGTTTCGCCGAGCGCGTATCGGCAAAGGTTTCGGATCGGCAAGGAAAGCTGACCGGACAGAGCATGGCGCCGACCGCGCCGGGCGATCGACGTGCGCAGCACGAGGCCCGACGGACTTACGAGCTGGGCATTTCGTTTGACGGCACAATCGGCACCAGGAGGTGGGCATCGTAAGGTCCGCCGAAGTGAAGGACATGGGTTCCGGAATTCAGGCGGGTGTCCTTGTGAAAGACCGGCGCACCGACAAACTCGGACGCTGAAACAATGAGACGGAGCCGCTCTCCGGCCGCAAAGAAGGTGCTGCTAGGGCTCAAGGCAATCTCGAGCGGGACAATCTCACCGGCGGCAAGCAACTCCTCCGAGTTTCCAAGGGGTACCGGATGCCAATCCGTCGAGCGATCCGGGTCAAGAGCGCGGCGCGAGGCCCGCATGTATCCGCGGGTGACGATATCGTCGGTTATGCCGACGGCCCCGTTGAACCGCACCGAGTGACCGTGTGCGTCCCGCTTGTCCACAAAAGCGCAAACGGTCATGTCGTCGGGTGCGGCCCCGTTCCTTCCCTCCGCCCGGACCTCCACCCAAACGCGCAGCTTCATGTATCCGCTGATCTCGGTGTCCTGGTCGAAAGTGACATCGAACTCCGCCGATCCGGCTCTTCCGGGATAGGTCCGGCTGGCGGCGTCACCCGGCTTTTCCGCGACAAGGCCACGCGACGCCAGGTATAGCGGGCGATAGTCGGTGGTAGGGAGCGGCCAGGTCTGCTCCCATCGAACGTCCTTGACCTGATCGCGGCCTGATCTGACCTCCAGCCTAACAGGCGGGAGCGTGTCGAACCGGTTGCTTACACCCTTCAAGTGATGATCCATGAAGTCCTTCAGCAACGCTTTGACCTCGTCAGAGTAGAACGCGGTCCACTTGCCGGTTCGGTGGGTATAGACCCACTTCCTGTCCGCTTTTGATTTTTCAAAGGCGCGAAAGGATCCGTTGGTGTGCAGTTCATGATCCGAAAACGAGGCACAGACCAGAAGCGGCGTAACGACCTTTGAGAAGTCGACGGCCTTTGCGGCCCAATAGTCATCGTAGAGTGGATGTACGGCGAGAATGTCCGGCGGCAGGGCGCCTTCCCGGTCGGCGAATTCGTCGACCGGATTGTTCAGGCTCTCCTTGACTTCCGTGTGCCACCAGAAATTCAGAAATCCGCGGTCCTCGACGCCGCCGCGGCAGATGACGTCGCGATAGGGGTCCGACATGCCTTCCCATGGAGAAATGCATTTCAACGGCGACGCCGCGCCGTCAGCCGCTGCCGCCACGGCGGCATGATACTGGCTGATGGCCAGATAGCTGACGCCGCTCAGCCCGATGTTTCCATCGCACCAGGTCTCGCCCCCCACCCATTTGATTGCCGCGTAATAATCCTCGCCTTGCCGGTCGGAGACAAATCCCGCATCTCCGCCGCTGTTGGCATAGCCGGGCAGATTGAGGTTCACCAAGGTGTATCCGGCCGGCACCCAGAAATTCGGATCCGGCGATTCCCAGCTCGTCAGCGTCGAGAATTCGGGTGTGCCGCCGGCCTGCGGGATCAATCGATATTGTTGCGGCGGACCGCCCAGGGGCGTCTTGCCGAGCGCGGGTGTCAGATGGTTGTCGTAGGGATGCGCACACATGATGACGGGATCGGCTGTCCCTGCATCGGCGCGGGCCTTGGAGCGAAAGACATTGGCGGTCAAGACGACGCCGCCGCCGATCGGTACCTGCACATCGACGTCGCAGCGGATATCCGGGTCCGGCTCGATCAGGGTGCATTGCGGCCGAAACAATTGGCCGCTGATGATCGCGCGTTTCAGGATCGGCCAGGCCGCCCTTGCGGTCTTAAGAGCTTCCAACACGCTCATGGATCCCGATTGTGCCCAAGGGCCCACGCGGCCATGCCACGATTATGGGCCCGCCGGCTCAGCTTTCGGCGTGCTGTTCCCGCCGTTTCGTGAACCAGACCGAGAAGCTCAATACAATGGCGCTTGCGGAGACGATCGTCATCAGCGTGCCTGGAAAAAACTTCACAAAACCGGGCAGGTCGACAAACAGGAAATATCCGACGTCGGCAAGGCCTCCTGTCAACGCGGCCACCCAGATTGCCGTGACATTGGCGCGCCAGATGAAAAGGGCACAGACAATCGTCGTGAGCCCGATCCACAACAGGTTGAAGCCGTGCTGATTGAGTATTCCGCCGACGGCCGGATGGTACTCGGCTGCCAGAGCCGCCGGGTCGATGGCATCGGCAATCGCGGCGAAGGCGTCGCTGGTGTCCTGGCTGATCACGATGACGCCGGCGAGGACGTGAACAAGCCCCCAGATCACCCAGAGTATTGACGCGGCCTTGAGGGCCAGTGTTTGTGATGCAGGGGACATACAGGCTCGCTGGTGCGGGTTTGTTGATTTTATCCACAATAATTAGATTGTTGACTTTGTCAACATAATCGGAGCCATGCCGGATACTTCCCTTGCCATTCTGCTCGATCGGTTCGTGCGCCGCCTGCACGTCGCCATGCAGGCGCAATCCGCCGCCTTCGACAGCAAGCGGGTGGGGCCGGGCGGCGCGATCATCCTGTTGACGCTTGGGGAGATCGGCGAAGTCCCGATGCATGAGCTCACCACGTGCCTGGTGCGCGACAAGTCGCAATTGTCGCGAGCGGTACAGGTGCTGGAAGCCAAGGGCCTGGTGACGCGCCGCCAGTCTGAGACCGACATGAGGGTCAGCCTCGTCGCCCTGACCGACGAGGGGCAGGACGTTGTCGACGCGCACCAATCCGTTTTGGCGGCAACCATCGATGAGATGTTTGCGGGTCTGCCCGAAGGCCAGAAAGTCCAGATGCACTCGATTTTGTCGAACCTGGTCGGCAGGCCCTCGTCAGAGGCCTGACCCTGAAACGCGCTAGTTCCCAGTCAGGGTTTCTCCATATCGAAGCGACCCATCGCTATTTCATCGAGCTGAGGCCGAACATGTTTCCTTCCGTGTCCTGGCACAGGGACACCCAGCCGAACGCCCCGATCGAGAATTTCGGCCTGACGACCTTGCCGCCGGCGGCATCGACGCGCGCTTCCTCGACCGCGCAGTCTTTTGCGGCAAAGTAGACAATCGTACCGCCGACGCCGGGTGAGGCATGTGCCGACTTCGTCAAGGCTCCGCCGGCGCCATAGGTGTCCATATCGGTCGGAAAGCCCATCATCCGGGTTTCTCCCGTCGGGTCACCAATCGGTGCGAGCTTGATGTCCAGCACGGTTTCGTAGAACTCGACGGCCCGGTCGAGCTCGTCGACGTAGATATCGAACCATCCGATCGCGTTCATTTTGGTCATCGGTCATCCTCGGTGCGTTGGAGCGAATGCCGATGCGGTATCAGGATGCGGTCAGGCGGTATTGTAGATATCAGACATCGAACTTTCTGGCGTATCGGCCCGGCGTGTAACCCGTTGCCCTGCGAAACGCGTGGATGAAGTGCGACTGGTCCGCGTAGGACAGCGACGGTTCGCCGCCCAGGGATTGCTGGAGCCTCAGTACCTTGAGAAAGTCGTGCGGCGCGAAACCGGTCGTTCGCCTCAGAACGCGTTGCAATTGGCGCGGCGACAGCTCAGCCGCCTCTGCCATGTCGGCAACCGAACGGATCTCATCAAGGCGGCGGAAAATCTTTTCCGTGATCGGGTTTGCAATGACCAGCCTGCTCGCCACAAGGCGTTCCACGAACCGGCACAATCTGTCCTGCTTGGTCGTGAAATCCTGTCCGATCAGTGTCTGGTTAAGGGAAAGCAGCGGCAGGTCGCCAGAATAGGAATCCTTCACCAGACCATAGGACGTCTGATCGCGTTCTCCCTGCCAAACGCCGGGAAGAAACCGGAGGTTGACGAAGTGAAACGTCTTGCCGAGGTTCAGCTCCTCCGACGAGGCCTGCAGCCTTGTAACCCCTGCAACATCCGGATTCAGCTGGTCGAAGACGATGTAGGTGCAGGCGTCCGGCAGCGCATGAAACCGGTAATCGTCCGACAGGGGCTCTCGGGTACGAAGTTCAAGAAACCGATGCACGACCTCTCGCAGGTGATCGGGCGGTTCGGCCTCCTGGAACTGCACGGCTTCGACCGTCTTGTCCTTACCGTTTCCCTTGGGATCGTACATGTGCGCCGCGCTCGACTCGTTGGCAGTTCCGGGCCGCTTTGCTTCCTGTTTGCCGTTTGGCCCCAAACGCCGGGTCATGAAGAATTGCCCGTGAGCGTTCGTCAACAGGGTCGTTGTCGTAGGCTTTGAAAGCAGTCTAGCGTTCTGTCGGATCCAGTTTCCGGCAATCCGACAATCGCTCCTCAGCAGCGCCATAGGCGGTTTGGTGCTGCTCGACCGCCGCCGCATAGTCCGGATCCTCGGCCGTCATCGCACGAAACCGAGAGCGTACGGCATCCCAATTCGTTTGCGCGCTGGTGCGTTCCTTGTGGCGGGCCCGTTCGGCGAGCAGGTCGCGATAGTCGGCATTGCGGCTCTCCAGCGTGCGCTCGGCTGCTTCATCCATGTGAAGGTTCATGAAAGCCGACAAACCGTCGAGATCCCGGAAACGTTCCGGGTCAGTCTCGATCATGAAGGACAGGCGTATGGAACGCAGAGCGTTCAATGTCACCTGCATGTCCCGGTTGACGGCGGCGACTTCCGCAAACTCCGGATTGTCGCGGATGAGGAGATCGTGCAAGGCGGACTGGAATGCGACGAATGCGGTTTGACGGCTGTCGACAACCCCCTTGAGGCAGGCCTGAAAGCGCTCCATCGGCGTCGTCGCATGGAGCGTGGTCGCGAAAGCACCGAACAAAAAAACGGCCGCTGCCATCTTCAGCGAACGTCGGGACCATCCTCTTTTCATCACCGTTCTCCTTGCTCGACACGGCGTTCGGAAATCCTCGGGCGCACGTTTTCGCGAGCAACTCCGCGGCATTATGCGCCCGCACTGGTTAAAGGCGCCTGATTCCCTGCCCGGGCCCCGTTTTTGCAAATCGTGAACCAAGCGGGCGCGCGGACATTCAGACAAATTTCTACCAAAGGGCGCGTTTCAGACCTCCTTAAGGCCTGTTGGCAATCATAAGGGGAACCACTGATCCGAGATTTGCCATGACACAGAAGACCATCCAGGTGCCGAAACCGTTGTCCGATCAAACTCCGACAGGCGGGTTTCCCGCAGGCGGAATCGGGCCGGACATTCTTCGACACCTGGCCGATGCCAAGCCGGATCTCCTGGTGGCCGCCATCGAAGCCTGTCCGGTCAACATCACGATTGCCGACATGCTCCGACCCGACGCGCCGCTTGCCTATGTCAATCCGGCATTCACGGAAACAACCGGTTATGCCCTCGACGATGTCGTTGGCCGCAATTGCCGGTTTCTGCAGGGCGAGCATACCGACCCGGAGGCCGTCGCCGCCTTGCGCCAGGCGATCGAACAGGAAACCTCCATCGAGCTCGATCTATTGAATTACAGAAAAGACGGCACGCCCTTCGACAACCACCTGAAAATGGCGCCCGTGCACGACTGGTCGGGGCGGCTCGTCGCTTATGTCGGGATCCAGAGTGATGTGACTGCCGAACGGCTTCGCGAAAGGGCGGAGATCGATCGCCAGCGCCTGGAAGCCCTCGGCCAGATGGCCGGTGGCGTCGCACATCAACTGAACAATCTTCTGCAGCCGATCCTGTCGCTCGTTTCGCTCAACCAAAGCGATATGAAGGATAGCCGCATGGCGGCCGATTTCGACGTTGTGCTGCAGAGCGCCCGACAGGCGGCGGACGTTGTGCGAGACACGCTGGCGTTTTCGAAGGGCGATTCCCGGACCTACGTAAATGTGCCCATAGGTGAGGTGGTCGAGAGCCAGGTCGCGTTCATCAGGACTTTGCTTCCCGCCGACGTGCGCGTCGATCTGAAAATCGAAGAATCGGCCGGCGCAAACACTGTCCGGATTGATGTGACGCAGTTCTCTCAAGTGCTGGCCAATTTGATGATCAATTCGGCGCAGGCCATGCAAGCATCTGGTAATATTGATGTTTTTGTATCGTTTCTCCGCCCGGGTCATGTGACCATCGCTGTCAGCGACGAGGGCCCCGGGATCCCTGCAGAGCATCGAGCCCGGGTCCTGGAGCCGTTCTATACGACCCGCTCGGAGGCCGGCGGTACCGGTCTCGGCCTATCAGTAGTTTATGGGATTGTTAAGAGACTGGGCGGGACACTTGCCATTGAAACGGCCGGAAAGGACGTGCCTGGCGGCGGGTGTCTGGTGACGTTGACGCTGCCGATCGCATCCTAGAACCCGACCTGCAACCAAAGGGCTAGGGGGAACCAATGTCCAAGATCCTGCTGATTGACGACATGCCATCCGTGCGGGGCGCGATCGCCGCCGTTCTTCGCAAGGACGGTCACGAGGTCGTGGAAGCCGAAGACGGGCATTCGGGTCTCGAACGAGCGCGCGAGAGCCGCTTCGATCTGGTCATCACCGATATCATGATGCCGAATTCGGACGGGACCGACGTTGTCTTCGCGCTGAAGGAACAGGCCGGTTCGCCGCCCGTGATCGCCATGTCGGGCGGCGGGTCCGGTATCCCGGCCGAAACGGCTTTGACGCTGGCGCGCAGCACTGCAGACGCCGCGCTGACCAAGCCCTTCGAAAACGCGGAACTCCTCGACGCCGTCGGCCAGTTGACCTGACCGCGCCGGTCGACAGGCACAGACTATCTGGGGGACATCATGAACTGGTTGAACAACCTGCGCCTCGCGCCGCGCATTTACCTGGCCTTTGGTCTGATCACGACGATCATCGTGGTCATGGGGATCAACGCCATCGTGACCGTGCGAGCGCTCGATCATGATTTTACGGAATTCGCCGAACACGGTGAAGCATTGAGGGCCTCGGCTGATATCACCCGCGGTTTTCTGGAGATGCACACGATCGCGGAGGACTATTACGCCCGGTCGACCGACGAAAAGTTCGAACGTGCGAAGACGGCGCACGACGCTGTCCTGAACATGATCGACACGGAATTGCCGCAGATCAAAATCCCGGAAGACCGCGAGAAGCTGACCCATGCCCGTGAGCTCATCGAGGAATACTGGGACGGGTTCACCCGGGTCGTCGACGATCGCCACAAGGAAGAAAAGCTGGTCGACGAGGAACTGCACGGTACGGGCGATCTGCTGCAGAGTGAGATCCGCGAGGTCTACGAGCATGTGCGCGAGGCGGAACTGGCGGCAGGCCAGCCGGGTCCGGCGCTTGCCGTGATCGAGGATGCGATGGTGCACCTGTTGATCGCCCGCGACCATGCCAACCGCTTCGTCTATGGCGGTGACAAAAAAGAACTGGATCGGGCGCATGCCGAAATGAAGCGGGTGAGAGACGATCTTACCGGCGATGTCGTCGCGCGGCTCGGCCCGAAGGACCAGAAGCTGATTGCCAAGGCGGTGGAGCATGTGGACGCCTACGATGCCGCGCTCGATCGGTTCGTCGAGCTCGAAAAGGAAGCCAAACACCTGCATGAAGCCGTGATGATTACGGCCGCTGACCAGATCCTTGCCGACCTGAAAGCGGTCGAGGATCTGGCGATCGAGGCCGAACACAAGATCGGCGAGCATGTGCATGGCGCCGCCGCCCTTGCGGTGACGATCGCGCTCGTGGCGCTGGTGGCCGCCACCCTGCTCGCGATTGGCCTGTCAATCGTCCTCGGCCGGATGATCAGCCGTCCGGTGCAGAAACTGTCCGACGCGATGAGCGAGATCTCCGGCGGTAACATCGATGCGGAGGTGCCGGCAGTTAAGGGGCGCGATGAAATCGCGGAAATGACCGAAGCGCTGCGGGTCTTCCAGAAGAGCATGCTCGACCGCGCCGCCATGCAGGCGGAGCAGGATCGCGAACGCAACGCCAAGAGCCGTCGCCAGGATGAAGTCAATCAGCTGATCGGTATTTTCGGGAACACAATCCGAGGCGTCTTCCAGCGGGTTTCCAGTTCGTCGGAACAAATGTCGACGACGGCGTCCGGTCTTCAGGAAAACTCCGAAGCCACCAGCGAACAGGCCGCGGCGCTCAACCGCGAAGCCAACGAAACCGCAAGTGTCGTGACAACCGTGTCGTCGGCGGCGGAGGAATTGTCGGCCTCGATCGCCGAAATCCAGCGCCGGGTCGACCATTCCTCGTCGATTTCCGACCAGGCAATCGAAAAGGCGCGCGTGACCAGCGACAGTTTCACCGATCTCCTGAATGCCGCGCGCCAGATCACAAGCGTTGTCGAACTGATCAAGGAAATCGCGGAACAGACAAACCTCTTGGCTCTCAACGCAACGATCGAGGCGGCCCGGGCCGGGGAAGCCGGCCGCGGCTTCGCGGTTGTCGCTTCCGAAGTCAAACAATTGGCGGAACAGACCGCCAAGGCGACTGGAGAGATCAGTGGTCAGGTCGATGCGGTGCAACGCACGGCCAAGGAAGCCGAAGAATCGATGGCTGCGATCAATGAGACGATCGGCGAGATCCACGAGGTTGCGAGCAACATCTCCGAGGCGGTCCAGCAGCAACAGATCGCCACGTCGGAAATCGCCGAAAGCGTCGAGATGGTGGCGACCAGCGCCAACCGTGTCGGCGGCAGCGTCGATGTGCTCAGCACATCGGCCGATCAGGCCCGGGAGAGCGCTCGTGACGTCAAACACGGCGCCGATATCGTGTCCGAAGAGGCGGAAGTCCTGAGCGGAGAAGTCGAGACATTCCTGAGTGCACTCGGCGAACAGGACGACGAAGACAAGTTTGCGATCCACAAGATCGGTCTAGACGTCGCTGCCGATCTCGACGGCCAACGCTTCACGGGCCGAACGCTGTCGATTTCCGCGGCTTCTGCGCATCTCGACTGCACGCTGCCGGGTTCGGCGGGCACGCCGGTGACGTTGTCCATCGACGGCATACCGGAGCCGATTAGCGGACGCCTTGCCGGATCCGACGGCGGCGGCACGCATGTTCAGTTCCCGCTGAATCTGGATCACATCGACCGCTTGCGCGAACATCTCGCCCTGCTCCTCACGCGCAAGGCGGCCTGACCGCCGGCGCGCGTTCGACCGTCCTGTTCCGGTCTGCTTCGCGGTCACTTGATCGGTGTCAATTCTGTCCGGAGAACCGCTGTCTAGAATGGCGCGGGAAAAGGTGTCTATTTCGTCTGACACTGAAGAATCCGGAACAGAGGACGGATCATGCAAAGCGCCGAGAGGCAGACCGATGCCCATCGCATCGAACGGTTCAGCAAGCCGGTGCCCCGTTACACATCCTATCCGACGGCGCCGCATTTTCACGAGGACATCACCGCCTCGGATTACCGGGCTTGGCTGGCCGGGCTCGACCGCGAAACCGCGATCTCGCTCTATGTGCACATCCCGTTCTGCGACCGGCTCTGCTGGTTCTGCGGGTGCACCACCAAGCAGATCGCCCGCTATGATCCGGTTCCGCTCTACCTGAAGCATGTGCATGCCGAGCTCGATCTGGTGCGGGCGGCGATCGGGTTTCGGCCGTCGATCCACCACCTGCATCTCGGCGGCGGTTCTCCCAGCATGGTGCTGCCGAGCGATCTGGAGCGGCTGCGCCGTGCCCTCGACGACCGGTTCGATTTTACCGACGATGCGTGCATCAGCATCGAAATCGATCCGTCGGACAAGGCCGATGACGCGCTGTCCGGCTTGCGGGCCATGGGCATGACACGCGCCAGCATCGGCGTGCAGGATTTCGAACCGCGCGTGCAGGAAGCCATCAACCGGCCGCAATCCTTTGCCGAGACCGCCAGGACGGTCGATGCCCTGCGGTCGATCGGTGTGCACTCTCTCAACATCGACGCACTTTACGGTCTGCCCTACCAGACCGAACAGACGGTCGAGGACAGCCTTGCCAAGGTCGTTTCGCTGGAACCGGACCGGATTGCCCTGTTCGGCTACGCCCACGTGCCCTGGATGAAAAAACATCAAACGCTGATCCCGGAGGAAGCGCTGCCCGGGCCTCTGGAACGTTTCGCCCAGGCGCGCCTCGCCGCGGACATTCTGATCGGCAACGGATACGTGCCCATCGGGATCGATCATTTCGCCCGCCCGACCGACAGCCTGGCCCGGGCCGCTACGGATGGCGGGCTGCGGCGGAATTTTCAGGGCTATACCGATGATTCCTGCATGACCCTCGTGGGCATCGGGGCCTCGTCAATCGGGCGCCTGCCGCAGGGCTATGTCCAGAACGAGACGGCGACCGGCACGTATATGCGGCGTGTCGCGGCCGGCGAACTGCCGATCGCGCGCGGTGTCGCGCTGACGGCGGAAGATCACCTGTGTTCCGATGTGATCGAAGATCTTATGTGTCGCTTCGGGTTTAGCCTGAAACGCGTCGCCGCCCGGCATGGCCGGCAGGCCGACCTGATCAGCCGCCGGATCGCCGAAGCAATGCGGGGCGCCGATGCCGAACTCGTAACGTTCGACGGCGACTGGTTCGGCGTACACCCGGACGCCCGCGCCTTTACCCGGACCGTCGCTTCCTGGTTCGACGAGCGGCTCCGCCAAAAGGCCGCGCGGTACTCGATGGCCGTTTAACGCAAGCGTCGATTTTGTAACGACCGCGGGCGCTCCAAAAAAAGGCGGGGCGGCCGATTGCTCAGACGCCCCGCTCAGGAACCGCGTATCCGTGGGGGAATCGGACACGCGGCCTGTTCCATGGGCCGGCGGCGTCGCCGCTGAGGGGACGTTCCGGGCCCGACCGTTGAACCGATGCCGAGAAGACGCGGGCTTCCCTACCGCCGCCTCTCGGCGAGTTCGGCGGCAATGCTGGCCTGGAGGGCGGCAGCCCGTTCGGCGATGAACGAAGAGTGGCCGTTGGTCAGCGCGTATTGCACGCCGATGACGGCCATTTCGGTGCGAAGCTTTTCCAGGTTGTCCACGGTGCGCGGCGACAGGTCCGGGGACGTGTCCTGCGCAGGCTCGATTTCCAGTGTGTCTTTCCTGCCGGTCTCAAGTGCCATCCTCACTCTCCCTGGGCTTTAGAATAGGCGCGCCGATCGTCAAACCGCTGCAGACGTTCGACATGCATCCATGTGCAAACATTGTTGATCGCTTCCAGAAGCGCGCAGATGGCCTGCTGCTCCTTCTGGCGGCCGACGGTCCCGTCATGGAAAAACCGGCAGCGCCAATGGTTCACCATTTCGGTCGTGGCGTGATTTTGCGGGAATACCTGCATGCCCCGGTTCGATATCAGCTCGAGGCGGAAGGGCAGGCGCCGGATCGCTTTCGCCAACCGGTCGGCAAGCGCGTCGACATGGCCGTCCCATTCGACGAAGACGTCGATGCCGACGAAACCCCGGGCGACGGAGCCTGCCCGGGAGGGCCGGGCGCGCGGGATGCGCATGGCGCTGACGGGGCGTTCGGGAACCGAGGCGGATACGAGGCCCAGATTGTCGATCACGGCGGCCGTGAAGTCGCGTGTCGTCCCCGCCGATCCGCTTCCGGCAATGTCGGGTGTCAGGTGCCGGCCGGATTCCAGCGTTGCATAAAGCGCATGTTCGATCGAGGTAGCAGCCTGGAAGGCGCCAATATGGCGCAGCATCATGACGCCGGACCGGATCAGCGCGATCGGATTGGCGATGTCGCGGCCGGCAAGGTCGGGCGCGGTGCCGTGCACGGCTTCGAACATGGCCACCGACTGCCCGATATTGGCGCTCGGCGCGAGGCCGAGCCCGCCGACAAGACCTGCAGCCAGGTCGCTGAGGATGTCGCCGTTCATATTCGTCGTGACGATCACGTCGAACTGTTCCGGCGCCATCACCAATTGCTGGGCGCAATTGTCGATAATCTGGTGGTTTGCCGCGATCTCGGGATAGTCCGCCGCCGCCTCTTCGAAGACCCGTTTGAACAGGCCCTCGGTCATCTTCATGATGTTGGCCTTGGTGGCGCAGGTTACCTTTTCCCGGCCCTGGGCGCGGGCGAGTTCAAAGGCCAGCCGATTGATCTTCTCGCTGCCGAGCCGGCTGATCAGTTTCAGGCATTGCGCCACGTCCGGCGTCTGCATGTATTCGATGCCGGCATACAGGTCCTCGACATTTTCGCGAACGATCACCATGTCGATGCCGGCGCCGGAGAACCGGGTCGGGACGCCCGGCAGTTCCGAAACGGGCCGGATGTTGGCGAACAGTTCAAAATTCTTGCGCAGCGTGACGTTGGCGCTCTTGCCGCCAACGCCGATCGGCGTGCCAAGCGGCCCTTTCAGCACGAGGCCGGTGTCGGCAATCGCCTGAAGGGTCTTTTCGGGCACGCCGCGGGACCGGTCTGCAAGCGGCACGGATTGGCCGGCTTCGTGGTCGAGCCATTCGATGTGCGGATAGGCGGCATCGATAACGTCCCGCGCCGCCCGCGTAACTTCCGGCCCAATGCCGTCGCCGGGAATGAAAACAACCGGGGTCTTCAGGGACGTGGGGCCCGGGTCGCTGTCAACGGGCGCCTGTTCCTCCAGAGAGAATTCGCTGGGGTCGAAGCGTGACCGGAGCGTCTCGAGCATGGGCGCATCTCCTCAAGAAAAGCCGATTGTCATGGCCGATTGTCTGGGACTATTTCGCAATTTCTTGCGTTATCGACTGAGATGGTGCGTGCCCGGCCATTGATCCATTCGAAACACGCGCCATAATGCGATAGATATTGTCTATCGCTTGACGGATTCGCATGCCCACTTTCCGACAATTGACCTACCTGGTCGCGCTGGCCGACGAATTGCATTTCCGGCGCGCGGCGGAACGGGTGAATGTGACCCAACCGACACTGAGCGCTCAATTGCAGGCGCTGGAACGGCGCATCAAAGTGCGCCTGGTGGAACGCGGGTCGAACCGGGTAACGCTCACGCCGATCGGTCG
This sequence comes from Pseudomonadota bacterium, assembly GCA_038745065.1. Taxonomy (GTDB): domain Bacteria; phylum Pseudomonadota; class Alphaproteobacteria; order Rhizobiales; family JANQQB01; genus JANQQB01. Next base: position 35,509 of record JBCDLT010000044.1, on the reverse strand, counting down.
GGAGATCGCGGACCGCGCGCGGACCGTGCTGGCCGATGTCCAGGATATGGTCGATCTCGCCGCCGCGTCCCAACATGGTCTGCACGGCACGATCCGGCTCGGCGTACCGCCGACGCTCGGGCCCTATCTCTTGCCGCACATCGTGCCGGCCTTGCATGAGGCCTATCCGGACCTGAAGCTCTACGTGAAGGAAGGCAAGCCAGTCGATCTGCAAACGCAATTGCTGGCCGGCGGCTACGACATCGTGATTTCTCCGTTGCCGATCACGCATACGGATTTCGAGGTGGAACGTGTGTTCCGCGAACCGCTGCTGATTGTATCGGCCCACGATCATGCGATTGCGTCAAAGGAGAAGATCAGTCGCAGCGATCTTGCCGGCGAGAATGTGCTGGCAATCGAACAGGGGCATCACCTGCATGACCAGGTTCGGGCGATCTGCGAGGAATTCGGTGCGACCCTGTTGCGCGATTATGAAGGGACCAGCCTCGATACGCTGCGCCACATGGCCGGCATGGGGGTCGGCCTTGCCTTCCTGCCGGCACTATATGTGCGTTCCGAAATCGGCAGTCGGGGGGAAGTGGCGGTGCGCAAATTGTCGGCGCCGAGCCTGCATCGTCTGATCGGTCTGACCTGGCGCAAGCGGTCCGTGCATGCCCGGCAGTTCAGCGCGATTGCGGAACTGATTCGCTCGCTTGCATCCGACAGGCTGCCGGAAGTCTCCGTCATCCGGTGAGATCCGCACCCTGCAACAAGGACTACGACCCGGCTGACGCAAGTTGTTCCAGGGTGAGACGCGTTGCCTCGTCATCCGGAAACAGCAATTCGATCTTCAGTTCGGCAAGCGCCATGTCCTCGGCTGTGCCGAACTGAGCCAGCGTCGAGAACAGGGCGAGCTCAATCTCACCTAGGCGATAGCGTGTTGCGATGATTGCGGGTAGCGGCGTCGAGGGCGGGTTTTGAAACGGTTCTGCCGCCTCGGCGAGCGCGGATGCCGCCTCCTCCAAAAACGTGTCGCCGCCGTAATGCGCGCTTTCAGTGCGCAGCCTGACAGACAGGTGATGCGCCACTTCCGGCCAGTTGGCGATGGTACTTGGCAGACCGTTCGGATCGAGCAGGGCCTGGAGGAGACTGTCACCGGCGGCCAGCCCAGCCGCTGAGAGCAGGCGGGCGGCCGCCCGGTTCAGACGGACCAAAGTCCAGTGGCGGTCAAGCGCCAGCGCCGGATAGGGGTCGTGGCGATCCAGCGTCCAGACCAGGGCCTGGCGGACGGAATCCATGTGCGGCGTGTCGAGATCCCGGCTGCGATAGGCCGGCGCAAACCCCGCGGCATTCAACAATGTGTTGCGGGCCGGACGCGGCACGTCGAGGGTTTCGCAAAGCCGCAGAACCATCGATCGACTCGGCCGCGCGCGCCCGGTTTCCAGGAACGAGATGTGGCGGGCGGAAACGTCGGAGGTCAGCCCGAGGTCGAGCTGGCTCATGCGACGCCGTCGGCGCCAATCCTTCAAGGCCGCAGCAAAACCCGTATCCGTCATCGTCCGTCCACTCTTGGAAACCGGACACGAGTGTAGCGCCGATAACGGGCCATGCACTTACCTGGCAGGTAATTGTTTTGATCTCACCCTCTCGACAGGATCGCGTCCGTCTTGCCAAACGGAGTTTGCATCATGACCCCGCAGACCAGTGTAACGATCCTGAAAGCCGGATCCGCCATCCTCGTCGGCTTCGGCATTCTCATTGCCTTTGCAGCCTTTCCGCCGACGGCGGAACCGACCCGCCTTCTCACCGACATCGTCTTCTGGCCGCCCGATGGTGCGCAGACCGGTGCGGCGTCGGAGACCCGCCTCTTCAGCGCCATCACCGGCGGTGTCTTGGTAGGATGGGGCGTGCTTTTATGGCTCCTGATAACCCGGGTGTTTCCGCGCGATCCCGAAACCGGGCGCTTCATGATCCTGGCCAGCGTCGGAACCTGGTTCGTGGTCGACGGCCTGGGATCGTTTGCCGCCGGAGCGCCGGTCAACGTGGTGCTGAATATCGGCTTTCTGGCGGTCTTTGTCCTGCCGCTTGTTCGGCCTGTCGCAATCGCCGACAGCTGACCCGCCAAGAGATACGGCCCGCATCGGCGGGCCGTATCGCCTCGCCATCGACCCGCGCTTGCCGGCCGCATCATTCCTTGACATCGATTCAATCATGGATAATTTATATCCATGATTAGATTTCGAGGCCGGCAATGAAACTCGGCGACGGTGTGGAACAGGCAATCCATTCGGTAACGATGCTGGCCGGCCTGCCGCCCGACGGTCTGTTATCGGCCGCGTCGCTGGCCGAGTTTCACGGGGTTTCGCCAAGCTATCTTTTAAAACACCTTCAGGCGTTGTCCCGCGCCGGGATCGTGCATACCGAACCCGGTCCGAAGGGCGGTTATCGGCTTGCCCAAGCACCCGATGCGGTCTCGCTGCTCGATGTGGTGCTTGCTGTCGAGGGGCCGGAACCGGCCTTTCGGTGCAAGGAAATCCGCCGCAACGGGCCGGATCCCTTGCCGCCTGAACGCTTCACCGCGCCCTGCCAGATCAACGCCGCCATGCTGCGGGCCGAACGCGCCTACCGGGCGGAATTGCGTAACGTAACGATCGCCCAACTGATCGCGCAGGTCGAGGAGGACGACGACGGATCGATCGCGGCCAGGGGATGCGCGTTTTTCGCCAAGCATATGCGCCAGTCGAAGCCGGACACATGAAACCGAAAAGGAGAAAACCATGAAAGCCCGTATCAATTACATGCAAGCGGCTCCGGATGCGTTTCAGGCGGTCTGGGCCCTGGAAAAATATGTCTCCGAAGAGTCCGGTCTCGATCCGGACCTGATCCACCTGGTGAAGCTGCGGGCCTCGCAGATCAATGGCTGCGCATATTGTGTCGACATGCACACCAAGGAGGCGCGCAAGCACGGTTTGAGCGAACAATGGATCGCGCTGGTCTGTGTCTGGCGCGAGGCCGCGGTCTTTGATGCCCGCGAACGCGCGGTGCTGGCCTGGGTAGATGCGGTGACCAATCTCAGCGAAACCGGCGCGCCCGATGCCGATTTCGAAGCGCTGCGCGCGCATTTCACGGAGGCGGAAATCACCCGGCTGACCGTCGCCATCGGAACCATTAACGTCTGGAACCGGCTTGCGGTCGGCTTCCGGGTTCAGCATCCGGTCGATCTGGCGGCCTGACGGCGATCGAACCGGTCCATCCGAAAAGCTCCCGGCCTGTGCGGTTCTTCGGCCTATCTGCAAACCGACACCGCGCAGGCCATGGCAAGTGGAAGCAATCCGGGCTAGGCTACCGCCATGGCCTACACGTTCGACCCGGAAGATATTCTTTATCTGCCGTTGATGGCCAATCTGGCGACCGCCAGTCCGGATGGTCCGCGGAATTCGCCTGTCTGGTTCATCTGGGAAGACGGCGCCGTCTGGATGCTTGCAGACGCCGACAGTTCCTCCGTCCGGCGTCTGGCTGCGGATCCGCGCTGTGCCGTCGAAATCGTGCATTTTCTGAATGAAGAGGGCATCCTGCTACACCTTGGTTTGCGTGGCGAAGCGAGCGTGGAGCCGAGTTCGTCGGACCGTTTCCGGCGTCTCCTGGCGAAGTATCTGGGGCACGACGAGACCTACTGGAATATGTGGTTCATCGACACGATCGCCCGGATCGATGATCCGAACGGCCGGATGATCCGGTTGGTGCCGGACAGCGTGTTCACCAACAATGGATCTTACTTCCGCACGGGTCCGGACTTGGCATGGCCGGCCGCGAACGTCTGACGAGGACCAGTGATCGACCTTCGGTTCGCGATGGCGGCCCCTTCACCCCCACCCATCGATCCGAGGCCAGATGCGGCCGTCGGTGAGATGGTATCGGCCGTAGCCGCCGGCCGCGGTCAGACAGGCGTGGCCGGGCAGGATGCGCACGGTGGATCCGATCGGCGGGCGTTCGTACCAGACCGGATCGGTGACCGTCACCGAACCGTGCTCCTGGTGAACGGCGTTGACGGCAAGCCCGGTCGGCTCCAGCGTTTCGGTATCGCACAACCAGCCGTAATGGGTCTCGGGCAGGAACGTGTTGGCCCCGATATCCTTCGACAGGGCCAGGGCGCCGGCATCGAGCGTCAGGATGCCGGCGGCCCGGTTGTGGCCGATCACCGTGGACAGGACCGTGAGCGCGAGATCGTCCAAGCTGCACATGTTCCGGCCGAATTGCGATAGATCGTAGAACAGGTAGATGCCGGCGCGCACTTCCGTAATGCCGGAAAGGTCCGGGGCGTGCAGCACGGTCGGCGTCGAGCCGATGCTGACGATGGGTATATCGAAGCCTTCCCGGCGCAGGCGCTCCGCCGCGTGGTTGGCGGCGGCCACCTCCGCGGCGGCGACGGCGCGCACGTCGTCGAGCTGATCGGAGGCGTAGGAATGGCCGGCATGGCTCATGATGCCGCACAGAAGCGGGCCGAGGGCTCTTGCGATTTCCGACAGGTCCGGTGCATTTGCCGGCAGGCCGCCGCGATGCTCTCCGCAATCCACCTCGATCAGCACCGGCGCCTCGATGCCCGAGGCGGCGATGGCTGAGGCCATTGCGACGGAATCGACGGTCAGGCGGACCGTCTTGCCGGTGTCCCTGCGGATCCGGGCGAGGCGATCGAATTTGTTCGGTGTGATGCCGACCGCATAAAGAATGTCGTCGAATCCGGCACGCGCGAAGTGGTCGGCCTCCGCCAAGGTCGACACCGTGATCGTCGACAGGCGTCCGTCGGTCGCGACCTTGGCGACATCGACGGATTTCGGCGTCTTGACATGCGGGCGCAAGGCGACGCCGCGCGACGCGCAATGGGCACGCATGCGCGTGGCGTTCGCCTTGAGCCGCACGGCATCGAGAATCAGGCAGGGGGTTTCCAGGATATCGAGCATGGGGTCGGTCTTCCGGTGGTCCTGGCCAGGACGGGAACGCGCTTTGCCGATGGGCTTATACCGAGGCGAAACGCTCCAGGCCATGCCCGGCCGATCCCGCATCGTGTTCGCTGCCTTGCTTTGTCACAAATGCGGCAAAACCGATGGCATCTGCCGCGAAGCCGTCGCGCGATTGGCGCGGTTTCGACATTTCGGGAACAAACCGGCGCCGCCGTTTTCTGCGACAAGAACGGTGCGGGTTTTCGGAACCGGGGCATTGAGGGGGGCTTTCGTCAGATGGCCCGCAGCATGACGCACCTCAAAGGAGTCACGACCATGATACGCCTGCTTGCTCTTCTCCCGATCCTCGCCCTGCTCGGTCTCGCGGCTTGCGACAATCCAACGACGCCGGGTGAAGGCGGCGGCGGACAGACCGAAACGCCCACGCAGAGCACACCGACCCAATAGAGCCGTCGCGCACTGGGCTCGTCTCCCTAAGCCTGTGAGAGCGCGGTGGACTGGAAGGGCGCGGGTCCCGCCTGGGGCTCGCGTCCTTTCGCTTTGAAGTTGGTCCGGACGGAGCGGCTTTGCCGCACCGCCATCTGTTGCGGGCAGTCCGTTTTGGTATCGACAGGCCGCCTGGCAAGGCGTCTCGCAATGTCTACGGCGTGTGATGCGGCAAGCTGTATTCGACGCCAAGGCGCAATCGCCTGACATCTTCGGTCCCGAAGTCGACGCTGTCCTGATCGAATTGGTCGAGCGGCGGTAGATTTACAAAATGTTCGGTGACCGAGGCCGGGCTCGCCTGGATCTGCCACCGGTAATTGGCGAGCGGGCTTTCGAGTGTGAACTCTGTCGAATGCACATCGGGCCGGGTCAGTCGCCATTTCGTCAGACGTTCGAAAAAGATCGTCTGGCGCAGAAAGGTCTGACCCAATTCCAGTTCGTAGGGGCCCGCGTTTTCCGTATGGACTTTCGCAAAGATCTGACCGCCGGAAATCGAGACGCGAAAACCGCCGGGAGAAACGCCGGTTGCCCACGCGCCGGAAAGCACGGTCGTCGATGTGGGGCTGCGATAGGGCCGGCCGAAAACTTCCGCATCGGGATCGTCATAATATTCTTCCCTTACGGTTCTCGTATTCGTGTTGACTTCCCAGAGGATCTGGCTGTTTGCAGACCGCCATTGACCGGACCGCATGTGAAAGACTTGGGGCGCCACCCGCCGGACTTCGAAGCTGCCGCCGGCCATCAGGCGGATCCGGCGCGGCGGCTCTTGCTGCGTCTGATCGAGGACGTACATGCCGGAAACGGGAAAACAATAGACCGCGCCCATTGCGCCGCGGCAGGTGGTCGGATCGGAACCCGGGAACGTCAGGATCGAGATCGCAATCGTGCCCGGTTTTCCGGGGATCTGCGAATGGGTGTAATCGAATTCGACGCCGTTCAGCATGATTTTCAGCCATCCGCCGTGGGCGTGGCCGGTTGTGGGGTTGCCGGCAAAAATGGTGATTGCAACTGCGAACAGAGCCGCCAATCCTGTGCGGCGTCTTGCTATGGTTTGTTTGCTCAGTTTTCCAAGCTGATTTCGGCGATCTAGAAAATACATTGACTTATCCCAGGGTTGCCTGTGTTTCCAAAAATGCGATTGCATCAGAAGCCAGGATAGGGTTGTCATGATTTTTGAATACTCGGGATTCTACTTTAAATTATTTCCGTTCTGCACTTTTTCAGTCTCCTGCCTTTACGGAAGTTTTAGTCCCCATTGCAGAAATAGCGCCGGTTGGTCCCCGTAATTCAGGGGGCGCATGAAACCGTTTGCCAGGGTAAGTCCCGCCGACCGCGATCGGCCGACTATGCGATTTGCGGCGGCGGAGTTGCGCCCGGGGCGCCGAGCGACAGGGCCGCTTCGCGTCCACCCAGGCGATCGATCAGGGCGGCCTGATCCGCAAACGCCTGCCGGTCAACGGCTTCAGGATCGCAGATCGTTTTGAGCAGGTCGTGCATGAAGGCGACGCGGTCGGCAAAGGCCGGATCCGATGCCCGGTTGACGATCTCTTGGGGATCGTTGGCCAGGTCGAAGAGTTCCGGTTCGAACCCAATGTAATGGTGATATTTCCAGCGGCCCTGTCGCACCATGAAAGCGCCGGATACCGCGCCGGCTGCGTGATATTCACTGAAGACGATGCGGTTGGGGTCGTCCGGGGCGGCGACGATTTCCTGCAAGGGGCGTATGCCGGCGCTTGCCTCGATCGTCGTGCCGAAATGGGCCGCGATGGTCGCGGACACATCAAGCAGGCTGACCGGTGTAATACACGTTCCCGGCGCCATATCGGGGCCGGCCATGATCAACGGAATGGCCGTGCTTTCCTGGTAGAGGTTCGATTTGCCCCACAAGCCCCGCGCGCCGACATTGTCGCCGTGGTCCGACGTGTAGATCACCGTCGTGTCGTCGGCGAGACCGGCCCGGTCGAGGGCGTCGAGGATCTTGCCGACATTGAAGTCCAGCCAGGAACAAAGGCCGTAATAGGCAGCCATTGCCGACAGCCGTTCGTGCTCGGAGACGAATTTCGCCTCGCTGTCCATGAAGGCGTTCTGCTTTTCCACCCAGGGATGGCGGCGATAGCCGTCACGCGGATGCAGCTTTGCCGGCGGCAGGTCATCCGACGGATAGAGGCTGTAAAACGCCTCGGGTACGACGAGCGGGAAATGCGGGGCGACGAGACCCACGTAAAGACACCAGGGCCGGTCGTCGTCATCGCGCGCGACGCTTTCGAACCAGTCGACGGTCCTTGCGACGACGGCGGCATCGTATTCGGTGTATTTGCTCTCGCCCGGCCCGATCACGTCGCCGAGCATGCGCCCCGTGCCGATGACGCGTTCTTCCTCCCGCCGGATCGAGGCCCAGACCATGCCGACGCCGCCGGCCACCATCATCGGGATGTGTTCGATATCGAAACCCGCCGGATCCTCCGCCGACCGGTAATGCAGCTTGCCGATGCTTTCCACGCGCACGCCGGCAGCCTGCAGCGCATGGCCCCATCCCGGACTCGCGCCCGTATAGGGCATGGCATTGTCCCATAGCCGGGTCTCGTGCACATAGCGGCCGGTCGCAAATCCGGCCCGGGCCGGCACGCAGATCGGCGAGGGTGTGTAGGCGTCGGTAAAGCGCATGCCGCGGGCGGCAAGCCGGTCGAGATGCGGGGTCTGTACGAAGGCGTGCCCCGCACACCCGAGCGCCCGCGCCTGATGCTCGTCCGACATGATCACCAGGAGATTGCGCGGCTTCGTCAAATCACCGGCTCCATGGCGGCGGCCTCGAGTTTTTCGAGCGCCGCATAAAAGGTCGCCAGTTCGGCATCCGACATCGTATCCGTCAGCCGCTCCTGACGCCGCCGCATGATCGCCACCAGGCGCCGGTGAACGGCAGCACCTTCGGCGCTGAGCCTGAGCAGGCTCTGGCGTTGGTCCGAGGCGCTCGTTCTGGACGCGATGTAGCCTTTTGCGGCAAGCGATTTGAGGGCGCGACTGATCTGCCCCTTGTCCATCTGGGCCGTGCGCGACAGGTCCGCCGCCGATGTCTCGCCGGAGGCGTTGATGAGGCTGATCATGCGCCATTCGGTCAGTGACAGGTCGGAATGGGCGCTCAGCGTTGCCGTGGCCTGCACATTGAGGCGGTTCTGCACTCGGGCCAGCCGAAACGTCACGAAGGACGTAAGCCCGGCGGCAAAGCGATCCGTGGGTTTTGATTCTTCCAGCATATCCTGATGCTGGCAATAGAAAGTTGACAGGTCAACTATCTTGTGGCGTCCTGAGGCAAACGGGCTGCAAAAACTCCATCAGGGAGGACCCGACGAAAACGCTGTTTTCACGGATGCGCTTGTCGCGCTGTTGATAAGCGTCCTGTTTGCCAGTCCGGGAAAGAGTTGAACCATGCGCTGCCCCAACATCGTTCTGATTTCCGGAGATCAGCACCGTGCCGATTGCCTCGGTTTCGAAGGGCGCCGGATCAAGACGCCGCATCTCGATCAATTGGCGGCCGAGGGCACGCATTTTTCGGCCTGCATTACGCCGACCGTCGTCTGCCAGCCGGCGCGGGCGTCGATCCTGACCGGGCAACTCTGCCGGACGCATGGCGTGCACGACAACGGCATCGACCTCGACCCGGCGGTCGGCGAGAAAGGGTTTGCCGGTGCGCTGGCCGCATCCGGCTACGAGACGGCGTTTTTCGGCAAGGCGCATTTTTCCACGTTCCATACCTTTGCGCCGACCGGTACGCCGGAATGCCTTGCCTCGTCAGCCGGCTATCCGGACGACTGGTATGGGCCCTATATGGGTTTCAGCCACGTCGAACTGATGTTGGTCGGGCACAATTGGTTCCTGCCGGAAAAGCCGCCGGGCGGCCAGCATTACGAGCGCTGGTTTTATGCCGACGGAAACGGCGACGAAAAAAACCGGCTCTATCGCGAAAATGCGGGTGATACGCACGGGGCGGCGCAGACCTGGCATTCCAAACTGCCGGTGGCCTGGCACAATTCGACCTGGACCGCGGACCGGGCGATCGACTGGCTGAAACACGGACGCGGTGACCGGCCGTTCTGCACCTGGATCAGCTTTCCCGACCCCCACCATCCCTTCGACGCGCCGGAACCCTGGTCGCGGTTGCATGCGCCGGAAGACGTCGACCTGCCGGCGGACCGTGTGCGCACGTTCGGGGGGCGGCCGTGGTGGCATGAAGCGGTGCTTACAAGCGAACCGACCGGCTCGAAAAAAAGCGCGGAAATCCGGAAATCCTACAGCCGCATCGAACCGCAATCGGACGCGCAATTGCGCGAGATCATCGCCAACACCTATGGCCAGATCGCGCTGATGGACCACAATATCGGCCGCATTCTGATCGTGCTCGACGAGGCGGGTCTCAGCGAGAATACGCTCGTCATCTACATTTCCGACCACGGCGACTGGCTCGGCGACCACGGCCTGATCCTGAAGGGGCCGATGCATTATGAAGGTTTGTTGCGGGTGCCGATGATCGTGCGCGGTCCGGACGTGCCGGCCGGTCGCCGGATCGACGACCCGGTCTCGACCCTCGACCTTGCGCCGAGCTTTCTCGACTATGCCGGCGCCGAACCGCTGCACACCCAGCACGGCGCCTCGCTGCGTCCGCTGATTGAAACCGACAATGCAAGCCGCGACTTCGCCCTCAACGAATGGGAATTGCTCCCGACCAGGGCGGGCGTGGCGCTGAGCCTCAGGACCGTGCGCACGAAGACGCACAAGCTGACACTCGACCTGCACTCAGGGGCGGGGGAACTCTACGACCTGGTGGCCGATCCCGGTGAAATGCAGAACCTTTTCGAGAACCCGGGTACCGATCCCGTTCGGCGATCATTGATGGACTATCTGGAGCGGCGTCCCGACGATATCGGACCGAACCGGGAGCAGGTGGGCATGGCGTAGCCTTAAGGCCGCCGACTGAAGACGTCAGTCGGCCCGAGCATCCATCAGGTCGTCCAGGCCGAACATCTTGAAAAGGCCCGCCTGTCGTCGGATGTCCGGCAACGCGGAGTAGGTGGCCCCGTAGAGCGCGACGGTGCGCTTCAGGTCATCGCCGAAGGTGCGTTGACATTGTCTGAGACAATAGTCGAACGCGGCGTCGAGGCGGTGATGGTAGGCAAGGTTGAGCCGGCCCAGTTTGCCAAGTGCGGGCGGGTCCATCCGGCTCGGAAGCACGGAATCGGCATTCAGGACATCGATGATGTTGGAGCCTTCGGCATTGCGGAAGCGGTAGTTCAGGGCGCTTTCGAAACCGCCCATGCCATAGAAGACATAGATCTTTTTGCCGTCGGTATCGAAGGCGTCTTTATAGCGGAAGCCGTAATGTTCGCGATCGGGTCCCAGGACGGGTGCTGCGATTTCCAACGTGACGTGTCTCCCTGTTTATCGTTCACGTTATTTAGACATCAAGGAGAAAGAGAAGCAGTGATGCTCGTCACACCCGTTAATTGTTCGGCATTTCTATTTGCTTTTTCAGAGTAAGACAATTGGTTATTGCCGTGTGTCTCGAAATAACGGGCACGCTTGTCGTTTATGCCCATGAGTTTGCTTCGGCCCGGCAACGCCGCGCCGGAATTTTCGGCACCCTTGGCACTATCTGCGGTATCGCGTGAGTTTCCTTCACCGTGCTGTTAGGGTTTGAGGTGGATCAGCCAATCACCTCTCTCTGTGCGCCTCGGCAGGAGTGAAAGTGGTCGTCATCGATTTTCTGCACCGATTTCGTCGCGGTTTTTCCGTCCTTCTGACCGTTATCGTCATCCTGCTCACCCTGTTTTTCGGTTTCGCCATGCATTATTGGCTCGGCTGGCCGGACTGGATCCGGACCTATGGCAGTGTCGGGTTTGTTGGTGCGGCGCTGCTGCTCTGGTTCATGCCGTGGAACGGTCGGCGCTTCGGGCGATCTGCTTTGGGTGTGGCGCTGGCGGGGCTCGCGGTTGCCTATAGCCTGAAGACACCGGTCGAGCAGGAGTGGGTGCCGCTGCACGAACGGCGTGTGGCGGCCAACTTCGACGGGTCGCTCGTGCGTGTGTCGAACTTTCGCGATGCCGTCCACACGACCGGCGAACCGGCGGTGCCGCGGTGGGGCGAGCGTGTTCTGGATCTCGATCGGCTGGAGAGCGCGGAACTGATCCTGCAGCCGTTCGGTCGGAGCAAGGCGACCGAGCACGTGATGTTATCGTTCCGGTTCGACGACGGGCAGCATGTGGCGGTGTCCATGGAGGCCAGGCGCACGTCCTGGGAGAGCTTCGATGTGCTTGCCGGATTTTTTCGACACGACCAGATCTATCCGGTGATCGGCACGGAGCGCGACCTTCTCTGGAAGCGGCTGGCGCGCGATCCGCCGTTCCAGATGTATTTCTATCCACTTGAGGCGACGCCGGAAGCATTGCGGGAATATCTGCGGCGCATTCTGGCCTTTGCCGATTCCCTCAACGCCAATCCGCAATTCTATTCGACGATCACCGACAGCTGCATGACCGCCCTGATTAAGCTGGCGCCGGAGGTCTTCGACCAGGTTCCCTGGACGGATTACCGGCGTTGGGTTCCCGGCTACTCGCTCGGATTGCTGCAGGAGATCGGGTTGGTCAGCCAGGCGGTCGCGGCTGAAGCGCTGGCGGAACAAAGCCGCTTGCGGCCGGGGATCCGTGACCCCAGAGAGTTTGCGGACGATGCCGCGTGGAGTGCCTATCTGCGGCAATGATCGCAAGGCAATTGGCCCGATCGCTTTTCGCGCCCATCCGACCGAGGGCGCTTACTTTCGACAGCGGCCTCCGTCCTGTCGACATCTCTTCGAAAAGACATTGCATTAACCGTTATTCGTGTGCTTTTCGCCCGATCGCATTGTGATTTCTGCTGATACTCCCATATGAAGCCGGTGATCATTATCGCCGACGGTCAAGGGGGGTTGGTCCATGTTCATGCCAGGCGCGAGGTTCCTTCCAGGTTTTTCGCGGGACCAGGACGACGCGGTCGACAGGCGGAAGGAAGCCGCTGAAAAGCAGCAGGCCGCCATGGAAAAAGCCGCCGACAAGGCGTTCGGCGGCGATTTTGTCGATGCCCTCGTCGATGTCGGCGTGTCCATGATCAGTATCGGTGTACTGGCCACGGTGGCCAGTTTCGGTCCGTTCGGCTTTACTGCTGCCACGGCCGCTATACATGCACTTGCGAGGAAACACGGCATCGATCCCGATGATTTCGGGTCGCCGGGCGATACGGCAAGGCCGGTGACTATTCTGACCGACGACGGCGCATCAATAACGGCGCGTGTCGATCCGGATAACTCGTTTGAAATCGCCGGAACCGAAGTCAGTGATCCGCCCGAAAGCGACACGTTCGATTTTGCCGCGATGCGTTCCGAGCCGAACCCGGATCCCAATACGCCGCCGACTGACGATCCCTCGCTTCCGTTTGACGGTTCGCAGGATTCGGATACGGAAGCGTTGCCTGACGACAATGTTGATGGCGATGCCGAAACCGGATCGCCGCATGACGGAACGCTGTTCGACGTCGACGAATTCGCACTGGTTTGAGCCCGACGCCGTCGACTGCTTGACGGTCTGCCCGAAAAAGTTCTGCCGAAAAGAGCGGTCGAGGGCTTCGTCCGTTGCCGCTGCCGTCAGCCTGCGTCGACCCTCTGTTCCAGAAACTCGCGCACATCCACATCGCGTCGCTCAGTCAGCGACACATAGGTCAGCACCATCGATTCCCGCTCCGCGACCATGGATCCGGGAAACGGCATGTAGACCAGTTCCCGTGAACCGAATGCCGGAGACGCCGTGCCGATCTGCCAATTGCTGGTGATGGCCGCGTCGACGAGGTGCATTTTCAGGCCGTCCGTGCCGTCGAGATCGAAGGGAATGCCGGCAAGCCGCAGGTAGGCGGTCTTGTCGTCGGCCTTGCGGAAGCCGTCGACAAACGCTTCGGCAAGCACTTTCAGCTCTTCCGCGCGGTTGGCATCCGCCGATCCGTGCACATGGGAATGCAGATGGCCGGCGCCGTCCGGGGCGTGGTTGTGGCCGGGGCCGTGATCGTGGGTGTGCGGGAAAAACTCGTCGGGGTGATGTCGGTGCATTCTGTCCTCCCGGAGACTTCGTTTGCCGGATTCCTATGCCACGTCCGGGCCGGCGGGAATCGTGACGGGCTTGTCGATGATCGCCTTATGGGCGCCCATCTTGCCGTGCGAGACCAGGGTGCCGAGCACGTCGACAATAACCCGTGTCGCGAGCAGCGCCGTGATATCGGACGTGTCGTAAGGCGGCGAGACCTCGACCACTTCCAGGCCGCAAATGCCTTCGGCCGCGACCAGCGACACCAGTTCCAGCGCTTCGCGGGGCAGGAAACCGCCGGGCTCCGGCCAGCCGGTGCCGGGCACAAAGCCGCAATCGACGCTGTCGATGTCGAACGAGATATAGACCGCGTCCGCGTCCTTCCAGGCAAGCTCAAGTGCGCGGGCGGCGGTTTCGGCAAGGCCGAGTTCTTCCACGTCGCGCATGGTGAAGATGTTGGTGTTGCGGCGCCGGGCCTCTTCCACACCCTCGCGCGGCACCTGCCAGCCGCCGATGCCGACCTGGACGAGATTGACTGCCGGCACGTTCACAAGATCGGTCGCGTGGAACCAGGGTGTGGTGTGCATGCGCTCGTCGAGATCCTTTTCCTGGATGTCGATGTGCCGATCGAAATGCACAATGCCAATGCGCTTGGAGGTACATTGTGCGATGCCGCGCACGCAGGGAAAGCCGATCGAATGGTCGCCGCCAATCATGATCGGCAGGGCGCCGGACGAGGTCACGTGGCTGACGGCGCGGCTGATCTGATCGAAAGTCTTTTCGATGTTGGCCGGAATAGTGAAGACATCGCCGACATCGCACAGCGTCATCTGTTCGCGCAGGTCGACGCCCATCTCGTAATTGTAGGGCGTGTAAAGCGCGGAAATCTTGCGCACGCCCTGGGGTCCGAACCGTGTGCCCGGCCGGTAGGTCGTGCCACCGTCGAAGGGTATGCCGATGATCGCCGCATCATAGGCGCCGACGGCTGTAACGTCTTCTATATAAGGCGCCTTCAGGAAGGTGTTGATGCCGGCATAATGCGGGAGTTCGCCGCGGGCAAAGGTCGGGATCGACTTGTCCTCAAGCGAATCCGATCCGGTCAGGCCCATGCGCAGGGCCCATTGTTTCTCCTTCTGCCAGGCGTCGGACGGCAGCGTGCCTTCCTTTTCGGCCGCCTTCCAGCCGCGCAATTGCAGCTTGTCGAAATCCGGATGGTGGCGGCGTGCCGGCGCGGCGCGGCCGACCGGGCCGGCTATGCGGTGCGCGCGGGTAGGGATCGAGGCGAATGGATCGCGCATGGGGAACTCCTTTCGGTCAGGAAACCGGATGGGCGGGGAACAGGGCTTCCGCGCTCGGCGGCGAGCGGGAGGAATCTTTTGCAAGCGGCAGATCGTAGGTGATCGTCGCGCCATAGGCGTCCGGCTGGTGCGGATCGTGGCGCAGTTTGTCGAAGACGAGCATGCGCGTTCCGAGCTTGAACGCTTCCTGGATGTCGTGCGTCACCATGAAGATCGTCATCGACCGGTCCTGCCAGAGATCGAGGATCAGCGTGTGCATGTCGGCGCGAATGCCCGGGTCGAGGGCGCCGAAGGGTTCATCGAGCAACAGGATTTTGGGCTTTTTCGAAAGCGCCTGGGCGATGGCCAACCGCTGCTGCATGCCGCCGGACAATTGTGCGGGGTAGCGGTCACGGGCAGCTTTCAGGCCGATCGTCTCCAACAGGTTATCGACCGCTTCCTTCCTCTTCTTGCGTGCGGCACCGAACAGGCGCCCGAGGCCGGGCGAGGCGTCCAGTTCGGCGGCCAGGATCAGGTTTTCCGTGACCGTCAGATGCGGGAACACGGAATAGCGCTGGAAGACGATGCCGCGGTCGGGCGTCGGTTCGTCCGGCAGGGGCTCGCCATCGAGCAGGATCGTGCCGCGGGTCGGACGCTCCTGGGACAACAGCATGCGCAGGAAGGTGGACTTGCCGCAGCCGGACGCGCCGACGATCGTGCAGAACGTGCCGGCTTCGACGGACAGGTTCACCCGCTCCAGCACCGGCATGGTCCCGTAGCTCTTGAAGAGGTTCGTCACGCGGAGGCAGACAGTGTCGCTCACAGGCTGTCCCCGCCGATATGGTGCCAGCGGAAGGCCCGCCGCGACAGGGCGAGCAGCAGGCGATCGATCAGATAGGCAAGCACGGTGATCCAGACGACATATGGCAGGATGAGGTCCATGGCGAGGAAACGCCGGACGAGGAAGATGCGATATCCGAGCCCGGAAGTCGATACGATCGCTTCGGCTGAAATCAGGAAGATCCAGGCCGGCACAAGGCCGAGGCGGATGGCCGTGACCAGCTTCGGCAGTATCTGCGGCAGCACGACCCGCACGACCGTCTGCCAAACTCCGGCGCCGAGGGTCTCCGCCTTGATGATGAGTTCGCGGGGAATGTCGATGACCGCCTGGGCCGTGGCGCGGACCATGACCGGGGCCGTGCCGACGACGATCAGCATGATCCTCGATGTCTCGCCCAGCCCGAACACGATGAACAGGATCGGCAAGACGGTGATCGGGGGGATCAGCGAGATTGAGGCGACAAACGGGGCAAGAGTGGCGCGCACATGCGGGATGAAGCCGATGGCGATGCCCAGGGACAAGGCGATCAGTGTCGACACGCCCATGCCAACGCCGAGCCGGAACAGGCTGTCAATCGTGTCCGTCCAAAGCAGCAGGTCGCCCGAGCGTCGATCCGGTACGAAGGCAGCGCGCCAGAAGGCGGCGCCCATCGCTTCCAGCGACGGCAGGATCTTGTCCGCCGGATTCTCGAGCCGCCTGAAATGGCTTGCCACGGCATAGACAATACCCAGCAAAATACACGGCAAGGCGCCAAGAACCAGGGCCAGACGGGTCGAGACGGAACGGTTGGTGATGCGCATGGACGGATCGGGCTGCGGGGCCGGCGCGGTCGTTTCCTGATCCGTGCCGGCCGGCTTTGGGTCCCGTTTTTCTAGAGCGCGCCGTCAGCGGCCATTTGCATGTAGGTCGTGTCGAAGCGCAGTTTCACGTTGTTTTCGTCGCCGAAGATCGAGCCGTCGGGAAAGGCCACGCCGACGAATTCCGCGCTCGGCGCGCCTTCGCCGAGAATGCCCTTGTCGAACAAAAACTCAGCGACGAACTGCATGGTCTTCGGCAGGTCGGCCGATTGCGTGAAGGCGACGGCGTCGGCGGGCGTGTAGAACATTTTCGTGGTTGCGAGCTGCGCGTCGTAACCGGCGAGATCGGTGCCTGATGCCTCGGCCATTGCGGTGCGCGCGGAATTGCCGTCATCGCCGTCCGATGACATGATCGCCATCAACTCGTACCAGGCACCTACCAGGGCCTTGCCGAAATTCGGGTTGGCCGCGAGCGTGTCGGTGTTGACCATCATGATGTCGATGATCTCGCCTGGAATACCCGCACTGTCGAACACCTTGGTGGCGTTTTCGTTCGCTTCGATCTCGGAAAGCAGCGGGTTCCACGTGACGACCGAAGTGACCTCGTCGGTGGCGTAGGCCGCGATCATGTCGGCGTCCGACGTGTTGACCACGGTCAGGTCGCGTTCCGACAGGCCGACCGTGTCGAGCGCGCGGGCCAGCAGGTAGTGCGAGACCGACAATTCAACGAGGTTGACGTTCTGGCCCTTGATGTCGGCAAGCGCCGACTTGTCCTTCAGGATGATGCCGTCATTGCCGTTGGAAAAGTCGCCGACGATCAGGGCGGTTGTGTCGACGCCGCCGCCGGCGGGAATCGACAGGGCATCCATATTGGTCATGGAACAGCCGTCATAGGCGCCGGCCGTGTACTGGTTGATCGATTCCACGTAATCGTTGATCTGCACGATCTCGACCGAGATGCCGTATTTGTCGGCCCATTTTTTCATGATGCCGGAATCCTGCAGATAGCCCCAGGGCATCCAGCCGACATAGATCGACCAGCAGACGCTGAACTCCGTCTTTTCCTGTGCGCGAAGCGGTGTGGAAAGCGCTGGCAGAAACAGCGCGGCTGCAAGCGCGAGGATGCCGAGCGCCTTCAGGCGCCGGGTTTTCGAGCGAAAGAAATTCCCAATCATGGCGTTACGCCTTTCCTGTCCGGTGCACCGGTTCTGCCGAAACCGGTTTGTCAAACGAGGTCTGGGCGCGCGACCGGGAGAGGTTTGCGCGCCGCAAACCTGTGCAGTTGTCTCCCGGGTTTTTATCCCGCCGTGTCACCGGCCTGTTCCTGTCGCCGGCTTGCATCTCTCGGTCCTGTGTTTCGCGTGAGAAACCGGATCCCTAGATGCGCTGCACGCTTCGCCCGTCGCAAACAGCGTGCCAATGTGATCTGATGCGGTGTAGGGTGGAAAATCTGTTCATTTTCAGATCTCTATAGGATCTCGGACAGATTCGATGGCTGTTGCGGCCATTTCTTCGCGGCGCTATTGGAATGGGCAAGATCCGAGCGAATGCCAAAAAAATAGGCAGCGTGGAGGCTGTTTGTTCCTGTCGCCTGGCCCATCCTGACCGTTCAACAAGTCTATCGACAGGGATCGGCCGCTGTGCTGAGTATGGCCGCCGATATCGGCGACCCGGTCGCAACGGCCGGCCCAGAATTCGGGAGAGAATGATCATGTGGAAGGGTGTCTATCCGGCCGTCACCACAAAATTCGACGAGCACGGCGGGCTCGACCACACGGAAATGGGCCGCTGTTTCGACCTGATGATCGATGCCGGATGCGACGGGCTGATCGTTGCGGGATCGCTCGGCGAGGGATCGATGCTTTCCCAGGAGGAACGGCTCGCCGTGATGGAAACGGCAAAGTCCAGTGCCGGCGAACGGCCGGTCCTGATGACGGTCGCTGAGGCCGGCACGCGAGAGGCATGCCAGCTGGCGGAACGGGCGGCAAAGGCCGGCGCGGCCGGACTGATGATCGTGCCGAGCCCGATCTATCATACCGACCGCGACGAGACGGTGACCAACCTGCGCACCATCGCGGTGGCCGGCGACCTGCCGGTCATGATCTATTCCAACCGCGTCGCCTACCGGGTCGACGTCACGCCGGACATCATGGAGGAGCTTGCCGACGATTGGCGCTTCGTGGCCATCAAGGAATCCTCCGACGATATCCGTCGCACTACCGACATCATCAACCGGCTCGGCGATCGCTATGCGGTGCTGACCGGCGTCGACAACCTTGCCTATGAAGCGCTTGCCGTCGGCGCTGTCGGCTGGGTTGCCGGTCTCGTCACCGCGTTTCCGCGTGAGACCGTGGCGATCTGGCGGCTGATGCAGGCGGGTCGCCATGCCGAAGCGCTTGCGATTTATCGCTGGTTCCGGCCGCTGCTCGATCTCGACGTCAGCACCTATCTGGTGCAGAACATCAAGCTTGCCGAAGTGTTCGCCATCAATACCAACGACAGGGTGCGGGCGCCGCGCCTGCCCCTGTCGGGCGAGCGCAGGGCCGCCGTCGAGGCCGTCGTGCGAGAGGCGATGGAAAACCGTCCGGTGCTGCCGGACTTCGACTGAGGCGGACGGACGAAAGAGACCGCTTCTTGCGCCGACACGCTGGTGCCACGATCCGACCGGTCCGGCGATACGATCCAGAGCCCGACCTGACCGATTCGGTGCCCTTGCCAGATGTCCGACCCCGCGCTTCCCCTGCTCGACAACCGAACCGCTCGACGCTTGTTCATCGACCGGCACGGGCTTTCTGCCGACCCGGCGCGGCGTCAGACAAAACAGGATCTGCTTGAAACCATCCGGGGCATCGGGTTCGTGCAGGTCGACAGCGTCAATACCGTGGAACGGGCGCATCACCAGATCCTGTTCGCGCGCAACCAGACCTACCGGAAGCGGCATCTTGAAAGGCTTCTGGAAAAGGACCGTGCGCTGTTCGAGAACTGGACGCACGACGCCTCGATCATTCCCGTCGAATTCTACCCCTTTTGGCAGGCGCGGTTTCGACGCTACGCGGAGCGACTGCGCGAACGCTGGCAGGAATGGCGTCGGGAAGGCTTTGAGGACGAGTTCGAAACCATCCTCGCCTATATCGAGAAAAACGGCTCCTGCCTGTCGCGCGAAGTGGGGCCGGAGGACAAGCAGTCCGGCGGATGGTGGGACTGGCATCCCTCAAAGACGGCGCTTGAATATCTCTGGCGTACCGGTGTGCTGGCCGTTGACCGGCGCCAGGGCTTCCAGAAAGTCTATAACCTTACGGAACGGGTTATCCCGGACGAACACCGGACAGGCGCGCCGCACGATCCGGCGCTGATCGACTGGGCCTGTTCCAGCGCGCTCGACCGGCTCGGCTTTGCCACGTCCGGTGAACTTGCCGCCTTCTGGGATGTGATCAGTCCGGATGAAGCCAAAGCCTGGTGCGCGGCGCAACACGGCGACGACCTGGTTTCGGTTCTCATCGAGACGGTCGACAGGCGACCGCCGCGCAAGGTGTTCGCCCGGCCCGATCTCCTGGAAACGGCCGAAGCCGCGCCGGACCCGCCCGGCCGCTTGCGCGTGCTCAGTCCGTTCGACCCGTTGATCCGCGATCGCAAGCGGACGGCCCGGCTGTTCGGCTTCCAGTACACGATCGAAATCTTCGTGCCGGCGGCGCGCCGGCAATATGGCTATTACGTCTTTCCGCTGATGGAAGGCGACCGGCTCATCGGGCGTCTGGACATGAAATGCCAGCGCGATGCCGGCGTGCTCGACGTCACCGGGCTGTGGCTCGAACCGAAAGTGCGCGCGAGCAAGGGACGGCTGCAGAAACTGGAAGCCGAACTTGAGCGCATCGGGCGGTTCACCGAGTGTCGCACGATTCGTTTTGACAGCGACTGGAGGAAGACCTAGACGCGGATTCGACAAGAAAACGCAGAAGCCTGCGGGGAGACCGATCCGTGACCACGCGCCCGAACATTCTCATCTTCATGGTCGACCAGTTGAACGGCACGCTGTTTCCCGACGGGCCGGCCGACTTCCTCCATACCCCGGTTTTACGCGCGCTTGCCGATCGTTCGGCGCGGTTTTCCAATTGTTACACGGCAAGCCCGCTCTGCGCGCCCGGACGCGCCTCCTTCATGAGCGGGCAATTGCCGTCGCGCACGGGCGTCTACGACAATGCCGCGGAATTCTCCTCATCCATCCCGACCTTCGCACACCACTTGCGTCGCGCCGGATACCGCACCGTGCTGTCCGGCAAGATGCACTTTGTCGGACCGGACCAATTGCACGGTTTCGAGGAGCGGCTTACGACGGATATCTATCCCGCCGATTTCGGCTGGACGCCGGATTACCGCAAGCCGGGTGAACGCATCGACTGGTGGTACCATAATCTTGGATCGGTCACCGGCGCCGGCGTGGCGGAAACGTCCAACCAGATGGAATACGACGACGAAGTGGCGTTCCACGCCGAGGCGGAGATCTACCGGCTGGCACGGTCAAGCGACGACCCGGACCGACGGCCCTGGTGCCTGACCGTGAGTTTCACCCATCCGCACGACCCCTATGTCGCGCGCCGGGAATTCTGGGATCTTTATGCCGATTGCCCGGCGCTCGAACCGACAATCGGTACGATTCCCGTCGACCAACAGGATCCGCATAGCCGTCGGCTCTACGAGGCGAACGATTACCGGTCCTTCGATATCGGGCCGGAAGACGTGCGTCGCTCGCGGCGGGCCTATTTCGCCAACATCTCCTATCTCGATGGTCTGATCGGCCGGGTCAGCGACGCGCTGGCGCGCACGCGCATGGCGGACGACACGATCGTGCTGTTCTGTTCCGATCACGGCGACATGCTCGGGGAGCGCGGCCTGTGGTTCAAGATGAGCTTTTTCGAAGGCTCGGCCCGCGTGCCGCTGATGATTGCCGGTCCCGGGATTTCGGCCGCGACGCATTCGACGCCGGTCTCCACGATCGACGTCACGCCGACGCTGGCCGATCTCGCCGGCGTCGATCTCGGCGAGGTGCTGCCCTGGACCGATGGGGAAAGCCTGCAGCCGATGATCGCGGGCTCGCCGCGGACCAGCCCGGTCCTGATGGAATATGCCGCCGAGGGCTCCTATGCCCCGCTCGTGGCCATCCGGGACGGGCGCTGGAAGGCGGTGCATTGCGAACTCGACCCGCCGATGCTCTTCGACCTGGAGGCGGATCCTGGCGAGGAGCGCAACCTGGCCGATGATCCCGGCCATGCCGAGATCCTGGCAGGTTTCATGGATCGCATCAGTGCCCGCTGGGATATGGACCGGTTCGACTCGGATGTCCGGCATTCCCAGGCCGGGCGCTGGGTCGTCTACGAGGCGTTGCGCAACGGGGCCTACTATCCCTGGGATTTCCAGCCGCTGCAAAAGGCGTCGGAACGGTACATGCGCAATCACATGGACCTGAACGTGCTGGAGGAAAGCAAGCGGTTTCCGCGCGGCGAATAGCTGGATTCAGCGGATACAGATCCCCTATGATAACGCGCGCCAGGCGATAAACCGGAGGAACGTCCCATGCCTATCGACCACGTGAATGTCCGTTGCACCGACCTCGATACGACAAGGGCGTTTCTGGAAGAAGTGGCGGGCCTCACTGTCGGCGACCGCCCGCCGTTTTCGTTTCCGGGCTATTGGCTCTACGACGCCGACGGGCAGGCCGTGATCCATCTGATCGGCGCCAAATCCGATCTCGGCGATGCCGGCGCCGTCGATCATGTCGCCTTTCGTTTCGACGACTTTCGGGACCGTACCGACAGGCTCGCCGCGGCCGGGCACACATTCACGGTGCGCCAGGTGCCGGGTACGCAGATAAGCCAGACCTTCATCGACGGACCCGACGGCCTGACGATCGAGTTGCAGGGGCCGGCCTGATTCCGGCCCTCGGCTTTTCCAGAGGGCTTTTCTCCCGCCATTGACAAATCGGCCGGGCTTGCCGACACACGCCAGACCATTCAAGCCGGGTCGGCACCGGCCGGACCGGGTGCGGAGACGCCATGGCCCTTTCCAATGTCCTTCAACTCGTCAGTTTTGCGGTGCTTCTCAGCATCGGACAATTGCTGTTCAAGCGGGCGGCCCTTCAGGTCGCGGATGTCTCTGCCGTCGGTGCGCTCTTGAAGCTCGCATTGTCACCGACCCTGTGGGCGGCATTGGTCCTTTACGGCGTGGCGACGCTCTTATGGGTGCTGATCCTGCGAACGACGCCGCTCAGCCTCGCCTATCCGTTCGTTGCGCTTGGTTTCGTCATTCTGCCGGTGCTGTCCTGGTGGCTTTTCGATGAAGCGCTCGGCTGGCATGTGCTTGTCGGGACGGTGCTCATCGTGAGCGGTGTGCTGGTCGTGACGCTCGGCGCCGGTCCGACGGGAGGATGACATGACTGAGCGGGACCTGTTTGCGGACGGGGCGGATCTCGACATTGCCGTGAAACGGGTGCGCGGGACCTGGTACGCGCATGTGCCCGGAACGGTGCTCTGGGGACGCGGCGCCGATCTTGCCGACGCGGTCGACGCGCTTTCGAAACGCAGCGCTGACTACGCCGCGTTTTCCGCAGAGAGCGGCGCCCCGCCGCTGAACCTTCTGGAAGGCAATCCCAAGGTCGGTGGGTTCTGGCGCGGCGCCTGGCGCATCGGTCGTGTCGTACTCCTGGTCGGTCTGTGCGCGATGCCGATTTCCTACGCCTTGTCGACCGGCATCACGCGCGGCGTCGAAGAGGCGACGAAGGGTTTGCGGCTGAAAACCCTGGTGGCCGATCTCGAACAGGGCCTGATCGACCTCAGCAAACCGGAAAACGATCTGTCGCCGGAGCGCGCTGCCGCGCTGCGCGAAGCGGTTGAACGGATCGTTGAGCGCCTGCGCCCTTTCACGGCGCCGACGGGCACGCTGTTTTCCGGATCGAATTCCGGTGCTGTCCAGCCGGCGGCCGAGCCGCGGAACTGATTGCATGTGCGGTATAAACGGCCTGTGGCACCGCGACGGGCGACCGGTCGATCCGATCGTGCTCGACCGCATGACCGACCGGCTGGCGCATCGCGGCCCGGACGATCGGGGTACATGGATCGATGGATCCATCGGATTCGGTCACCGGCGGCTTGCCATCCTCGACCTTTCGGCCGACGGGCGCCAGCCGATGCAGGACCCGTCGGGCTGTATCACGCTCACCTATAACGGCGAGATCTACAATTTCCGGCACCTGAGGGAGATGCTGGCGCAGGAGGGCGGCTACCGGTTCCGGACCGAATGCGATGCCGAGATCCTGCCGGTCGGTTATCTGCACTGGGGCATGGATCTCTTCAAGCGGCTGGAAGGCATGTTCGCTCTGGCGCTCTGGGATGCCCGCGACGAGACGCTTCTGCTTGCCCGCGACGGTGTCGGCATCAAGCCGCTCTATGTCGCAACGTTCGACGATGACGTTCAGTTCGCCAGCGAGATCAAGGCCTTCGAGGAGACGGGCTGTCCGTGGCGACTGGACCCGCAGGCGCTGGACGGGATGCTCGCCAACGGCTATCCGCCGCCGGACCGCACGCTGATCGACGGGATCGATCAGGTGCCGCCGGGGACCGTGCGCCTCTTTACCCGGGCCGGCGTCGGAGACACGCGCTTCTGGCGGCCGCGCCGCGTGCCGGACATTCGAGACATGGGCGACGCCGTCGCAGCCGTCCGGGAGACGCTGGAAACCGTCGTCGAAGACATGCTGCAATCCGACGTGCCGGTCGGCGTGCTGCAAAGCGGCGGCATCGATTCTTCCTTGATTTCGACCGCGCTTGCCGGTCGGGACGTGCCATTGTTTACCGCCCGCTTCGAGGATGCGGATTTCGACGAGACGGCGATTGCGGCTGACGTCGCCCGGGCGGTGGACGGTCGGCATCACGTGATTCCGGTTACAGCGATTGACGACCCGGTGGCGACCTTTACCGCTTTGGCACGCGCCTATGATGGGCAATTGGCCGATTCAAGCGGTTTCGCGGCATTTGAATTGTGCCGCGCCATCCGCAGCCACGTGACGGTAGCGCTGAGCGGCGAGGGCGGCGATGAATTCTTTGCGGGCTATCCCACCTATCGCGCAACACGACTTGCGGGCACGGCCGGCAGATTGTTGCCGTCTGCGGTTTGGGCGTTGCTCGGTCAGGTCGGGCTGGCACTCGGGCGCGGCAACCAGGATCGCCTGCCGGTCTCGGAAAAATTCGCCCGCTTCTGCTTCGGCAACGCGGCAACCGGACCGGCGCATCCGCAATGGCGCCGGCAGCTTTTCGAAGCCGACCGGAAGGCGCTTTGCGGCCCGGCCCTGCGCGACGCGATGGCGCGCGATCCGATGGCGGGTTACGGCGCCGCGCTGGCCGATGCCCGGTCGCGCCATCCGGACGGATCGCTGACAGATTGGGCATTGCTTGCCGATCAGTCCTATTACCTGCCGGGCGACCTGCTCGCCAAGGCCGACCGGGTCAGCATGGCGCACGGGCTGGAAGTGCGGGTGCCGTTCCTCGACCGGCGCATCATGGACCTGGCGGGACGGCTCGACACAAAACTGATGACCGGCTGGCGCGGGCCGGACAAGAAGGTGCTGCGCGCCGCGCTTGCCGCCTCACAGGCGCCCGACAGCGTCGTGCGACACGCCAAGCGCGGTTTCATGGTGCCGATCTCGCGCATGCTGCGTGAGCATCTGAGGCCCTTATCGGAGCGGTTCTTCGACCGCGAGCCCGATCTGTTTGCACCGTATCTGGATCCGGACGGCGTCCGCCGCCTGTGGCGGGATCACGATCAGCGTCGGGCAAACCATAAATACCCGCTCTGGCTGCTCCTGACCCTTGGCGTGTGGCTTGAAAGCCATGTATAGAGCAGGTAGCCGGTGCCTCGCGCCGGCCCGCTATCGGGATACCTTCGGTCGTGACTTCCCTTCTGGTGCTCATTCCCTGTCTTAACGAGGAAAAGTCGATCGGCGCTGTGATCGACGGCATGCCGCGCGTCCTGCCCGGGATCTCCGACATTTCGATCGCCGTCATTGACGACGGCTCGACCGATGCAACGGGTGCGATCGCCCGTGCGCGCGGCGCGACAGTGCTCACCCATGGCCGCAATCGCGGCGTCGGGGCGGCGCTTCGCACCGGCCTGGCGCATGCGCGGCGCGTGAAAGCGGACATTACGGTGAGCATCGACGGGGACGGGCAGTTCGACCAGAGCCAGATCGCCACCCTGATTGCGCCGATCCTGAACGGCGAGGCGGATTTTGCGACCGCGTCCCGCTTCAAGGACCCGGCGCTGGTGCCGCACATGCCGAAGGTCAAGATCTTCGGCAATCGCCGGATCGCCTGGCTCGTCAGCTCATTGACCGGCATTCGCATGTACGACGTTTCCTGCGGTTTCCGGGCCTATTCGCGGGACGTGGTGGAGGCGATCCATATTCTCGGCAATTTCACCTACACCCACGAAGTCATCATGCAGGTCGCCTTCCGCGGTTTCCGGATCGCGGAAATAGCGCTGCCGGTGCGCGGCGTGCGCGAATTCGGACAATCGCGGGTGGCGAGCGACCTGTGGCGCTATGCGCGCCTGTCAAGCGGCATCATTCTCAATTGTTTTCGGGATCACCGGCCATTCTACGCGTTCAGCCTGATATCGGGGATCTTCTTTGCAATCGCCTGCGGCTTTGGCCTGTTTTTCCTGCAGCACCGGATCATAAGCGGCCAGTTCGAGCCGCATATCTGGTCGGGTTTCGTCAGCGCGTTTTTCGTCGGGCTTGCCTGCCTGACCATGGTGCTCGGCCAGGTGGCGATCATGGTGTTTCATTTGAGGGAAACGCTCTTGCAGGAATCCCGTCATATGGCCGCCATGGTCGAGGACCTGCAAAAGGAACGCGGTGGGAATACAATGGGATCCCATGGCAGCGTGCCAGAGGATGCGATGCCGCCGCCTCTCCGCGCGGCGGCGAAGGGCGACTAACATCACGGGGCGATGCCGTGGGATTGAAACGCATCGTTCGTGTCGCGGGTATCAACCTCGTTCTGCTTGGCGCCGGGCTGGCGATCCTTGAATTGTCCTTCGGCGGCTGGCTCGACGGCAGCGATCCGTTGCTCGGGTTTACCAAACCGCGTGACGTGCAATGGTCGTTTGCCGCACCCTGGGCGCCGGGCGGAACGGTGTATACACGGGATTCCAACGGTTTGCGCGGTGTCGACGGCCCGCTCGATGCCGTGTTCATTCTGACGATGGGCGGCTCGACGACGGACCAGCGCTACCTGTCCGATGACGCCACCTGGCAGGAAGTTCTGCAAGGCCGCATCGAAGCGAATGGCGAGGTAGCCGATATCGTCAATGCGGGAATCGACGGCCAGTCAAGCGTCGGCCACATCAAGAACTTCGCGCAATGGCTGAACCGGATCGATACCCTGAAGCCCCGCTACATTCTCTTCTACGTTGGTATCAACGACTTCTTTCTGCCGGACACGAACGCGTTCGACCGCGACCTTGCAGAGACGGGGACCGAACGTCTCATCCGGGAGCGTTCGGCGCTCGTTGCCATGGGCCGGATGCTGGAAAGCCTCGTAGAGGGCAGCGCCGACGAAACCGGCGCACAACGCCGGGCAGGACACGCGTTCGGCGGTATTCATACGGCCGGATATGTCGATCAGCGCGTATTTGACCGGTGTTGCGATCAACCGGCCCTGAGCGACGCGTTCAAAGCGCTTGGTCAGCGAATCCGGCAGCTTGCGGACCTCAGCCGCAAGTTCGGAGCGGAACCGATCTTCGTCACCCAGCGCAGCGCGTTGTGGATGCGCGGCGGCGACGGCATTGTCGGCGCGCCCGCCCTGCAGTACGCCTCTCCGTCGATCCTGGCCGCCCTCGGCGCAATGACCGGCGTCGACCGGCACGATGTGGAACGGGCCCAGTCGGACGTCATCATGGAGGCCTGCGCAATGGCAAAAGCGACCTGCCTGAACCTGTTTGCAGAGGTCGCATTCGATCTTGAGACGGACTTCTACGACGCATTCCACAACACGCCGGCAGGGGCGCAGGCCGTTGCAACCTATCTTTTCGGGGCGCTTCAAGAGAAAGGCGTTCTGAAGACCGTTGCGGACGGATCGAACCAATGAGCATGTCCGAAAGCCCGGGGATGGGCCTGCCGGCCCGCCGTTACCGATGGGTCCTGGTCGCGCTTGCGATCATGGCGTTCTTTCTGTTCGTGCCGAAGACGCCGGGCAGCGCGTGCATCCAGATCATCCGCTTCGCCCAGGCGGTTGAAGTGCCGCTCAATTGCGACTCCCGTTTGCTCGCCAAGCTCTATCGCAATGCGGAGACGTATTTCACCGACTTCAACAATTGGAAAGGGCGGCCCGTCTTCTTCGTTTACGGGGTCTTTGCCGCGCCCGTCATGGAGGCGGTGGCCGTGCCGCTCTGGACGGCGGTTGGCGGGACAGCCGTCTCGGACCGAAAGGTCTCGCATTACCGCACCTATTTTTCCCTGCACCTGGCCTATTACGCCCTCAACGTGGCGGTGGTGCTCCTGACCATCTGGATGGCGTTCAATCTTGTCGGCCTGGCGGCATCGAGCGGGCTCGCCCTGGCGCTTGCCGCGTCGATCGCGAGCACGGATCTTGTGCATGGCTCGGTCTGGCTGGCGCACACCAACATCTACAATCTGCTGGCGGCTATTGCCTGCGCGTTCTTTGTCCGCCTCGGCTGGCAGACCCGGGAAACGGAGCCCGGGACCGTGCTGGCCTGGATGGCCGGGGCCGGGCTGATGCTGCTCGTCTATCCGCTGTTTGTCATCCTGCTGCCGGCCTTCCTTTCCGGGGTTGTTCTTCGGGGCCTCTTCGGTCGCCAGACCGGGGCGCCTTTCCTGCTGTCCGTGCCGGTCGCCGGCCTTGCGGTGTTGTTGTTCGTATTGCCGCTGCTTGGCTGGAACCTTGCCGTGCGCACGCTGTTTGCGACCGATGTCTACCTGACCGCGCAATACGGGCAGTTCGTCTGGCTGGTCGATGCCTATCGAGCTGGAACGCTCGCCTCGGCGATGGCCGACAATGCGCTGACGTTTTT
Organism: Pseudomonadota bacterium; assembly: GCA_038745065.1. Lineage (GTDB taxonomy): Bacteria > Pseudomonadota > Alphaproteobacteria > Rhizobiales > JANQQB01 > JANQQB01. Next base: position 7,003 of record JBCDLT010000044.1, on the reverse strand, counting down.
CAATACGCTGGGTCTGCATCTGAACCTTTTCGAAACGGTGCCGGTGCTCGTTGCCTGCGCGGCGCTCGTGCTTTTCGGCGACCGTTCGCGGCTGCGGGCTTCCGATCCGGTGCTGATTGCGATCGCGATCGCTCTCATCGGCGTACTCGCCTTCAACTACCTGCAGGGATATTACGCCGCCCGTCTCCAGGTTTCCGTGGTCGCGCTCCTTTTCCTGTTGCTCGCCCGGATCGCCCTGCTTACGGGCGGCGTGCGATTAGGCGGGCTCGTGCTGGTCGGCGTGACCGTCGTGCAATTGATCGATGCGGCCACCTCCTATTCCCTCAGCGCAGCCTGAGCCCGACAGGGGTGAAATGGCGCTTCGGGTGCATTGTGACGTGAACGGCACGCTTGATTGTCGACGGGATCGGTGATTGCCTGTGGCCGAAACAGGGAGGGGATGCATGCAGGCCTGGGAAATCGTCTCAGACGGCGGCGTCGACGCGCTGGCACTTTCCGAGCGGACGCAGCCGGAGCCCAGGCCGGGCCAGGTGCTCGTGCGTATGCAGGCCTCGTCCATCAATTATCGCGACCTGTCAACGATCGAGGATCCGGTCAGCCGGCGGCTGCCCTATCCGACGGTGCCGAATTCGGATGGTGCCGGCGTTATCGAGGCTGTCGGCGACGGTGTGACGGGCTTTGCCGTCGGCGATCGTGTCATGGGGTGTTTCTTTCAGGACTGGGAGGCCGGTGCGATATCGCCGACGGTCATGGCGTCTGCGCTCGGCGGCGCGCGCCAGGGTGTGTTGGCCGAAGCCGTGTGTCTCGACGCCAGGGGCGTCATCGCGATGCCGGACGGATTGTCGTTTGCCGAAGCCGCGACCTTGCCCTGCGCGGCGCTTACGGCCTGGCACGCGCTCGTCATGCCGGAACCGGTATTGCCCGGCGAGACCGTGCTCCTGCTCGGGACAGGCGGCGTATCGGTGTTTGCCCAACAATTCTGTCGCATCATGGGCGCCCGAACGATCGTGACCTCGTCGAGCGACGACAAACTGGAGCGCATGCGGACGCTTGGCGCCGCCGAAACGATCAATTACCGCGCCGAACCGGACTGGGAAGACCGCGTGCTGGCGCTTACCGGCGGGCTCGGCGTCGACCGGGTCGTTGAAGTCGGCGGTCCGGGCACGCTGGAGAAATCGATCAAGGCCGTACGGGTCGGCGGAACGGTCGGGTTGATCGGTATCCTGACCGGGGTTGCCGGCTCGGTGGCACCGACAGACATCATGCGCAAGTCGATTACGGTACGCGGCATCTATGTCGGATCGCGGCAGATGTTTGCTGCCATGAACCAGGCGATCGCCACGCACGGCCTGCGCCCGATCATCGACGAGACCTTCGTCTTCGAAGAGGCGCGCGCGGCCTATCACCGGATGCGGGGCGCCACGCATTTCGGCAAGCTCGTCATTACCATCTGAATCCATCCCACCGTTTCCGGCGGCGACCGCCGTCGAACGCATTCCAGTCAATCGGGGAAAGATATGCCGTTGGACAAGGACTTGACCGAGCGCATCAAGGCATCGGTGGCCGAGGGCTTTGACGATCAGGTGGCGTTTACGCAGGAGATGGTGCGGTTCGGCTCGGTGCGCGGCGCCGAGCACGCGGTCCAGGACTTCGTTTTTCGCGCGCTCAGGGACCGGGGCTATGCCATGGAGCGCTTTGCCATGGATGAAGCCGCGATTGCTCGCCATCCGGGCGGCGGCAAGATCAGCGATACCCATTCCGACGCGCCGATCGTCGTCGGCATCCATCGCCCGCAGAATGATGTCGGCCGCTCGCTGATCCTGCAATCGCATGTGGATGTTGTGCCGACAGGACCGGAGGAGATGTGGCGCCATCCGCCCTTCGATCCGGTTATCGACGGCGATTGGCTCTACGGGCGGGGCGGGGCCGATATGAAAGCCGGCGGGGTCGCGAACATCTTCTGCCTCGACGCGCTCCGACGGATCGGGATGGCGCCCGCCGGCACCGTGACGATCCAGTCGGTGGTGGAAGAGGAATCAACCGGCAATGGTGCTCTGATGGCGCATCTGCGCGGGTACAAGGCCGACGCGGTGCTGATCCCCGAACCGGAGGATGAAAAACTGGTGCGCGCCAATACCGGCGTCCTGTGGTTCCAGGTGACGGTGCGCGGCCACGCCGTACATGTGCGGGATATGGAAGACGGTGCCAATGCCATCGACGCTGCCTACCGGCTCGTTGCCGGATTGCGGACGCTGGAGGCGGAACTCAATGCGGAAAAGGCCGGCCGGCCGCATTTCGAGGCCGAGAGCAAACCGATCAACCTCAACATCGGCAAGATCGAGGGCGGCGACTGGGCCTCGTCGGTGCCCTCCTGGTGCCGGCTCGACTGCCGGCTGTCGATCTATCCCGGCGTGTCGGCGGAAGATGCGGCTCGGCGGTTGACCGATCACATCGAGACGCTGTCGCGGCAGGATACGTTCCTGGCGAACAATCCGCCGGAAATCGTCTTCAACGGATTTTATGCCGAAGGCTATGTTCTGGACCCCGGATCCGAAGCGGAGGCCGTGCTGGCACGCTCGCACGAGGCGGCGTTCGGGCGAGAACTGGAAAGCTTCGTCACGGCCGGCTATCTCGATACTCGGGTCTATGCGCTCTACGACAGGATCCCGGCGCTCTGCTACGGACCGATTTCGCACAACATCCACGGCGTGGACGAACGGGTCAGCCTGCGTTCCCTGCAAGGCGTCACCGAAACCATGGCCCTGTTCGTCGCGGAATGGTGCGGGCTGGAACCGATTGAAAGCTGACACGGAAGCCTTATAGACTTCACGAACCCTCCAAACGCGGCCTCTTCCTACCTTCCGGTCGCCGACCCGTCGCAAAAAAGGCATATCGCATGATCGACCTGTACACCTGGACAACGCCGAACGGCCGCAAGGTCTCCATCCTGCTGGAGGAACTCGGCGTCGACTATACCGCGCATCCGATCAATATCGGGCAGGACGAACAGATGCAGCCGGACTTCCTCGCCATCAGCCCGAACAACAAGATCCCGGCAATCGTCGACCGGGACAACGGTTTGTCGCTCATGGAGTCCGGCGCAATCATGCTCTACCTGGCGGAAAAGCACGGGCATTTCATGCCGGACGATGCGACCGGGCGCTGGCGGGCGACGGAATGGCTGATGTGGCAGATGGGCGGCCTCGGCCCGATGGCCGGCCAGGCGCACCATTTCCTGCATTTCAACCAGGGCAAGGCACCCTATGCCGAGGAACGCTACGGCAAGGAAACCAAGCGGCTTTATTCGGTGCTCAACAAGCGGCTCGACGGACGCGACTTCATCGCCGACAGCTATTCCATTGCCGACATGGCGGCCTGGCCCTGGATATCACGGTTCGAATGGCAGCAGATCGACCTTGGCGAATTTCCCAATGTCCGGGACTGGTATGTGCGCATTGCCGAACGGCCCGCCGTCCAGAAGGGCTATCACGTTCCGAAAAAAGTCGGCGAGATTCCGCTGCCGTAACGTGAAGATCAGGGAGTCCCGGGCCGGATCATGACCTTCCGTCGGTCGCTGACACGCCTGTTGCCGGATCTGAAGGCCTATGCCCGGTCCCTTTGCTCCGACCCGTCGGATGCTGAGGATCTGGTCGGGGATGCCGTCGAACGGGCCCTGACGGCGCGGTGCCGGCCTCAGGAAGCCGACGGCTTGCGGCCGTGGCTGTTTCGTGTCGTGCGTAACCTGAACATCGACCGGCACCGCCGGGACCGGGTACGGCTCAATCATCATGCCGCGGCATTGCGCGCAGCCGTGCCGGCCGACGGACAGGTGCGTGCCGTCGCGGAAGATGTGCTTGTCCGCCTGGCGTTCGAACGCTTGAAGCCGATGGAACGGGAAATCCTCTTCCTCGTGGATGTGACCGGGCTGACCTATGCCGAAGCCAGCGCCGTACTCGGCATTCCGGTGGGAACTGTCATGAGTCGGGTCAGCCGCGCACGGAAATCCCTGCTTGCGCGGGTCGGCGACGGTGCGGTAGGTCCGAATGGGAATCACGCCGGCCGGCCGGAAGTCAGGAAGAAGAACGAGGCCGGAGCGTCTGAGTGAGCGTGCGGAAAAGGGTCGGCCATGAAAATCAGTGACCGCGATTGGGACCTCTTGAGCGCCTATGCCGACGATGCGCTCGATGTGGAAACACGTCGCGGGCTCGAACGCAGACTGGGCCGGGAGCCCGAGCTTGCAGCGGAACTGGAGCGCATCCGGCGGTCGAAATCGATCCTGCGCACGATGCAGCCAGCGCCGGGCCGGCTTCGCACGCGGCTCCACGCGTCGCCCGGATCGGTGCGGATTGCGGCATCGTTTGCGACCCTGTTTTGCATCGTGGCGGTCGCGGTCTGGCTCGCCGGACCGTCAGGGCGCGAAGAAACGGTGCGGACGGATTGGCACGGTGACTTTGCCGGCCGGACCTATGTGATCCGGCCGGGTACCGGGCTGACGCTTGCAGCCGGATCGGGGCACGGGTTTTCGCAAGCGCCGGATCTCTCGGCGTCCCGGCTTGTGCTGGTCGATGTGCGGGTCAGCGGCCAGGGGGCCGACGAAACCATCGCCCTGCATTACCGCGGCTATCGCGGATGCCGGCTGACGCTCATCTCCGAACCGCTCGAGGCACCGACGAATCCCGGTGCCGGCTACGCGCTCGTCAAGGCGTGGGAGACGCCCTATCGCCGTTTCAGCATGATTGGAGACACCATGGATCCTGACCGGTTCCGGGCGATCGCCGATTATGCGGAAGGCCAGATCCGCAAGCTCGAAGCGCAGGAACGCCAGCGCCTTGCCGTCGCCGACGCCACCAATCGGGCGCGCCCGTGCTGACCGTACCGCCAGACGATCATTCCGGATAGTTCGGCCGATCTTCACCGTAATGGGCGGCGAGGTAGTCGAGGATGACCGTGCGGTCGGGATCTTCGATCTCCGGCATTCCCTGTTCTTCGACCATCCACTCGAGAGTCTCTTCCCAGCCGGCGCGTGTAAGGCCCTGTTGCGCAACGAGGCGCTCAGAGTGACAGCCGGCGCAGGCATAGAAGGTCTCCTCCACGCCGGGCGCGACGAACAGCACGCCGAATTCGGCATCCTCGGCCGCAAAGGCCGAAGTGAAAACCATCAGGATTCCAGCGCATAGCGCCGGCGAAAAAACGCAGCGGACCATTCAGTTCTCCGGAACGATGACACATGACACCGGCCGCAATGGGCGGCCGGTGTGCCTTGAATTGGGACGGGAATGCGGTTCAGGACACCTGGACCGCGATGCGGTGCATGGTGTTGTTCAGGTATCCTTTCGGATTCCAGTCGATCGCGAACGGCTGCATGGAACCTTCGCTGTCTGTGGCGCGCGCCCAGACCTCATAGTAACCGGCCTGGGGGAATGCGACGCTGGCGCGCCAATTCTGCCAGGCGCCGGAGTTTACCGGCGCATCGAGGTCGGCTTTCATCCACGACGCGCCGAAATCGATCGACAGGTCAACGGCGGATATCGTGCGGTCGCCGGACCATGCGTGGCCCCGAACCTCGACGGACTGGCCGACACCCGTATCGGTCGGCGGGTTCGTGATCAGGGATTTCACCGGCATGCGCTCGATGATCACAAAATCTTCCTTGTCGACCTTTTCGCCCGGGGCAACCGGCCGATTGGGCACGCGGTACGACGTGCCGGTCATTTTCGGGCCATCATGCACCACGTCACGCAACGTGATATGGCGCAGCCATTTCTGGGAACACGATCCCGGCCAGCCGGGCACGACCAGGCGCAGCGGGGCGCCGTTCTGGACATGCAGCGGTCCGCCGTTCATCTCGAACGCTATCAGCACATCGTCGGTCATGGCCTTTGCAATCGGCACGCCGCGCGAGATCGGGAGTTTTTCGGGATCGCCGGACAAGTGCGTGTCGGCGCCGACATGGGCCGTATAGACGACTTCCGGTTTCACCCCGGCCGCCGCCAGGACGTCTTTCAGGCGAACGCCGGTCCAGTTGGAGCAGGCCACTGCGCCCAAGGTCCACTGGTTGCCCCGTGCCGGGGGCTGAAAGGCCGCGCGACCGTTGCCGCCGCATTCGATCAACAGCGCCATCGTAACGGTCTCGAACCGGCTCTTGAGATCGTCGATGGTGAGCTCCATCGGCGTGTCCACCAGCCCGTCGACCGTCAGGGTCCATCCGGCCGGATCCGTTTCCTCGGGTGGCAGGCCGTTGTTGCGGATGAAATGCCTTTCAGTCGGCGTAATGGCGTCGTCAAGCAGATGGGCGGGCGTTTCGGCATTGATCGGTCGGTCGTTCAGGAGCGTCAGGCCGTCCTTGCCCACCAGAACGTCTTCGCTGGCGAAGGCGGCCGGAACGAGACCCTGCGGCATGGTCCGGTGAAACGGGATTGCCATGCCGAGCATGGCGCCCATCGTCGCAAGGCCCGCACCGTTCAGGAATCCGCGACGGTCCGCATGGGCAAGGCGGCCGAAAACGGCGCGGTCCGCCGCTTCGGGATCGCGTTCGAATGTCTCGTAAAGGCCCGGCGCCCGGGATGGGTCAGAATGGGTGTCCTTGGTCATGGCTTCCTCCGCATGGTTTTCCGGTTGTTCTTACTCGACGTACCGGACGCGCAGATTATTCCTTCGATAGGGCGATTTTTCGAGCGGGCCGGTGTCGATCGTCGCCCGCCCCGACGGTTGCGGCCGGGATCGCGGCGCACTCGGGAGCCATCCGGGGTTTCGCGAAACAGGGTTAAAAGCAACGAACATGTCGGAGATTTTCGATAAGTAATATCGCTATTAATATTAAATAATTTCATTGAGAGTTTGTGACTCATGGTTTGCGAGGATAGTGTTATCTTTGATTAAATTGATATACTGAAATATTTTATATGCTTACTGTCTATATATTTGTATAATTCTGTTTTCGTAAATTAATTTCTTCTGCTTACGGAAAAATTTATTTGAAAAATTTCACATATAAACTTCTTCT
>JBCDLT010000043.1:0-53082 GCA_038745065.1 Pseudomonadota bacterium | reverse complement strand
CTCCGGCTTGTTCCAATACCCCGATACGACCATCGGCCCGGCGATCCAGACCTCGCCGGTTTCGCCGGGGCCGACCTCGTTTCCGTCGTCATCCATGATGCGGACGTCGCCGCAGCACACGACCTTGCCGACGCTGTCGCCATGCGCTTGCGGATCGCCGAGCGGCATCAGCGTCGTCGGCGACGTGGTTTCGGTCGCGCCGTAGGCATTGGCAAGGTTCAGGCCCGGCAGGTGGTCGGCGAGCGCACGGATCGTCGCCGGCGGCATCGGCGCGCCGCCATAGGCCCCGACGCGCCAGGCCGACAGGTCGTATTCGTCCAGGTCGGCGCGCAGCAGGCACAAATTGTACATGGCCGGCACCATGACGGTTGTCGTCATGCGTTCGCCGGCCGCCAGCGCCAGAAAGGCGGCAACGTCGAACGCCTTCAAAACCAGGACTGCGCCGCCGACCGAAAGCGGTGCCATGATACAGGCGATCACGCCGGTCACATGGCTTGCCGGCACGGCCAGTAGCGAGCGGTCGTCCGGAGTGAGATGGAAACCGATGCGAAAGTGCAGGCAGGAATGCAGCACGTTCAAATGGCTCAGCATCGCGCCTTTCGGATGGCCGGTCGTGCCCGACGTATAGAGGATGATTGCGGTATCCTCCTCGTGCGCGTCCGACGCGGCGAATTCCGGGTCGTGGCGTTCCAGGAGTCTGCCGAAGGTGACGGGGGCGTCGGCGTGCGGTCCGATGGAAATGCGCGCGGCGAGATCGGGCAGGGGACCGGCGTCGGCGATCCGGTCGGCCAGATCGGCTTCGAACACGAGTCCGGCCGCTCCGCAATCCTTCAGGATGTACCCCAGTTCCGGACCCTGTAAGCGAGTGCTCAACGGCACGGCGATCAGCCCGACCCGAATGGCGCCAAGGAGTGCCACCACAAATTCCCACCGGTTGCCGACCAGAAGGCCGATGCGGTTTCCAGGCGCCAGACCCAACCCCCGAAAGCCGGCCGCAACGACCGATGCCCGACGGTCGAGTTCCGCAAAACTCAATCGTTTGTTACCGTCGACAACAGCGTCGCGATCCGGGTATTGCGCGGCAACCGCACCGATCATGGCGTCGATGGTCGGATGGCGGTCGGCAAAACAGCTCACCACACGATCGCCGAAATGGGCTTCGTGGCGGGTAGCCGGGAGGGTTTCACCGTCACGCGCCATTGCAACGGATCCTATTCGGCTGCCAGTCGGTCCGGCAGCGTGTAATAGGCGGCGCCCCGTCCGAGATGCTCGCGGGCGTGTTTGAGTTCGCGCCGGGCGACCGACCGGATATGCACTTCGTCCGGTCCGTCGATGAAGCGCAGCGCGCGACCCCATGTCCACAGGAAGGATAGGGGCGTGTCGGGCGTCAGGCCCATCGCACCGAAGATCTGCATGGCGCGATCGAGTACCTGGGTCTGCAGGCGGGGTACGATGACCTTGATCGCCGAGACCTCGTTTCGGGCCGCCTTGTTGCCCTTGGTGTCGATCAGCCAGGCGGCGCGCATGACATAGAGTCTGGCCTGGTCGATCTCCATGCGCGAGAGCGCAATCCATTCGGCCACCTGGTCATGCTCATAGAGGTGCTTGCCGAAGGTCTTGCGCTCCATCGCCCGTTCGCAGGCGAGTTCGAGCGCGAGTTCGCACTGTCCGATCGAGCGCATGCAATGGTGGATACGACCCGGCCCGAGCCGCGCCTGTGCCAAGGCGAACCCGGCACCTTCCTCGCCAAGCAGATTGGCTGCCGGAACGCGGACGTTGTCGAACAGCATCTCGCAATGCCCTTCCGGTGCGACGTGATGCATGATCGGCAGATTGCGCACGACCTTCACGCCGGGTGTGTCCATCGGCACCAGCACCATGGAATGCCGGCTGTGCGGATCGGCGTCGGGCCCGGGATCGGACACGCCGAGCACGATTGCCACCTTGCAGCGCGGATCGGCGGCGCCGGTGATGAACCATTTGCGCCCGTTGATCACATACTCGTCGCCGTCGCGCAGGACGGACGTCTGAATGTTGGTGGCGTCGGACGAGGCGACATCCGGCTCCGTCATGGCAAAACAGGACCGGATCGTCCCGTTCAGCAACGGGTCAAGCCATTCGGTGCGCTGCGCATCGCTGGCGAACATGTGCAGCAATTCCATGTTGCCGGTGTCCGGCGCGGAACAGTTGAAGACCTCCGAAGCCCAGTAGATGCGGCCCATGATTTCAGCGAGCGGTGCGTAATCGAGGTTCGTCAGGCCGGTCCCCGGCTCGTCATCGCGCAGCGACGGCAGGAACAGGTTCCAGAGCCCTTGATCGCGGGCGAGCTGCTTGAGCGGCTCGACGCAGGCCGGCGGATAGATGCCGGCCTCGGTTTCGTGGACCCATTCCCGATGGGCCGACACCACATAGGTGTCCATGAAGGCGGTAAGGCGCGCCCGGTATTCCTCCACCTGCGGCGAGTGCGAAAAGTCCATGATCTGTCTCCCGAATGAAGCGCTGGCGCGCCTGGCTGGTTGTCACCGCGCGATCCGGTTACGCACCCAGCAACCGATCAGGCGGTTTGCGGGGCCGGAGCGCCGGCAACGTTGGCGCCGCGCTCGATGATGAATTCGCGGTCGAACAGGGTCTGCGAGTGGTTCAGTTCCGACTGGCTGACGATTACGGAGAGGTTTTCCCGGCTCAGCCCGAAGATCACTTCCGACAGGCGCTGGCTGAGCGCCGGCGCCACGCCTTCAAACGGTTCGTCGAGCAGCAGCAGCTGCGTGCCGGCGGCGAGCGCCCGGCCGAGCGCCACCATCTTCTGCTGGCCGCCGGACAGGAGCAGGGCGCGTCGCGTCGCCATCTCGCGCAGTTCCGGCATGATTTCGAACACGAGTTCAAGGCGTTCCGCGCTGTCGAGGGACGGCGTTACCCAGGTCGGCAGGAGGATGTTTTCCTCCACGGTGAGTTCCGGGATCAAGCCGCGGTCTTCCGGCATGTAACCGATGCCCTCGGCGGTCCGGTGATGCACCGGCACGTCGCGCATGTCGCGGCCGTTCAGCGTGATGCTTCCCTCACGCAGTTTCACGATGCCCATGATCGCGCGCATCAGCGTCGTCTTGCCGGCACCGTTTCGGCCGGTCAGTCCGACCCTTTCGCCGGCCTCCAGTTCGAAGGAGAACCCCCGCAATGCCTCTACGGCGCCGATCATGACATGTGCGTTGTCGACTTTCAGCACAGGCTCCACCCTATTTCGCGGTACCGGTTACGTAGCGCTGCACCCGGACATCGGACAGCACTTCGTCGGGTTTGTCGTCGGCGATGATCTCGCCGGCGTAAAAAGCAAGGATACGGTCGGCGTAGCGGGTGACGATGTCCATGTCGTGCTCGACGAACAGGACCGTGACCGGTTCGTTGCTGACGGCGGCCATGACCGTGTCCATCAGGCCGAACTTTTCTTCCGAACTGACGCCGCTGGTCGGTTCGTCGAGCAACAGCACCTTGGGATGGCGCACCAGCGCCATAGCAATGTCGAGGAGTTTGCGCACGCCGCCGGGCAGTTCCGAAACCGGACGGTCCGCGTAGGCCGCGATGCCGAACCGGTCGAGCAATTCGGTGACCTGCTCGCCGGCGCCTTCGGCACCGACCGGACGGAAGAAGGAAAAGGTCGGCCGGGAGGCGCCGACGGCAACGAGAAGGTTCTGGCGGGGCGTCATGCCTTCGCAGAGTTGCGGGATCTGAAACGAACGACAAACGCCCATTTGCGTGATCTGTCTTGGATTGCGACGGGCGATCGAGCGGCCTTCGAGGAGAATGTCACCGGTATCGGGCTTGAGGTAGCCGGTGACCAGATTGACGAAGGTCGTCTTGCCGGCGCCGTTGGCGCCGATCAGGGACAAGCGTTCGCCGGTCGGAACGTCGACATTGATGTCGGCCGCGGCGACGACGGCCCCGAAGCTCTTGTTCAGGCCCCTTGCCTGGAGGACGGGCGTGTCGGTCATTCCGCCGGCTCCTTGCGTTCAGCGAGTTTGCCGGGCGCGTCGGATACCGGGGCCGTCGATCCCGGTTTGGCCTTCGTGTCGCGTCCGAAGCGCTTGCGTATCTCGTCCCAGAGCGACCCGAGCCCGTTCGGCAGGAACAGGATCACGGCGAGCAGGAAAGCGCCGAGCATGAATTGCCAGGTGTCCGGGAAATAGCGGTTGGAAAACGAGCGCACCAATTCGAGCGCGAAGGAAGCAAAGAAGACCGCGACGACGCTGACATGGCCGGCGAGGATCGAAATAAAGACGAACTCGCCGGAGGTCGTCCAAAAGGAAAACAGCGGATCGACATGGCCGAGCGTCAGGCCGTTCAACGTACCGCCTATGCCGCCCAGACCCGCCGCGATGACAAAGTTGCGGACGGTGATGCGAAAGACCGATGTGCCGAGATATTCCACGCGCAATTCGTTTTCGCGCACGGCTTGCGCCACGAGCCCGGGCATGGACTGGAAATAGAACCGGCAGAGCGTCGCGGCGATTGCGGCGACCAGCACCGCCACGCCGTAAAGCGCCATATCGGCCGCCCACAATTCAGGCGCCCAGCCGAGGAACGTGGGCGAGGGAACGTTGAAGCCGTCGGAGCCGCCGATCCAGTTCTGTTTCACCAGGACGCCGTAGAGCACCATGGAGAGCGCCAGCGTCAGCATGGCAAAGAAGATGCTGCGATAGCGCGCGATCAGCGGCGCCACGACGAGCCCGACAAGCGTGCTTGCCGCGCCGCCGATGATCAGGAGCACGAACACGTCCGTAATGCCTGCCCGGCTGGCGACAAGGCCTGACGTGTAGGCGCCGATGCAATAGACCAGGCCCTGGCCGAACGAGACAAGGCCTGAGCGCATCAGGACAACAATGCCGAGCGCGACAAGGCCGTATCCCACGGCCTTCGTGGCGGTGAACAGCATCCAGTTCGGCAGCAGAAAGCCGACGGCAAACAATGCGCCGGTGGCGAAGACGGCCGTGGTGAGAATGCGGGAAGCGCTGTCCTGTGCCATCGCTTACACTTTCCGAGCCTGGACGCGCTGGAACAGGCCTTCCGGGCGGAAGATCAGGACAACGGCCATCACCAGATAGACGATGAAGATCTCCGCTTCCGGCAATTCGTAGATCGCGGCGGCGCGGGCAATCCCGACGATGAGCGCGCCGATTGCGGCGCCGGGAATACTGCCCAGACCGCCGATGATGACAACGGCAAACGACAGGATGATCACGCTGACGCTGATGCCGGGCTGGACCGAAATCAGCGGGCTTGTGAAGGCACCCGCAAGGGCGGCGAGGAAGACCCCGACAAAGAAAGCCAGGAGATAGACCCGGGCGACGTTGACGCCCATGGCGGCGCTGACCTCGCTGGAGTGGATGACGGCACTGACGATCTTGCCGGTGCGCGTGCGGTTGAGGCCGAACCAGACGGCCAGTCCGCAAACGACGGCCAGCACGATCAGCATCAGGTCGTAGCCGACATAGAACAGGCCGGCGAACTCGACATTGCCGAAGAGCTGGCGCGGTTCGAAAACAAAATACGGGTTCACGCCCCAGATCATCTTCTGGACGTCTTCCAGCATCAGGAATACGGCATAGGTGACAAGCAGGATAAGCACTTCATCGCGGCCATAGAACAGGCGCAACAGGCCGCGTTCGAGAAGCGGCGCGATCACGATTGCAACGGCAAGCGCTGCAATCAGCATGGCGAGCAGGCTGAACGGTGCCGGCAGGCCGAAGCCGTTGAACAGCGCCACGGCGGTCGCAGCCGCGTAGGCGCCAATGGCATAGAGGCCGCCGTGCGCAATGTTCAGGATGCGCAGGACGCCGAAGATCAGCGTCAGACCCAGCGCGACGATGAACAGCCACGAGGCGTAGATCGTGCCATCCACAAGGATGCTCAGAACAGTTTCCATGAAGGCGCCTCGTGCTCCCGGCCGGGTGCTTCGGGGCGGGCCGGCAGCGGCCCGCCCCGGATTTCAGATCACTCGCAGACCGCGCCGGGGAAACCGGCATTGATCCATTCGACGCTCTTCTGGCCGGCCGGCGGATTGACGCATTCGGCCTTGAAGCGAACGATATCGCTGATCACGACGTTGCCGTTCTCGTCGCGTGTCGTGCGCCCGATCGCGGTTGGCTGGATCGCCTGATGTCCATCGGCCAGCGCCATGGAGATCGTGCCGCCCGGGCTTTCCCACTCCAGCCCGCGCAATGCGGCGCGAATCTGGTCGGTCGTCGGCTTGGTGCCGCCGTTTTCCGCCATCGCCTTTTCAATCGCGGTCTTCAGGCCGAGGATTGCCTGCGCCATGCGATACGGGGCCTGGACGGGGATGACGTTGTATTCCGCCTGGTAGGTTTCCATCCACCAGCGGTTCAACGGCGTGTCTTCCGACAAGAGGCCATAGGCGCCCCGCGCGCCAATGATTGCGCCTTCCGGCATGTTCTTGCCGAGCGGCGGCATGACGTGGTCGGCGGCACTCAGCACCACCTGGGACCGCTGGAACATGCCACGCGGCGAGGATTGCAGGATCATTGCCTGAAGGTCGCCGCCCCAGAGCGAGGAGTGGATGACATCCGCGCCTTCACGCATCAGGGCCGAGATCTCGGTGCCGTATTGTCCGGCGCCGAAAGCCGGAAACAGCTCCGCCGCGACGCCTGATTCCGGGAAGGTCTGGGCCATGGCGGCCTTGAAGTCGCGCCAACTGTCATGGCCCCAGGCGTAATCCTGGTTGATGCCGGCAATCGTCTTGACATCGGCACCGCTGGCGGCGAGGTAGCGCGCCATGGCGACGTTGTCCATGGTGGCATGGGCGGCCGTGCGGAACACATATTCGTACGAGCCGTCCTCGAATACGCGCGGCGTGCCGCAATCGTAGAGAATGGTCAGCGCCTTCAATTCGTCCGCCACCGGCGAAACGGCGAGGCAATCGCCCGAACTGACATAGCCGACGACCGCATCCACCTCTTCGCGCTGCACGAGGTTGCGGAATTCCTGCACCTGTTTGGTCGCGCCGCCGGCCTCGTCGATTTCAATCGCCTCGATCTGCATGCCGCCGAAGCCGACCGTGTCGTAGGGCGCCGGGACTTCGCCGGCGTTCAGCTTCTCGATCAGGAGCTTGCCGCCGTTCCAGGCAGGCACGCCGAAACTCTCCGCGGCCTGTCCGGACAGGAATGTCACGACGCCGATCTTGAAGGTGTCGGCGGCCGCAGCCGGACCGGCGAGCGCCAGGATCGCTGCACCGCCAAAAAGCAGGGCTTTGAAAGACCCTGTGGTGTTACCGTGCTTCCTCATTCGGCATTTCTCCCACGTTTTGGTGTGTTTGCGTCGCGTTGCGACAGGTCGGGCCGGGAATCCGGCGAACCGAACACGCGTCTTAGAAAGGCGCGCCCGGTCATGAAGATCTCCGCTTTGCAGCCGATTTGCTTTCGTCGGCCGGGTTCTCGAGCCGGCCGACCGGCAAGTCGATGTCGATGCCGGCCATGTTGTAGCCGCGCCGGAAGTCGGCAATGTGCTTGCGCATCCAGTCGCTGGCGACATCCGCCTTGCCGGCTTTCAGGGCCGCCAGTACCTGGCCGTGCGCCTCGACGAGGCGCAGTCCGGATTGCGGCAGGTGCGGGGCCATATGATCCATGGCGGGAAACAAAAGCAGGGCAGCCGGTTCGCGGGCCAGAAGCCAGGCACGGTTGCCGGCCGCCTCGGCGATCAGGGCATGGAATTCCATGTCGAGTTGCGTGAAGCCGCGGCCATTTCGAACGGCGTCCTCGGTGCGCGCCAGATTGTCTTCGAGCGCGGCCACCTGGTCCGCCCGAATGCGTTCAGCGGCAAGTGCGGCCACGCCCGGTTCCGTCACCATCAGGACCTCCCACAATTCACGAAAGGTGACGTGCTGCAGGACGAGCGCCCGGCTGGCGCGAGACGACAGGTCTTCCTGGCGCGGGATGGCGGCGAACAGCCGCCGGCCTTCCTCGCGACGGACCAGGCCGGTTTCTTCAAGGAGGCGGAGCCCTTCGCGAGCGGTTGACCGATTGACGCCCAATTGGTCGGCAAGGCTGGTTTCCGACGGCAATCTTTCGCCGGGTTTCAGGCGGCCGGAAAGGATCTCTTCCTCGATGGTCTCGAAAACCACGCGATAGGCGGGAGCAAGACCGAGTTTTGCAAACCGCGGTTCAGGCCCAGCGCGGCCGGCGTCTTGCGGCGCGCCAACAGAATTCGGTCGCGCGGCATCGGCAACCGCGCCATGTTGGTCAGCGTTTCGGGGCATAAAGCCCGTCCTCCCGTTTCCTGCCCACCCAAGGGTCGCTGCCGGGATTTTGCATCCCGTGTCGTCGCGACCGTCTTTTTGTTCGATTGTTGGACAATTGGAGGCTAAGCAAAAATCCCTAGTCGGTCAACGACGGGATGTGCTGCATTGCACGCGTAGGCGCGACGGTTTTGTCGCGGAGTCGGACGTGCGGAGCGCATCTTGAACATCTCTTGCGGGGCCCGGGACCACCGGTTGCACGGCCCAAGACGGTTCCAAAAGGTTGCGACGCAATTGCGATCGACGCATCGGATCGCGGTGCAGGTTGCCGGTTGTTCCCGCATTCGCCCATGACAGACCAGGGCGCCCGTGCCATTGTGTTTGCACACGCAGGGGCGCCCGCCGGTCGCGGGCTGAGAAGCACCCTTTGAACCTGAACCAGATCATGCTGGCGGAGGGAGCGGTCGGCAGGCTGGCACCATGCAAACGCCACCTGCCAGCGAGGCCTCCGCCCAAACGAGGTCCGCATGTCCCATACACTTCTGGAAACCCTTTTCGCCGTCCGCGCGGCGCAGCCTTTGGTGCAGTGCATCACCAATTACGTGGCGATGAATGTCGCGGCCAATACGCTTCTGGCGGTCGGCGCGTCGCCTGCCATGGTGCATGACAAGAAGGAAGCCGCGGAGTTCGCGACGCTTGCCGATGCGCTGACCGTGAACATCGGGACGCCATCCGAGCCCTGGGTCGCCGGCATGATCGACGCCGTCGAGAGTGCGCGCGGGGCCGGCCGGCCCTGGGTGCTCGATCCGGTGGCGGTCGGTGCGACCCGGTATCGGCGCGATGTCGTTGCCCGCCTGATGGAGCGTGCGCCGGATGTAGTGCGCGGCAACGCATCGGAGATCCTGGCTCTTTCAGGCAGCAGCAGCGCGGGCCGGGGACCGGACACCGGCGATTCGGTCGACCTGGCCCGGGACGCAGCCGACGCGTTTGCCCGACGCCACGCATGCGTGGTCGCGGTGACGGGGCCGGTGGATTACGTCACCGACGGCAAACGCTCGGTGCTGATTGCCGGCGGGTCGCCGTTGATGCCGAGCGTGACCGCGCTCGGATGCGCCCTGACCGCACTTGTCGGGGCCTTCGTCGCCGTCATACCGGACCGGTTCGACGCAACCGTCGCCGCGCTGTCATGCTTTGCCGCCGCCGGTGCCCGGGCAGGGCAACAGGCTGGCGGGCCCGGTTCGTTCGGCTGGCGGTTTACCGACGCGCTGGCCGGTCTGGACGCCGAGATGATGGCGGAAGGGGTGAGAGTGACGGCGTTTTCCCGGGGTGAGTTCGTGTCCTGATCCGTTGTTTGGGCCAGCCGAATGAAACCAACCGCGCCACACTGCCATCGGTGCATTTTTTCCCGTTTGCCGATGACGCGGAGTCCAGTCGGCGGCAAGGCCAATGCAGTGATTTCAAGGCAGAGTATTGTCAAAATTAATGAGTAAGATACTCAACGTCAGACGCAAATACAGATATTGCCGAATTGGCTTTATTGTATTCCCTAACGCAGTCATTACATGCCTCTCGATGACGGCCGGCGTTCTTGCCGGCCTTTGTCGGAGGGTGATCTGCAGCAGGTCTGCATTTCTGTTCGGACAGGGAATTCGGCAACCTCAATTGGCGAGAACGGGGACCTCGTCGGGAATACCAAACAACATGTATCCAATCCACTCGTCCGCTACCGGCGCGCGTGCCGTTGCGTCCGCTTTCCCCGTTTCCAATCCGCTCCGGTTCTCCGCTGCCAGAATGGCCGGTTTTTTCGCAGTCCTCCTGGTTGCCGCGATGAGTTTTGCGGAAACATCGGCTGCACGGGATTTCGAACGGTATTGTTTTGCCAACAATCCGAACAAGATGAACATGTTCGAATTCGCCGGAAACGGGTTTTACGCCTATCCCGTCGGCCGCCGTGGCAATTCGCTCTACTATCAGCGTGTCGGACGGACCAGCCGCTATGTCGGCGAAACCGGTGCGATCTACACGTTCCGCGGCAACGGCCGGGTCACCTGGAGCGACGGGCACCGAATCATCCGATTGCGCGGTTGTTGAACAGGAGAGACCGTCCGAATTCCTCCTGAACGATCCATAACATCGGTCGGCACCATTGCGGTGCCGGCCTTGCTTTCATTTGCAGCCGGTGCCGGATTTTGCCTGCTTTGTCCGGTGTATTTCGACAATGCGTACAGCCTGTTTCAAGGACTTGCCATGCGTTGCCGGCGGTCCAAATTAGTTTTGTTTCGCTACTATCTTCTTGCTAAACTGATTTCGAAACGCTATTAAATATCCCAATCGAACATCGTGCGGGAACCACCCATGGACAGCCGGGCAGTGGCGGAACTGATCGTGCATCTCGGTCGCATCGGCTCGGGCGAGGGCGGCGTCGCTGGTCTGTCTCCGGTGCAATGGGCGGCTTTGCGGTACTTCGCACGGGCCAACCGGTTTTCGCGCACGCCGTCGGGGTTCGCCGCGTTTCACGGCACAACCCGCGGTACGGCTTCGCAGACGATCAAGGGACTTGTCGCCGCCGGATATCTTACCCAGCACCGATCGCAGGCCGATGGACGAAGCGTACGGCTGAGCCTTACGGACAAGGCACGCGCCATTCTGGCCGACGATCCCATCAAGGGACTGGCCGCTGCGGCCGACGGTCTGCCGCCGGGCATGCGCGACCGATTTTCCGACAGCCTGCTTCGTGTGCTCGGTCAATTGGCCGAGGATACCGGCCAGCCGCTGTTCGGAACCTGTCGGTCCTGTGCGCATTTCGGGGGCGAGGGCTGTTGCCTGGCGGGCGATCCGGTCTACGCGTGCAGGTTCGCCAACGAGACTCTGAGCGAAGCGGAACTCGATGAGTTCTGCATCAACTTTGTTTCCGAAGCGCCGCGTTCTTCGGAAAGACCCCAGGGCGGGCGAGTCTGATCCATGAATGCACCTTCTCCGGCTCCCGTCGAGATCGCCGGCGACGATGTGACGATCGATGCCGAGGTCCTTGCGCCGAAGCTCGGTCTCAGCGTTGCCGATCTGAAAACCCATATGGCCAGGGGCGATGTCCTGAGCGTTGTCGAGGCGGGACAGGAAGAGGATGCCGGCCGCACGCGGCTGACCTTTCGCTACCGGGCGCGGATCTGGCGCGTCGTCGTCGAAGCCGATGGCAGCCTGACCGACGATCCGATGCAGCCCGCACGGCCGGCAGGTGCAACCTCCTTGTTCGACCTTCACCATATGGCACGCAACGCGGGCACCACAGAGCCCTCAGCGACATGAGTGTCTTCGTCTATCTGCGCGCAGGTGCTGTTGTGGCCGATCTGCAGCTTCCGGCATGACAAGAAAGTCTTCCAGGCGGCGCCAGCCCGGCGCGGACCCGGTATCCGAGGCGCCGTGGGCCGGGTTCACGTCCGAAGAACTTGAAGCCAAGCGGGCGGCGCTCCTCAAACTGCTCGACAGCGGAACGCTCACGGCCCGTTCGCTCGATCAGCAGCTTGCCGAGATCACCATGATCGATATCGAACTCGACCGGCGCGATGGGCGCTGACACTTACGCAAAGTTCAAGAACGACAAGGGCGTCGCAGAAATCCGGATCGGTACCCGCGAATTCATGTGCGCCGGAGAATCCGCACCGCAGGATCATCCGCATATCTATCTGCACATGGGCGAGCGGGACAGGATCGTGTGCCCCTATTGCTCGACGGTTTTTGTCTACGACGCACGCCTCGGACCGCGCGAAGCCGATCCGGCCGAATGCGTGTTCGTCGATGACGAGCACTATTAGAAACGCTCTGCGAACAGGGACAGACGAGATCATGCAGCAATCCGACTACGACATCGACGTCGAGAATCTTTCTGAACTGCGCACGGCGCGGCGGGCCCATACCGTGCTCGACATACGCGAACCGGACGAAGTGGCGATCTGTGTCCTGCCGGACAGCGTTGTCGTGCCCATGCAACAGGTTCCCGATGCACTGGAAAGCCTGCCGCGCGATGCGCCCCTGGTGGTTCTGTGCCACCACGGCATGCGCAGCGCGATGGTGACCAATTACCTGCGCGGCAACGGATTCGACAATGCCTGGAACCTGAGGGGCGGTATCGATGCCTGGGCGCGCATGATCGACCCGCAGATGCCGCGCTATTGAGGGGCGGTGTTCCTGCCCGGCAAAAACGGGAGAGAAGACCGGTCTTGGTGGCCGTGGCTTGAGGGTCGAAGTGAGCTGTCCTAGGCTTTGTACGGGTCGGCCGCTTGGCGGGCAAGATCGATCATATGCGAGGGGTGACAATGGGGCGGCAAGTGCAGAGTGCGATCCTGGCGGCCGCAGCCGCGGTCATCCTCTTGAGCGTCGGGTTCGTTTCAGTACCGCCCGTGTCCGCGCATCCGCCGTCCTGTCCTGAGGGCCTGGACTCCTTCACCGAGTACCGCCTGTTTTTCGGTCGGAACGACCAGGATCGGGAGGTCGTCAGCGATGCCGCCTGGCGTGACTTTCTCGCAACTGAGATCACGCCACGCTTTCCTGATGGACTGACGGTTATGGACGCGGCGGGGCAATGGCGGGATGGCGCCGGAACGCTGATCCGCGAGCGCTCGAAGATGGTGCTCATTCTGGCCGTGCCGGGGTCGGATGGCGGTGAACGCGTCGATGCGATCATCGCCGCCTACAAGGATCGTTTCGACCAGGAATCGGTCCTGCGCGTGATCGGGAATGCCTGCGTGGCTTTTTGAATCGCGGGCAACACGTTCTTACTGTCTCGTCGATCCTTCGCCGTCCCTGTTCCTCCCTCTCCCGAAAGCCGTCACATCCTCGGCCTATGGATTGTGCAGGTGCACCGGTTGCGCCATCTTGCGTTGCAATTGCGTGCCCGGGTAGCCTGTCTGCGAATCCTCCGCCGGTCTGAAACGCTTCTTGACCGGTCCGCCGCCTGCCGCCTTTGCACCGAACACCCGGGAGTTCTCCATGAGCGGTCTGTTAGCCCTTCTGGATGATGTTGCCGCCATCACGAAGCTGGCGGCATCGCAAATGGACGACGTGGCTGCCCAGGTCGCCAAGGCGGGTTCGAAGGCTGCCGGCGTGGTCATCGACGACGCGGCGGTGACGCCGAAATACGTGACCGGCTTGCCGGCGGCGCGCGAACTGCCGATCGTCTGGAAGATCGCCAAGGCCTCGTTCTTCAACAAGCTGGTGATCCTTCTGCCCGTCGCGCTTCTGCTCGATGCCTTTCTGCCATGGCTGATCACGCCGCTCCTCATGCTTGGCGGGGCCTATCTGTGTTTCGAGGGGGCGGAAAAGATCTGGCACATGATGGTGCCGCATGAGGAACACGGCCCCCAGGCGGCCGAGACGCTCGATGCGGCGCATCTGGAAGAACAGCGGGTCAAGGGCGCGATCAAGACCGACTTCATCCTGTCGGCCGAGATCATGACGATCTCGCTCGCGGCGATCGATGCCGACGGGTTTGTCATGAAGGCGGTCATTCTCGCAGCGGTCGCCATCGGCATCACCGCCGCGGTCTACGGCGTGGTGGCGCTGCTGGTGAAGGCGGACGATGTCGGCCTAAAACTGAGCCAGACCGGATCGCTTGCGGCAACCCGTGCCCTCGGACGCGGCATCGTGCATGCCATGCCGAGCGTAATGACCTTTATCTCAACGGTTGGCACGGCCGCCATGCTGTGGGTCGGCGGGAGCATCATCGTGCACGGTCTGCACGATCTCGGCTGGCTCCTGCCTTACGACATGATCCATTTCCTGGCCGTTGCCGTCGCGACCCATGTGGCGACAGCCGCCGGTTTCGTGGAATGGCTGGTCACCGCCACACTCGACGGCATTCTTGGCCTGGCGCTCGGTTTCCTGCTGATCCCGATCGTGCAGTCGATCGTTTCGCCGCTCATTGAGCGGCTGAAGCCCGCAAAACAGGTGGACTAACGGGCACGACAGTGCCGGGTCTCGTCCGGCACTTCCTGCCGGACAGGGCAATCGATAAGACGCTGCTCCGTCTAATCTTGCGTTAAACGAAGACTGGCGATGCCTGTTAATCTTGCATCATCCTAATTTTGCGAGAGTAATTGCACAAAGCGCACGGACGCCCGATGCCGTTGTCTATTGAGGCGTGGTGTTCGGCGCGTGGTGATGCCCTTGCTGACCCGGGCGTCTGTCGGCGGGGCTTGTCTTGCGGAACCGTCCAAGGCGTCTCGCCTACAATTTAATGGTTGGTCGAAAGGAAGGCACTCTCATGACGACATCGGCAGCGAATGGTGCCAAAGCCGAAGCCGGTGATCGTGTCGAGCGAACACACGATTCCTTGCTGCGCGATGTTTTCGGCTTTGTCGGTACAGGCTGGCGAACACTCGTCGCGCTTGGGCCGCTTGTGGTTGTTTATGCGCTCTGCAGCGCGGCCTTGCCCTGGTTGGTCTTCAAAGTGTGGGGCGTGCAGTCCGGTGCCGTATTGTTCGTGGCGCGGATACTGGAATGGGTCCCGACGCTCATGCTCGCCTACATAGTCTACAGGTCTTGCAAGAGCCTGCTCGCCGCGGGAGATCCGCGTCCGCACGACGGATTCGGCGAGGTCCTTGCAGGCATCCTGATCTGTCTGGCCGCAATTTGCGCCGTGTACGGGGTGGCCGAGAAATTCTTCGATCCGGTTGCCACGTTCTTGAGCCGGTCGATCATCAGAGGCGATATCATGGCTATGTTCTTTTTCCCGTTCGAGCCCCTGACGTACTGTCTCGCTATTGCACTTGTGTTTTCGCTTGCCGGGCCCCTTGTCGTCGCCTGTCTCGCCGGGCGGATGGGCTCCGTTTGGGACGCCGTGCACCTGAGCAAGACGCGCTTTGGCTGGACGGCGGGTCGGCTGCTGGTCGTTTTGGCAGGCGTCCCGATCGTCTGGTATCTTTCATTTTGGGCGGTTGCATCCGGACTGGACGGCTCACTCTCCTCTTTCCAGAGAATGCAGTTCGGTCGTGTCTTCAACGGTGCGCGTTACGTGGCAGAAGCGTTTGCACTGCTGCTGGGCGCCGCGGTCGTTGTTCAGGCCTATGTGAGGGCGCAGGTCGAACCTGATATGAAGACCTAGTCTGGAATGCCTTCGCACCGCGGCCGGGCGAGACGAAGTTCGCTGCCGCGAAATGATTTGTATCACCCTCATTTTACGAGAATGTCTATACAACTTACCGGAAGTGCTGATACCTTACGTCGATCTTTGCGCGGTTTTCAGGCGTGAGCATACCCTTGTTTGTCTCATGCGAGGCTGGCGCAAATCCATTGCAGGTCTGCCATCAGCGTTCGTGCGTGATGGTTCAGGCCAGCCGGAAGGAAAGCGACAAATATGACGACATTGGTCAAGACCGGTAACATGGCCGACGGCTCGCGCGAGACGTTCCGGGCGGACATCGCAGCCCTGTTCGGCGCCGGCTTGCGGACTTTCGTTTCGGTATTGCCCTACGTGGTGATCTGTGTGGTCTGCAGCACGGCCATAGATTGGATCGCCAACCAGTTGCCTGCGCGAGATTCCGTTGCCGCGATGTCCTTGGCGATGGTCCTGGCTTGGGTTCCGACGCTGTTGCTGGCCTTTGTACTCTCCAAAGCTTTCGGCACGTTGTTTCCCCACACGAAACGGTACCCGCGCACCGGCTTGCGCGGCTTTGTTGTGTCTGTCGGGAAATCGACACTTGCGATTTGTGCAGCGCAGCTGATTGCGGCGGCACTCTTCAAACCGATCGGCGCCTTTATGACCCATGGGGACCTGGTCTTTCATTTCATGTTTCCCGCTTACATGATCGTCGAGCCTTTGATGTCCTGCCTTGGAGCTGTGCTTGTGTTTGCCTTCATAGGCACGTGGCTTGCGGCTGACGCCACCGGGCGGAATCCCGCGCTGAGCGACGCCGTCCGGCGAGGCGAGACTTACTTTTTTCGGACCGCAGGACGCTTGTTGGTAATTTTGGGCAGCGTTACGATCGTCTGGTTCGGTCTGACCTGGGCGTCGGCATTTACCTTGCACAGCCTAGTTCCGGACATCGATGTCAGACAGGCCCGGCACGTATTTGTTGCGGGGGCTTACCTGGCACAAGCTTTGGGGTTGGTGCTCGGCGCGGCCGTCATTGCCCGGGCCTACGCGAAGGCGGATGCGGGCCGGCCGTTGGAGCAGTAATCGTCTTGTCCTGAGTGTCGCGGCGGGGCCGTAACAGGCGGTGCGCCCACGTTGCGCTTGGTTTTCACAAACGTGCAGGAACAATTGTGCGATGCGGATGCCGCCGATTTTAGGCGCAGCATTGGCGTCGGCTTGCGTTGCACATTGTTCGCCGAACGCTTCGATGACAAAGCGGGCGGACCACAGCATCGCGCTCGATTCGCTTAAGGGACGATGGAAACGCGGAACTTGAATGGACGGACTTTTCGTTCCCGCTCCGGCTTCTGTAGCTGCGAGGATATCCAGCTAATGATGGCGCCGTCGGCGGGCATGAAAGAGTCGGCACTCTGCAGGGCGACAGGGGCGTCGCGCCGCGGAGTACGCGATCGGACCGACAAGCGGGATTTGCTTTCGATGCTGACGGTCGCGCACGTGAGCGCGACCGCCGGCGTTTCACGTATCAGAGGCGTGCCTTGCGGCGCAGCCCGAAGAAGCCGAGCAGACCGAGACCGCTAAGCAGCAGCGGCAGCGCTGCAGGGACCGGAATCGGGGCCACTTCGAAATCGTATGTCTTGTTGATCGCCCCGTTCGAAAACGCGATGTTATCGAAATAGGTGACCACATCGTCGTTGAACGTACCGAGGCCGACGGAGATGCCGATAATGTTGGCATCCAGCAACGTTGTCCCGAAGATGGCCAGCCATTCAGCCAAGGTGACGCCAGGGGCGCCGGCCATGTTGCCTTGGTTGTAAAGACCCGTGTGCCAGAATGTGCCGGTGGCTCCGTCGATCGACGCGTTCAGCCATTGATCGGTCGGCACCGGCGTAGACACACCAGGCGTGCCGGTATTCCAGTAAGGCTCGTAGACGAAGGTCGTGAAGCCGTCGCCGGAAGGGCCGGTATCCGTTGTGTCGAGGATCGTCAGCTTGATGGCCGCCGATGCCTCCGGGTTCCCGTTGATAAACGAATCCTTGTAGTAATTGTACGAAAGCGAACCGCCGTTGATGAAGTCGCCGAGTGTGCCGAAATCGCCGCCGGTTCCGACTTCCGCCTTGTCCGGATCTCCAGTGGTGGTCAACCGCACGGCGCCGGTTCCGGCCGGTGCGTTGTTTTCGAGATTGCCGCCCTGGCCGGTCAGATCGACGATTTCGGCCGTGCCGGCGTTACGGATATCGGTCCTGTCCCAGGAAGACGAACCGCCGAACATGTTGATCTCGGCAGCCGAGGCGCCAATTGTGGTGGAAACGAGCAGCAGAGACGCGCCCAAAAACTGATGAATTACTCGTACTTTCATTTTTACCCCAACCCTGATGTGAGTGCTTTGTTACCTCGTTATTAATAACGATGGTAAAACAGGCTATCTGATTTTCACGGGTTCGTGAAGACTATCAAGCGTGTAACTGCACACCTTTCGGCGAACTGCTTAATATGAACGGGTTGGTCGAATGGTACGGTGATCGGAGGATCCTGTACCGGCAGACAGAACGCCGCCAGCAGAGGCCGAACGGGCGGCCATCGAAGCAAATCCGGACGATCGGGCATCTACGGATCTCGGCCAAACCTGACGGTGGTCCATAGATATTATCCGCAACGGCCGCCTGCGGTTCTCGATTGACTTGAATTCCAGATTGCGAATGCCGCCCGGCAAGGCAGGCAGACCGTGGCAACGTATTCAGGCTTGCCGGTGAGGCGTAATCGCCCGTTTACATCGGGGACGGGGGAACCATCAAAGGGCGGGTCTCAGCGAGTTTCAGGCTTTATACTCCGATCTCGCGCCTGTCGCCTGCGGCACAAAACGGGCCTCAATATCCGCCTTCGCTGCCGCGCTCCGTGTCGGCGGCTGTCTGTGTCGTGTCGCCTGTCGTCGCGCAACCAGACACAAAAATTACTGGAGCCCCAAAAAGCATGACGCGTCTCACTTGATCGACGCACCCCGTTTCGGACTTCTCATGCGCGGCGCGTCGCGGCTTGGAAATGTATTGGCGTGCCATCGCCCTCTCCCGATCTCCGATTCAGCATTGCTGCTCAATGGCTGTTACGGATCATATCGGATGTCGGATCGACTTTCGCATCGGCTTTCACGCAACGTTGAAACGTGCCGGCAAATCCGTGAACAACAAGCTCAATCTGCCAATCGGAGAGCCTCTGTCGGAGCGCTTCGCCTGACCGGCAGAACAGCGCGTTACTTCCGAGCGCGCTGCATCTGCCGGCGCAGGTCGGGAAGGAAATCCCACATTTCTCTGTTCAGCGCCGTCATGTCTCGGACAGCCTTTCGCATGGTGCGGAGCCGGGCTTCATCGACCGCCCGTTCGAAGCCCAGACGCAAGTCGCCGCCGCTGACGCTCGGCCGCATTGTCTGCGTCGATGTGATGTTTCCCTGTTCATCCAGGACATACATGCTATGCGTGAATTCGTTCCGGTATTTGGTCGCTTTGCGGAAGCGATTGACGATCCGCGACAATCGTCTGCGGGTCTCTTCATCGGTAATTTTCGAGGACGACAACCGTTCGATCAGGTCAAGGCGGGCGCGTGTCGTGTTCAGGGTGGAAAAGACGATCGACGCCGTCAGTTTGTCGGTCTGAAGCAGAATCATCATGATGTAGATGAAGACGCTTTCATTGTTTGACCAACAGAAAACTATGTTTCCAATCAATGCCAAAACTTCGGTTCGTTTGACTGCCGAGTTGGCCGCATGCGATTCCAGCGTCATAAAATCGGGTCTGGGGGGGAGATCTTCTGCCGTCATTTGATGTATCCTATGGGGCGGAAGACTTGTGCGCAGCGATGAGCAAACTGCGCATGACGTTCGACTGCCAATGTTTATCAGTTCTGCAAGGTCGGATCGCGTAAGGGTTGAGTAATGCCATGTTCGGAATGCTGAAGCTCAAGAACCGGCAGCGGGGCCTGTGCCGCATGATTTCTCCGTACATCGAGTACACGGAAAACCGGCATGGGAGGATCGCATCCGAATTCTGGTCGGACCCTTTTGTCCTCGGTTTCTTTACGATCGCGATTTCCAGTCTCGCGCCGGACGACCTGAACTCCAACGATCACGCCCGGCTTCAAGCCGGATGTATATCCGATTTATCGCAAGTTGACCATTTGCTCGTCGGACAATGGATCACGCTGCTGAGCATGTCCGAGGACGATGACTTCATGACCGGTTGCGTGCACGGCAATGCCTTTGCAGAGGCGTTGCGCCTGACGGCCGATGACGCCTTGGTCGATCCGGAGATGCTGCCGATGGTCGACGACGCAGCGCTCAGCATCTGGCAGTCGAGTGTCGAGACACGCCTGGCATGATTGTCTTGGAGGTTCCAATTCCGCAAAGTTACCCGTCTCTTCGCCCGCACCCGGAAATCCGTTCGAAGAACTGGCGACACGAAGATTCCGCTTTCGGTGCGACCTATTGATCCGGTTTGGTTGACGAATGTATTCCGCGGGCCGGCGTGCCGTTGCCGAAAGAAAAAGCCGTCTTTCGGACCGTTAGTGGTCGCCGCATGTCATTGGAACTTCACAATATTCGGATAACTGACCAACACGGCAAGAGGAGGTGACGGTCTTTTGCGGGCGATACCTACCTACGGTGGTTATTGCGCTGCAAAAAGCAGATTACGTGAGTAATGGCTTGTCTACTAGTATGTATACGTGGTCGTGGCTCACAAAATTGTCAATTTAGACTTGGGTATGCTTCTGCAACCGGTATCTCCGATCTTTATGACCACGGTTGTATTCAGTTGAAATCAAAAAATTCCTAGTAACGCTGTTGATCTTCAAAAATCGGTGTGGTACGAGAGTCTCAATTGGGTTAACAAAGTGTCAATGCGACGGCACAAATAAGGTTCGGTAGGGAGAGAGTAATATATTCTGCGTGGCGGGTAGATTTATACGTCAGCAATACTGACTTTACACATGATCTTTTTTGGTTCCCAAGGCTTGTGCGGCGCGAGTCCGGGAAATGTCCGTAGGGATGCGGACGGAACATTTCGGTAAGTAACAAAGGGAGCGCTGCTTTCAGGATATGACGACACTCCACCGGTAGTGGCCCGGCTTGGCTACGGTCTTGCGTTAGCGGACCTGAGCCTGAACGTCACTCTACTTCACTTCGAAAGTCTAATCTGACGAAAACCGCAAGGTTCGCTTGCTGACGTAACGGATCAGCTTGGAGCCAACGTGGTTTCCGAACCCAATGAACATTGTTCAAATCGGAGACAATCCACAATGTCTGATGACGACAAGAATGTTGATCAGGGCCTCCTGGCTAATGATGATACGCTGACAACGACGGGTAACGACACGACCGTCGAAGACAGCTTCACCGACGACGACGACAATTCCACCAACGATTCCAACAACGACAACTCCGACAATTCCGCTGACGGCAGCGACAATTCCACCGACAGCTCGGACAATTCCGACAATTCGGCGGACAATTCCGACAACTCCGACAATTCCGACGATGACGTGCTGGATGTTGACGTTGCGGATTCCGGTAACGACAACTCGTCGGACGACGACGACAATTCCGACAACTCCGACAATTCCGACAATTCCGACAATTCCGACAATTCGGATAACTCTGACAATTCCGACAACTCTGCCGACAACAACAACAATTCGGACAATTCCGATGACGACGCGTTCGATGTCGACATCGCGGATTCCGGTAACGACAACTCGTCGGATGACGACGACAATTCCGACAACTCGGACAATTCCGACAATTCCGATAACTCGGACAATTCGGACAATTCCGCGGACGGCAGCGACAATTCCGACAATTCCGATGACGATCTGTTCGATGTCGACGTCGATGTCGCGGATACCGCCAACGACAATTCGGACAACTCGGACAATTCCGATAACTCGGACAATTCCGACAACTCAGCCGACAACAACAACAATTCGGACAATTCCGATGATGACGCGTTCGATGTCGACATTGCGGATTCCGGCAACGACAACTCTTCGGATGACGACGACAATTCCGACAATTCGGACAACTCGGACAACTCCGACAATTCCGATAATTCGGACAATTCGGACAATTCCGACAATTCGGCTGACGGAAGCGACAACTCGGACAATTCCGATGACGATGCGTTCGATGTTGACATCGCCGATTCCGGCAACGACAACTCGAACGACAACGATGTCGCCGACTCCAACAACGACAATTCGGACAATTCCGACGACGACGGCCTGGACGTCGACGTTGCCGAC
Source organism: Pseudomonadota bacterium (assembly GCA_038745065.1). Taxonomy (GTDB): domain Bacteria; phylum Pseudomonadota; class Alphaproteobacteria; order Rhizobiales; family JANQQB01; genus JANQQB01. Next base: position 31,471 of record JBCDLT010000043.1, on the reverse strand, counting down.
TCGCTGAACGACAATTCCGACAACTCGGACAATTCCGACAATTCGGCTGACGGCAGCGACAATTCGGATAACTCCGATGACGACGTGTTCGATGTCGACGTCGATGTTGCAGATTCCGGCAACGACAACTCCAACGACAACGATGTTGCCGACTCCAACAACGACAATTCGGACAATTCCGATGACGACGCGTTCGATGTCGACATCGCGGATTCCGGCAACGACAATTCCGATAACTCCGACAATTCGGATAACTCGGACAATTCCGACAATTCGGCTGACGGCAGCGACAATTCGGATAATTCCGATGACGATGCCTTCGATGTCGATATCGCGGATTCGTTGAACGACAATTCGAACGACAACGACGTTGCCGACTCCAACAACGACAACTCAAACAATTCCGACAATTCGGATAATTCCGATGATGACGGGATCGATGTCGATGTTGCGGACTCGCTGAACGACAATTCCGATAACTCGGCAGACGGCAGCGACAATTCGGACAATTCCGACGACGATGCGTTCGACGTCGATGTCGCTCTCGAAGACTCGCTCAACGACAATTCCGATAACTCGGACAATTCCGACAACTCGGACAACTCGGACAACTCGGATAACTCGGACAATTCCGATAACTCCGACAATTCCGACAATTCCGACGATGACGGAATCGATGTCGATGTTGCGGACTCGCTGAACGACAATTCCGATAATTCGGCAGACGGCAGCGACAATTCGGACAATTCCGACAACTCGGACAATTCCGATGACGATGCTTTCGACGTCGATATCGCGGATTCGGGCAACGACAATTCGTCGGACGACGACATCAACGACTCCTACAACGACAACTCGGATAATTCCGATGATGACGGTACGGACGTTGACGTCGCGATCGCGGACTCGTTGAACGACAATTCGGACAATTCGGCAGACGGCAGCGACAATTCGGATAATTCCGATGACGACGGCCTGGATGTCGACATTGCCGATTCCGGCAACGACAACTCGACGAACGACTCCAACAACGACAATTCGGATAATTCCGACGATGATGGAACCGACGTCGACGTTGCGATCGCGGATGCGTTCAACGACAATTCAGACAATTCGGATAACTCGGACAATTCTGCCGACGGCAGCGATAACTCCGACAATTCCGATGACGACGTTCTGGATGTCGACGTTGCCGATTCGCTGAACGACAACTCGGATAACTCCGACAACTCCGATAACTCGGACAACTCGGACAATTCCGATAACTCGGTCAACGATTCCAACAACGACAACTCCGACAACTCGGACGATGACGGTCAGGACATCGACATTGCCGTTGCCGATTCCGGTAACGACAATTCCGACAACTCGACGAACGATTCCTTCAACGACAATTCCGACAATTCGGCGGATGGCAGCGACAATTCGGACAATTCCGATGACGACGGCCTGGATGTCGATGTCGCGTTGGCAGACTCGTTCAACGACAACTCGACCGATGACGACGACTCGTCGATCAACGACTCGTTCAACGACAATTCGGACAACTCGGACAATTCCGACAATTCCGACAACTCCGACAACTCGACGAACGACTCGTACAACGATAATTCCGATAACTCTGCCGACGGCAGCGACAACTCGGATAATTCGGACGACGATGCCATCGACGTCGACATTGCCGACTCGTTCAACGACAACTCGGACAATTCGGCTGATGGCAGCGACAATTCGGATAACTCGGATGACGACGGCGTCGATGCCGACAATTCGTTCAACGATAATTCGGCTGACGGCAGCGACAATTCGGTAACGAATTTCGCTCTCGACTTCGAAGCGTCGGACGACGACATCACGGACTCGTACAACGACAATTCGAACAATTCCGTCAACACCACGACCGACGATGACATCGTCGACTCGTACAACGACAATTCCGATAACTCGGATGACGACGTCAACGTCAACGTCTCCGACACACTCAACGACAAGTCGGTGACCGGTTCGTACAACGACAGTTCTACGAATACGGCGGACAATGACGACAATTCGACGAACGACTCGTTCAACGACAACTCCGTATCTGAATCCATGGATGCGACGGACTCGTTCAACGACTCCTCGACGAATGTCGACGTCGATGTCGATATCACGGACTCCTTCAACGACAACTCGACCGACAGCTCGATTACCGCGACGGACTCGTACAACACGACCGACACGGACATCGACGTTGCGATCAACGACGCGTTCAATGAGGAGTTCAGCGACAACGACTGGCTGGATCTCGACGGTTCCGAGATTACCGGTCTGTCCGCGATTTCCGATGCTCTGAATGGTGACGGCAACGACATGGCCTTCAGCATCAATCAGATCACGGAGATGATGGACAACGACACGCTGCACAATGCCAGCGTCGCCAACAACGGTGAGATGAACCAGGATATCGGTATCACCGGCGGCGAAGCACAAGGCATCAGCGGCGACGGCGTCGGCGGCACCGCAGGTGCAGGCGATGACATGGAAATCGAAGGCCTGGCCGATGCGGACGCAACGGCCGATCAGGACGCATTCACCCAGAACATCGTGCTGGGCGCGAACCTGCAGGGCAACACGATCGACATGACCGTCGTTGGCGGCAACAGCACGATCGACGATGCGGACATGAGTTAATCCGCGATCCGAAATACCCCCGCGCGGCTTCGGCCGCGCGGGATCCCTTCAAGTTCGAACGGCTTCGTCCGTTCCCGCGTTTGAGTTTTGCAGTCGACTTTGCTTGTAACTCTTAGAGGATATTCAACGCATGTTGTCGATGGGCGCCACGGAATCCATTTGGCACTTCGCAGGTTATCTGCGTATTGACGAATTCATTGATAAAGAACGATTTGAGTACAGCGGCAATTGGGCCTGGAACACTGAAGACATCATCATCGACTCCGACCTGACGGAACTCGACACTCCCTTTGTCGAGGAGGCACCGGGGCAGGAAGGGGTCGACTACCAGCCGATCGTTCAGGAACTTGGGCCGGTTATCGATGCCGATGTCGCGTTCGCGGAATTTGTGCGGATGGCGGAAGCGCAAGCGCCGTCTGTTCGCTCGGCAGAACCCGAACGGTTCGACTTCACGCCGCCGACGCCAGGCGGGGCAGCCGAAGTCGAGTTGATCAGCGCGACCCTGATCCAGGAAATTCAGATTCCGTACCGTCTCATCTTTACGGACGAAGCGGATTCACGCGGCTTCTCCTCGTATCAATCGAACAGCCTGGTCGATCTCGACATTGCGTTCGTTGACGAGGATTTCGAATTCATCGAGGTCTCCTCGCTGGAATCAGCGCTGATCGAGCATTTCGAAAACCGGATGGGCGGCGGTTCCTATGCCAGTTCCAAGGCCATCAGCCGTTCCGAAGGGTCGGACGCGGAGGCGATCGCCGCCGCGACGCCGGAACGGGCAGAGGACCTGTCGGATGTGTTTGAGGATGACACGCTCGATTGGGATGATATCGCGCTGATCGAAGAGATTTTCGGCCAGTCGTCGCCGACGCCGGACGAGGCGGCCGACCGGATACAAACCGTTGCGCCGCAGGTTGCGGAAGAGCCCGGGCCGAGCCTGGATCAGACACATTCCGCAACGGCGCCCGGCGACGGTGCGAGCGATCCCGAACCGCGGCCGATCGAAACGCCGGCGCCTGCCGAACCCGCTGCTGCGCCTCCGGTTCCGGAGCCGACGCCGGCTTTTGTGCAGGACCAGGATGCCGATCCTGCGCCGGTCCCCGCGGCTCCGGCGACGTCCGCCGAACCGGAAGACGATGCCGTGGCAGCGTCTGCGCCGCCGGCAGATCCTCCGGCGCCGACCGAAACCGCCGAGGCAGCGGGCTTCCCGCCTGCCGAGATTGCGCCTGCGGCGGAAACGACGGAAGACGAGGCCGACCCGGCCCCGGTTCCCGAGACGCGCGCTGAAGCGCCAGCCGAGGCGGCATCCGACCCCGCGCCGGTTCAGGCCGACCAGCCGCAGGACAGCGAACCGCCGGCCGAGACTCTTGCAGTTGCCGACACGGAAACCGCTGCCGAGACGGATGTCGATGCCGATACGGAAACTGCTACCGCGCCGAGCGCCGACCCGGCCCCGGTCGTGGAAGCGGTCGAACCGGGGCGTGCTGATCAACGGGCGACGGTCGATCCGGCGCCGGTTGAATCGGAAACCGAGGCACCGGTCCAGGACGAAGCGGCGGCCCCCGTTGAACCGGAAGCGCCTGCACTGCAAGCCGCGATCGACCCCGAACCGATCGTTGGCGCGCCAGAGGAAGACGCAGACGCAGAGGCGCAGGACGAAACGGAACAGGCTTCCGATACGCCTTCCGAACAGGGCGAACCGGAAAATCCGGCTCCCTTGGCGGCAGCCGATCCAGAACCGGGTGCAAGCGAACCCGAACCCGAAGTCGACGACGCCGGAAGTGATCCGGACGCCGACGACGGAACCCTGTCGCAAACGGTGACCATCGACGGCGTCGACCAGACCGAGACGGAACCGGAGGACGACGAACAGATCGCCGACGCGTCAGCCGAAGACGACGACAGCGAGCCGGCACCGGAGGAGCAGGAAGTACAGGATCCGGTACCCCAACTCGACGGCGTCCAGACCCAGGCGATCGTTGACGGCACCCTCGTGGAGCAACCCAATACGGGCTATCACGACGCGCTTCTCGACCGCATCGAACACACGCCGGGCGCCGACCTGGAATCGGATGCTGCGCCGAGCGTTTCGTCAGGCGACAACATTGCGTTCAACGATGCGATCCTTGGCGATTTCAACGAAGCCGCGCGAACGTTGTACGTCGGTGAGGACGTGGTCGACATCAACATCGCGATTCAGATCAACGCCGAAAACGATGCCGATCTCGTCTCGCGCAACACGCCGGGTTCGTCGGGTGGCTTCGACCTGACACCGGGTGGCGCGGAACCCGAAATGGACGGCGAAAACCAGCTGTCGATGACCCAGGAAACCTTCGATATCGGTCGCGACGCCGGTATTGCGTCCTGGGGCCTCCAGGTGATCGTCGACTATGCCTATGGCGATGTCTACGACATCAAGGAAATCCATCAGACCAACGAGATCGTCGATAAGGATATCCTGTCGACCCAGAACATCACGCAGTCGACCGGTCTGTACACCGGCTCGAACATTTCCGGCAATGTCGCGTCATATATCGATCTCGGAAAGTCCTACGACGCCATCTTCATCAACGGATCGTTCGTCAACGCCAACATCGTCTATCAGGCGAACGTGATCTATGATCGGGACATTGTCAGCGTCAGCGGGCAATCGGAAACCGATCACGTCACGACCGGCGATAACGAACTCGTCAACCATGTGACCTTCGAGGATCGCGGCCTGTCCGACTGGACGGACCCGACACAGGCGGCGTCGAGTGTGTTCGATTCACTGCGGACCAAAACGGATCCGGGCCTGGATGCCTGGAACGATCTGCCCGGTTCGTTGGACGGTACGTTCCAGGTGCTTTTTGTCAGCGGCAATTACTACGACATCAACGCCATTCACCAAACGAACCATATCATTGACCAGGATATTGCCCAGGTCAGCGCCGACAATGTAAATTCTTTCTCATCCGGTAATAACTACTCAGCCAATTCTGCCCAAATCATCGAATTGCAGGGAGTGAACGATCAGTTCAGTTCCGGCGACGTCTACACCGAAACCATGCTCTACCAGTCCGAATTGGCCTTCACCTCAAACGACGACGTGGAAACCGTGTTAAACTTCGACACCAAGAGCCTTGTGACGGAAATCGTCGCCTTTACCGCCGGCGATGACGTTGGTGGCGTGGCCAACGCCAACGAGGAGACGTTCGGTAACATTACCGTCGTCAACACCATTGACGACATCTTCTCGAGCGTTATGAGTTAGCAGTCGAAAACCGGGGCAATATTTATAATTTATAGTAATGGAGTAGGTGTTGTCTGACGGGTTGCCTAATCAGATGGATTCCGATGCGCCGAATAACTCGGCGCAACGGTCGCCCTCGGCCGGCGATACCAGACCGGCCATCCAGACGCGGGCGAGCGCGAACGACAATCGCGACCGCAACATTGAAAACAATTTCCGCGAGATCCTCGGTGCCGGCCTCAAACAGGTTCGGCGCCACCTGATCACGGTCGGCATTTTTTCGTTTTTTGTGAACCTGCTTGTGCTTTCGATCCCGATCTACCTGTTTCAGGTCTCCGACCGGGTTCTGACCAGCCGCAGCATCGACACGCTCGTCATGCTGACCGCAATCGTCATCATGGCGCTTGCCGCACACGTGCTTTTGGACATGGTTCGGCGGTTCATCCTGATGCGGATCGCCGTAGAGGTCGAAGGGCGCCTGGGCGCGCCGGTGCTGAGCGCCGCCGCCAAGAGCGCGCAGGGTGGATCGACGACGGGTTTCCAGACCCTGGCGGACCTGCAGCAATTGCGCAGCTTCCTGACCGGTCCGGTACTGCTGCAGATGCTGGATTCCCCAGTGTCTCCGATCTACCTTCTGGTCGTGTTCCTGATTCACCCGCAATTGGGTTTCATCGTCTTCACCACCGGCCTGATCCTGGTCGTGGTGGCGTTCATCAACCAGTACATCACCAGTGTGCCGTTCACGCGGGCGAACGCTTATGCCACACGCGCCAACCTGCAGGCGGATGCCATGGCGCGCAACGCGCCGGTGATCAATGCCATGGGCATGATCCCCGAAGGCGTTGTGCTGTGGGGCAAGGAGACCGCGGAATCCCTGATGGCGCAGGTGAATGCCCAGGACCGCAACATCTGGATGTCGGGCCTGTCGAAGTTCATTCGCCTGTCGACCCAGGTGGCCGTGCTCGGTTGGGGAGCCTGGCTGGCGTTGGAAAATGAACTGACCGGCGGCATGGTCATCGCGGCCTCGATCGTCGCGTCCCGCGCGCTGACACCGATCGAAGGCACAATCGAGGGCTGGCGCAGCTTCGTCCAGGCGCGGTCGTCCTATGCGCGGATCAAGTCGCTCCTGCAATCCTCGCCGCTCAACCTGCGGCGGTTGCGGCTGCCGGCGCCGAAGGGCCACCTGAACGTCGACCGGTTGCTCTACGTACCGCCGCCCAACAAGAAGGTCATCCTGAACGGGGTTTCCTTCGAACTGAAACCCGGAGAATCGCTTGCGATCGTGGGCTCATCCGGCGCCGGCAAATCGACACTTGGCCGTATGCTGGTCGGAGCGATCACGCCGACGGCCGGTACGGTGCGCCTGGACGCCATGGATCTCAGAAACTGGGACCCCTGCCAGTTCGGCGAAAGCATCGGTTACCTGCCGCAGGACGTGCAATTGTTCCCCGGCACGATCAAGGCGAACATCGCCCGCATGCGCGATGATGCCACGAGCGAACAGATCTTTGCCGCCGCCGAGCTTGCCGACGTGCACGAGATGATTTCCGGTTTCGCGCAGGGCTACGAGACCATCGTACAGCTCGATGGGTCGCCGCTCTCCGGCGGCCAGAAGCAACGGATCGGCCTGGCCCGGGCGTTCTTCGGCAATCCGCGCCTGGTGATCCTGGACGAGCCGAACTCCAATCTCGATACGCCTGGCGAACGGGCGCTTGCCAAGGCGCTGAACGGGGCCCGCAAATGCGGCATGACTGTGGTCGCGATCACCCAGCGCCCGGCACTCTTGCGCAGCGTCGACAAGATCCTGATCCTGAAGGAGGGGTCGGTACAGGCGCTCGGCCCGCAGCAGGAAATCCTGCCGATCCTGAAAGGTCAGGCCGAAAAACGGCCTCCGGAAATCACGCAACAGGCGATGTCATAGGTCATCGAAGAAAATCATGTCTGAATCCTGGTACAAGAACGTCCCGAGAAGCACGCTGGGTTTCACCTTTTTCGGTGTCTTCATCCTTGTCTTCTTTGTGTTCGGCTTTGGCTTCTGGAGCACGACCGCCCAGATCGCCGGTGCCGTCGTTACCAGCGGCACGTTCGTCAAGACCGGCGAGAACAAGATTGTTCAGCACCTTGAAGGCGGTGTGATCAAGGATATCCATGTGCGGGAAGGGGACTTCGTCGACAAGGGCGAATTGCTGCTCGAACTCGATGACGTGCTGCCGCGTGCCGAACACCGGCGCCTGCAATTGCGCGAGATCCGTCTGATGGCCTCGCTGCAGCGACTCGACGCCGAAATCACAGAAAGTGAGAACTTCGAAATCGATCAAAGCCTCCTTGGCGGCTGGAACGAGATCGTCGGGTCCGACAACCTTGACCACGTGCTCTACGAAGAGCGCATGCTGTTTCAATCCAATATGGATGAGCGCGAGAACGAGGTCGCCGCATTACAACGCAGCATCGATGCGCTGGAAGAACGCATTTCCGGCAGCGAAACCCAGATCTCCGCGATCCAGGAACAGGTCGTCCTTATCGAAGAGGAACTGAACGGCAAGCTGAAGCTGTTCGAAAAGGGCTTGATCCTGAAACCGGAAATCCTCGCGCTGCGCCGGGCCAAGGCAAATCTGTCAGGCGAAATCGGCCGGCTGATCGGCGAAATCGGTGACGCCCGCGAGCGTATTGCCCGGGCCGAGGAACAGATCGAGGGCGTGAAGACGCAAGCCCGCAAGCAGGCGATCGAAAAGCTGCGCGAAGACCGCAACGAGCTGAAGGACGTGCGCGAGCAATTGCGTGCTTCGGAGAACATCGTCGATCGCGTGCGCGTGGTGGCACCGGTTTCCGGGGTCATCGTCAAGCTGCAATACCATACGTCCGGCGGCGTGATCGAAGCCGGCAAGCCGATCCTGGAACTCGTGCCGAACAATGCCGAACTGGTCATCCAGGCGCGGGTGCGGCCGCAGGATATCGACGACGTGCGGCTCGGGCAAAAGGCAAGCATCCGATTGACGGCTCTGAACAGCCGGACGACACCGATTGCCCAGGGTTCAGTGATCTATGTGTCGGCCGACGCCATGCCGGACGAGACCGTCCCGGTTTCGGCCCGCGACGACGTCTATGTGGCCCGGGTGCGCATGAGCAAGACCGATGTCGAGCGGATCCGCGATTTCGATCCGACGCCCGGCATGCCGGTCGAATTGTACATCAAGACCGCTGAACGCACGTTCCTGTCCTATCTGCTGAAGCCGATCGAAGACAGTATGGCGCGCGCGTTTCGCGAAGACTGAGCGGCGTATACCGAAGACCAAGAGGCGGCGACGAGGGAGGAATTCGCGAACCGGGGGCCGTTCGCCAACACACGGATCAGTACATCATGGTACACGATGTCACATACAATTCGTTTGCCGTAGACCGGTTCTATTTCATTTCGAACGTCGATACGGAGACGGCCGTGCTGGTCGTCGTAGGGCTTTTGTTCCTCGCCTATCTGTTTCGGGAATTCGGCGCGGCTGTCCATTACAGTCTGGACGGTCTGTTCGGCTTCCTTGCCAACTGGGCGCGCAACCGCCGCGACTTCAAAGCGACCTTTGGCACCTTTCATCTCTACCACCCGGCGCTCCTGGAAGATGCCACGACGATCGTCCGGCATTCGCGCCTGGCCATCCGCTCATCGTTCCTGGCTGCACCTTCGGTCCGCCAAATGGACACGGAAAACCGCAAGACGGTCTTCAAGGGACGGATGCGAAAACACGGCAGCGTTTCGATCGCGATCCTCAATGCGCCGTCGAAGGATGGCTTGCCGAGGATCTTGTTCTTTCAGCCGATGATGCAGCGCCATGCGGATAACGGCCGCATCACGGCCGGGTACATGATTGCCCTCAACTTCAAGAATTCGCCGTGTAGCGTGCCGATCGTTCTGAGCGAGAACCATGTGTCGACGGCGCAATTGGAGGCCCTGTTCCCCACGATCACGCATCACATGATGGCAGACGAGCAGATCCAATCGATCGACGATCTGCTCAAGGACACCGATGTGCCGGATGCGCCGGAGGTCTTTGAATCGCTCGTCAATGTGTGACGGCTTAGCGGGAATGCATGGCAGGGCGGCGTTGCAATGGCCGAGCGCGCGGCTCGCACCAACGGTCAACAGCTATTGACCGTTGGTGTCGGACCGGTTGGATCAGGCGACAGCGCGCGACAACGCACATTGTGACCAGAGCGAATTCAGTGCTCCGACCAGATAGTCGATGTCGTCGTCCGTGTGCAGCGGCGACGGCGTGATGCGCAGTCTTTCCGTGCCCTTCGGCACTGTCGGATAATTGATCGGCTGCACATAGATACCGAAATTGTCGAGCAGGATATCGCTTATCTGCCGACACTTGACCGGATCCTTGATCATTACGGGAATGATGTGGCTCGGATTCGGCATGTGCGGAATGCCGGCGGCATCAAGCCGGGCCCGCAGCCGGGCGACCTGGCGCTGTTGCCGCAGGCGCTCGATCGAACTCGTCTTGAGGTGTTGGATCGACGTACGGGCGCCGGCCGCGATCGCCGGCGGCAGGGCGGTGGTGAAGATGAAGCCGCTGGCGAAGCTGCGCACGAAATCACAGAGTGCGGCGGAACCGGTTATGTAGCCGCCAACGACGCCATAAGCCTTGCCGAGCGTGCCCTCGATCAGGGTGATGCGGTCCGCAACCCCGTCGCGTTCCGAGATGCCGCCGCCGCGCGGTCCGTAGAGGCCGACGGCGTGCACTTCGTCGAGATAGGTCATGGCGCCGTGCTTTTCCGCGACGTCGCAGATCTCCGCGATCGGCGCGATGTCGCCGTCCATCGAATACACGCTCTCGAAAGCAACGATCTTGGGCACGTTGGCTGGGCAGGCGGCCAGCTTGCAGTCGAGATCCTCGACGTCGTTGTGTTTCCAGATCTTCTTTTCGGCACGCGAGTGGCGAATGCCCTCGATCATGGAGGCGTGGTTCAGGGAATCCGACAGGATGACACAACCGGGCAGCCGGCTTCCGAGCGTCGACAACGCGGCCCAGTTCGATACGTAGCCGGAAGTGAACAACAGGGCCGATTCCTTGCCATGCAGATCGGCCAGTTCTTCTTCGAGGAGCACGTGATAATGGTTCGTGCCGGAAATGTTGCGCGTGCCGCCGGCGCCGGCGCCGCAGGCATGCAGCGCCTCGCTCATCGCCGCGATCACGGTCTCGTTCTGCCCCATGCCGAGATAATCGTTGGAACACCAGACCGTCACGTCGCGCGCGCCGGACGGATCATAATTCTTGGCTCTTGGAAAGGCACCGCACCGGCGTTCCAGATCCGCGAAAATCCTGTAATTGCCCTCGTCTTTCAACTGATCGAGTTGGGCTTGAAATAGTGCATTATAGTCCATGGAGATCCTCCCCAAGCGGTCTGTTGTCAGTGCGGCGCATACGCTGTCTGCGGGCAGCGGACCCCGCAACCAGCCAACGCCAAAGTCTTGCTTCTCCTGCCTGCAGAATCATCAGCCAATGCTCTATGAGCGCGAGGGCCGTAATCGCTGCAAGCAGGACGAACCCGATCTGATCGGCACCGGTCACCGAATAGGACCGTTCCAGCCAGCATCCCATCGCCAGTGTCAACGCCGTTACCGAAAACGGGAACACCCAATTCATCGGCGCAATGGTAAAGTGGCTCGGTAAATGCTTCATGCGGTCGGGCAGGAATTCCATGTTCACATTGGCAACGCCAAAGAACAGGTTGAGCTTGGCGCTGACACGGGCAAAGAACAAGACGACAAAAGTCCACATGCCGACGCCGTTCTCTGCATTCCAACCGACCCAAGCCATGGCGACCAACGCCGCCAAAAGGGCCATTTCCGAATAGGCGATCGTGCCCCAGGCGCGCAGGAAGCGTTCCCAGGGCGATACCCCGGGCGGGCAGGGCCGGTTGACCGGCCCCGTAATAATACCGGCCAGAAAGGCCAGTTCGAACCAGCCCCAGATCGCGATCGCCGCCAGAAAGGCGCCGTAACGGCTTAACGTCGTTCCGCTTTCCAGCGTCGCGAGGTAAACCAATACACCGGCGGCCAGGACCGGCAGGCTGGCCAGAACCGCCGTGACGCGGGTCCGGGCGCCGCGATTGTCCGCATACTTCACGAGCATGAGGATGGCGCCGGTGGAGAACCACCAGACAAAAACCGCAAACAGGGCTGCCATCCATACGTTCGACATAACCGGCTCTCAATACGCGGGTTCGAGGCGGGAGCTTTCCGGAACGGTGTTTTTCTTCACCGGAACGAGGTAAAGGCCAGCAAACGCCAGACCGGCGCGCAGGCCAGCCGTCATCTTGCCGAGCCGACCCATCAGCCCGCCTTTTTGTTGCGCCTTTTCCATGTCGTCGAATGCCGCGAGAATGCGCTTCAGGCCGCGTGTCCAGCCCGGATGGTCCAGATCGAGCTCGATCGGGAAGACCTGGCGCGAAATCTCGCTGGTGATGCGGAACACTTCGCGGTCATACCAATCGATGTCGACATTCAACGCCTTGTGGAATGCCGGCCGTGCATGGTCGCGTACATGCATGGTCGCAAAGACGGCCACAAGGAAGAAGCGGATCCAGTAGACGTTGAGGCCCGATGTGAGCCGCGGATCGGTTCGCATCAACAGCGCAAAGGCTTCGCCATGCCGGAACTCGTCATTGCACCATTGCTCGAACCATTTGAAGATCGGATGGAACCGGTGTTCGGGATGCCGTTCCAGATGCCGGAATATGGTGATGTAGCGCGCGTAACCGATCTTCTCTGACAGGTAGGTCGCGTAATAGATGAACTTGGGCTTGAAGTAGGTGTATTTCTTGGTCTTGGTCAAAAAGCCCAGATTGACGGCGATACCGGCTTCGCGCAGCGCGTCGTTGATGAAGCCGGCGTGGCGCGCTTCGTCACGGCTCATATAGCTGAACAATTCGCAGATGTCGGGATTGGAGCCGCGCCGTTTCATTTCCTTGTAAAGCACGCATCCGGAAAACTCGGCCGTCAGCGAAGAAACCAGAAAGTCGATCAATTCCTTCTTGAGTTCCGGCTCCAGGCCGTCCCAGTCGACTTCGTCCCAGGCTTCGGTCTTGCGGAAATGGTTCTTGTTCGGGTCGGATTTCATGACCGCAAGCAATTCGTCCCATTCCTTGCGGATCGGCGTCACGTCGAGCCGATCCATCTCATCGAAATCCGTGGTGTAGAAACGCGGATTGAGCAGCGTCGTTTCCCGCGCCATCTCCGTGGTTTCGTTGACTTCGCGGGTCTTCACCGGCTTGTGCCGGGGTTCTACGTCGGCGTGCACGTTCATAGGGACATCTCCTCGGAGAATGAGAATTCGCACAATTCCATGAACTCCAAGTCGCCGGTCAGGCGGGTCCAGGTGCGTTCGAGCCAGCCCGCCCGGGTGATGGTCGCGGTCCGATCCTCGACGATGACTTCGCCATAGGCGGCGAGCACAGGCTTGCCGTGCACAAGCACTTCATCGCCGGGATGGATGACGGCACCATTGCCGAACCGCACATGGGCGTGCAGGCTTTCGAACTTGTGGGAGACTTCAACCGTGCAGGGGGCGGTCTCCGTCCTTCTTGCAAACAGGGGCATGCGTTCCTCCTGATGTCGTTCTTGCCGGCGCCGGAACGGCGGCCGGACAGGTCGTCTGCTCAATCCTTCAAAAGATCCCTGAAGGCGGCGGCATTGTCAGCTCCGAAACCGATCAGTTGAGCCCGCCAAGGCGTCTGTGTGTCGTGCAGGGCGAGCTGACCGTCAGCATATTGAACAAGCCGCACCGGCGCATCCGCAGCAATACTGTATTTGGTGCGTTCGCGAGCCAGCGCGCGTGAGACGCCGCTGATGAAGCCGCCCTGGTCCGGGGGCAACGTGGCGACGACTTGGCCATTCAGATCAAGGATTTGCGCTCGTCCGCTCATGTCGGAGTAGATGACGATGATCCGTTCCTTGGCAATCGGACCGTCGCCGGGGACGGCGGAGAGCGGCATATTGGTCACCCGTGCATAGGTAACCAGCAGCAGACAGGTCAGGATCAGCGCGCCGACGGCGCGCAACAAGAAGCGGGGCACAAGCTCCCGGTCGCGGCGGCGCGGCGGTCGCAGAGTTCCCAGGCGTTGAGCGTGACCAGGCATACGGCGATCTCCTATTCGGCCGGTACAGCTTCGGTGCGCTCGGTTTCGTCGGCGAGCTCTGTCAGGCGCGTCTGCGCCATTTCGCCAAGGATACGGGCAACACGTTCGGCATCGGAAATGCACCGCAAGGCGGGCTGGGTCCGGGCCATGTACCACGGCCGCACATGCGGCCAGCAGACCAGATAGGACAGGCGGGTTTCGCCGAGCAATTGCAGGGCGATGGTTCCTGTGCCGCGGCTGCGCAGATCCAGATCGGCGGATCCGATCCAGCGATAGGGGATGTTCAGCGTCACCGTCAGCGCCGCGCCGATCCGCATCGCGACCCGCCGGTTGGTGATCGTGTAGACGGTGGCGCGGGCCTGGATGAAGGCGACGAGTGTCAGCACGCCGCAGGCAATCGCGCCGAGTATCAGCAGCGGCACGCCGGTCTCAACCGCCGAAGCCCATGGCAACCGATCGATATCGGCGAGCATGCGCCAGGCGGCGAGTACGACGAAGTAGCCGGCGATCCAGTGGACCTTCATCGCTTCGCGGGCAAGTGCCCACCAATCGGGTCGACCCTGCCAAACGATCACTTCGCCTTCCGGGGGGATTTCCGGCAGGCCGCGGATCGGTTCCTGCTTGAAATCGTCGTCGTCCATTGTGGCCTCTCCTTAAATCGTGTGCCGGGCGCCGCTTGCCCGAGAGCGTTGCGGACCGCGCATCAGATCTGCGGTTCCAGGCGATCGTCCGCGGCATACAATTTGCCGCCGCAGTAATAGGCGCAGATCTTTTCTTCCTCGAGCTTGGTGACCTGATCCGTCTTTTTGGTCGTCGGCACGTTGGCAAAATGCTTGCCGTTCAGGGCGTGGATCGCGACGCGATTGCTGCGGATCCGGGCAAGCTGCATCGGCACAAGGCGGGTTCCGCCGCCTTCGTTGAGTTCAAATTCGAGGTACCGGACCAATTGCTCGGATTCGTCGACCCAGAGGTCGCTGATCTTTCCGACGACCTCGCCGTCATGGGCCTGGACCGGCAGACCTCTCGGGTCACGGCCGTTCGAGACGACAAAGCTCTCCGCGTTGCGCATCGGGATGATCTTGGGATGTCCCTTGCCGTCGAGTTCCGGCTGGTCACGGCGTTCCGCCCAGGCGGCGGGACCGATACCGTCAACCAGCGGGTCGCCGGTCGGTACGAAGGGCATGCCTGGAGACGGCGATGTCTGCACCATGGCAAAATCGCGGTGGCGATCCGTGTCGTTGTTCGGAACCGTCACGCTGCCCTGGCCGTGCGGCAGTTTGAAGGTTTTCGGTTTGGCCAGCGGGAACAGGCCCGGCATGGACGGATTGCCCTCATCGTCCTCCAGCGGGTAGCCCTCGCGAGCGTTTTCCATGTTCAGATAGACGACCAGCGCGAAGAAAAAGAGGGTGAAAAGGATCAGCGATACGTTCGCGAGGTCGATATTGCCAACGATTGTACCCATCTGGAGAAAGCTCCTTTCTGCCGATCTAGGTCGGAAACTCATGCAGGCCGATGCGGCCAGCAGGATGTTTGGTCGATGATGCTGCGCTGTTGAAGCGCACAAGCGGTCCTAGCGCGATAAGCGTCAGGAAAAGCAACGCGATTTCCGTGTGATAGACGAATGAATAGCCGATCGCCGGCGTGTCGAAGGCGGTTCCAAGATGCCCGGCATGGGCGGTCTCGGCGACGATGTCGCGCAAGGCGCCGCCAAGTGCCACGCCGATACCGACGGCCGTCGCCTGTGCCGCACCCCAGGCACCGAGCGCGAGGCCGCGACCGGCCGTTCCGGCGACCGGCATGGTCATGGCCGCCATCAGCGTGGCGACGGCAAACAGGCCGGAACCGAGGCCGATACCGCCGGCGCCGATGAAAAACACGGCGGTCGAATCCATCGGGGCGGCGAATACGACCGCGCAGAAGGCCGCGATGCCGGCAAGCAATCCGCGCGAGGCGATGCGATAGGGGTTGACGGAATGCGTCAGCCAATGGGCGGCAAGCCCGAAACCGATAAGCGCACCGAATGCCCACATCGCCGTGAGCAATGTTGTTGCGGCAACGCTGAGGCCGAGGATTTCTCCGCCATAGGGTTCAAGCAGGACGTCCTGCATGGAGAACGCCATGGTGCCGAGCGCGACAACGAAGAGGAGACGGCCCGCCGAACCGCCGGCTGCATAATCGGCCCAGGCGTCTGCAAATCGCGGCCGCGGTGCCGCCCGTTCGGCGCGGCTCATCGGTTGCAGGCTTTCCTGCTTCCAGAGCGCGACGACGTTGAGCAACAGGGTCACCACGGCCGTGCCCTGCACGACCTGAATGAGACGCAATTTCGAGAAATCCGCCAGAAGTGCACCGAGCACGATCGCCGATACGGCCATGCCGACAAGGAACATCACGTAAAGCAGCGCCACGACGCGCGGCCGGGTTTCTTCGGTTGCCTTGTCGGCCGCCAGTGCCAGACCGGCGGTCTGTGTCATGTGCAGGCCGAGCCCGGTCATCAGGAAAGCCAGTGCGGCCAGTGCTTCGCCGGCCCAGGTGGGCCCGAGCGTCTGATCGCCGGACAGCACGATCAGGGCAAACGGCATGATTGCCAGACCGCCGAACTGCCAGAGAGAGCCGAACCAGATATAAGGCACCCGCTTCCAGCCGATCGACGAGCGGTAGGTATCGGAACGGAAGCCGAGCAAGGCGCGGAAGGGCGCGATCAACACCGGCAGCGCGACCATGGCGGCGACGAGCCAGGCGGCGACCCCGAGCTCGACGATCATCACCCGGTTGAGCGTGCCGAGCAGCATGACGGTCGCCATGCCGACCGAAATCTGGAACAGCGACAGCCGTAACAGCGTCCGCAGGGGCAGGGCTTCGGATCCCGCATCCGAGAAGGGCAGGGCCTTCAGGCTGAACTTTGTCAGCGGATGGGGAATGCGCAATGTCACCGCCGCATCTCCATTGCTTCGGAAATGTAGAAGCCGGAGGAAATCCGGTCGACCCGCGCAAGGTTCCAATCGCGATCCCGTTGATCGAGCTTGGGCGCGATTCCGTCGAGCGCCCGGCGCAATCGGGTATGGCTGGTCGGTATGATGGCGGGCGAGCGATCGGATCTCGGAAACGCCTTGCCGGCAAGATGCATGGCGCTCAGAAGCGGTGTCTTCGGGGCGATCGTGAACCGGATCGCAGACCGGGTGCGTGCCGCCAGATGCGTCAGTGACCGGGCGATGTCGGACGGCCGGTAGTGGATCAGGCTGTCCATCGCCACGACGTAGTCGAAGGTGCCGAGCGCCGTGTCCAGCATGTCGCCCGGGACATAGCGGATGAACCGTTCCAGATCGGCCGGTGTGCGCTTTTGCGCAACCTCCAGCAGGCTCGGGGAGATATCGGTCGCCACGACCTCGGCGCCGCGCGCCGCCAGCGCCACTGCGACCTGGCCGGCTCCGCATCCGGCATCGAGGACGCGCGCACCCGTCAGATCCTGCGGCAGGCCCGACAGCAAGGTGTCGCGCATACGGTCGCGGCCTTCGCGCACTGTCCGGCGGATGAAGGAGACCGGCGCGTCGGAGGTCAGTCGTGCCCAGGTCGCCGATGCGGTCCGGTCAAAATAGGTCTCGAGACGGTCGCGGGTTTCGGCGTAGGTGTCCGACATCAATCAAATCCCAGCAATTCGAATATGTCGCGGTCGGCCATCGGTCCAGGCGCCAGGGGATCGACGCCGGCCCAAAGGGTCTCCGCAAGACGCAGGTATTCGGCCTGGACCGCTACGACATCGTCGTCCGGATCCATTTCGAACAGGGTCTTCTTCTTCAAACGGGAGCGGCGGATCGCGTCGAGGTCGGGGAAATGCGCGATGCGGCGGAAGCCGACCTTGTCGCAATACCGGTCGACTTCATCGGTATCGCGGGAGCGGTTCGCCACGCAGCCCGCCAGGCGTACTTCGTAATTCTTCGCCTTGGCTTGCACCGCTGCGATGATGCGGTTCATGGCGTAGATGGAATCGAAGTCGTTTGCCGTGACGATCAGCGCCCGGTCGGCATGCTGCAGCGGCGCGGCAAAGCCGCCGCACACGACGTCTCCCAGAACGTCGAAGATGACGACGTCGGTATCTTCCAGGAGATGGTGCTGCTTCAGGAGCTTGACGGTCTGGCCGACGACATAGCCGCCGCAGCCGGTACCAGCGGGCGGTCCGCCGGCTTCGACACAGCGGACACCGTTGTACCCTTCATAGACATAGTCTTCGGGACGCAATTCCTCGGCGTGGAAATCGACTTCCTTCAGCGTGTCGATCACGGTCGGCACTAGCGATCCCGTAAGGGTGAACGTGGAATCGTGCTTCGGATCGCAGCCGATCTGCAAAACGCGCTTGCCGAGCTTCGACATGGCGGCCGACAGATTGGACGAGGTCGTCGATTTGCCTATGCCGCCCTTGCCGTAGACGGCGAACACCTTCGCGCCGTCCAGTCCTTCGGTGGGATCGAGACGCACCTGAACCGATCCTTCGCCGTCCTCGCCGGGGCGGTATCGTGTCATTTGCGGATCTGTCAACCGGGTCATGTGAGTGTCCCTCTCGTTCGGGCTGTCATTCAGCCGCCACTCCGATGCCTTCGAGATTGTCTTCCAATTCGTCGGCGCCGCGCCGGAGCGCTTCCAGTACCGCTTCGTCGGGTTCCCAATAGGATCGTTCGTGGGCTTCCAGCAGCCGGTTCGCGACGCGGGCTCCGGCCTGCGGATTCAGTTCCGCCAGCCGCCGCCGCATCTCCTCATCCAGCACGAAGGTTTCCGTCAGTCGCTTGTAGACCCACGGGTCGACCTGGCCCGTCGTTGCCGACCAGCCGAGCGTGTTGGTCACCTGCGCTTCGATCTGGCGCACGCCCTCATGGCCGTGTTTCAGAAGGCCTTCGAACCATTTCGGATTGAGCGAGCGCGTCCGGGTCTCAAGCGCCACCTGCTCGCGTAAAGTCCGCACCTTGCCGGTCCCGCGGGTCTGATCGCCGATATAGACCGGCGTTTCCACGCCGCGGACCCGACGCACCGCGCGGCTGATGCCGCCGAGCGTGTCGAAGTAATGGTCGACGGTGGTAACGCCCAGTTCGACGCTTTCAAGGTTCTGGTAGGCCAGATCGACGTCCTTGAGCGCCGCCTTCAAAAGGTCCGGGCGCCGCGTGCCGACACCGTTGCGGCCATAGGCGAAGCTCTTGCGGTTTTCGTATGCGTCGGCCAGTTCGTCCTCGTCGCCCCAGGCGCCGGTATCGATCAACTGGTTGACGTTCGATCCATAGGTGCCTTCGGCGTTCGAGAACACGCGCAACGCCGCCTGTTCCATGTCGACGCCCATGCGTTCGGCATAATCGAGCGCGTGGGCGCGGACGAAGTTCATCTCTGTCGGTTCGTCGGCCGTCGCCGCCAGATAGGCAGCCTCGGCCAGCATCTTGGTCTGCAGCGGCAGGAGATCGCGGAAAATGCCGGACAGGGTCATGACGACATCGATGCGCGGACGGCCCAGTTCCGCCAGGGGCACCAGATCGGCGCCGGCCAGACGGCCATATCCGTCGAAGCGCGGCTTTGCGCCGATCAGTGCGAGAGCCTGGGCGATCGGGCCGCCGTCCGACTTGATGTTGTCAGAGCCCCACAGCACCATTGCAATGGATCGCGGCAAGGTGTCGTGGCGTTCCAGAAGCCGCTCGGCCTGGCGGGCGCCTTCGCGCAGAGCAAAGGCGGTGGGCATGCGGAACGGATCGAAAGCGTGCATGTTGCGCCCGGTCGGCAGGACGTCGGGCGAGCGGATCAGATCGCCGCCCGGCACCGGCGGCAGGACCCGGCCGCCGAGCGCCCGCAGCAGGGCCGGCATTTCCATGTCGGTCTGCAGATGCGTGCCAGCCGAGGTGACCGCGTCTTCCGGACACCCGGATTCCCGCATCACGGAAAGGTATTTCGTGCGGGTTTCTTCCGGCAGCGGCGCGCCGACCACATGCAGACCGTCGGGGATCAGGGCCTGTTCGGTTTCCAGAAGCGTGAGCCAGAGTCGATCGGGTCCGCCTTCGGCGTCCAGATCGACGGCGGCTGCCTGCTCGCGGATCAGGGTTTCCAGGTCGGTGCAATCCTCGCTGGCATTTCGGCTGCGCCAGCGCTCCAGGCTCTCTTTCAGGTCGAGCAGGCCCTTGTACAGCCCGGATTGGGCAAGCGGCGGCGTCAGGTGGCTGACGATCACCGCGCCGCTCCGACGCTTGGCGAGCGTCGCCTCGGACGGATTGTTCGCGGCGTAAAGATAGACATTCGGCATATCGCCGATCAGCCGGTCCGGCCAGCAATCGCCCGACAGGCCGGCCTGTTTGCCGGGCATGAATTCCAGCGCGCCGTGCATGCCGAAATGCAGTACCACGTCGGCCGAAAAGTCTTCCCGCAGCCACCGGTAAAATGCGGCGAAGGCATGCGTCGGGGCAAAGCCCTTTTCGAACAGAAGGCGCATCGGATCGCCTTCAAAGCCGAAGGTGGGCTGCACGCCGACAAAGACGTTGCCGAAATGCGCGCCGAGCACGAAGACGCCGCGTCCGTCGGTCTGGTGCCGGCCCGGCGCGGGACCCCAATGCGCCTCGATCTCCTTCAGATAGTCTTCGGAGCGTACGATCTTGTCCGCCGGGATGTGGGCCGCGATCTGAGCCGGTTGACCGTGCAGGTCGGTTGGATCGGACAGGATCCGTTCCCGCAACTCGTCGACGCTAGCCGGCGGTTCGAGATCGTATCCTTCCCGTTTCATGGCGTGTAGGGTATTGAAAAGGCTTTCGAAAACCGAAAGATGGGCGGCCGTTCCGACGGCGCCTGCATTCGGCGGAAAACCATAAAGCACGATCGCCACGCGCCGATCGGCCATTTCCGAGCGCCGCAGCTTGACCAGTTTTGCAACCCGTCCGGCCAACCGGGCCGTCCGTTCCGAGCACGCCTGCATGGCACGGTCGGTCGGCGCGCGGACACAATCCTCGTCGGAATCCGTGCTGGCTTCCGGGCCTATGCGGCCGCCATACACAATCGGATTGGTGGCACCGTCGATTTCAGGCAGGGCGACGAGCATGGTCGTTTCGACCGGACCGAGGCCGCTGGCGCTCGCCGTCCATTGTCCAAGCGTCTGGAATTCGAGGGCGTGGGCGGCGACGTAGGGCACGTCCAGCGAGACCAGTTCCGCCGTCGCGGCATCGCTGTCGTTATAGGCCGGTCCGCCGACAAGGCTGAAGCCGGTCAGCGATACCAGGGCGTCAATCGCGGGCCGGCCGTCGGTGCGAAAAAACGCATCGATGGCCGGGCGGGCATCGAGACCGGCGGCAAACGCGGGAAGGACGCGCAAGCCCTTGGATTCCAGCGCTTCTATGACGGCGTCGTAATGGGCCGTATCGCCGGCGAGCACATAGGAGCGCATAAGGAGAAGGCCGACCGTACCCGTCGCGTCCTTCGGGTCCGGCAGGTCCGAGGCGCAGGCACCGATCCGGCCCGGGATGCGCGGATGATAAAGCCCGGTATCGGGATAGACGACCGGTTCGGGCACAGAGCCGCCGCGCAGGTCCGCACGTGCAGCGTAGCGCGACACCAGGAAACGGACCATTGCCTCGATGTTGTCGGTCGAGCCGCCGAGCCAGTATTGCATCGTCAGGAAGTAGGCCCGCAGATCCTGTGCCTTACCGGGAATGAAGCGCAGAATGCGCGGCAACCGCCGCAACAGGCGCATCTGCTTCTCGCCGCTCGCACCGGACGGTTTCTTGGATCCGCGCAACCGCTTCAACAAAGCCAGGGCGCCGGAAGCCGGCTTCGACATATCGAGCCCGCCAAGCGATGTCAGCGTGACGATTTCCGGGGCCGCAATGCAGCCGACCATGGCGTCGCACGTTTCGCGCCGGGCCTGAAGATCGGGCAGGACGGCGCGGATATGCTCTTCCAGGAACAGCATGTTGGCAACGACGATATCGGCCTTGGCGATCGCGGCCCGGGCGGTGTCGAGCGCTGCCGGATTTTCTCCCCACTCGGCCGCGGCATGAACCGACAATTCCAGACCCGGCAGAGACGCGGTAAGGCGGGCCTCTGCGCGCGCCGCGGGACCGGCGGCATGGGCATCCAGCGTGACGATCGCCACCCGATAGGGAGCCGGGCGGCGGGCAGGGGTCCTGTTATCGGGCATAATGGGCCTTGGCTTCGTAAAGCGTTTCAACAGAAATTGCGGACAAACCCTTTTCGGCGGCGAATTTTTCCGTGTTGCGTCGTGCTTTGCCGCGGACGAAGAACGGCACTTTGCGGAGTTCGATTTCCGCATCGTTCAGCCAGTGAATGGCCGCGTCCTGCGGTGCGGGTACCGGATCGGGGGCCGCGTGCGGCGTGGCCGCATGGTGGCTTGGCCCGGCGGCGTCGTTGAATTCGAAATCCTCGCGGAACATGTGAAGCAGATGTTCTTCGAGGCCCATGACCAGGGGATGGACGAGTGTGTCGAACAAAACGTTTGCGCCTTCCCAGCCGGCGACCGGCGAAAAGCGTGCCGGAAAATCCTGGACATGAACGGGGGCGGAGATCACGGCGCAGGGGATGCCGAGGCGTTTACCGATATGGCGTTCCATCTGCGTGCCGAGGATGAGTTCCGGCTGCAGGGCGGAAATCGCGGCTTCCACTTCCAGATAATCGTCGGTGATCAGTGCCTTGAGGCCGAATTCCTCGGCCATGCGGCGGACCGGACGTGCAAATTCACGGTTGTAGCAGCCAAGTCCGACAACCTCGAAGCCGATTTCGTCGCGGGCCATGCGTGCCATGGCCATGGCATGGGTGGCATCGCCGAAGACGAAGACCCGTTTGCCGGTCAGGTAGGTCGAGTCCACGGATTGCGACCACCAGGGAAGTCGCAGACGGTCCTCGTCGGGCCGCCGGTCGCCGACCCCCGCCAGACCAGCGACCTCGGAAAGAAATTCGCGGGTCGCGGTTACGCCGATCGGGACCGTGCGGGTATAGGGCTGGCCGTAGGTGCGCTCGAGCCAGCGGCACGCCGGTTCAGCGATCTCCGGATACAGCATGATGTTGAAATGGGCGCGTGCCAGTTCCGCGATATCGCTCGGGCGGGACCCCATCGGCGCGATGCAATTCACCGCGATGCCCATCTCGGCCAGGAGCCGTGAGATTTCCTCGACATCGTCGCGGTGGCGGAAGCCGAGACCGGACGGACCGAGGATGTTGCACGACAGATCTGGCGTGCGCTCGCGCGGCTGGGCAAGAGCGCGCACGATCTGGAACAGGGTCTCGGATGCGCCGAAATTCTCCTTGCGCTGATAGGAGGGCAGTTCCAGCGGAATGACGGGAACCGGCAGATCGAGGCTCTTGGCCAATCCGCCCGGATCGTCCTGCAGCAATTCGGCCGTGCAGGATGCTCCGACGATCAGCGCTTCCGGACGGAAGCGATCGTAGGCATCGTGGCAGGCGGCGCGGAACAGCGTTGCCGTATCGGAGCTGAGGTCCTTTGCCTGGAAGGTCGTGAAGGTGACAGGCGGGCGCCGGTCACGGCGTTCGATCATCGTGAAGAGAAGGTCGGCATAGGTGTCGCCCTGGGGCGCATGCAGGACGTAGTGCAGGCCTTCCATGCCGGTCGCGACACGCATGGCGCCGACATGCGGCGGGCCCTCATATGTCCACACCGTCAGCTTCATAGCTGTAATCCTTGGCGCCGGCGCAACGGCCGGGCAAACAGGTCGGCCAGATCACCGGCCTGCTCGTAGCCGTGCACGGGAGTGAACACGAGTTCGATCGCCCACTTGGTGGCCAGTCCCTCGGCCTCAAGCGGATTGGCGAGCCCAAGACCGCAGACCGTCAGGTCGGGCCGGGCTGCCCGGCAGCGATCGAGCTGTCGGTCGACGTCCGGGCCCTCGTAGACGGCGAGCGCCTCGGGAAGGGCGTCGAGCTCGCAGCCGACGACCTGGCGATGGATGTAGGGAGAGGCGACCTCGAGCGGCTGCATCCCGCATTCGCGCGCCAGGAAACGGGCGAGCGGCACTTCCAGCTGGCTGTCGGGGAAAAAGAAGACCGACTTGCCGTCAAGGATTTCGGAACGGGCGGCGACGGCTTTTCGAGCCCGGGCGCGCGGGGCAGCCGTTACGGTCTCGAAGTGTTTTTCGGAGATGCCGTATGCGGTCGCGGCCGCACGCAACCAGGCGGTCGTGCCTTCTTCGCCGAACGGCATCGGTGCCGTCAAAAGGGTGGCGCCGCGGCGCTGGAGCGCTTCGGCCGTATCGCCCAGAAACGGCTGGGCGAGCAGGACCCGCGTCCGCGGTCCGATACGGGGTTGCTCGGCGCGGCGCCGGCCCGGCAACGTTGCGACATCGGCGATGCCCATGTCCCGCAGCAGGCCGAGCAATTGATCTTCCACCACGTCCGGCAAGGCGCCGGCAACCAGCAGGTTTTCCTCGTCGGTTGCCTCGAGTTCGCTGACCATCGCCGCAAGACACGCGTCTTCGCCCTGGGTGAAGGTGGTTTCGATGCCGGATCCGGAAAAGCTCAGAACCCGAACGTTCGGCGCATGCAAACGGGTGAGCCGGTCGGCGGCCTTCGACAGGTCGAGCTTGATGACTTCCGACGGACAGGAGCCGACCAGGAAGACCTGGCGGATATCGGGCCGGCGCTCGAGCAGCCGCGCGACTTCACGGTCGAGTTCGTCATGGGCGTCGGCAAGGCCGGCGAGATCGGCTTCTTCGAGGATGGCGGTGCCGAAACGCGGTTCGGCAAAGATCATGACACCGGCCGCCGATTGCAGCAGATGGGCGCAGGTGCGCGATCCGACGACAAGAAAGAATGCATCCTGCATCCGCCGGTGCAGCCAGACGATGCTGGTCAGGCCGCAAAAGACCTCCCGCTGCCCGCGTTCGGCCTGAATTGGGGCGGTCCGGCATCCGGCCGTTTCGGGAGGGCGGATCGGCCGGTTCATGCCCGTCCCTCCGCCTGCAGGCGGGCCGCACGCAGCTTCAACAGGAATTGTCCGGCATTGATCACATAGGCCAGATAGGCCGCGAGCGCGAGCGCCATGAGGCCCTGCGGGTCAAGCCAATTGCCGAACAGGGCGACGACATAGGCGGCGTGCAGGGCGATGACGATGAAGCTGAAGACGTCTTCCCAGAAGAAGGCGGGCGCCAGGAGATATTGGCCGAAGACGACCTTTTCCCAGATCGCCCCGGTGATCATGATCGCAAACAGGAAGCCTGTCTTGATCAGGATGGAAAGGGTCGCGAGATCGTAGCCGTTTCCGGTAAGGATGTAGCGAATGACGAGCGCCAGGGAGATAAGGAAAACAAGGAATTGCAGGGGCGCGAGAATGGCCTGGACCTGCGTCCATATCGTGTTGTCGCGGCGAGTGCGCTCGGCGGCCGTGTAGAGCCCTATGGCTGTCTCGGTCCTGTCCGAGGGGCCTGGCATGGCGCGACTCCCTGTTTTTTTCTCTCCAGGAAAGCTAAAGGCTGGCCCTAAAATCTGTCAACCCAAACTTACACTTATGCGTAATAATACTTGGTCACTGACCAGCAATTTAGTAAAAAATACTCATAATAACAAAAGCTTATGTCGAATTTTTTCGAATCAGGTCAGGTATGCTGTCCCAATATTCTCCTTGTCAATCTGGTGTGACATTAGAATAATGATCCTACGCGCAATAATCCGGCCGGTTTTATCCGCAGAAGCGGATCCGAGACCGGCACGAAACAGGCGCGGAGCGGCTTGGTGGGCGCTCTGGGGAGGACCGAAATGACGCTGGTACCGAAGGATGCGACGCGAACGGAATGCAATAACATGAACGGCACGGGCGCAGTCACGACACTTGCCGAAGTTGCAATCGCGGCGCTTGCCGCAGGTGCCCAGGCACCGCCACCCAAGACCCGAATGGCGGAACTGAAAAGCCTGTGCAATGCGCTGGTACATCCGGATGAGCACCGCCGCCACATGATCGTAGCGCGACTCGTGGCCAAGGGCGTTTCGGTCGAGGAGATCATTGAGCGTTACATCCCGGAGGCAGCGCGCTTTCTCGGAGACGGCTGGGTCAACGACGATCTGACATTTGCCGAGGTAACGGTCGGGACATCCCGTCTGCAGGAAATGGTCCGCACGTTCAGCGAACGGTATGTGGGTCGCGGCGACACCATGCCCTTGGGACATAACATCCTGCTGTGCGTGCCGGAATTCGAAGATCATACGCTCGGCGTCTTTGTCGCCGCCGAGCGTTTTCGCCGCGCCGGGCTGTGGGTTCAGCTCGGAATAGGTATTAACGCTTACGAATTGTCGGGGCTTATGAAGTCCCAGCAATTTACAATGGTTGGTATCTCGGTTTCGCGCGGAAAAAGACTTGCATCCGTGCGCGAATTTGTGAAAACCGTGCGGTCAGGAAGCGGTTCGAACGTGCCGGTCATCCTGGGCGGCAGCCTCGTGGACTGCTTCGACAAGATTTCGGAATGCGTCGGTGCTGATCTTATGTCAACCGATCCGAAAGAGGCCATGACGTATTGTGGCCTCGAAACGAAACCTATCAGCGTTCCCGCGGACACCAGGAGCATGCCCTACGTGTAACCGTGCGCAACGCCCGGGGAAGAGTCTTGACAAAGCGCGAAACGAATTTCGGGGCCGTGGAAATCGTGTCACAGATTTCACCGGATATGTTGGGTTCGATTCTCGCGCACGCGTCCGACATCGTCATTTCTTTGGATGCGGATCTTAAAATTCGCACACTCTTCCAAAACCCCTTTACGGATCCTTTGGGATCATTGGATCACTGGACAGGCAAAAACGTCAACGAATTTTTGTGCGACATTAGCGTCACGAAACTCGCACGCCAAATCGACGACCTGACAAGCTCGGACCGTTCAGTATCCCGACAGATTGAATTGAATCACGTCGATCAGGACGCCGGAGAGTTCCCGGTCCTCTATACCGTTCACAAGACCGGACGCAAGGGCATGTTCTTGATGCTCGGTCGCGACTTGCGCCCGGTGGCCGAAGCCCAGCAGAAACTTGTCCAGGCACAAGTCGCCCTTGAACGGGACTACGAAAAGTACCGGGTTTCCGAAACCCGCTACAACGCGGCCATGGAGGCGACCCGCGATGCGCTGGTCTTCGTCGACGCCCATTCCGGCCGTATCGTCGACGCGAATGCGGCGGCGAATCGGCTGCTGACCGGGGCGGAGGCAAAACTGACCGGAAGCGACTTCGCCGCCCACTTCCATGATCGGCGCCACCCCGAATTTCTGGAATCACTCCACAAGGCCGCCACCCGCCAGACGGACAAGCCGGTCGCCGTGTCTACCGCCCGGGGACGCAGGAAGGTCCGTATCCGGTCCGGACTGTTCCGGGCCGCCGGCAACGCGCTGCTGCTTTGTCAGATCGAGCCGAAGGAAGGCAATTCTGCCGCCGGCGACAGCATCGCAGACGCGCTCGGCGCGATCTATGAGAACAGCCCGGATGCCATCGTGTTCACCGACGGCCGGGGCGTCATCCAGCATGCCAATAACGGCTTCCTGGCGCTCTGCGATCTCGGCGAACTCAACACCGTGAAGGGCCAGTCGCTCGCGGACTATCTGACCCGCGGCAACGTGGATTTGAAAGTGCTTCTGGAAAATGCCGGTCAAGCAGGCAAGCTCAGGGTCTATGCGACCAAGCTGGAGACCGCTTTCGGCAGCACCATTCCTGTGGAATTGTCGGCGACCAGCCTGGTCGATCAGCCGGGTTCGACTTTCGGATTCATCATTCGCGATTCCTCGCGCAGCGATGCCGCCCGCGATCTCGGCTTCACCCTGTCGAGCGATGCGGAACGCAACATCATGGAACTGGTCGGATCAACCAGCCTGAAGGATATCGTATCCGCAACGACGGATGTTGTGGAGCGGATGTGTATCGAGGCCGCGGTCAACCTGACGCGCAACAATCGCGTCGCCGCCGCGGAGATGCTCGGATTGTCACGCCAGAGCCTCTATGTGAAGCTGCGGAAATACGGGCTTTTGAACCGGGACGACGCAAGTTAGGCCGCTCCTGATTCGCCTCATCCCATTGGATCGACTTGCGTGCTGGCGGGCCGTCCGGCGACGTTGGTCGCTGGATCCGCGTTCTCTTGGCCGCATGCTCAATAGCAACGCGCCACTTTGATATCCTTGTTCCGTCTTTTCGGCGCCAATCAGGGAGACCCGTTCTAGCCGGCGTCGGCGTTGATGCCGCTGGATTGCCCGGTCAAGCCGTGCGGTGACGATGTTGGGCTGGGCCGAAACACCTTTCTGGCATGCAAGATCCCCTATAAGCCGACGTTTGCCGCCTCCCAATCCGTCATCCGACGGCATGACCGGCGGATCCAGCCTCGCGGGCACGTCGGTCGCCGTTCCCGGATCACCAGGACAGAAAAACAAGCCGGGTGAAGACGGAGTGGGGGAGCGGCGCGGCGTTCCTTTCTGAGCGCGACGATCCGATAAGTTTGGCTCTCAGCCGCCAGGTTGCGACCGCGTAACGCGGTTGCTTGCGCAAGTTTCTTCCAGGCCTTGGAAACGCCCGGCCGCCCTGCGAACCGATCTGCCGCAACCCCCATAAATTCTACGATTTTGGCTCACTATCGGCTTGCCTTGACAGTGCGTGTCGTGTTCAATTGACACCATGTCTGTACAAGAGAATTTACAGATATCGCGCGTGCCGCATCCAGGGGCCATGCTTGAGCTGATCAAGCCGATCACCTGGTTCCCGCCGGTGTGGGCGTTTGCCTGCGGTGCCGTTTCGTCAGGCGTGCCGATTACTGAAGAACCGGTGCGATTTGCCCTGGGGCTGCTGCTTGCCGGACCCGTGGTTTGCGGCATGAGCCAGGCGATCAATGACTGGTGCGACCGGCATGTGGACGCCATCAACGAACCGCATCGGCCGATTCCGTCGGGAAGGATCCCGGGCCGGTGGGGATTATGGATCGCCATCGTCATGTCGCTGGCCGGGCTGGCGCTCGGCGCGGCGCTCGGTCCGTGGGGCTTTGCCGCCACGTGCGTTGCCGTCCTGTGCGCCTGGGCCTATTCGGCCGAACCGGTTCGGCTGAAGCGGTCCGGCTGGGCCGGTCCCGGCCTTGTCGGCCTGTGCTACGAGGGCCTGCCGTGGTTTACCGGTGCGGCCGTTCTGGCAAATGCCGCACCGTCGATCCCGATCGTGATCATGGCCGCACTTTATGCGCTTGGCGCGCATGGCATCATGACGCTCAACGATTTCAAGGCACTGGCTGGCGACCGGGCAACCGGTATCCGGTCCCTGCCGGTCACGCTCGGGCCGGAACGCGCGGCCCGGCTGGCATGCTGGATCATGGCTGTTCCGCAAGTCGTGGTCGTCCTGCTCCTGTTCCATTGGGACCGGCCCTATCACGGCGCCGCCGTGGCGGTCGCACTGGGCCTGCAGGTTCTGGCCATGCGGGTTCTGCTCTCCGATCCGAAGGCACGCGCGCCCTGGTATAACGGAACAGGGGTGCTGCTTTACGTGTCCGGCATGATGATCACCGCGTTTGCCCTGCGCTCGATGGAGGCCCTGCCATGACGCTTTCCTGGGTATCCATTGTCCGCCTGGGTCTGGTTCAGGCGGCGCTCGGCGCGGTCGTGGTGCTGACCACGTCGACCCTCAACCGCCTGATGGTCGTCGAACTTGCCTTGCCGGCCGTGTTGCCGGGATGCCTCGTCGCCTTTCACTACGCCGTGCAGATCACGCGGCCGAACTGGGGTTTCCGGTCCGACCGGGGAGGGCGGCGGACACCCTGGATCGTCGGCGGGATGGCCGTGCTGGGCGTGGGCGGCATCGGCGCTGCACTTGGCGTGATCCTCATGGAAGTGGATGTCGCCGCCGGCCTCGCGGTCTCGGTTCTTGCCTATGCGCTGATCGGGCTGGGCGTCGGGGCGTCGGGCACGTCTTTGCTTGCCTTGCTTGCCACGGCGACCGAACCGCGGCGGCGGGCGGCAGCTGCCATGATCACGTGGCTGATGATGATCGCCGGCATCGCGATCACGGCCGGTGTCGTCGGCATGCTCCTCGAACCCTACTCGCCGGCGCTCCTGATGCGCATCGTCGTATGTGTCGCCATCGGTGCGCTGCTCGTCACGATGGTGGCAGTCTGGGGTGTCGAACAGCCGACGGACAAACCGGTTGAAGCCCGCGACACGCCGGTGCCGTTCCGGCAGGGCCTTGCCGAAATCTGGGCGGAGCCGCCGGCGCGCAATTTTACCATTTTCGTGTTTCTGTCGATGACCGCCTACTTCATGCAGGAACTGATCCTGGAACCCTATGCCGGGCTTGTGTTCGGCTTTACGCCGGGCCAGTCGACCACGCTGTCCGGTGCCCAGAACGGCGGCGTTTTCGTCGGCATGCTGATTGTTGGTATCGCCGCCAGCGGCCTGCGCCTGGGATCGCTGCGATTCTGGGTGGTCAGCGGATGTCTGGCATCTGCCGCCTCGCTCGGCGCGATCGCCTGGATCGGTCAGGCCGGTCTCTACGATTTGCTTGTGCCGGCCGTGGTGGCGCTCGGTGTCTCAAACGGCGCGTTTGCCGTTGCGGCCATCGGTTCCATGATGACGCTCGCCGGCACCGGGCGGGCCTCGCGCGAAGGGACCCGTATGGGATTGTGGGGTGCCGCGCAGGCGATCGCCGCCGGCTTCGGCGGCCTGGCGGGCGCCGCCGGCGTCGATATCATGCGGCCGTTCTTCAACGATCCGGCTCTCGCCTTTGGCAGTGTTTTCCTGGCCGAAGCCTCACTGTTCCTGCTGTCGGCCTTTATCGCAATCGCTGTGCTCGGACCACATCCGCGTCCGGTCCAGCCGATCCGCCTCGTACCGGGAGAATGACCATGGAATTCGATGCCGTCGTTATCGGAGGAGGACCGTCGGGCGCGACCGCGGCGGAACAGATGGCACGCAACGGCGCGAAAGTGGCGCTGATCGACAGGGAAGGGCGAATCAAACCCTGCGGCGGTGCAATCCCGCCGCGGCTGATTGCAGACTTCGACATTCCCGATCACCTGCTGGTCGCCCGCATCCGCACGGCGCGCATGATTTCGCCGACCCATCGGACCGTCGACATTCCGATCGAAAACGGCTTCGTCGGCATGGTCGATCGTGAGGATTTCGACGCCTTTCTGCGCGAGCGGGCCGGCAGGGCCGGCGCCTATCGGCGCACAGGCACTTTCCTGCGCGTCGAGCGAGACGATGCCGGGACGAAAGTCGTCTACCGGGATAAACAAAGCGGCAAGGAAATGACCCTGCCCACCCGCCTTGTGATCGGGGCCGATGGGGCGCGCTCCGACGTTGCGCGCGCCGAAGTGCCCGGCGGGGCCGAAATCCCCTATGTCATCGCCTATCACGAGGTGATCGAGGCGCCGGTCAATGGCGCAGCGCAGGCGGCAGCCTACGATCCGGACCGCTGTGACGTTATCTATGACGGGGCGATCTCACCCGATTTTTACGG